>NZ_JBHWKR010000024.1:0-99896 GCF_042730855.1 Kribbella sp. NPDC059898
GGCCGAACGGCACAGCTAGCTCAGCTATCCAGCAGCATTGGCTCATCTTCGCTGCATCTCGACAACTGATCAGAACAGTGGCCGCACCGCTATCGCTCCCCTAGCATCTGCATGTCAGATGCCTAGCATGCGTGTAGCTGTCCTATAGCTCTGTCCTAGCACCAGTACCTCCGGACACAGGACGGCTCAGCTCAACTGAGTCCGAGCCGGCGACGCGCCTCCTCGTGAGTCACGGTGACAGATTGGCCGGAGGCCTTCAGCGCGTCCCACTCTGCCGCCGCGGCCAAATCCTCGGCATCCTCGGCACTCGTCTTCTGCACGGCGGTCTCGATGTGGTCCATCCGCACGTCGGCTTCCTCTGCGGAGATCCACGCTGGTCCACGGGCACGGAGCGCTTCGACGGCCGCCAGATCTTGTTCATCGTCGCTGTTCATGACCACAAGCATGCAGCCTTCGTCTGTCCCTGGTGGTCTCCAGCCGGGACGCCTCGCAGCTCCGACGGCGCCGCAACGCGGGTCACGGCGTTGCCGACGGCAGGGACGGACATCCGGCGTCCTCCGGCCTCCTCACTGTCGCGCCCATCAACTTCAGTGATCGGCCCCCGATGCAGTCCGCACCGATCGTCCAGGCCGGAGGGCGTACGCGGGTCCGGGCTGCGACGAACTGTCGCCGATGCATGGCACCATCGGGCCCATGACCCCCAGACTTCGGGCTGGCATCGAGAACGACTCTCGCTGGGGTCTCGTGCATTCCGCGGAGAGGCTCTGGCCACGACGTTCGTCAGCACTTGGCCGTCCGGCACTGCTGGCACGGCCCGGTATGCCTCGCCGATCGGCATCGTCGGACGCTGTGTGGCTCCGTAGCGGCCTCGCGAGCTACGCCACGTCGACCTCGGCCAGGCCAGAGTTCACTCGCGGCATGTTGCGGAAGGTTGCTTGAGTGCCTGGTTGCGATACCCCTGGACGTTCGCCGGCTCGCGATGATCAAAGGGACGAACGGATCTCAGCGCAGACGGCCGCGGAGATTCTCGGCACCGACCGCGCAACTGTTTACCGGCTGATGGCCAAGCGCCGCCTCCCCACCTATGGCAAGTCTCACACCTTCGATCAGCTACGCCGGGGAGACGTGGAAGAGCTTCGCAACCGCGGCGAACGGATCCCACTTGCGGAGGCCGCCGAGATCTTGGGGAGATCGGTCCGCCAAGTCCGTGAGCTCATCACCGCGGGCAAGCTCGACGCTTGGTCAGGATCACGGCGGCCGGTGTTCCGCGCGGATGTTCAGCGGTTGGCTGAAACGATGCCGCCATCGAACTGGCCGCCGTGGGAGGGACGGCTGTCGACGGGCGCGGTGGCTGAACGGCTAGGGAAGAGCCGCTCACGGATCTACGGTCTTGCCCGAGATGGCCTGCTGCCCGCAATCCGCGACGCCGCTGGCCGGTACTGGGTCGACCCGCATCATCTGGAGATGTACGTGCGGGCAAAGCGACTGGAAGCCGAGGCCGAAGGTCGACCAACTCCGTGAGTGGGTGAACGAGAACCCGTTTCCACGGTCGGCGCAGGTCGGGTCGACAGTCTCGGAACTGGCACGCACCCCGACATCGCTCAGCTGAGATCGCAACTGAACGGCCGGACATCGCATCCTGCAGCACCGCGCGGACTTGAGGCGGGCACCAGGCTCCTAGTCCATGACAACCAGTTTGTAGCCGCCGACGTCCTGGAGCAGTTTCGACAGGTCGAGATTCGCCGTGGTGGACGTCTTGAGAGCGTCACGAAGGCATGTCCGGACGCTGACGGTGGCCTCTACGGGAGCGAGAACCGTCGCGTTTCCGTCCTCGTGGACGATCAGTGAGAATCCGGCCAGGTCGACGCGCTGGTCGGTCGAGCGGGGCCTGAGTTCGTCGGGGATCTCGTCGATGCCCATGGCAACCACGGGAAACAGCTCTCCCCGTTGCCACAGGTAGGGCGACGGCGATCCCTCGAACTGTCGGTGCCGCCGCCCGGGCGCGAACCGAATTCGGGGTTCGGGGTACCCGTCGACCTCGTTTGGATCTGCGACCTCGAACATGGCGACGACTCGTTTGCGGTAGCTGGCAATGATGACCGAGACACTGGCTGGGTCGATGTTGCGGGCGCCAAGGTTCCAGTCCCCCAGGACGACCTCTTCAACTGTTGCGTCACCTCGACGCACCTCAGGCCACCGCGTGCTGACGTTCACGACCAACGCGATCTCTCCGGGCATCACACGTCCACCAATCATCAATAGCCATCATCACTCACAAACATGCTATGACGGATGATGACGATCTGTCAGCCTGACAGCACCCGACTCGACGAGTGATTCTGATCGTCGATCACATCCTGTGCGAGAGCTCTCGCCAGCTCCCGCCTGGCGGCCGCACACGACGTTGCGGGGGGCCGGGAGGTGTCAGGAACGAGGCTTGAGCTTGACCAGTCGAGCGGGTTCGTCGTTGAGGAGCAGGTCGTCGACGAGTTCGTCGGTGATGTCGTCGTGTTCACCTTGAGGTAGGTCGAGACCAATGTGGAAGTCGCGCAGGGCGGCACGGATTTGGGCGGGCAGGCTTGTGAAGTCAGGGTTCTCGGTCGGGTTGGCAGCGATTCTCAGGCGAGCTTCCCGGGGTGCGTCGATCCCCGTGACGGACACGTCAGCCCACGTGATTCCGGCCTCTCGGAGCGCCTTGCGCGCGGAGTCCTGCAGCGCGACTGCAGCGAGGTACTGGGTCACCTGGTCGCGGCTGAACGCGGGCGCGACAGCCCGTGCGACCGCCTTGGCTGGGGTGCCGGCGCGGAATTCTCGAGTGATGGCGTCGACGAGCAGGCGCCTTTCGCCGAGGAAGTTGTCGAGCTCAATTCGGATGTCCACACTCGAACGATAACAGCCGCCCTCAATTCAGGCCAGACGCAATTCAGGCCGCCCGTTCCAGGGGCTGGCGCTCGGCAGTGAACAGCCAGCACGCGACGGCTGTCGGCCGCCTCGTTGACCTGCGAGGCAACATGGATCGTCGACGTGGACCTGGCCCCAGGCATGCTCTCGGCCGGCGTCGAGCCACGCGAAACGAGGCGGGCGTAGACGAGTCTGTTCAGATGCAGAACGTCGCGCAGTTCGGCGGCGCAGGCTGGTTCGTTGATGGATCACTGTCGGCGCGCCGGCCCGGGTGTGCGGCCATACGGCAGCGGCCTGGGCGAGTTCGGCACGTTCGACGTCTCGATCCTGGCGTCGAGGCACGACGGCATCGCTCGTGGGCCAATCAGCTTGGTACGGAGCTCGGCGATCTGGTCGACGATCGGCGCGAAGCCGTGTGGTGCGGGTGCCGCGGTCTGGGTCGTGTGCACCCGAGCGGTCCAGCCGTTCAGTGTTGGCTCGGCGCACGCATATCCCCGGCCACGTTCGGCGCCTTTCACGATCACGGTGGTTCCGACCTGGGCCGGCCCATACGGGTCACTGTCGCCGTGCCCGGCGAAGATGACCGTCAGGAAGGGGCAGTCGGCAGCCAACTGCAGGTCGTCGGCAAAGCCGGCGTGCGACAGCACGATCCAGTCGCCGATGCGGGGATGGCGTGCGCGAAGCCGCCGGAGCGCTTCGGCCGGAGCGATGACGCGGTGCTCAGCACGTTCGGCCCAGGGAATCGCAGCAAAGTCCTGCTGGCTGAGTACCGCGGTGATGCCAACGGCGCGGTTCCCCATCTGGACAGTGCGGATCTGATGGAACAGGAAGTGGCCGCTGGCGGCATCGACCACGTTGGTGCACACGGCGAGGGCCCATAGGTTCGGTTCGAAGTATTGAGTCCAGCCGTGGTTGCCGGGGGCAATCACGTCATAGGCCGACAGCAGCAGCTGCCGCTCGACCGCGCCGGCACCCAGAAGGTAGTAGGGGTTGCCTTCGAAGAAGTCGCCACAGTCGAGCACGAGCGAGCGGGCACGGTGGGCATGGAGGTGGCTCAGCAGGCTCCGCGCCTGGTCCAGGCTGGAGTGGAAGTCGGTCGTCGCGATGACCTGATCCAGGACACGTGCGGTCATCGTTCGTCTCCGGTGATCTCGGCGCCGAGCAACCGACGCCGCACCGCGGCCGCGGCGAGCAGCAGCGACACAGCATTCTCCGACCCCTCGCCCCGGACTGTGCCCGACAGCGGTCTCGCCCGCCGTACCCTCAGCCTGGTTCGAGGTTGGGTCTGCAGGCCAAGGGTCACAGGGTCTCCACGCCGGTTCGGATGTTCGGGACCGGCGGGAGCCGATCCGGGGAAGGATTCGTTCGATGCGGTGGCTGGTCCTCGGCTCCGTCGTGCCCGGGGGTTTTCGCGAGGCGATCTGTGCCGCCCGAGGATGCTCGTGGATCACTCCGATCACGGTTCCCTGTCCGTCGCGGCATCATGGCGGTCGCCCATTGATTCGCAATCTCTCGCAATGAACGGTCACGTACCAGGCGCGATGGGACGGCTGGCGCAGGACGGACTCGCTTTCGCGTCCCGCGCCAGCCGGACGGTGGGATCTGTGGCCGAGCCCTCCACAGGGGAGGGGAAGGCTCGGTCACAGACCATTGGAGACGGGGCCGGTGATGTGGCCTGGAACGGTGCAGGTGATCCGCTGCACCTGAGGCGGTGAGGACGCCTCACCATCGGTCCCGCCAGCTCATGTGGCGTCGGAGAGCAGGAAGCGGGCCCCCGTGGCTCGCTCGAACCTCTGCTTCACCACCATCGGGTCGCCGACCAGCGCAAGGTGCCGCCACTCCGGCAACAGGACGGTGGTGATCTCGTAACGGTTCACGGACTCCACCAGGGCATCGAACGCGGCCGGGGACGTGTCCGGGTCCTCGACGTACACCGTGCCCATGGTGTGGCCCTCCAACTTGGCAAGGTCGGCGAACTCCTGCTTGACCCGCTGGACGTGCCGGCTCGACAGGTACAGGTCCCGCCGGGCGTAGCCGAGTAGCAGCGGCCGGGTGAAGTCGGTCACCGGTCCTCGTCCATCCACCGTCGAAAGCTGGCAACGAGGCGCTCCCAGAGCCTTGACCACCAGCCGCGCCGAAGCTGGCCGTTCACGAGTCGGAGGCATCGTCATCCGCCACCGCGTCGACCAACTCTCCAACCGGCTCGATCGTCACTCGAAGGCCGGCGAACCGCCGAGTCATAGCGGCGTAGTAATCAGAGGCCTCTTCGGGGTCCGAGGTGTAGTCCGCGATGACATGCTCACCGAACCAGACACGGACCCGGCACTTGGCGGGTTGCTGCATTTCCAGAATGGTGGTCATCGGCCGCGCACGTCCTTCGCGATATTGCAAACCATGACAACGAAGATCACCACAGTGGCGATGACGAGCGCCCACATGCTGGGGATCACTGCGTGCCACCTCGTTTCGTTTGCTGCCCGAATCGGTTGATGAGCTATCACCGTAGGGAGATCCGTACGCGGTATTTGCCCTCTTGCCGCATGACTTTTATGCGCGACGCGCATACTCTTCGTGATGATTCGGATACGCTGCACTTGAGGTACCGCGGTTTCGGGGAGCTGGAGAGACTGGATGGCCGCCAAAATGGCCCAACGTAGCTGCGCGAGTTGCGGCGCGGTGCTGGCACGCAACAACCCGGCTTCTCTGTGCCGGCCGTGCCTGCGCAGCCGTCGCGCAACTGCGCCTGGGGCACCTGTGATGCCTGCCGACTTCTGGCAGTCGCCGCAGATCCACGAGGCGGCCGCGCGCAGAGACATGGGCGCGTTGCTCTACGCGTACCGGGCACATCCGGCACACGGACATCGGCCGCTGCCTCAGGCCGTGGTCAGCAACTGGATCGGTGTCACTCAGAGCCAGCTGAGCCGTCTCGAGTCCGGCCGCAACCGTGTCCGGGAGTTGGACAAGCTCGAGCACTACGCGCGCGTCCTGCGGATCCCGCCCGACGTGCTCTGGTTCGAGATGCCCAGTGTGAATCCCAGTGGGAATCCCGGCGATATTTCTCCCCCCGCTTCCGGTGAGACGTCAGAGCGACCACTGGCAGATGGTCCGGCGCAACTTCCTGTGGACCTGCGCATTCCAGCTCAGCTGGTGGCGGCCGGGCCGAGCGTGGCTGACTCGCTCCTGCTCACGCTGCAGCAGTACGCCGCCACCGACAATCTGGCCGGGTCGCGTTCCCTGGTTCCAGTGGTTCCGCATCAGGTCGAATTCATTGAGGACCTGGTCGGGAAAAGCCGCGGGCAAGGCCACACGGACCTTCTGTACGTCGCGGCTCGCTTCGCCGAATTTGCCGGCTGGGTCAACCAGGACGCCGGCAACCTGCGCGAGGCAATGCGCTGGTCGAACGCTGCCCTCGACTACGCGCAGGAGGCCGAAGACTCGCATCTGACCTCCTACATCCAGATGCGCAAGAGCAGCATCGCCAGCGACGCCAACAAGCCGAAGCTCGCGCTCGGCTTCGCCAAGCAGGCTCTTCTCAACGGCTCAGCGCTCTCGCCGCAGGTCCGTGCGGTGGCGTACCGGCAGGAGGCGCAGGCCTACGCGATCAGCGGGGACGCTACCGGCTGCGCGCGGGCACTGCAGCAGGCCTACGAGCTCGCGAACCAGCCACCGGAGGATGAGAACGACATCGCCCGCTACTGCACACCGAGCTACATCGAAATGGAAGCAGCCAACTGCTGGGTCGAGCTCGAGCGGCCCGCCGACGCGATCACCACCCTGCACCAAGGACTCACCGTGTGGCAGCCAGAGTTCCGCCGCGACCTCGGTCTTTGCCTGTCCCGTCTGGCCGTCGCATACGCTGTCAGCGAGGAGCCCGACAATGCCGTTGCGGTTGCTCAGCAATCGTTGTCCATCGCTGCCAGCACCCAGTCCCGGCGTATCGCCGGCCAGCTTGCCCGCGTCCCCGGCCTGCTGACCTCGATCGGCGCCGCAGACCAAGCCAAGCAGTTCCAGCGACAACTGGCCGCCCTGCGATAAGCGCTGCCGTGCGCAAGACTGGCTGCCGTGCGCAAGACTGAGGGAGATGTTCGTGCACCTGCTGACCACAGCCACCTCGACCGACGAGGACGCCAGGAAGGCGGCGATCGCGGTGCTACCTGTCGGCAGCTTCGAGCAGCACGGCGACCACTTGCCATTGATCACGGACACAGTCGTCGCCTGCCTGATCGCACAGGGCATCGCTGAGACCTACGATCTGCGTCTCCTCCCTCCGGTCACGATCTCGTGCTCCCACGAGCATGAGGGCTTCGCCGGAACTGTCAGCATCAGCGCGTCGACCGTGATGACGATGATTAACGACATCCGCACCTCGCTGGCTCGCTCCGGCGTCGATCGTCTCGTGATCGTCAACGGCCACGGCGGAAACCACGTCCTCACGAACGTGACCCAAGAAGCCAACGTGTCCGGCCCACGAGTCGTTCTGTACCCGCAGGCCAACGACTGGATCGCCGCCAGAACCAGCGCCGGCCTGGAGAGCACCTGGAGCGGCGACATGCACGGCGGCGAAATCGAAACGTCCATCATGCTCCACGCCTACCCCGACCTCGTACGCGACTCCTACCGGACCGCGGACCACGAAGCCCGTCATCGCCCAGAACTGCTGGTGACAGGACTTCGCGGCTACACCGACACCGGCATCATCGGAAGCCCGTCCCTGGCCACGGCCGCCAAAGGGCGCGCGGTGCTCGAGAGCCTCACGGCACTGTTCGCCGACCACCTCAAGGTCCTCGATCAGTAAGCGCCCGGTTCTTGCAGCAGGTGGGCGTTGATCGCCCGAACCGCGGGGGCGACTTCGGGTATCTCCAGGACTTCGCAGCCGGCCGCGCGCAGCAGCTCGGCACCTTCACAGTCGACGAAGATGCTCGGCTCGCGCCAGGCGAACACCACCCGCGGGATACGGGCAGCGAGGATGAGTTGAGTGCAGGTCCGCGGGTGCGACGATCGCTTGCTGCACGGCTCCAGGCTGCTGTAGATCGTGCTCGACGCCAGGCGCGGGTCTCGCTCGGCCTTGGCCAAGGCGGTCTCCTCGGCGTGATCATGGGGATCGCCTTCGCGTGAGTAGCCGGTCGCGATGACATCGCCCGCGGCCGACACGATGATTGCCCCCACCGAGAACGCCGTCGTGGACGGCGGGCACTGCCTCGACAGTTCGATCGCGGCCTCGAGCCAGGCTCGATCCGTCGCAGCAGGGTCTGCACGGTCAGTGGTGTCAGGTGTGTCAGGCATCGGTTGCCTCGGTGAGGAGATACCGCAGGAGGGCGATGTCTCCGATCTGGCGTACGTCGGCCAGGTGCATCCGATGGCGGAAGTCCTGAGGAAACTGTCCGTCGACGACAAGCCGCGGAGCCATGGAGTCGCCGACGAAGAAGGGCGCGACGGCCAGGTGGATCTCGTCGACGAGCTCGGCCGTGAGGAACTGGGTGTGGATGTGCCCTCCGCCCTCAACCATCAGGCGCTGTACCTGGCGGGCTGCCAGGTCGGCCAGCACGGCGTTCAGGTCGAGCGGATCGCCGGCAGCGACGACCGTCGCTACTCCCCCCAGTCGATCGTTCGCGGTCGGCTGTGCCGAGGTTGGCACGTACACGAGCTTCTCGACGTCCTCGGCGACGAAGAAGTTCGAGTCAGGATCCAGATCGCCCTTACTACTGATGGTTACCTTGAGCGGCAGCTCAGGCAGGCCGGCCGCCAGCCGGCGGTCGCGCCGCTCTTGCGAGCGAATGCGGAGCTTCGGGTTGTCCCGCCGGACGGTGTTCGCGCCGATTAGGACCGCGTCGACGCCCGCCCGGACCTCGTCGACCCTGTCGAAGTCCGCCTCGTTCGACAGATACAGACGTTCAGGGTTGTTGTCGTCGATGTAGCCGTCGACCGAGGCCGCAACGGACAAGATCACGTGCGGGCGGTTGGTCATGAAGCCATCCTGCCGCATTCCGCGCCAGGACCATCTCGCCGCCTGCGAGCAGGCGCCGGCTGGCCAACCTGCTCGCTATACCGTGGGTGGACGGAAGTGTGATGACTCCACGCTGACGCCGTCCAGCCAGCGCCTGAGCGCCGCGTGCTCGTCGGGACGTCGGTCGAGGTTGCCGCCGGTCGTGTAGAGCGTCGTGGCGTCGGACCTGGTCGTCTCGTTCCATTCCGTCACCCGGAGCGCCTTCAGCACGCCGTAACCGTTGACGTCGCCGCAAGCCATCCGGGCAGCCCGGCCGAATGCCAGGGCCGGTTCGAGATCCTGGAAGAACACCCGCATCGCCGGCACTCGAGGTCCGTGGATCTCAACGGCGAACCCGGGCGTCACCACTTTGCTGTCCGAAGCCCGCAACTTCGGAAGTACTTCAACATGCCGGACGTCGGGATAGTTCGTCTCGACCGCACTCATCATGTTCATCACAGCCATCAGACGAATGTAGGTGTGGTCGTAGAGGCCGGACGGGAATGACGCGCGGGCTCTCAAACATCAGCCTCGGGACCGCGCCGCCGGCCACTTGTCCGGCAGGTTCGAGCTGCGGACGGAGATAGGAGGCAGGTACGCTAGTTGCTGGTCCCCGACCATCACATAATGACACTTTTTCACATTTCAAAATGCCTGCCGCGTAATTTCCTGACTCTCTGGCCTTCTGCGCCGACACTGCACACACACAAATTTCTCCGCGGCTCTCTCTCACTCAACGACTTCTTCCTAGCCTTCGCGATCTTCTCGTCGGGGCCGTTCACCCATGCGCGCATGGCGGCGGCAGCGACGAGCTGAGACGCTCTCCCAGCCTGCCGGCGTGCGCACGCTCGCGCCGAAGGGAAACGAGAGTGTCGAAACAGTTGGCGGTGCCCGGTCTCGATCCACGCACTGGCAAGGAAGTGCGGGTCGACGACGAGTCGATCGAGTACTGGCAGGAGTTGCGTTCAACCGGGCGAATCGAGGTCGTGTGCCTGTTGTGCTACCACGGCTGGGACCTGGCCGAGCCAGCCGAGGTCCCGGTCATCTTCCGGGGCAAGATCGGTGGTCTTGTGCGGCCGCACTTCGCGCACAAGCGGGGTCATGGACCGTCAGGCGGTCATGGCCCCGAGACGATGTGGCACTACAACACCAAGCTGCTCATCGCGGCCTGGGCAACGGCACGTCCAGAGGTACAAGACGTGGCGGTCGAGCGCTGGACACCACAGCGGCGCCGGCGCAGTGACGTCCAGGTCCGGCTTGCCACGGGCGAGACCGTGGCGATCGAGGTGCAGCAGCAGCGGCTGACCGACGAGGCCTGGCGCCGCCGGCACCAGGACTACGCGGCAGCCGGCATCGTCGACGTGTGGCTCTGGCACCCGACGACCGACGTTCCAGGAGTGGTCCTCGCCGAGGGCCTCCGTGGCTGGACGATCGACCTTCCAACCGAACATGTCAGCCTTGTCCAAGATCCGCTGTACACGTCCCAGGACGGGTCCGGGTCGCTCGAGCCCCGCGGCCGATCCAGAGTCACAGCGCCGCTGACAGACATCACGCTGTCGCCGACGGGTCTGGAGTTCCCCCCGCACCTCCTGCCGGCAGAAGAACCGGTACCTGAGGCACCAGACGCCCCGGTTGCACCGCCCGGAGAGGATCTTCCAGGAACCAGCGAGCAGCCTGCCCTGTTCGACCCGGAAAATCGCCCGCGGCGACCACTGGTCATGCTGTTCCCCGGCGGACGGCGACCTCCCCGCTTCGTCTATCACCTACTCAGCCCACCGGATCAGGAACACCGGATCTATCGTCCTGACGCCCTGCCGCCCTACGCCAACGCACCCGGTTCACCTCGGTATGTGTGCTGGACGTGCGGTCTCATCGTCACAGCACCAGACAATCACCCGTGATCACTTCGCCTGTCACGGTCGGCCGCCAGTCCGCAGCGTGCGTCGCCGGCGGATCGTTCCGGCTGACTCCGGCAGTGATCCCAGACCCCTGTCAGATTTCGTGAATTGGGGGCCTCCGTCGGCACAACGGACGCGGCCGTTGCTCGGCTGCTAAGAGGAGGGTGGGCTGGTGTCGACGAACACCCCCCACCTCCTCTTGTGCCGCCTGTCTGGACGAGCGGAGCAACAGTTGAGCAACCCCATCAGGTGCGTCAGACTGACGTTCGCGGGCCTATCACCCCCATCGGCAGCTCCAGCGTCGGGACACGGCTCTGACCATCGTTCGATGCGGCGAGTCGTCGGACCCGCCGATGGCCCTCGCCTGCACTGACCCGAGGTTGAAGCCATCCATCAGTTCCACCCGGGGCCGGCGGCGTCGACATCCAGCAGAACATCTCTGACCAACGACGAGATGGGTCATCTGCATCCTCCGAGCACGAGATCCGCTGCCTCGGAGAGACCAGCACAGACCAATCCGGCGGCCCCGATCCCGCTCGTCGGTCCGGCGACCAGGATGCCGGTGCCGCCGGCGGCTGTCGCCGCCTCGACATCGGTCGACCGATCACCGACCAATACGCAGCCGCGCGGGGCGACCCCGACCGCGGCACAGGCCGCCAGCACCATCCCAGGCCGCGGCTTGCGGCAGCGGCAACCGTCCTCAGGCGCATGCGGGCACACCTGCCAAACGTCGAACGGACCAAGCAGAAGCTCCACCCGCGCATTCACCGCGTCAACCTGTGCGGCTGTGACCAGCCCGCGGCTGATACCGGACTGGTTCGTTGCGACGCCAACCAGGATCCCGGCTGCGCGCAACTGGTCCAGCGCGGCCCGCGCAGTCGGCATCGGGACCACCCGCTCCGCGTCGCCGTTGTACGGCACGTCTTCCACCAGAGTGCCGTCGCGGTCGAACAGAACAAGCGTTCGCATTCAGTTGTCGCCGTAACTCCGCATTAGCTGCTCCCTTCAGTGGGAACGAACAGGCGAAACGTCCGCTAGGCACCTAACCCTTTATAAAGAAACGTGCGATAACGAACAATTCGGCCCGATTCAGGCGAGAGACTCGATCGCGTGCATCGCCTGCGCCAGCTCGAGGAGGTGCTTGCGGTAGACACGTTCCGATCGGGCGGACGATGTCCTGGAGAGCTCGCGCTCGTGTTCAGAGTCCTCTGTCAGCCGTTTGATATGGCTCCGCCACGCATCGATCTCCTTCCGATGAAGGTAGATAGCGGACGGCCCCATCGCCTCCCGGATGCCGGCCAGCATGCTTGCTATGACTGGAATCCCCGACGCAGCTGCTTCAAGTGCCACCATGCCGTAGGACTCCGCCTTTGAAGGCATCATCAGTATCCGGGTGCGTGACCACACATCCGACCGCATGTCCTGCGTGTGCTGCTGAATGGTGACATTCTCGGGAAAGTCCTGCTCCTGGACGCCGTACCCGCCGACCACTCCCAGGAACGGGATGTCCGGGAGCTGTTCGGCCACCGAGCGGAAGACTCCGACCCCCTTGTCTTCGCGAAGATTCACCAGGGTGACGTGACTTCCTTTATGTGTTCGATGAATCTCCGGGCTGACGGGTGGGTGAAGAACCTCGGATCGACCGCAATGAGCCAGGAAGAAGTCGCGCAGCAATCGTGTATTGAATATGGTCAGGTCCGGCCGGCAGGAGATCAAGTTCCGGTAGGTTCTGGGGTCGTCCGCGTGCACCACCTCGACGTACTTGGATCGGTAGGACCTGGCCAGCTCTGCGGCTATTGGGCTGGCTCCGAGTTGACCGATGATCACGTCGATCGATCGCGATCTGTCAAGCAACGCCGGAAGCTCTCCAATGGTGCAAACCTTGATCTGGATCCCGTCGAGGGGGACTTCTTCGAACGGCAGGGACGCGTCGCTCCTGATCTCAGGAACCACTAGAACCTGGATCGAATGGCCGCGGCTGGCGAGCCCGCGAAGCAACGCGTGTGCCATGACCTCTGCGCCCGCCCGACGCCAGGGAAGGTACAGAGGAAAGATGCCGACGATATCCACCGTAGGTCAGGCGCTCTCGAGTCTCGCGACGAGTGCTGAAGTGGATCGATGCGGGACCAGCGGGACCGTGACTGTACGACCGTGCCACTCATCGAGCACGGACTCCTCGGGTAGTTGCTTGTCGAGGTAGTCCGCGCCCTTGACCCAGACATCCGGACGGATATCTCGGAGCGTCCGGCTGGGCTCGGACTCGTCGAAGACGACCACGGCATCGACATATTCGAGAGCAAGCAGCACCTCCGCTCGATCGGCCTGCGGCACGATTGGCCGACCAGCGCCTTTCAATCTGCGGATCGAAGCATCTGAGTTGACCAGCACGATCAGGCAGTCTCCCAACTGTCGAGCGGAGCGGAGTGTCCGCAGATGCCCGGGGTGGATGAGGTCGAAGCAGCCACCGGCAGCGACGACGGTGCCGCCCTTTGTCCGCACCCGCTCGACTGCCGGTCTCCAGTCCGACGCCGAAGTGTGTCGATCCGGCGGCTCACCGCTCATCGAGGCGACTCCGCCACCGGCCAGGAACTCGCCTGCGTCGTCAACAGCGCCAAGAACGGCTGCCGGCAGGTCCGCGCCCGCCGCAAGCCGGGCCGCGACGGAGGCCGTCAGGCGATCGCCGGCGCCACACGTGTCTCCGATCACCTGACGAGGCGACGGAACGAAAAGGCAATGGCGGTTGCTGCTGGAGACGATTGCCCCATCGTGGCCAAGAGTGACCGCTACGGCGGCGGGAGCCCACTCCCGACGTAGGCGGTCGGCGGCATCGATCGAGCTGCTCAGGTCGGTCCCGCTGATCCCTGACAGTCGACGAGCCTCGTCCGCGTTCGGAGTGACCAGGGTGACGTTCCTGGTCGGACGAGCGCCACGCGCATGTGGGTCCCAAACAATTGGCCGTGAACCGGCAAGTCGATCCAGGCGCGCCCTGATGACGGGTGATGCGGCGACGCCACGCGCATAGTCGGAGACCACGATCGCGTCCGCGTCGTCGAGGCAACTCAGGTCCGGCCTGCTGAAGACCGGAACGGCCGGCTGATCACAATGTTCGTCGAAACGGCCGATGACCTCGGATCCTTCGAATAGTCGGGTCTTCACCGGAGTTCGACCTGGGAGCTCGGCCGCGACGACGTTCACACCCTCAAGATGTGCGACGACCGACGATGAGCTCTGATCGTCGTTGACCGCCGTCAGGAGAGTGACCTCGTGGCCGTCGAGCTGCAGCATCGACGCAACAAGACCAGCTCCGCCCGCACGGCTCAGCCGCCGACTGACATCGATCACCGGAGGGGCGGAGGGACCCACGTCGCGGGTCAGGCCGACGATATCGACATCGAGAAAGGTATCCCCAATCACCGTCAGCCGAATTGGTCTACGGATCATGCCTCACCCGCCGGTGCGATCTCCCTCAGAGTTGGCTCGAGCGCCTTGCACAACGCGTGGATCAGGACGAGATGACCCTCCTGGACCTGGGGTCGGGGACCTGCGACGCAGATAGCGCTCTCGACGGCACTCGCGAGCGAGTTGGGAGCCGCTCCGGTCATCGCCAGTGTCTGTACCTTGAGCACCGAGGCCGCTCGCACTGCCCGAATCAAGTTCGCGCTCCTGCCGCTCGTCGTCAGCAGGATCAACACGTCTCCGCTACGTGCGTGCGCGTGCACCTGCCGCTCGAATGTCTGCTCGTAACCGAAGTCGTTCCCGATCGCCGTCAGGGCCGAGGTGTCCGCATGCAGCGGAATAGCGGAGAACGGCGGCCGGTCGCCGTCGAACCTGCCCACCAGTTCCGCGGTCAGGTGCTGAGCTTCGGCGGCAGAGCCGCCGTTGCCCGCCACCAGAAGACGTCCGTTGTTCGCGAAACATGCCCCGAGACGATCGGCCCAGTCGAGCAGAGTCCGACCGTGTCCGGACAGCGTGGCCACCGTTGCCGCCGAGTCCTCGATGTGCCGTGCGACCGACTCCTCGGCAAAGCGCCGGCCTTCCGGCCCACGGACGGAATGAGGTGCGGATGTCAACGCCGGCTCCGCAGAAGCTCGCTCGACACGACGCTCTCAAGGAACACCGCTGCGCCGTCCATCAACTCGGGCACGCGGTCGAGATCGATGCTGTTGCGCAGAGCGCCCGGGGCGACAGTCGCCAGTGCCGCTCTCGGAGTCTCTGCCGCGGCCGAGAACCGTACGGTGACGGCTGCCCAGGCGAGGAACACCTGGTACATGATCGGACGGGTGATGATTGGGTCGACGGGCCAGGTTGCGCGCCAGATGCGCTCGAACTCGTTCACCAGGTCCCGCCCCTCCCAGCCACGCGCCGTAAGCCAGTCGAGAGCAGCCGTTTCCTCGGTCGGCTCATCCAGGCGCGCCTGAGTCGTTACCCTCGCCTCCGCCTGCCAGCCTATGTAGGGCAGCAGGTCGATGGAGGTGTCGGCGCCCGACATCATAGGGGGCCAGTGCTCGAGATCGTCGGCGAACAGAGCTGAGCGGATCGGACCCCGCTCGACCTTGCCAGGCCACAAGCTCGGCTCATGAGTCAGATCGTGCTGCACAAGATTCGGAACGCAGATACCGACGGCGAGATCGCGAGATCGGCAGAACTCCCACAGCAACTTCGAATCCCGCGTCTCACCACGTTCGACTGCTTCGACGCAGTGCTGGGCGAACGTCTGCGCACTGCCGGCTCGCATCAGCATGGCCTGGGGTGGGACGGAGGGCTGGAAGATCGGCGCAACGCCGTAGCCGTGCATCGCCGCAAGTCGCACCGCCTGCCCGTTGCTCGATCCCCAGTCGGCGAACAGGCTGACGACGTCGCAGTCACTGTCGGACAGGGCGCGCAACCGCGACTCGAAGTCTGCACAGATGGTCACGTCATCTTGAACGACAAGGTGATACCCCTCGTCGCCCGCGGCGCCCCACGCAACCGCGGCCGCCCGCAGCGCCGACGGCACACCATCCGGCGCCGGATCCACGGCGACGGTTGGACTCAGCGTCGCCAGCTGCGCGGCCAGGCCCTCAGCTCGCTCGAGCCGGCGAGGATGCGTCATGATGCTTGCACTGATCTTCAAACGTCGCCCCTTTTTGTCCAACGAGTGTCGCCCTTTTTGTCCAACGATGGCACCCTCGAAAAATCAGGGCTGGCACACCTGCGCCGGTCATTGGTATCGTAACGACCATGCATACCGCCGCCCCGCCAAGTGTGCTTGAATTCGAGTGTCTTCGCAACCAGATTGCGCGGGTCGCCGTTATCCACGATCCAGACCGCTGGTATCTTGGAGATTTCCTAAGAGCTCTTCCCTGGGGTGCCTTCGCGGCGTCAATCGCCCCGACTGATCTGTATTCAGACCCCTCCTACAAGACACTCGTAGAGGACACAGGGCTCTTTTCTGCAATTTACGCCCCACGGGCGCTCTCAGCCACTGCCGCGCAGCACTACGACCTCGTTATCGTGCCCTCGGCCTTCCCTCCTTCCGCTGTGGATCCGCGCTTCTCACGAGCCCTGTACTCATGGGACAGCGGATGGTTGTATGCCAGATACGGAACGGTATTCAAACGCGGCGTTGCGACCGCCATCAACGCGTTCGACCGCGCCCGCGAACAGATCCTTGACATCGGTCTTCCATCTCCACGTCCGGCACGGATCAGGCCTCGGATCGGCGAGATCGAAACGACCACTCGGCATTTTGCCGACATCGTCCACGGTCGGCCCGTCATCATCTACAATCCGACTTCCTCCAATCCAGTTACAAGGCGCACGTCGATTCCCAAAGAAGTAGCGTGGGATCTCGATATCGGACAGCACGAGTATTTGATTCGCACCCTTCTGCAGAAGTTCCCTACGCACCATTTCTTGATCGGAAGTGCGCTCGTCTCCGGTGACACCCAGAATCGGAGCATCATCGCCGAGCTCGGGCGGCGCTTCGCGGCGGAACACCGAGTGTCCACCATCCTGCGTGCGACGCCGGATGCCGTGTCGCTGAGCGGCTTCGCGGCGCTGCTGGCGTCACCGATGGTCGAAGCGACAATCGGAACAGCGACAGGGACGAACACCCACCTCGCCGCGCTGGTCGGGAAGCGATCGTTTTGCCTCGAACGAGCGGTGGATGACGAGGTCCGGGCAACGTGGCGGCGGTCCGACGCGGTGTCTACAGGGGCAATCCACTGGCGGAATCCCAGTCCGCTCGCGGGATCGGTCAACCTGCGGTGGGACTCGAGATCTAGAGACGACCTCCTTCGCGCAGCCGATGCTTTCGCACTGCATCTCGATGTCGGTCGGCGCGGCGCCGTTGCCGTCTCGCCCGAGCCGGCAACATGCATCGACTACGCCACTGATCTCCTGCGCGCGCTGGAAGGTGACTCGGATCGTCCAGTCCGGGCGGCGCTGCGGCTGTCCGGATCACTAAGTGCGGCTGCCCGCTCGATCTATGCGGACGTCACGGAGGAGCTGACCTATCTAGCCGACGCCGGCAAGAGGTATCGCAGTCTCGAAGAGCTCGACCTGGCGTCCGCCGATCTGGACGATGCAAGCCGACAGCTCATCCGCCAAGTACTCGTCAACTCTGCACTCCACCGGTTGGCTCAGGAACTTGCGCCTTCGAAACCGACGACACCGTCGAGCACTCCGGCGCGGATTCTCGGCCGGCTCCGGTCCGCGGTTCCGCTCGCCGATGACCAGTTGATCGAGCTCGGGCTGTCCGATCAGAACACGGCGCGTCAATGGGTCGCGAACACGTTGCGGGACTCAGTCGCGGAGGTGGCCGAAGACAGAAGCGGGCCAGAACTCGTGGTCGGCTGGCAGCACCGTGTCCGGATCTTGGAGACGTCGGTCGTCAAACGAATCTTCACGAACCCCGCGAGCGAGTACTTGTCGGACGAGTTCACCGACCAATGCATCGAGGACGTACTCGCTCGCGGCGGCGGCCTCGTTCCCCCGTCGGCCCGCGTCGGCAGCCACGGGGTCGTGTCTCGTCGACTCGCGATGTTCGTCGCCCCGGGAGGAGATCACGCCGAAGACCATCTTGGCGGAAGGCGAGTCGAGGAGACACATCTCGCCGCCGGATGGGTGTCCACCCACGTCAGACACTGGACGGCGCTAATGGGTCAGGGTCTGTTCAACTTCGACATCAAGTTCAAGGACACCGGCGTGAACCCGCAAGGGGTCTACCTCCTTGCCGACTTCTCGAGCACCATGTTCCTCGAGCGTGCTCTCGCCTATCGGCGTGACGATCGCCGACTCTCGATGGATCGCCTCTGTGTCAACGAGATCGTGCGGAACGGGCAGTTCTTCTCGCGGTTCGCCAACGGCGGCGAACTGGTCGATGCGTACGCCGGGGCGATCTTCGAGGCGCTGCAGTTCGACGTTCGGCCATTGATGCAGGGCTGGGTCTGGGGTGACCAGGAGTCTCCATCAGCGGACGAGGCTGCCGCGCGGGTACGGGCCATGATGGAGCGGGAGGTCCGTGACCACCACGGGGGATATCCGGCGCCACCATTGGTTTCCGACGCGTCCGACCATTCCTTGCGAGCTGCGGTGTCGCGGCGGATCTCGGGCTCCTGATCGATCTGGCGGGCCGGCCGTCAGCGGAAGTTGATGTACGCGTGAAAGAACCCGACGCGCCACAGGTGCGCAAAGTCAGATGCCAGTGGGAGGCAAGACCATAAATGCCGACTATTGTGGAGGTATCAGAACTAACGAAGGAGTTCTCTCGCCCCGATGTCCGTCCGGGGCGTTTCGCTGGCACAAGGTCGCTGTTTACCCGGGCACGGACGACTACCAGAGCAGTTGACGGAATCAGCTTCCGCATCGACGAAGGCGAGCTCATCGGATTCCTCGGCCCGAACGGCGCGGGGAAATCCACCACCCTCAAGATGCTCACCGGCATCCTGGTGCCGACGTCGGGCAGCGTCACTGTCGCCGGTCACGTGCCCTGGCGTGACCGACGCCGCAATGCGCGCACGATCGGCGCGGTCTTCGGGCAGCGAACCCAACTCTGGTACGACCTCCCGTTGCGCAACTCCTTCGAGATCATTCGCGACCTCTACACCATGGATCCCGCGACCTATCGGACCCGCCTGGGGACATTCACTGATCTCCTCGAGTTGGACGAATTCATCGACACGCCAGTGCGATCGCTGTCGCTCGGCCAACGAATGCGCGGGGACCTAGTTGCCGCCATGCTGTACGCCCCACCGATCCTGTACCTGGACGAGCCGACAGTCGGCCTCGATGTCGTTGCCAAAGGCAATATCCGTGACTTCGTAGCCGAGGCCAACGCCACGAGTGGCACCACGGTCATCCTGACGACCCACGACATGGACGATGTCGAGCGACTCTGCCGTCGGGTGATCATCATCGACCACGGCAGGGTTCTCTACGAGGGCTCCGTTGAGGTGCTCAAGGCCCAGTACGTGAGCAGTCGCGACATCGTCGTTCACTGCGCAGACTTCAACGCAACCTCGATCTCGTCGCCGTTTGCGGAGGTGATCTCCGCGGACAGGTTCAAGGCCACGCTGCGCTTCACCCCCACGACAACGCCCGCGCCGAAGGTTGTCCATGACCTGACGTCGCGCTACCCGATCACCGATCTCTCTCTACTCGAACCGGACCTGGAAGACGTGATCCGGCAGCTGTATACCGAGCGGTCGGCTTCCACTACTCGGGGAACGAGTTCCTAGTGACCGTCGACACCCTAGGATCGCGGATGCTCGGGCTTCGTGGCCTGTACCGGGCCGGATACCAGTCCGTTCTCACCTATCGTTCCGACCTCATGTTCGGCGTGATCGGTATGGTCATCCAGGCCACCCTGACCATCGTCGTCTGGCGTGTTCTCTACGAGGGCCACGACACAGTGGCGGGAGTCGGCGGCTCCACCGCGGTCGCTTACGCCGTACTGGCCGCGTGCATCCAGTCCGTTGTCATGCCGTGGCAGTTCTCGTCACTGCCGATGCGGATTATGCGCGGCCAGATCGGCGTGGACATGATGCGACCTCGCTCTCTGATCAGCCAGAACCTGGCCCAAGCCGCGGGAACGATGGTTGGCCGCCTTCCAATCGGTCTCGCCGGACTAATCATCGGGTTGGCACTCGGAGGAGTGAAACCGCCGCGCACACCGCTAGATCTGGTGGCGTGGATCGTATCGATGGCACTCGGTGTAGCGAACATAATGACTGTCAACCTGCTGGTATCGATGACCGCCTTCTGGACCCTGGATAACGGCGGCGCCATGATCCTCTACCGCTTCGGGTCAGCGTTCCTGTCCGGTGCGTTGATCCCTCTCTGGTTCATGCCCAGCTGGCTGCAGCCCATCATCAGCTGGCTTCCATTCCAAGCGCAGATCTACGCGCCGCTGTCGATCTGGTTCGGGATACGGCGCGGAACCGACCTGATCGGCACCCTGTCTGTGCAGCTCGCCTGGGTGCTGATGCTCGCCATGTTCCTGCAATTCGTCTGGCGGCGGGCAGTCAACAAGGTTGTGGTGCTCGGTGGCTAAGCCAGCCGTGGCATGGTCGGCAATCCGCGAGGACCTCCATGCGAGCCGAATCCTGCTGCGAGCCAGTTGGCGTGCGGCGATGTCCTTCCGCGTGAGCTTCATCTCGACCGTCGTCGGCGGCATAGCCTTTCAAGGCACCCAACTCCTATTCATCGGCGTGCTGCTGTCGAAGTTCAACGTCATCCACGGATGGCGACTGAACGACATCGCCTTCCTCTTCGCCTTGCGGCTGGCTGCCCACGCCTTCTACGTTGTGCCGTGCGGCGCGTTGTTCGCGATTGACCAGACCATCCAGCAAGGCGACGTCGACCGTTACCTACTTCGACCGGCGGGGATCTTCCTACAGGTCGTGACCCGCTACGCGCCACTCATGGCACTCGGCGACGCACTTCTTGGTCTCGGCGCGCTGGCGATCTTCGCCGGACATTCCTCTGTGTCGTGGACGCCAGGAAAGGTCGCGTTCATGATCGCCGGGCTGATCGGCGGCGGCTTGGTGGAGGCCGGTCTGCAGACCTTCCTCGCCGGGATGTCCTTTAGGATGACGTCCACCACGTCGCTGCGGATCCTCGCCGACGACACAGTCACCCGGTTTAGCGGATATCCGCTAACGATGTTCAACCGGTGGGGGTTCCTGTCCCTCACCTTCGTCTTCCCTATGGCATTCATCGCTTATCTACCTGCCACCGTGCTGCTCGACCGCACCGACCAACTGCCGCTACCGACTTGGATCGCGGAGGTCTCTCCGTGCGGCGGGCTCCTCATCTTCACCACCGGACTGACCTTCTTCAACCGGATGATCCGGCGTTACAGCAGCCCGGGGAGCTGAGGCATCAGCTGCTGACCTGGCGGTTCCGTTCCATACCGTTCTCCTCAGTCCGGACGCCGAGTCCGCACCCAGCCAGCCCCTCTGCGTCGGGACATCGGGTGGAAGGACCCAAATCGATTGTCTGGAACGACCCCCCGTTGACGTCACGATGCGCAATCGGAGCCGGCTCAAATCCTGAGATCTGGAGCGTGCAAACTCTGCGCGTTGGCGCGGCCAGGATCCCCTGGCGCCAGGCGGCGACTCCGACGGATGTGCCGCTAAATCTGAGGTCCATCGCTTGACAATCGGCGCCGTGCCGAGCCAGGAACGTCAGGCCCCAGTGGCACCACCAGCCTCAGAGCACCTCTCAGATAGAGCACCCAGAATCTGAGATCTACCCGTTCTCGACAACGGCCTGCCAGCGAGTACCGCATCTTCTGCCATCGGTGGCGTCGGCACCGCCATGGGGCAGGGGCCGCCTGCACGCAATGACTCACCCCGCAGCCACCACGAACTCCGGGTCCGGCTACGCCGAACATCCTGGCTGGGCGGGCATACTCCTGGACATGACCACCGCAGAGGGGAACGCCGGCCGGAGCGCGCGCGCGACGCTGTTCACGACGATCTGGTTCGACCTGGGTTGGTCTCGCTATGCCCCCGACGGGGCCCTGGCAATCATCCGCCCCCTCGTCTCGCTCGGCCCGTTGACCGAGGCCGAACTCGGCCGGCACCTGATGCCGACACCCAAGGCACCGGACCTCGGTTGGGATTCCACCGCGTGGGAGCCGCTCGACGAATACACCGACGAGGGACTGCGGCGGCTCCGCGAACAATTCGATCCCACTCCGTTCGCAGCCGGCCCTGATGAACCGACCACCGCGGCCGAGGTCATGGCCGAGGAGGCCCAGCTTCGCCGCGACCACATCGCCGATGTCGACAGCTGGAGCCAGCAGTTCGGTCTCGAGCCGGTCCGGACGCTGCGCGATCTCCTCAGGTTCCTGCTGGCGGCCGGCGTTCTGACCAAGATCGGCAGCGGTACCGAGCAGCTCATCCGCCTCAACGACGCCGCTCCCCTGCCCGCAGAGATCTTGTCCTTGTCCGAAGCCGACCGCCGCACCGAGGATGCCCAGCGATGGCAGGAACTGCACGAACCGGCCGCTCAAGCCGTCATCGATCTGTTCGACCCGCACGGCGAACCGATGACCGCGATCCGGACGAGTCTGCAGCGGCTGGCCCGACAGACCGGCCGGGATCTCGAGTCCGTCCGAGCGGGGGTCCTGAACCTGCTCGAGGACGGTGACTTCGTCGCTACGGCCGACGTCGAGCGCCTCCTGGAGCATCAGGTGTTCGAGCTGTCCGTCGACTGGGACCACTTCCACAATTCACGTATCTCGATCACCCGTGAGCGCGCCGAGTGATTCACACACCCGTCGAGCCGATGCGTCTACTCTCGCGTCCGCGGACCACAGCTGTAGCACTTGACCACGGGCGCGGCAGCCCGAGGGCCACGGAACTGGCGCTTCCCTGTACGCCGCCGATTGCGCATGCTTGAAACGTGTACACGACTGTGAGGATCTCTACCGCGACTCGGGAGGAACTCGCCCGCGTGGCCCGTGACGAGCTCGGCGACGTGGATCTTGACCAGGCCCTGCGGATCATCCTGTTCGACCGGTCGGCCGCGGCCGCGGTTGCCCGGATGTCACTCGACCCCGAGGAGCTGAAGAACTACCACGCTGAGGCAGCGCTGCTGGCTGAATGCGATGTAGCCGTCTGGGACGAGTAGACCGACCGTGTGCGCCTCGAGTCAGATCTCCAGCTCGTTTCTGCGGCGAGCCAGTTCCTGAGCCAGCAGCGGACCGGGCGTCCGGGCGCCGGCGGTGAGCTGGTCGGCCTCTTCGTGCATGAGCTGCCAGTCCGCTGGATCGGCCGCGGCGCGGACCGCCATCCGCCACCACGAGGCCAGGAAGTCGTCCAGCGCGGTGAGGTCGACCGCGGCTGTGTGGGTGATGGTGTGCAGTTCGGCATCGAATGCGGACACGTTGGGCGGCGGCAACGCAGCACGTACTGCGGTGAAGGTCCGCTCAGGCTGCAGTGTCATTGTCCGGAAGCGCCTCCTTCATCGAGCGGCGCAGCGTGCCGCTCGTCTGGTCGGGCGAGCCGGCGGCGGATAGTCACCGCGGCACTCTGTACGTCGCTAGGCCTCCTCGGGCAGCATGATCGTGAGTACAGGCTCTGCCTCGTCGCCCGGACCCATCTGCGCGAACAGATGCGTCTCGACCGCCTCGTGCGCACCGTCGACCGGCGGTACGCGGAACAGCTGGACGAGCGCCATCGCCGCGTCGTCCTTGATCTGGCGTACCGCCATGCGGGTCATCCAGAGCACATCCCACAGTCGTGTCGCCTCATCCTGCATCGGGGAGCGATCGGCTGCCTCCGGGTCCCATTCGACACAGTCGGCCCATGCTGCACGAGTCAGCGCAACCGGCACCGCGAAGCCTGCTTCTTGAGCAGCCTCGGTCACGTCGACTAGATCGCCGTCGGCGATTGCCTCCACCCGTGTGTAGACGTGGATCGGGTCGGATTCCCCGGACATCGATGCTGATCCCCCTCTTGCCCTGGCTCACGGCGGTCGGTCTTGGTGGTGCCGCGCAATCGACGGTCCAACCCACTCTAGAGACCCGGATGGACAGGTTCGGAAGGTTCGGCCCGCCCGCTCGGCGCCGTGCACACGATCGACACCATCCCCGCCTTGCTCTCGGGCCACTGGACGGCACGGCGATGCGTGGCGGGCTCGGCGTGGCAGGCTGGACGGCATGTGTGGTCGATACGCCTCCGTCGCCAGCCGTGCCGATCTGCTCGAGCGTTTCGCCGTTGACGAGAACAACGCTGACGAGCTGCGCGGCCAGGACTTCAACGTGACTCCGACCAAGACCAACCCGGTGGTCATCGCCCGCGTCCTGCCGGACGCCGGCGACGACGCCGATCCGGCGCGCGAGCTGAGGGCGTTCCGCTGGGGCCTTTTGCCCTTCTGGGCAAAGACCCTCGGCGCCGGGGCGAAGATGATCAACGCCCGTGCCGAGACCGTTCACGAGAAGCCGGCGTACCGGAGCGCTTTCAAGTCCCGAAGAGCGTTGATCCCTTGTGACGCGTTCTACGAATGGCTCGAGACGGAGCAGGTGGGCAAGGCGGGGAGGAGGCTGAAGCAGCCGTTCGCGCTTCGGCCCGCGGACGGGTCGACGCTGCCGCTGGCCGGCCTGTACGAGGTCTGGTACGACAAGGCGCTGCCACACGACGACCCGAATCGAGTCGTGCCGACGTACACCATCGTCACCACCACTGCTACCGACAGCGTCGGCCGGATCCACGACCGCATGCCCATGGCGATCGCTCCCGATCACTGGGACGCATGGCTCGATCCCCGCAACCGCAACGTCGACGAGCTCCGCGGTCTCATGGCGCCACCAGCTGACGGCGGTCTCGATATGTTCGCCGTCTCCAAGGCAGTCAACAACGTGAGGAACAACGGTCCCGAGCTGCTCGAACCGCTGCCGACTCACGACTGACCAGCGCCTTCGCCAACACGCGTCTCCCAGCGGTGAACGACGATCTCGCTGACGTAACTCGGGCCGTGTATCACTGGGCTAGTGCACACCTAGTCCTCGTGTAGTCCGTCGCGGTCAGGCTGAGTTGGCAGATCCGGCGCGCTCGCGGCCTGCGCACGCCGTCCGGTGCCGCCGGCTGGCTGTGAGGCGTCGTCTGACTGCGCCCTCTGTTCCGCTTCGTCGAGCCACTGATCCATCAATGCCTCCGCTTCGTCGGCCGGTATCCAGTCCTCTCCCCTGTCGCGGATCTTCTGGATGAGGGCGAGGTCCTCTTCGTCTTCGTTGCTCATGACATCCAGCATGCAGCGCCGCACAGACAAGAACTGCCGTCAGCGCCCCGCCGACAGCTCGTGTTGTTTCTGCCCATCCGGACCAGGTTCGATGACGGTCGAGCGCCGAGAAGGCGCGTTCCCGCCCGGGCGCGCAGTTGGTGTCGAGTTTTGTCCGGGCTGCCGGTTACTCTCAATTCTGTGCCGCTCGTGTGCGGCCGCTCTCGATCGGTCTCTGCGCCCACGCCGCAGCGGCCCGGGAGGAAGGTTCGCTCGAACTGCCGCGATGCGTTGCTAATCCTGTTCGGTACCGAGTCGTCTGACTGAGTTGATCGCTCGTACCGCGCTGGGCGTGGGCATGCGCGGGGATTGGACGATCAATGTCTCGCTCGTACCTGAAAGACGCCGCACGACGCAGGGCCCGCCGCAGCGGCGACTCGTATCAACAGGCGCTGCAAGCACTCACGCGGTTCGACCAGCCACGCCCCGACCAGCAACACAACCCGGACGGAATCGACTGGTCTCCGCTGTATGGCGTCGAGGTCTCCTTCAGCAACGACCACCACCGGTTGCGCGGCGTCGTCCTCCCTCCCGACGGCGTACGTCCTGGCGACGCGATACTCCGTGTGGCGGTTACCGATCCGCGCCCTGGCGGCCCCGTGCCGGCGCAGGTCACCTATCTGGATGCCCGGTGGTGGGACGTCGACCCGATGCCGGACCGCGTCCACCAGCGGTTCCTGCCGTCGCAACGGCTGACCCAGGGCGTGCTCGGCCTGCCTCTGTATCGCGTCGACAATCTGCCCGCCGCGGCGCTCGCGACCAAGACGATGCTGAAGCGGCAGTACCGCTTGCGGCCGGCCGACGACCAGCGCCCAGTCGCTGAGTACTACGCGATGAAGGACTACTACCCCCTCTATGCGATCGACGACGCCGAACGCATGCCGGCGCTCCCGCCCGACAAGCAGGCAGCCTGGCACAAGGTCCGCACCTGCGCGCTGTGCGGCAAACAGCAGCACTCCCCATACCACGAGGCCCAAGACGGCGGCCGGTACTGCCAGGACTGCTACCCGTTGGCGGCCGACGAGTGGTGGGACAGCCGGCTTGGCCGAGCCCAAGAGCTCGCGATCGACTGGGCACGGGAGCTTGTCGAGGATCCGAACGCCGTGGTCGCGGGAGTCGCGGGCTGGCCCGTGACCCGGTTGGCCGTCGTTGAGATCTCGACCGGCGAGGTCCTGCACAACCTGACCGCCGAGATGGTCGATGACTCGGCTTGGCCTCTGCCGGCCGCGGACGACCCGATTTGGGACGCTGCCGTGCCCCGCGAGGAGCTCGCGGCAATCATGAACACCCTGGCCGAGCGGCGGATCATCTCCTGGGGCAGCGGCCTGCAGCCGATCGCCGAACGCCTCATGAGATCCTCGCACCTGCCCGGCAGCAGCAGCACGGACGCGTCAGCCTGGATCCACACCAGCGCAGATTCGGCCTGGAACTGGTACGCCTACTGGCTCAACGAGCGCGCCTCCGAGCCCTACAAGACATTCCGTTGGGCTTCCAGTTGGAACACCACTGTTCAACTCCGCTGCCCGCCCCGTCTCGTCGACGAGTACCGCGGCGACGGCGCAGGGCTCTTGGAGCAATGCCTCAGCGACCTCGAGGTACTGCGGGCCATGGCTGCCGGCCCGCCGACATCCGAGCAGCGTGAGCGGGCTCGCAAACAGCCGGCGCGCATCTCACGCGGCCTGTACAGCTCGACGCTCGCCAAACTCACTGACGCCTCTGACGTGAGCACATCCGGCGACGAGTAGCTTCCGCTGCCACGGGGCCACCGGCACCGGGTCAGCGGAAGGTTGTCTGCGAGTCCGAAGCCATCGTGGACTGCCGAGTGCCGGTCCGGGGTCAGCGAATCGGCGTTCGGCGGTGAGCGCGGTGGCTCGGGACAGTCACGTCCGGCGGTAGCCGGTGGATTGTTCGTGTCGTGGCGTGGCTCAGCTGCTCGCGCACGTCGTGATATGTCCCGTGTGCGAGCAGCTCGGCGGCGCAGGTGTCACACGCACCGCTCTCCTGGCAGTGCTCGGTGGTTAGCCGGTTGCGGACGTGGACTCTCGCCTGTGCTGGGAAGTCTGCTCGGACGACGAACCACTCCCCCGCCTGGCCGGCGGGATCGGCGTTGATGGCGATCTCGGGTCGTTGAGGCGCCTCCAGATACCCGGCATGACTCCGGATGGCGAAGACACGGTCGAGATGGTCCCGTTCGTCGACGACCGGTGACTCGGCGAGCATCCAGGCCGCGGCATCGTCAACACTGCCTGGTCCCCACAGCCACTCCGCTTCGTACGCGGTCTGCTCGTACCGCGAGTCGAAGTCGAACAGGTCCGGGTCATCAGCCACTGCTCGGACGATCACGTAGTTCCGGTCCCTGTGGAGACCTGGTTCGTCAGCGAGCCGGTGCGCGTCGACGACCTGGATGTTGCCGGGCCCGGCCCATCCGATGGCGAGGATGTGCCGCGGCCGTGGCGCCGGGTAGTACTTCCCGTTGGGGGTCGGATACCCCCAGAGCTGGTTGATGATCTCGGCTGCTGCGCGCAGTTCGCTGGCCGCGCTCACTGGGCTGGTCAGGTCCGCGCTGCCGTGGGCGACCATGTTCCGCAGGTCGCCGAGGGTCTGTTCCTGGTGCCGGTTCTGTTGCCCGCGGAAGTACCCCACGCATCGTGCCCAGCCGGTCAGGTGGGACAGCATCCCTCTGAATGGCAGGATCGGGCCGTTGTCACCGACGAGCAGGCTGGGGGTGCGACGGCAAGCCTGGATCACCGTCTCGTAGTCGTCGGCCTCGATCAGGATCGTCTGACCACGCTTGTCGACGAGCGGGATCCGGTGGTTGTAGTGCTCGAGCAGACGGTCCCGTAGCGCGTGTTCCACGAGCAGTAGTGCGTGATCGTGGACGAGCGTGTAGGTCTCGTAGCACAAGACGCCATGGGCATAGACGGTGCGTAGGCGTTCGAACGCGTCGCGAGTCGATGCCGCGACTTCGCTGGAGATCTCGATGGCCTTGACCACCTGCTGCTGGAACTCGGCAGCGTCAGCGGCCTCCATGTGTCCAAGGCCCAACGGGGTGAAAGCAAGGGAGCGTTCGTCGGCGCTCTGAAGTTCCTCCAGCGTCTTGATCTGCATCGGCCCATGATCACTCCCACTGGCGTCGAGATGCACCTCAGCAGGGGTCCACCGCCTGGGCCCCGGTGTCGAGATCTATCCGCTCCCCCGATGGTTCCGCACGGCAGATCTCAGATTCTCGGGTTCGCCGTGACGGACATCTGAGATTGAGCTGCCCTCGCCAGCCAGGTACTCATGCCGCCGTGTTTCGGGGATGGCAGGTGCGGCGATGCTGTTCACACGTTCTCAGGATCCACGGGCTGGGCGAATCCCGCCTTCCCCAGTTCCGTCTCGACCTCTCTTGAGCGACGCCGAGCCAATGCCCGGTACTCGGCCCCTTCGGGCCAGGTCACGGTGCCGTACTTTCGCTCGACCCGGCAGCCTCGTATCCGCTTCGCCAGATAGGTACCGGTGCCGAATACGAATCGGCTGATGCCGTTCGCAATCCCCCACCGGATCGGCGAATAGAAGAACAGGTTGAAGTACGTGAAGTTCGGGTCGCCCTGCGGGACACCAACCGCGCGTACGTACAGCGTCTCGCCATCGCGAAGGCACACCACGATCCCGGTCGGTCGACCGTCGAGCTCACCGCGGAACGTGACGACGTTGTCGTCGATCGTTCGTCGCAGCAGATCGTAGCCACGCATCAGCACGTCGACCCCGGATCGGGTGCCATGGCGGGCCTGCAACCCGGCCTGCAACTCAGCGGTCACAACGTCCAGGGCGCCGGTGCCGTGGTTCACCGACACCCGGCTGCCACTCGCGTCAAACCGCCGAATCTCTGCTCGAATCGCCGACCGGCGATCACGTTGCAGAGTCGCGAGATATCCGTCGAAATCGGACCAGTTCACGTCCAGGACGCAGACTCCGGCCGTCGTCAATGGAACAGGATCGGTCTCCAGAACACCCGCAGCGATCGTCGCTTGCTCCGCGCCATCCAGGAACGGGATTGACAACGTCCTGACTTTCTCGCTCCGCGCGATGTCTTGCAGCGCCTCGACGACCGATGGGAGGACCACGCTCTGCGGACCGCTTGCCACCACCGGGAAGTGGGCGCCATCGAGCACACCGACGATCGCCGGGTACAGCTCGGCCACGACCGCGCGGTCGCCGAGTAGCAGTTCCGGTCGCCGCAGCGCGAACGCCGGCGACTCGTCGAAGAAGTGGTACGGGGCAAGCGCCACGAATTCGCCAGCAGCGCCGGAGACGCACAAGTACCGCAGACTTCCATGAGATGCCTGTTCGCAATACCTGAACCATGCCTCGGATTCGAGCAGGCGCCTCTGTCCCTCGAGGGCCTGTTTTGCAGGAAGTGGCAAATCTCGGACGGACGCATGCACGCTGTACGGCATCGTGGTACTCCTCCTGTCGGTAGATCAAGTTCTCAGAAATCGGCCGGACGGAAGGCGAACAGATCAGATGCGCATCGCGATTCACGCCGAAAGGGTGTTCGCCGCCCACGGACCCAAACTCGCTCAGGCGACGCTGCGCTACCGCCGGGACGAGGTCGTCGCCGTTGTCGACTCGGCTCACGCGGGCCGCACAGTCGCCGACATCACCGGCGACGAGCAGACGGCACGCATCCCCGTCGTCGCCGACATCGAAGCAGCGCTCCCGCACGGCCCGGACACCTTGTTGATCGGCATCTCGCTGCTGCGTACCTGGATCCCCGAGGATCTGCGACGCGACGTCCTGACGGCCCTCGCCTCCGGTCTCGACGTCGTCTCGGGTCTGCATCACGCCCTGGGCGCGGACGCCGAAATCGCAAAGGTGGCGGCCTTCCATGGCAGGTCGATCCGCGACCTGCGACACCCGTCACGCGACGACTTCGAAGTAGTGCCCACCCGTCGACGCGAGGGCGCCGGGTGGGTGACGCTGACCGTCGGCTCTGATGCTTCCGTTGGCAAGATGACGACCTCGCTGGAGCTTGACCGGAGCGCCGGCTCGCGCGGGCTGTCTTCGGTTGTCGTCGCCACCGGACAGACCGGTCTCTTCCTGGTGGACCGCGGCTTTCCGGCCGACCATCTGGTGGCGGACTTCGTCCCGAGCGTCGCCTGTCAGGAGACCTCGAGCGCCGCCCATCTCGCGGATCTTGTGTTCGTAGAAGGGCAGGGCGCTCTCACTCATCCGCTGTACTCGAACGGCACTCTGGCCCTCCTGCACGGCGCGGACCCGGACGCACTCATTCTGTGCCACCGCGCCGGGGCGACCGAGATAGCCGGGGTACCGGGAAGACGGCTTCCGCCGTTGGCTGACCTGATCGCCATTCACGAGCAGGCCGCGACCTGGTGCTCCGCCCGGGCGCCGCGGGTCGTCGGCATCGCGTTGGATACGAGCCGGATCGATCCGGCAGCGGCGCGTCATGAGGTCGAAGGAGTCGGGGCAGCGTTAGGACTGCCGGTGTCCGACCCGGTCCGCTTCGGTGCCGACGTACTGCTCGCGGCGGTGCTCGCGGCGAGGTCAGCCAACTGATCGGCGATGAGCGCCGTGAAGCCGTGCGGCGTACGGTCGTGCCCGGTTCCCTCGACTGTTCGCCAGACCGTAAGGCCCTCGTTGACCTCGATAATCACCGGTCCCGACGAGGACTCGACTAGGTCGATCACCGCGGCATCGAGACCGAGGGCCGCGACGGCGCCCAGCACGATCTCCTCGAGGGCCGGCGTGATCGGCGCCCGCTCGACCTTCAGCGGATAGAGGAAGTGCCGTACGGCGCCGTCTGGTGAGGTGCTGATGTGGTAGTCGGCGGCGGCGATCGTCGACCCGATCACTACGACGCGCAGATCTCGCGCGGGATTCGGGACAAACGGCTGGGCGCACAAGGTTTTGTGATGCTCCAGGAGATGCCACGACGCGATCTCTTCGCGGATCCCCAGTACTGTGCCTTCTTCGATCCCGCGCCCACCCGGGCGCATTCGGACGACGTCGAGCGACGCGTGACCCCAGATCGGCTTGAGCACCACCTCGCCCCAGTCCTTCATGCAGGCTTGGATCTCGTCCTGGCTGCTGACGGACCGTGTTTCGGGGACAGGCAGTCCTGCCCTGGCCAGAATCGCCGCCTGTCGTAGCTTGTTGCGGCACCGGCGGATCGCGGCCGACGGGTTGCTGATCCGTGTCCCGGCTTCCTCGAGCGCCTCGAGTTCGTCGTAGATGAGCGCAAGATCGCCCGTCGAGCGTCGCGTGATGACCCGGGACTTGACCACGGCGAGCCGCGGCGCGGTGACCGGCCTCCCGTCGCGTACTGCGCCGGCAATCCCACCTGATACCGCCAGGTTGTCCCAGTCCACGATGCGTGCGCGCAGGCCGCGTTCGGCGAGGGCGGCGCACAGCGCGAGGTTCTCCCAGCTCTTGGAGAATCGGTCGAGGAACCAAACGTCGTCTCGTGCGGTCACGGCTGCTCCTCGACCGTCACCGGGAGCATCAGGCCGCGCTTGCCCACGTTGATGATGGTGTCCACCGAAGCACGGCACATGTAGCCGGCGAACTCGCCGCCGAAGACGAAGGCGTCGAGCCCGTGCTTGAGCCGGCGGAACTCGACCGAGGTCCCGTCGACGACCGGAACATCCACCTCGGGCAACGGGACGAATTCCTGAACGACGTATCTACCGCGGACGGCTTGCCCGACCGCGGCCGACCACGCCTGTTGGGTCGTCTCGCCACCGATCACGACACCTTCCCCGCGGGTACGGTCGTTGGGCTTGAGGACGAGCCGCTCCCGGTGCGCGAGAACGAACTCGGGCAGGTCGATCGCACGACCGTCCGGATCCGTCGTACGTCCGGCCGAGACGGATCGGGTCCATGGAATGTGCTTGGCGATGGCCTCCTGCTGCTGGGTGTCGAACAGCTCGGAGTTCGCGGGATCGGTGAGGAAGGCCAGCATGCTCTTGTCGTCGAGTACGCAGTGGGCGAGCAGGTTCGGCAGCATGCAGATCTCGCCGTGAGCCATCGCCTCGAGGTACGGCCGCGCCGCGGGATAGCGGATCAGCTTGACCTGGTCGAGCTTGTTGTAGGTCAGTGATACCTCGAAGTCGCCGGCGAGCATGCCGCGGCCGGTGGTCCGGCGGCGTAGCTCGGTCGCGTCCAGTTCCCGGGTCGGTACGCCGAGCCGTTGGAACCCGTCGACCATCAACGCGACCTCGTTGGCGAACTCCCCGCCCAGGCCGACGATGGCCGCGCCCTCCGGTTCGGTGCCGAACTGCTGGCGGTGCGCTGCGATCAGGAACCGGAGGAACATCAGGTGGTCTGCGCCGAACGGCTGATTGCCGTACGACGGCGTGTCGACGTTGAAAAGTGAGGCGATCGACTCGGCCCAGAGCCGAAGCTCCGCGCCGACCTTGATGACCCCGCCCGGCCCACCGGTGCTGGCCTCGATCATCTTGAATTCACCGGCCTCGGTCAGTACGCCGTCCAGCCGGAAGACACCTGCTGTCGGGCGGATCCCGGGATCGGCCAGCAGGAACGGTTCGGCGTCACGATAGGCCGGGAAATGCGCCCGTACCGCGGGATCCTGCCGATAGAGGTCGGCGGCGTGGTCGAGCACACCGAGGATGGCTATCGCCGCCGCGCGTACGGCAGCGTCCTCGCCTGCGCTGAGGGAAAGCGGCATCAGCGAGACCGGATCGAGCCGGCGTTCGAACAGCAGCCTGGCGTCCTGCCGCCGGCTTGCGTAGCCGGCGTCGGCACGGACGAACTCGGTCGGCTCCCCCACGGCAAGGTCTGCCAGCGTTTTGGCGACGTCGATGGCGGACATGTGACCTCCTCAGTGGTGGGCGGATTCCTCGAACCGGAAGTTGTCCCAGGCGTTGGTCGGTTCGAACGAGACGGCCGGCGGTGTGGGGCCGCCGGCTGCGATCCAGTCGCGGACGACGCCGAGCGCCTCGACGGCGTCAGCCCGCTTCGGATCAGGCTCAGTGCGCTCGACGTACGCCCGGAGCGCGCGAGACCCGGAGAACGGGATGCTGCAGCGCTCGACGTCCTGGTAGACGTGCGCCCAGTGCCGATCGGCATAGAAGCGCGCCTTCGACAATGCGACGAGCCGATCGGCGACCTCGGCTCCGAGAACGCGGTCACGAACGGCCGCCCGCAGACCGTGCCGGATCGTCACCATGGGAACGGAGATCGGCCGGAAGCCGTGCTCTTCGGCAGCATGCGCGACGGCGACCTCGTCGTCATCGGTGAGTTCGCCGTCACGATAGGCCCGATAGATGGCTCCGACGCCGACCACCGGCGTACCGTGCAGCTCCGCTGCCCGCAGGGCGCCCATGCTCGACGAGCCAAACACCGCGACGCCGGAGCCGAGGGCGTAAAGCAGTTCCTTGTGCTGCACGCTCGGAACGCTGTGGAAGTAGCCGTCGATGATCAGCAGCGCGGCGAAGCCTTCGTCCACTGCCTGGGCGACGTCTCCTGCGGCAGCAGGAGGCCGGTGCTCGACCGCTGCTGCGGCGGTGACGTCCGCAGCAGCGATTGTAGGGCCGGCGAACACGGCGACTCTCACCTGTCCTCCTCATGCTGATCAGTGGCGGCCACGGGTCCGGGCGGCAAGGTGCGGATGGTGCGGATCCGGCGACGGCACAACTGGCTGGGAGATAACGCCGCGACAGCGGAACAGAGGGTCAAGGCAACGATCGGCCCGCGCCGCTCGCCCAGCCCGGCCAGAGCATCGACCGTGATGCCGCCGAGCAACGCCCCGACAGGAATCGTGCTGAGGTTGATCGTGCGCGCCGTTGCCTGCACCCGGCCAAGGAACGCGGCCGGCGTGATTCGCTGGCGCAGAGTGATCACCGTCGCGTTCCAGACGGGCAGCCACATCGACGACACAAACATCAGGCCCATAACCCAGAATGGCGCGCCACCGAGCAGGCTCAGGGGTGTCAGCAGCCAGATCAGGCCCTCGATGCTGGTGAGCAGCAAGGTGTGGCCGACCCCGAAGCGACGAAGCAGCCAGGTGGTCGTGGCGGCGCCGGCGATCGCACCGACTGCGCCGACAGTGAACACGACTCCGACCGCACCTGCCGACAGGTCGAGGCTTCGGTACATGAAGACGATCAGCACCGTGCGGTTCGCGTTGATCCCCAAGTTCCGCAGCGCCGCCGAGGTCGTCAGCGACCGCAGGATCGGATCGCACCAGACCAGGCGGACGCCCGCAACGATCTCGGAGATCAGGTCGGTACGCCGGCCTCCGCCTTGCGGCCGGTGTTCCGGCGTGCGGATCGAGGCGATGCCAGCCATCGACGCGGCGAACGAGGCTGCGTTCACGCCGAAGCCGACCGCGATCCCGCCGAACTGCAACAACAGTCCACCCACGGACGGCCCGGCCAGCCGAGACACCGAGTTCGACAGCTCCAGCCGAACGTTGCCTCGGGCAAGATCATCACCGGTCAGCAGCGACGGCAGATACGTCTGGTAGGCGATGTCGAAGAAGATCGTCGCTGTCCCAACGACCGCCGCGACGGCGTACAGCAGGGGCAACGACACCCACCCGGACGCCGCGCAGACGACCAGCCCCGCGAAGCAGGCCATCCGTGCGACGTTGGCCACGATCATCACCGGTTTGCGACGGACCCGATCCATCAACGCCCCGGCGAACAGGCCGAGCACCGGGTACGCGATAGTGCCGATCGCGTTCAGGCCGCCAACCTCGGTCGCGGAGGCACCGAGGCTGACGATGGCCGCGGTCGGGAGCGCCAGCGCGGCGACTTGGTCGCCGAGCAGGCTGACCGATTCGCCAAACCACAGGGACCTGAAGTCGCGTGTCCGGCGTTCGCCGGCCACTGTTGTGTGGCCGGCCTCACTCATGGAGGTCTGCCAGGCAGCTTGGCGGCGCAGACATCCCGAACGGGCCGTGCAGTCCCGGCACAATCACCTTGACGACGCTCGGCACGGACTCGCCCTCTGCGAGGGATACGACGACTGGTTCCTGGCCGACCAGTTCTTGAACCGTTTGGCACAACTGCCGGAACAGACTCTCGGGATGGTCGGCTGGCGCAGCGGATGGCCAGGCAACCGTTGGCTCCTCGGCATCGGCTTCTGCCCAGACCGCGGTCGCCAGGTCCGGCGAAGCCGCATGCGCCATCTCGGCCCGGCTAAGATCGTCCCGGCTCCCCGAGATGTAGGTGAGCCGCTTCTGCAACGCCTCGAGGACCGCCGCCGCAAACGCTCGCTGCGGACTGGGATGACAGGAAAAGCCGTCGTGGACGCCGCCACCTCCCCACACACCCGCATCGGGATGGGCCATCGTCACAACACCGACACATGGAACCCCAAGGGCGCTCGTGACATCCCAGGCAGCCACCCTGATGCCGGCCCGGTCTGCTGCCTCCAGCAGGACGCAGCAGTCGTCGTCGTTGACCGTGCCGAGGTCGATCCGACGGCTGTCGGCGCTGTGCCGCCAACGCCACTCTGCATCGCGCTCGATCACCTCGCACAGGCCATGCAGCGCTGCAGCAGCCCGAGTTGCGCCGGAGGCCAGCCCGTTCGACGTGCGCGCCAGCCACGGCGGCGTCAGGCTCTTCGAGCGATAGTCCAGCGAGGTTACGTCGTACGGTGTCCACACCGGCTCTCCGCTGAGTGCCCCGAATCCACGCAGCCAGCTCGCAGGGCGGACGCGGAGATCGAGTCGCCGCGGGAAGTCGACAGCCAGCGGCAGCGTCTCAGGGTCGACAGCAGCGCCGATCAGCTCTGTGTACGGCGTGTCCATGAGGTCAGGCTCGACATACTCGGCGTACCAGCACTCCAGGCTCTCCATCAGCGCGCCGACGCGTGCAGCAGCCGGCGTGATCCCCTTGCCGATCGCAATCACCAGCGAGCGGGCCGATGGACGGAAACCCAGAGCGACCGGGATCCCGACGATATCGAGACCGGTCACGTCGCCGATTCGCGTGATACCGGCGGCCGCCGACAGGTGTACGAAACGATCGAACGTCTGCTGAGCCTCGTCGTTGTGAATAGGTTTCATGCGTCAGGTCGTCAGTGGGCCCGGCAGCCGCATGCGCAGCCGCCGGGCCTCACCGATTCAACTACTTGACACCCCGAGCCGCGCCGACACCGTGCACGGACTTCACCGCGCGCGCCGCACCGACACCATGTACCGACTTCACCGCGCGCGCCGCACCGACACCGTGTACCGACTTCACAGCGCGCGCCGCACCGACACCATGTACCGACTTCAAGCTCTCGTTCATCACGACTCCCCTCGTTCGGTCCTTGGCCAACGGATCACGACGGTAGCCGAGTTGTCGGCCAATCACTACCCGTCATCAACCACCTGTCAGCAGATTGCATGAAGTTGCAGCCATACCCAGACCAGACCGATCGCAGCGCAGCAAACGCGGGGATATTCATGTGTGCAAGCAGCGAGAGCATGCGGCCCCGGTGCATGGCAGGACAGGCGGCCGAGAATCGCTGCCGACCGGGCGCGAGATGCTGAGACATCGGTCAGCTCAGCCCCATCAGCAGCACCAGCCTCAAAACACATCTCAGATAGGCACTCGAAATCTGAGCGACAACTGGTCTTCGGCCGGGGAGGTCGCGTCGGGTTACCGCTCACCGACCACGGTCGAGGAGATCGGTTGCCAGTGCGTCCGCCATTGGCGAACTGTGGTGACCCAGGGCACGGGCAGGTGGCCGAAGTTGATGTCGGTGAACTGGTGAACCGTCCAGTCGACGATCGCCTCGCCGGCCCACTCCTCGCGGTGTTCATCCCACAGCAGTGGAACCACGGCAGCGAAGTGCCCTGCGAGCATCAGTCTTACGCCTGGGAATCGCGGGTCCTCGCCGAACCGTGCACCCGCGATGGTTCGGGCCGGCAGATGTCGAGTCATGCACACCTCAGCGAACTCGCCCGAGATCTCGGCACAACGCTCACGGACGAAGAGCGGATCGTCGATCCTGGCGCTGTACCGAGCGCGGAACGCCTCCACGGCCTGGGTCACCTCAGGTTCGAGAACCAGGTCCGTCGCGGGCCTCTGTACGTTGCCATGGGCGTCGGGATGCTCAAGCGACCATGCCTGGGAAGAACGCACCATCATTGCTCCTGGTCCCAGCCTCAACTGTGAATGACGGTAGGTCGCGGCAGTTCCTAATCCACGGTTGCGAGCACTCGTTTCATGATCTCGCCGACTCGATCCTGCCACAGTTCGATACGTGCCCAGGGACCCCCTACCACTGCCGACAGCACGCTGGCCAGACTCAAGAGAACGAAGGCGAGAGTCAACACGTTCACCGCGATGAATACGCCAAGTAGCCGAAGCGCTTCCAGGACGATCTGCGCCGTCACCGAGACCATCGATCCTGCACTCCGGGCCGACGTTGTCGAGCTGCCCATCCTGATTCCTTTCATCCAGATCAAACGCTGACACAGTTCGGCAGTCGCGACACTCGGCATTGGCCTGCGTGTCATGGGATGCCGCAGCGCACCTTGCCGCCGAGCGACCACTTGCTGCGTCCTTCTAAGAGAAGAAGGCCCAAAGGTGCGCCGGTCTGTGACAGATCCACAGAGACTTTCCCGACCCGACCGGCACCCTCAGCTCCGCCGGCCACTGCCAGCGACCCGCTGCAACGCTCAAGATCGGTCCGGTCGGCCCCCCAACCGGCGGCAGCCGCGGTCGCCGCCTGGGTTGCAGCGGTCTCAGGTGCGCGAGTGTCGTCCAGGTTAGGAGGGTCAGGTGAGCGCATGCTGTCTCAAGGCTCGTCGCGGGTGGACCCGGTCAGTCATCGTTGATGCTCGTTCTGCGGGGCACGAACCTGACATCCGGCACTTGTCCCACGCCGCGTGGGACGAATGTTTGAGGCACGGCGGGCGCAGGGCTGAGCCCGCGCGGTTGGCGCGGCGCCGTCAGCCGGCGCTGATCGACCCGCTGACCTGTGTGAGCTGGTTACTGGCCTGCGCGACCTGCCGTACGCTGGCCGCCCCCCTTTCGGTCCCCGCCCAGCTCGGTCTGGACCCGGTCCGCGGGATCGTCCGGCCACAGAGTCCTGCTGCCTGATGTGCCGGTTGCGAGGCCGCGTACCGACTGCCGCATGCGTTCGATCCTGCCGTCCAACCGCTGTGACGATGTCGGGCTGGATTTCGATAGGCCCCCGGGGGAGGAACCGATGATGCGACGCTGCCGATACACGGCCCCGTCAGACCTGACACACATGCCGCGGACGTGATCCGCCGACTGCGTGGTCTGCTGGCGATCGTGTTGTGCGTCCTACCTACTGGGGTTGACCCAGTTGATCGGGATGCTGAGCTACTCGACCGTCTCGCCCGCAGGACGCATCGATAGTTGCCGGCTGTCGTAGCAGCTGCCAAGGCCCTCGAGCGCGGGCGCGCACTCGAGGGTCTTTTCGCCGTTATTTGGACCGCCGATCAGACGGCAAACGGTACCCGACTAGTTGTCGATGGGCTCGTCAGGGAGCGCGTCGGCCAGAGTGTGGTCCGCGTCGAAGGGCTCCTCGAGTATGGCGGTGAGCTCGTCCAGGTCGGGCAGATCGAGATTCTCCAGGCCGGGCGCATCGGTGAAGTTGGCTACGGCGAGCGGCGAGGTGTTGTTGCGCAGGGCGTAGCGGACAGCGGCCTCGTTGCGGCTCGCACAGAGCAGGATCCCGACTGTCGGGGCATGGATGGCGGGCTTGCGCAGTTTGTCGTCGACCATGGCGACGTAGAAGCCGAGTTGTCCGGCGTCGGCCGGCTTGAACTTGCCGATCTTGAGTTCTACGACCACGTGGGCCAGCGCATGGGTGTGGAAGAGCAGGAGGTCCACGGTGTATTCGTCGCCGTCGACGTCGAACGAGACTTGGCGGCCGAGGAACGCGAAGCCCCGGCCGAACTCGGTCAGGGTGGCCTGGAGATGGTCCATCAGGGCCTGCTCGACATCGTGTTCGAGCTTGCGCGGTGTGAGGTCGAGGAAGTCAAAGACGTAGGGGTCTTTGGTGATCTGTTGCAGCAGTTGCGCCTCGGGCGCGGGTAGCCGCTCGACGAAGTTGGTTGGCGCGGCACCGAGCCGCCGCTGGAGCCCGAGGGCGATCTGTGTCTCGAGCATTTCCAGTGACCAGGTGTGCTCGACTGCCTGGGTGGCGTACCACTCGCGCGTCGGGGCATCGTCGAGCTTGTCCAAGAGTGTCCGGACGTAGCGCCAAGGAAGTTGTCCCACGTCGCGTGGGACAACTTCTGGTCGGGGCCAGGAGGCTGCAAAAGCTCGCATGTAGTACAGGTTGGACCTCGAGAATCCCCTGGTGTCCGGGAACTCCGCGGCTAGATCCTTGGCCAGCTGCTCGATGATCTTCGCGCCCCAGCCCGCGGCCTGTTGTTGGGCCAGGATCTCGGTGCCAATCCTGCGATAGAGCTCGAGCATCTCGATGCTGACCGCGTGCTGCGCGCGGACCCGCGCGGTCCGGACTTCGACCTTGATCCTCTCGAGAACGACGCCGTAGTCGGCGGGGACCGATGTTTCGCCGCGCACCGGGGTCCTGGACGTCTCCGCCGGCGGCACCGCCTTCTTCCGCCCACTCATGGTCCGAGCCTACGGATAGACACCGTCCACGAGCCGCATCTACGCGCGGACCTCGAGGGGTGAGGTTCCTGCTTTCGGTCTGCGTCCGACGGTGACGACCTCTGTCCAGGAAACGTGAGATGCACTACGCCGCGAGCAAGCTTGCCCGGATTGCCGGGCCCAGCAACATCATCGGCCGGCAAGCCCGTGGGCGGCCGCAGCCGCGGGGAAACGCGCCGTTGCGCATCGCGTCCCGACTTGCCGGCAGAACAGGGTGGGACGCGCCGTCTCACGCGACGGCGGGCCGGTGTCAACATGGTGAATCGCTGGTTCCGGGTCCCATCATCAGCACCAGGCCTGTTCCCTCGAATGTTCGCCAGCTCGATACGACCGCCCGGCATGTCCGCATCGGCCCGTGGCCGAGCCGATCTCAGCGGCAGGTGGCCGCCCGTGCCGATCAGAACAGCCAGGTCTCATCTGTGATGAGGTCAGGGAGGTTCATCGGGAGGCCGGCGTAGCCCCGGATGCCTTGACCGATCTTTGGCAGACCTGCCGCTTGAAGCGTTTCGGCTAGTCGGTAGATCGCGTATCTGTCGAAGGTAGTGATCACGGGGTGGTCGGCTAGTGCCAGGATGATTTGCTGTTGTCCACGGGACAGGTCGACGAACATCGGGGACGGGTCGATTCCCTGGACGTCGAAGGTCTTGGTGATCACCTCGGCGGCGAGTGTGTCGCATTGCCAGACGTCCGTATAGCGCAGGCAGTTCGCGATCGCACCGAGTAGGTCATCGTTGGGGACGCTGTTGAGCAGCAGGAGAAGGGTTCGCCCGGTGTATGCGTGCGGGTTGCCCTCGTTGTGATCGGTGTGTGCCTCCGGACGCGGTCCAGCCGCGAAGTCGGCCAGCGCGGTGAACGCCCGCGTGACCGTGTCGCGGCTAGGCGCGGAGCGATCGCTGTTCGGGCCGGCGCCGGCTCTGACCAGCGCCGTGGCGGCAGCCCACCGGATCAACGGATCAGGTGCCTCAAGCTGGTCTTGCAGGTCTCCCGTCCACTCGTTGGCGCCCAGGAGACCCAGTCCGATGAGGGCGGTTGCCTTCACGACCGGATTCTGTTCGACCGTGACACAGGCGCCAAGCGCCGGCACGATCGCCTCTCGCTCTTCAGGGAACCAGTTGAGCAAGTAGGCGGTCCGGGTCCGGACCGCGGCGTCCGGGTCGTCGAGCAGCGATAGGAGGGATGGGATCTCTCGACGTACTGCGTCGTAGGAGCGCAGTGCACCTTCACGGCCGTCGACTGGGTTCCCGGCTGCTGCCCATTCGCGCAGTTCCTCGAGCTCGCGGCGTTTCGCGTCGCTGGTTTCGGTGGTGAGCTGGTCGTCGCACCACCGGACGGTCTCCTCTGGGGGTTGCGCCGCGGCGCGCCACGCGACCGTGTCGATGCCCATCGGCAGGTCGTACTCGTCGTGCCAATCCACCGCGAGCCGGGTCAGGAGCCAGAGCGCGTCGACGCGCGCCTCGGGCGGTCCAGCGATCGCGATCCTGGCGAGGAACGGTACGGCGTGCGGCGAGGCCGAGTACCGAGTGCCCTGGTGGAAGATGCTCGCGAACAGATTGCTGAACGCTTTCTCCCGGGCTGCCTGGTCTGCACTGCAGGCAGCCCGTAGATCGGCGGGCACGTCGGTTGCGTCGCCATAGGCATGGTTCAGCTCGGCCCATTCGATATTGTCCAGCCCGGCCAGGAGATCGGTGACGTCAACCATGCCTCGACTGTCCCACAATGGCCCGACACAGCTCGCTCGTGACAGGTGCCGAGCAGGTCGCGTTCGCACCTCTGCCTACTGAGTCCGCGCCCCTGCGGCCCGTGGTCGGAGGTCCGATGGACACGCCACGGCAATCGGCTCGCGTACGTGCAGCTCGTCACCACGTACGACGAACGGCAGCTCTACCTGCGGGTCATCGAGCAGGGCCTGGCCGGCGGTCTCCCCGTTGACATCCTGGAGGACGCGCTCGAGCAGCTGCCCGAGTTCTCCAGCTTGGACACGCTGGAGACGAACCGGCACGTGGCCGACCGGCTCACGGACTGCTCCGGCGGGCCGTTCTACGACTCGGCGAGGGTGCACCAGGCGATCGGCGCCGACGACGAGTGAGGCGGCCTGCCAGGCGCGCCGGGCACTCGGCGTCAAGGCTGCTCCGCACGCTCACCATCACCTCGCGCTGATGGCCGCACGCCGCAGCTGAGTCCGTTGAGCCGAACGAGCTGCTCCAAGCTGCCCGGGAACGGATCGAGTCCGTATCTGGGGAGCCCATGTCTCGGTCCGAGCTCGGAACGGCGGTGCGCGAGTGGATCTGGGAGGGGACAGGCTGCAGAAGCAGTTTCGACGGCCACTACGTCGCCCGTCTCGAGCGTGGCGTTGTACGTTGGCCCAAACTGGAGTACCGCGAAGCGCTCCGCGGGATCCTGCAGGTCGCGACTGATCTGGAGCTCGGGTTTTACCCGCCTGTCCGCGGATTCTCCACGCAGAACCAGAACTCCTTGCTCGAAGCGGTGCGCGCCGCATGGGCCAAGACCCGAAAGATCGACATCCACGGCCAGAACGTCGTGCTCGACGCCGACCATCCGCTGGCCGAGCCGCCGACGACCCGCGTCGGCCGAGCTCGCGCCAAGCAGACCCTGCCCAATGGGTACTGCGGCCTGCCGATCGAGTCCGACTGCGAGCACGCCAATCCCTGCCTGACGTGCGCGCTCTTCGTCACCACGCCAGCGTTCCTATCGCAGCACCAGGCCAGGCTGCGCTCGTCCCTAAAACTCATCGATCAGGCCGAGGAAGCCGGCCATCTCAGGCTTGCTGAGAAGAACCGCAGCATCGCGGACAACCTCACCCAGATCATCAACGCCTGCCAGCCCGAGTGCGCCGGTGATCATGAACCGGCGACCGAAGACCCGTCTTCGGCAGGACCTCCGGAAACGAGGCACGAAGGAGCGTAGCTGCGGGCCGGGTACGACGAGGCCATCAAGGCGCCGGAACGCCTGCCGGGCGGGGACGCTTGATCGGGTGAAGATCGCGGCCACCGAAGCTCGAGATCGGGAGCGCGGCACGACGCCCTGAGCGAGGCTGGGCACACGCCCGGCTTGCCCGCCCATGACCAGCGGATGGGGGGCCGCGATCGATTCGCCGAGCAGCTGCTCGAACGAGCTCCGCGACAGGCCAACGGCCGTGCGCAGAAGGCCGTGCCTGAGGTACGTCCGAGTGCGGCACCGATGCCGGATGGTTAGTGACCGAGGCTGGCCAGCTCGTCGCTGTTTCGGGCACCAACGATGCCTAACCTTGAACTTGTCGAGTGCCAACGTACAGAGATTCAGGGGACCTTGGTAACCACGTAGCTGCTCTCGCGCAGGGGCCGCGCGGCGGCTCGGTGGCCGCCGCCGGCTGTTCCTAGACTTCGATGCTATGGACGCTACCTGCAGGTCGCGACGCGCGACGCGGTCCGTGCTCAGCTGCGCGATCACCGCGCTCGACAAGGTCGGCGGTGCGTGATGGGGTTCGAGGTCGAGCTGGGTCGACGGCCGCGTCGACGCGCTCATCGCTGCTCTGGAGGAACTAGGCATGTCGGTGTCCCGCGCCGCCGCCAGCGAACTGATCCAGGAACGTGTGCGGTGGGTGTCGACCCAGATGGGGATCTCCCCCACTGCGGCTCGGCGGTACCTCACCGACGACGCGCTGATCGAGGTGGCTCGCACCATAGTTGTCTCGTTCGCCGACGAGACGCCGGGCGCCGACGTCATCGAATCGGCCCGAACCGCGGCGGTGCCGCTACCGGCTGTTGGCCGTTGCGTCGCCGGACTCGCCGAAGCCATCCAGATCCGGCTCTGGGAGCTCGACGACATCGAGCACCTGCGCACCACCGTTGCCCACCTGGCCCAAGCCCTGTCCGCCATGGGGCAGGTCACGGCGGATCAGGCACCCAGCCCATCGGCCGGTGCCGTGGTGGTCAGGATGCCGCCGGGACTGGTGAACCGTGCCGCGCGCTACCTCGATGGCGCCGCCGAGCTTGCCAGCGCCGGCGTGCTGCCCGAGGACTTCGACGCTGCCCGCGCGGCCCAGCTTGCAGCCACGTTCACCCGAGACGCTGCGGCCTTGCGCTACTACGCCGATGAACTGCACGACGTGTGAGTGGCCCTTCGGCGGTCGGGGCTGTCCGGACCCCGTTCCCAAGCCCGCCGGGGACAGCGATTCATTGTTTCTGACAGGGGTTGTCGGGTGGAAAGTGTCCGATGCCCCGATCACACTGAGTGCGTGACTGACGACGATTCGGTTCCGCCTGGTTGGCTGGTCGATCACGAGCAGCAACTTGAGGAGGCCAAGGCGCAGGTCAGGCGGCGCACGGTAGCCATGGAGCAGACGGAGCCTGGCAGCGCGGCCCGCGACCAGGCCAGGGAGCGGCTGAACGACGCGATGAAGATGCTTCGGCTGCGCACTGACCAACTCGGCCAGGCCCGGGTCGCCGTCGAGCGACATCGGGCCAGGGTGGCTCAGTCTGTCCGGTGGCGTAGGCCGAGCACCTTGCTGACCGGCGCGCAGGTTGTCGCGGTCGTGGCTCTGGTCGTCGCGGCGGCGCTCGCTGGTGTACCGGTGTGGGGCTGGATCGTTGCCGCGGTCGGCGCTGTCCTGTGTGTCCTTCAGTTCGTGGTCGTTCGCGCACCAGATCTCGGGGGTTGGCCGCCGGCGGCTGCGGCGGTCAGTTGTCTGCTCCTGGTCGTCGCTGGCCTGGGGGCGCTTGGTGTGTTGCCGGGATGGGCCGGGGTGCTGGCAGGGATCGTGATGTTCTGTGTCGGCGCGGTGCTCGTTGCCGAGCGATTCTTCGATATCGATGTACTAGCGGGAGGGCAGCCCTCGTGAGCTACAGCCACAGCTCCCCCGACGAGTTCGCTGACGCACGCGATCTCGACGATCTCCGCTCCGAGGTCAGTCGCCTTGAAGAGGACCTACGCGAGCGAATTAGATCGCTGGACCGTCAGTACGCCGACCTGTTCGATAATGTCGAGGGATTGGGCGCCGAGGTCCGCAACGGCACCGCGGAAGTGCGCGAGGTGCGGGCCGAACTCGAGCAGTTCCAACGGCGGGTCCAACGTCAGACGGCATGGTTCCTCAAGACGTCCACGATCCGGCGCGGAACGGTCGCCGAACTGGACGAGGTCAGCGGCGAGATTTCGGAGTGGGCGATCGCGTTGCGGCGCGGGAACGCCGCTTCCACCCAGCTTCTGTCCGATGCGATGCGCAAGGCTCATGAGGGCAGCATCGCGAGGTACCGCGCCTGGATTTCGAAGGGCAGGGATCTCGACGACAGGCTCATCACCAGTGTCCGAGCTACGACCGATCGCGATCTTGCGGCTGAGGAAGATTGGAGCGCCTACGAGGAAAGTCACACGAGCAGCAGCCAGCACCACCAGACCGGGCGCTATCTCCAGCAGGGCGCCGAGACCGCCACTGCCGCTCTGCAGGCCGACGACACCCTACGGGCCAGCCTTCAACCGGTCCTGCACGCGCATGAGACGGCCTCACACAATCTGACCAAGCTGATCCTTGACCGGCTCGAGGCGATGCTGAACAAGTCCCAGACACCTCCGCTGTGGTTCGTCCAGGTGCTCGGTGCTCAACCCGTCAGGGACGGCGAGTGGGACGACGACGAACCCAACTGGATCAGAACCACGGTCATGCTGGTCACGTACCGAATCACCTACGGCGTCACCGACCCGCTCGAGGCACTAGGGCGACCACTGCATCCGAGTCCAGTGCAGGAGCAGCAACGACAGGACACAGAGCGAGCTGTCGCGCGGTACAGGTGACAGAACAACGCCTTACTGCAGGCGATGCAGGGATCGCCTGCATCCCGTCGACTGTGCACCGCCCTGCACAGTCGTGTTCTCGAGCATCCACGTTCTGCGGCCAATGGCAGCCTTCCCAGCAGACGCCAGCGCGATCCCATCGTGCAGGCGGCCGGATGGCCGGATCGCAATGGTCTCCGCGGACGCGGCGATGGACCACCCTCAGGCACAGTGAAGGACGCATTCTCCCAGGCAGCGGACAACCAAGCGCAGACCTCGAAGCTGCTCACCAAACCGTGCGACCCGCAGGCATCCGCCGGCGGGATCCCGATCAGGACGACAACCCCTGTCCCGTACCTTCACCTCCCCCGGCACGCGTACGAGGCTGCAAAGCAGTCCGTTTGGAGACGCAATGACAAATGCTTGGCAGGTATCGACCACGGCGGCCTCGCACGAGGCCGCTGTGAAGCTGGCGAGCTCCGCGGTACGAGAGGGACTTGCTGCGAGCGCACAGATTCTCGGGCCGGCCACAACGATGGTCTGGCACGAAGGCGAGTTCGCCGAAATCGAGGAGTGGCAACTCACCTTTATGACCCTCGAAAGCCGTTTCGACGACCTCCACGAACACCTCCTCGAGACGCACGCCTGGAACAACCCGCAGGTGACCGCTGTGCCGATCGTCGCGATCTCAGTCGACTACCAGACCTGGCTTCATCGCACTCTCGACCTGGGCTCCCATGGCGAATAGCCCAGACCCGCACACGCAGATCGACCGCGACACCCTGCTGAGCTGGCTGATCGCCTCGACAGACCAGGTCGCCCAAGCCTCGGGCCGCAGGCCGGCACGCGAGCTCCTTCAGTGGATCACCCGCGGACGTCTCGGCCGGACTGCCGGCTGGCCGCAGCCGCCACGGCTGGACAGCCCGTGGCAGGACACGATCTCGGGTGAGCGACCCGGATGGCGCGAACGTGCCGCCAACGATCCCAGCGAGCCAGCTGGTGACTTCGCGTTCGCTGTGGACTACCAGATCTGCCATCACTGCACGGTCGGGTGGGTCGAGCAGCCGTACACCCGCGAGGACCTGCAGCGGGGCGGACTCGCCACGGCCGGGTTGGCAGCGCTGCGCAGGGACCATCCCGGGCTGGCCTGGCACACTCTGGGCGGTCATATCTCGGGTTCGCAGCCGTTCTGGTCCACCGCGGGGTCTGGGGTCGCCGGCTGCTACGAGCAGCGAGACCTGTGCCGCCATCTCAACGCCCGGTGAGGCGCCTGCGCCCCGGCATAGCCAACTGCCGCTCGCCGTCCCGCGAACCGCGGCGGCGCGCGTACGCCGCGCCCGGGCCGCATACTGAAACTTGCCCGTCGCCGGTTCACCAATCGGCAGATCACAGGGAGACCGCGGTGCGAGCAACCCACTACGACGGCCTGATTCTCGATTTTGGCGGCGTGCTCACAACCCGAATGCGATTGAACGGGGAAGCCTTCGAGAGATCAGAAAACCTGTCGCCGGGCGCCTACTTCGCAGCCTTGGAAGACCATCCCGACGGCGTCGCCGTCTACGCCGCGCTCGAGGTCGGTGAAGCCACCCAGGAGGACTGGAACCAGGTCATCGGCGGCATCCTCGGCATCGACCCCACCGACCTGATGCGCCGCGCCCTGGCCAACCTTCGCCCCGAGCCACAGATCGTTGCCGCAGCCAAGCGAGCTCGCGCGGCAGGTATCAAGGTCGCCATGCTCAGCAACAGCTTCGGCCTCGAACCCTACAACCCCTATGCGGACAAGGGACTGTGGACGGACTTCTTCGACGCCGTTGTCCTGTCCGAACGAGAAGGAATACGGAAGCCGAGTCCGCTCATCTACGAGCGGACCCTCGACGCACTGGGGCTCACCGGACCGCAATGTGTCTTCGTGGACGATCACGCGGAGAACCTGCCGCCAGCCGAGAGACTGGGCATCCACACCGTGCACCACACAACGAACCCAGCAGCAACCATCGAGGTCCTTGACGCACTCCTCCCCCGGACCTAACCGGACGGTCGACGCGGAGCTGCCCAGCACAATCACGGCAGCGGAGCAAGGCGGCACGGACTAGAGCCCAGCACGGGGAACCACGACACACGTCCCTGCGCCCGGCCCCGCCCAGGGGAGACTTGCACGCACTTGGCGAAGCCGGGTGCGTGGACACGGCAAAGATCCGGGCGCACGCCGCTGCGGTTCTTAGCCGGCCAGAGGCGGCCGCCGATCCCCGTGATGATCCGCCATCAGCCAGTGACCGCCGCTCCCAATCTGCCGTACGCTGTCCTCCCCCCTTGCGGTCCCCGCCCAGCTCGGTCTGGACGGGGACCGCGGAAACCATCGAGCCACCGTGCCCGGCGTCGGCGACCACCGCCCCCAGACGGATGCCACCCCGCGCGAATCTGCCATTCGGCCGTTGTAACGATGCCGGGCTGGATACCGATAGGCCCGCGGGGGGAGGGGAACCGATGATGCGACGCTGCCGACACTCGGCCGTCAGACCTGACATGCACACCGCGGATGTGATCCGCAGGCTGCGAGCTCTGCTGGCGGTCGTGGCGTGCGTCCCACCCGCTGGGGTCGACCCGGTTCAATGGGACGCCGAGCTACTCGACGGCCTCACTCGCGGAGTGCGTCGATAGCAGCCCGGCCATCGCGGCACCGGTCAAGGCCCTCGAGCGCGGGCGTGCGCTCGAGGGCCTTTTCGCCGCAGCCGGGCTGCTTCACCCGGCTCACAGATCTACTCCCCCTGCAGATTCGCCAAGGCTATTCGGCCAAGGCCCGGGCCCGGACCTGCCGGGCGTCTGATCGACGCGACTGTCGCCGATTGCAGTCCATGGAAGCGCGAAGCCCGAGCGCCACGGTCGTCCGGCCGGGTCTCGGGCTCACTGCCTGGAGCTCAACGCTCCAATCGTGCCGACTGTAGCACTGCATCACCTCGCATCGGACTCACGCGTCTACGCCCGAACAGCAACAACCCTCAGACAAGTCGGAAGCGCAAAGGTCGGGTCGATATCGCTGCGCTCACCCGGCACAAAGATCGGCGCTCGCCATCAGAGCCAGCACGCCAGCCCAGTCTGCCGACTAGCGTCATTGAGCAATGCGACGATCGGCTACCGTCGACTCGGTGAGCCGCCAGTACACCGTGAAGCTTCCACTGCAGACGTCCGGCCTCGACGACGCGGCCGCCGTACGGGTGCTACAGAACGCTCTTGCCGCCCATCAGCCCAACACACCCCACTCGGCGTCACTCAGCAGGCCACTGGATGCCGCCGCTGGGCCAGGGGGTGAGGTGACCGCCTACCTCGAGATCTGCGCCGACACGAACGCCGAGGTCGAGCGTCGCGCCGCAGCGGTGCTGTCAGCTATCAGCTGGCACGGCATCATCGCCACGGGTGCGATCACGATCTTGTCGGTGGGCGTGTGACTGCCGGCGTCAGCTGGCTAGAACGGTTACGTCGGCTGCAAGGAGCGGCCTCGCGGTCCGGGTCGTCGCCGCTCCGTGCGTCGGTTCAGTAGTCGATCCCCTGATCGACGCCCTCGCCTCGTCCCTGCTTCCCGCAGGCACGAGGCGGCTGCTCCCCGCGGACGCGGGGATGATCCCACCATGAAGGCGATCCAGGACCTGCAAGTAGCGTGCTCCCCGCGGACGCGGGGATGATCCGCACGTGACGATCTGCTCGGCGACGCCGGGGGTCCCGCTCCCCGCGGACGCGGGGGTGATCCCGGCTTCTACCCGAGCGCCGCCGACATCGACTCTGCTCCCCGCCGACGCGGGATGAGCCCACCTAGGCATCGAACCTTCTGGCCATCAAACTTGTTTCCCCGCCCACGCAGGGATGATCCGCGCGCCAATGCCTGCGAGATTCGGATCGCTTGCTGCCCGTCGAGACGTGGATGATCCGGAGGCGCACACCGAACTGGTCACGGCCCTGAACCCGTCCCCGCGCGGACGCGGGGACGATCCCTGCCTGCTCCGGTCTCAACAGTTACGCTCCTGGATGTGAATGGCTACACGGAGAGAACGTGGGCTCGTTGTGGGCCGATCGCCGGCCTTCCCGGCGACGCGTCGACGCTTCTGATCGATGCCAGTGAGGCGGCCGCGGGAGGGCTGGATCTGGAGGCGGAGGGCTTCGCCCAGATCTTCTCGGGGCTCCGCGTTGAACCCCACGCGGAGCTGTACCTCGTGATTCCAACGCCGTACGACCTGGAGGTGGTCCGGCAACGGGACTTCGATCCGGCCCGGTTCCAGCTGCCGGCGATCATGGCCGGCACTTTCTCCCAGCCCCATTCTCAGGTGTGGCTGGAAAGCATCGCGCGCGACCTGTTGGTGCTCGTCGTGCCAGGACTCACTGACCTACCCGACCTCCTCGGCAGCGGCGTGGCAACAGAGTTGGCGTTGCCGCAGGAGCAACTGCGGGCGGCCTGGTGCGCGTTCGCCAGGATTGTGACCCCGGTACAACCTGCGTAACCCACACGCCCCCTCGGGGGACAACGAAGGAGAGGTAGCGTGAAGTCGTTCTTCACCAAGGCTGCCACCGACTGGCGCCACTCGACCGGGAAACTCCAGGTCTATGTCGTTGCTCCGCCAGAGGTTCGCAAGCTGGCCGCGCTGTACCAGGAAGCGATGGCCCCGTTCGAGCAGAAGCTGGTCAGCCTGCAGCCGCTGGATCATCTGCACTTCACTGTCCAGATGATCGAGCGCCACTATCCCCAGGACCTCGACACCGCAGGGCTGCGCAGCCTTGCCGCCGAACTCGTCGGCGAGCTGGCCAGCGTTGCACCGTTCGATCTCACGGTCGACTTTGTCCGAGTAGGCGCCCACGGTCTCACCTTTCCTGGGGGCCGATCGCCGGCGCACGGGCCCGGATTACGCCGTAGACGAGAGATGGGGAGCGTGTTGTGGTGCTGACGGTCATGAGTGTGAACCTGCGCTACGGGGCGAAAGATGATGCCTGGCCCGGACTGGCGGGGGTGATCCGTGATGTCGCTCCGCAGGTCCTCCTGCTGCAGGAGGCTGTTGGTTGGGCCAATGACGATCTGGCCAGGTTGCGGGTTGCAGAACGGGATCTGGGGATGCGGGGCGCATTGGCGCCCAGCCGGACCGGGTTTCACACCGCGATCCTGATCAACGAAGGCTCCGTTGGGTGGGGTGAGTGGATCACCAAGTACAACCACACCAGCCTGCATGGCCACGCCGAACTCACCATCACCGTCCCCGGCCTTCCCAGACCACTGGCGGTCATCTCGGCGCACCTGTCCCCGTACTCGGCCGACACCGCCGCCCAGGAAGCCCAGGTTCTGATCGGGCGCGCGCACAAGACCGGTGGGTATGGGCTGATCGGCGGCGATATCAACCACATCCCGCCCGGCGACACCGAACCACCCTGGGACGAGGTCCCGGCCCACGACCGCTCTGCCCGCACCGTCCCCGGTGATCCGGTCCTGCGCGCTAACCACATCGTCGGCCAGGTCCTGGCCCGCGGTGACCTCGTCGACGTCGCCGCCCACCTCGCCGACAAGCACAGCGACCCGGGCCTGCGGGCCTGGACCGGGCACATCGGAAAGGTCCGTACCGACCAGGTCCACATCACCAAGGCGCTGCTCCCTGCTCTGACCGGCTACCGCACCGCCGCCACCGCGCCTTGGAGCGACCACGATGCCGTGGTGACCGTCCTCGACCCCGCCCAGCTGGACTGAGAACACCCCGGCCCCGTACCGAGGTGGTGGGGATGTGCCGGAGGCGGTTGACCGGTCTACAGGCGTAGCGGTGTTCAGCGAGGTAGCGGTCCTGCCGCTCGGGCCGCATTTCCCGCCGGTGGCAGCTCGATGTGGTCCAGGCGGCTCCAGCTGTAGCGGCCTTCCACCGGATCTTGCGTGACCGCGACCAGCTCCACGGCTGGAACGGTGAACGTGACCGGCGCCGCCCATACGTCCTTCACCGACCGGATCAGCGCGTCGGAATCGCCTGCGGTGCGGCCGTAGCCGATCGTGATGTGGGGCTGTTTCGGAGGGCCTGCCAGCACCTGCTCGCCGAAGGCATTGCCGACCGCCGCACGGCAACGCGCGACCAGTTCGGTGAACGCGGCCGCGGGCGGCGGCGACCACAACGACACGGCGTGCACCCCGACCACGGCCGGTCCAACCGTGACGTCGAACGGCTCGAATCCGCCCAGCTCGGTCCTCAGCCGATGCTGCAAAGACTCCTCGTCCATCAAGCCGGTTCTCGCGGCGCCGCGGCTCGTGTAGGCCTGGAGCATCTGGACGGTCATGTGCAGCCACTCCAAGGGCTGAAGACTCACCAAGTCCCCATGCGCATGCATCACTTCGTGGTACTTGGCCGCGAGCTCACGGACAGGGTCCGGCGCCACGATGTACAGGTGCAGCTTGCCAGCTGGCTGGTCCCAACGGGTTTCCGGCAAAGCGAAGAATGGTCGCATCGGTGCAGGCTAAACCTGCTGCCCGCGGAACACGTGCGTGAACTCGCTGTCCGGGTGCAGGACCTGCATACGCTCATGCACGGAACGCCTGAGCTGCCGGGTTCAGGAGTCCTGGAGGTCCGCCAGGATGGTCAGGATGGTCTCGCCCTCGAGCTCGTCGAAGACGTCCAGGGCCTCAGCGGCGGTTTTACGCAGGTCGGGCATGACGGACTCCTCCTCGGCGATCGCGAACAGTACGTCGACGGTCCGCAAGATGATGGAGCCGATCCTGACCATGGCCTGGTCCGTCACCGCGGCATCAAGCGGATCGTCGCCGATCCCGAGCCCTACGGGGGTGAGCCGGTCCGCCACGCCGTCGATCCGCCACCGCCCCGCGAGCGGCCCGACCGCATCGTCGAGCAGCTCGGTGGCCTCGCGGCAGACCCGGCTCACGTCGGCTTGTTCGGACGGATCGCCGCCGGCCGCTACGGTCATGGCCGCGACGGCCAGGCATCCGATCCCGGCGGTGGTCAGGGCTGGCCGGAGCCTGGCCAGCCTCACGATGGCCGGCCCGCTCGCCGCCTCGACCCAGTCCAGCGTGGCATCTGCCTCGTCGAACGCAGCCGCCAGCCGCTCCGCAACAACATCCCCGGACTCACTCATTGCCCGATGGTTCCACCTTCCGCCCCACGCGCCCAGGCGGCGCGCTCGCAGCGTCATTCGGGGTACTGCAGGAATGCTGCCTGGACCCGCAGCAGGTGAGACTTGGGGTGCGTGGCCTCGTACCGCTCGAGGACCTTCTCGTAGCGGTGCGCGTCGAACAGCTTGACCGCTTCTTCGTCTTCATCCAGCCCGCAGGCCATCGCCAGCGCGGCTCCTTCCCGCACTGCGATGGCCTTGGTCGGGTAGACCCAGATATCCAGCCGGCCGGAGCCGCTGTAGCCGCGGTGGGCCAGCGTCCATACCGCCGGGTCCTTCGTTGTGTCCACGGTGCCATCTGGGTGGTACGTCGTCGACGACGTCACCTGCCGGATGAACGTGATAGCGCGGCTCACTGCACCGACACTATCGGCCGGTCCACCGAGATAGCACCGGGCAACTCCCGAACGTGTCCCCAGGGGCTCCGGCAGCCGGGAACGAGGAGCGGATGATGGACTAGTCCCTGGCTGGCTCGTTCCCGAAGCGCGGTGGTCGTGGTGTCTCGGCTGGATTGGGCCGATGTGGTCGACCAGGCCCGTTCGATCGTCGCGTCGTACGCCGAGCGGGTCACGCTGCGCCAGTGCTTCTACCGCCTGGTCGCGGCCGGGACGGTGCCGAACACAGCATCGGCCTACAAGCGACTGTCGGCGCTGACCGCCGCGGCCCGTCGCGCCGGGACGTTTCCCGATCTGGCCGACCACGGCCGGCAGATCGCCCGGCCGCTGTCCTTCGACGGCGTGGACGACGCTGCGGCTTGGCTGCGGCGGGCGTACCGGCGGGATCGCACCGCCGGGCAGCCATCGGCGATCTACTTGGGTGTGGAGAAGGACGCGCGCTCATCTCGCAACTGGAGGCTTGGTACGACGAGCTGGGGCTGCCGGTGATCGCGCTGCGCGGGTACGGCTCGCAGACCATCGCCGATCAGGTGCGCGACGCCGTCGAGCAGGACTGACGGCCCGGGGTGCTGCTGCACGCCGGCGACTGCGACCCTTCCGGAGAAGACATCGGCCCGCGGGCAGATCCGGTGGCCAATCCGGTGGCTGGCGTTCCGCTACCGACCATCCTGGTGGGCCGGGAGAGCAAAGCAATTCGGAGAGTCTCAATATCCGACTGCGCCACTACTTGCGGCCGGCGATTCCGACCCCTTGGTCGATGCCATCGGCAAGCAGTGGCGGAGTCGATGCCGCCCAGGCAGTGACCTTTACCGTCCGCGAGGTTCAACTGCTCGCCGTCGACCAGGACCGGAGTACCGGGCATTACACGTGGCCCGCCGGCACCACCATGGCCTTGAAGGCGTGACTCAGAGACGCTCGCTAGCCCCTGGCCAGCGGTCGTCTGCGCGGTAATGTCGTCGGCTATGGGAAAGAAGAACCGGCACAAGGGCCAGTGCCGGCGAGGCCCGGTGATTCCCGGGATGGCCGAGGACGTCGTGCTCCCGACCCAGGCATCGGAGCGGGAGCTCCATCGGCGAGTCCTTGAACAGGTCCTGCGGACGAATATGTTCCTGCTCAACTACCTGTCCTACGTCGAGGACGGCGGTTTCAACGTTCCCGGCCGGACCGAGCCTCGCCGAACCCACGAGTCCATAGAGGTATTCGAGATGCGCCGCGAGCTGCTCCGGCAACAGGTCGCTGTCCAGGCTCGGTTCGGGACTTGGAAGGAGCTGTGCGCCGAGGAGCTCCAGCGCACCGCGCCGTCGGACGCGGGAGCGGTTGCCCTCAACCTCCTCAGCATCGGGAACCGGTGGTGCCAGGATTCGGGGTTCGACCCAACCGCCGACGACTATCGCGACGGTGCACGTCCGCTGCTTGCTGCCATGTGCCCCGACGAGCACCAGGACCGCGGCAACGACGTCCTGGACATGTTCTGGAACGAGATCGTCTTCCACCGCGACCCCGCCATCGAGGAGACCGTGGCCAGATACCCGATCGCCACAATCCACGCCACCGCCGCGATGACCACCTGGCTGTACAGCGAACCCCAGTGCGTACCGGACCAACCCACCCGACGTCTGGAGCTGTGCGACCAATCCGCGCAGATCATGTCCCACGGCATCTACTGAACGGGCCACTCAACCCGAGTCCAAATGCGACCTGACGGCCAAACGGGTGTCAGCTTGGGCAAGGGCGTCCGGCCGCGCCTGTGACGATCTGCCGGGGCGAGGTCAGTGGCGGGGCGAGGCGGGTGCGGTCCTTGCCGCCGGGTGTCGCCACCACTGCATCAACTGGCTGACGCTCATGACGACACAGCAGATGGCCAGGGGCCAGGCCCACGGATCAGTCAAGTACCGCAACGGGATCAGGCCGTTAGCCAGGAGTAGACCGGCCAGCACCAACTGCAGTCCTCGGACCAGGTGGCCCGCGTGGAATCCGGGTGCGCGGCAGTCACACATGAATCGGTCGGACCCGAACGGCGCCTCGCTCCACGACGCCAGAACTCCGGCACTCACCAGGGTGACTAGCGCTATGCCGACACAGATAACAAGTGCCTCCATCATTGTCCTTCCGTTGGCTGGAAGACCCCCAATGGGTCTATCCCTCTTGTCTGGAGAAGGCCCGGCTCCGGGGCGGTCTGTGACACCCGAGCCACAGATTTCGCCTTTTCGCCCGCTAAGTGTGGTGTCCGGAGACGTTCGCAGTACTGGGCCTGCCCCGAGTACCTCCGTTCGCCGTAGACGCGCGGAGGGTCCACACCGAGTTGCATCCCGCGTCCGTTGGGGATGATCCGAACTGCCGTGCTGTGAGCCACGCGGTGTCAGTGGGCACAGCTACCATGTGTTCCAGGCAACCCGGGATCACCCGGTAAGAAACCCGCCCCGTCTCCGATCAGCCAGGATCGCCACTGGCAGTCGCGCATTGCTTCCCGCGGATGCAGGAATGATCCCCACATACTCGAGCAGTTCCCCCGCGAGTATCTCTGCTCCCTGCGGAAGCGGGGATGATCTGCAGTTCTTCGGGACCAACTCGCGCACGCAGACCTGATCCCCGCGGACGCGGGGATGATCCCGGGACCTACGACCGGTACCGGCAGAAGTTCCGCTGATCCCCGCGGACGCGGGGATGACTCCTTTGCTTCTAACAGGTTGCCTCGGGAGCCCGCTACCGGGGCGTCGCTGTTGGTGTAGCGGCGCCCCAGTCTCATGCCCAGGCGAATTGGTCGCCAAGTGGTGAGCCGGCGCGGAGCGTCATGTGGCCGTCGGGAACGCAGTGCAGGTGATCACTGAGGTATGTCGAGCCGCCCGACCAGCGACTCCTCCGCAGATTCGCTGGTAATCACGACGTAGACGCTGTCGCCGCGAATCGCTCCGCCGTCGACCGCCCACGCGGCGGTTGTCACTGAGCCGTCTGGGCGCACCACGCGCAGCAGATGCTGCAGCGCGTCGCCTTCAGCAGAGTATGTGGCCGCGTTGATGATCTTCTGTGCACCGGCAGACAGCTTCCCGGTCCAGCGGTAGGCAGGCGGGACAGATCGCGAGTCTTGGGCGCCGCGGTACTGGACAGGCAGCGTCACGCTGCCGGCGTCCGCGGTGATTCCCGCGTCCGGCAGGAAGTTGGGATCGGCATCGGCGGCGTCGCCTTCGCGGGTGAACGGCCGGTCCGCGACCGGGGCACCCGACGCATCGCGCCTGCGGGCGACCGCGTGGATGGTTCCGTCCAGAGCTACGGCAAGCACACCACGATCAGACTCCAAGAAGATCGTGCCGTCGTCACCGGCAGCCAGGCTCCGCAACTGAAAGATGCCCGGCAGCGGCCAGGCGAGAGCCTTGGTCCCGGCGGGTGGCGCCACCGAACGCGCGATGGCGCCCGGATAGTCGTCGTCGCTCAATGGGGCTGACCGCCCTGCGATGGTTGTCACCCGTCCATCGGCCTCGACCCGCCGGAGCAGGCCAATGTCTTGACGCGATGCGTCGAGGTAGCGGACCTCGCCGTACACCAGTCGGCCTTGCGGATCGACGCAGATTCCCGTGATCGCCGAGGCAGAGCCTGTCGCCGGTCCGCCGTCAACCGTGAACCCGAGCCGGCCGTCACCAACCATCGGTGTCACCTTGCCGGAGGCATCGATTTTCGCGACCTGCCCGATCCCCTTGAGGGAATGCGAAATATAGATCGTCCCGTCGTCGGCGACGGCCAGTTGCGATGCCGAAGTGACAGCCGGATCGACAAGAATGTGCTGCGCTCCCCCGCCGGGCTGGAAGACCCAGATGGTTGCCCGGTTCTTCTCACTGATCAGCAGCCGAACCACCCCGTGCCCGTCGACCTCAAGGTCGCGCACGGACCCGCTGAGCCTGGCCTCGTCAGCCTTCGTCGCGGACGCATCCGTTCCACCGCCGGCCACCACGGTCAGAGCCTGGCGTTCCTGCTGCTTCGGTGAGTGATCCGCACAGGCAGTGAGGAACAGACACTCGGAGGCAGCCAGCACTACGGCTACGGTCGCCGCACATCTCCAGGTCATCGCGAACAACCTACCCGCGTGCGGGACCCTCGCAGAGCCACCGTGCCGCCCGTACCGCCTTGAGATCAGCACTGCGGACAGTTTCGTCCTTAACCGACTCCGCCGTGCTGGCATTGTGCAAGGAGGCTGATCGGGGGCGTCCCACACACCCGACGGATCCCGCTACCGGACCGGTGGCCCCGATCAAGCGGTCCGCCGCGCAGCCTCTGTGGCTGGATAGTCTCGGGCCATGACCGATGAGAGACGCGGGCTATCGCGTGCATCTGCCGGCATCAGGACGCACCGTGGTAGGTCTTCGCGGGTGTTGATCGCCCCTATCGCGATGGCAGCCCTCGTCGTCGGCCTGCTGATCGTCTTGGCCAATCGTGGAGGCGCCGACCACGCCGCCATCCCTCCCGCACCGATGTCACCGGACGGAGGGTCTGCGACCGGCCCGGCTGCAAGGCCATCGCCGACCGATTCCGTGAGCGCAACCGCCTGCAGCCTCCCTGCAGGCGGTCAGACGGTGCCCAGCACCGCGATCATCGGGGCGTCCTGGAGCCTGGTGAACCAGGTCGCTGTTCCCGGCGCCGATGCGTACGGTCCGCAGTGGACGGATCCCGATGGACTACGTCGTTGCTTCGCGCACTCGCCGGTCGGAGCGGTGTGCGCGGCCTACAACCACCTCGCGTCGATGTCGATCCAGAACGACACGACAGGCGCAAAGACCTTCCCAATTCTTCGCCGCATCATGGTGCCTGGAAAGGACCTCGAGAGCTACATCTTGTGGCTCCAGACCGCACCGGAAGATACCAGCGACACTGACGGGACCGTCGGCGTCCAGCTGACAGGTTTCAAGATCCTGGACGCGACGGGTGACCGCGTGACCCTTTTGGTTGCCGCCCAGGCCGGCGCGGGCTACGCATCGTCGACCTGGACGATGGTATGGCTCGGCGGAGACTGGAAGGTCCGTCCTCCGCAGCCCGGTGAGCGCGCGGGCGAGCCGTACACCGCCATCCATGATCTGAGCGGCTTCGTCCCGTGGCGGGGTGCTTGACGTCGGTCGATCGCGGCACCGCAGGTTTGCTGCTTCAGGACGCCCTGTCGGTTGCCATAGCCAACTACTCATAGAGTGTTCATTCGAGGAGGCTACTCAGCTGCGGGTGACTCGTAGCTGATGGTCTCCGAAGAGAGATCTGCATGCTGCCCTCACGGCGCCAGTTCACCGCACTCGCAGCAGAAGTAGGGCAGACTGATCAAGAATCATGGTCCTCGCAAGCAAATGCCCAGGTCAGTGAGCCTGCTCCCCGCGGACGCGGGGATGATCCCGCAGTGCAGCGGTGCGGAGCGGAGACCACTCGCTGCTCCCCGCAGACGCGGGGATGATCCCGGACCTGTCGCGTCCGAACGCATCACGGTCCGCTGCTCCCCACAGGCGCGGGGACGATCCCAGCTTGGCAAGCTCTTTCGCGGACGGGTGGTGCCACTCCCCGCGGATGCGGGGATGACCCCCACTGAGCGTGGTGACTCATGCTTTGAGGGGGCGGTGGTGACGGTTCAGAGGTCGCGCCGGCGCCGTCGCAATTCACGAAGATCTGACGTCACAGAACACTCTCAGTGCCAGCCGAACAGCTGGCAGGGGTTGACCGGGATTGAGCGGGGTGGGGAGGATCGTGGGATGGATCCTGTGACGGCTGTGGTGGTTTCGGCGATTGTTGCCGGCGCGGCCGCGGGGGTGAAGGACTCGGCGGCTCAGGCGGTGAAGGAAGCGTACGCAGGATTGAAGACCCTGATCGCTGGCAGGTACCGCGACGTCGATGTGGCGGTGTTAGAGCGTCGCCCTGATTCGGTGGCCAAGATGGAATCATTGGCTGAGGATCTGGAGGAAGCAGGCGCGGCGGGAGACACCGAGCTGGCAGCTGCAGCCGCAGTCGTGCTGGAGGCTGTACAGCTGCATCACCCACAAGCGGTGGTTGGTGTGGATGTGAAGAGTCTTGTCGCCGCCACCTTGGAGATCTCCGACATCAAGTCCACCGCCGATGGTGTGCGACTCGCGGACAGCCGGATCGCGGGCGATGCGAAGATCACGGGAGTACATGCGGGGCTCAAGGAGCCGCCGGACCCCACGGCGGCGCGGTCGTAGCTCCCGCCGCTACCGCGCCTGCCATCCCGGGTGTCGCTGTCAACAATGTAGCGGGCAACACCATCGGCGGAGACCTCATCATCGGGGCCCTGGAGCCGCTTGGCCCTCGCCCGCTCCACGCGCTAGTCAAGGTGTTTGGCAATGACGATCTGCCTGCGGTCGCGCAGCTGAATCCCTACCTGCTTGGGGCCACGAGCTCGGCGTACGGCAACGCACAAAGCCAAAACCAGGACGCCTATGTGAGACGAACCGCCAACCAGCTCGACGCCCGGCTAACGGAGGCGCTGAGCGCTGACCAGCTCGTGATCGTGGTCGGCCCGTCCAAGGCAGGAAAGACCCGCACACTCTTCGAAGCGATCCGCAATAACAACCCGGCCGCAAAGGTGTTGTGGCCCGTGAACGACGGCGTTGTTGAGGTCGCCACTCACCCCCGGATCGCTGACACCGATGATCCGATTGTGGTGTGGCTCGATGACCTCGACGAATACCTGAACGCCACTACCCCACTCACGACAGCCTTGCTGGCACGGCTCTCTGCTCGTGCCGGCCGCACGACAGTCGTGGCGACGCTGCGTTCGGAGAAGCGGGACCAGCTCCGCATCGCCGGCGAGCTCCAGCGCGGCACCCGGTTGCTACTCGATCAGGCGCTCACGATTGACCTGAACCACACCAGCGAGAACCCGGACGAGCAAGCCGAAGCTGCCAACACCTACCCTGACGAGACTTTCGGCCACCACGGGCTGGGCGAGATCCTGGCCGGGGCACGAGACCTGTTGCAGCGTTACGACGATGCGAAAGTACGAGATCCGTTGCAGTACATCGTGACTCAGGTTGCCGTCGACTGGGCACGGATTGGCCGGCCAGGCCCGATCCCCGAACCCACGCTCGCCGAGTTGACTGTGGAGAATCTCCGCTTGACGCGGCCAGACATCGACATCACCAGCGTCAATGTACGCGCAGCAATCGCAGCCGTGCGCACACCTCCGGAGGGCGCAGGGAGGGCGGCGGCGCTGTCCACCAGCTACCTCGACGAACGCACTCGCGGATACCGCCCGTTCGACTATCTCGTTGCCGCTGACGATGGCCAAGATCACCGCGATCCACGCCCGGTGCCGGAAACGTTCTGGGCCGACGCAACTCGCGACGCCGACGCTCGCACCCTGAACATCGTGGCGATCGTCGCCAGCCAGCGGGGCACGTGGAGTGAAGCCATCACCTTGCTGTCGAGGGCTTACATGGCCAACGATGTCGACGCCATGGTCATGTTGGGGCTGCTCATGCTCACTGCCAAGGAGGCGACCGCTGAGGCAGCCGAGGGGGCAGAGGCCCTCTTCCGCGAGGCCGCGGCCGCCGGTCATCCTGAGGCGAAGGTCCAGCTTGGGTCCCTGCTCCTGGAACGAGGAGACGTAGCCGAGGCCGAATCCTTGCTCCGCGAAGCCGCGGACAGCGGACAGCCTGATGCGAGGTTCATGCTCCGGTCAGTGTCCCCCGACGGCGGACAGGCTCATGCGAGAGCCCAGTTGGGGGCTCTGCTCCTGGAACGGGGAGACTTCGCCGGGGCCGAACGTTTGCTCCGCGAATCCGCTGCTGCCGGACATCTCGACGCGAAGCTCCATCTCGGGGCTCTGCTCCTGGAACGGGGAGACATCGCCGCGGCCGAACCTTTGCTCCGCGAAGTCGCTGCTAGCGGAGAGCCAGCGGCGATGGCCCGGCTCGCGCTCCTGATCGTGGAACGAGAGGGTTCCGGAGAGAATGAGCCCATTCCGGAGGAGGCCGGCCTCTGGCTCCGCAGGGCCCTTAAGGGCAGAGGCGCCCTCAAACCGGATCTCTAGCTGGTGGCACATCGGGCCTGAGCGTCTGGAGGTGCCACCTCAGGGTTGACTCGTCCGAGCCAAACCCAGAACCTCGACTGAGCAGGCAACGACATCGTCGCTGGCCACGCCGAGACAGCATGCTCCCTAGTCTGACGCGGAGCCATCCGAGATCCCCCCTGTGCCATGCGGCCTCACCTGGGGCCACCCCAGTACGGAGCCCCTACCCAAGCGATATCTCCCCGCGGATGCGGGGATGATCCAATCACCGCTGACCACGGCAGCAAGAACCGGACGTGTTCCCCGGACCCGGAGACCCTAGTGATGTCCTCAGCATGCCTAGCCAGCGGGTTGAAGCTCGCCGCGACATCCCGGCTCGCGACCGTGCGCTTCGCCTCGAACAACAGCCGGCGCAATGTGCCGTACGGGGAGACGAGATCCGCGACCCAATTACGTGGGGATGATCCGACCGCCACGCCGATTGCCAGGTCGAGCCCGGCGTGACTCCCCGCAGGCGCGGGGACAAGCCGTGCGGGACAAGGCCATCAGCGCCAGGGCGTCGTGCGCAGCTATTGGTTGGCGCAGTGCTTTCAGGGTCACACCGATGAGTCCCGAGCAGGACGTTCTTCCCGACCGCGGGTGCCGCGTCTGTGACGCCGGTGTAGATCTGGTCACCGGTTGACGCAAGCGGCTGGCGTCGCCGCACTGTCCTCAGCGTGCAACTCCTGCGCAACAGTCAACATCCCGTTGTCAACGTCTGCGGGCGGCTGGAGTACCGGTGCGAATCGGTCGAAGTTGAGTCCGAAGAGAAATTGCATGCTGCCCTCACAGCGCGTCTTCACCGCATTGGCAGAAGTAGGGCAGACTGATCACGAATCCCGACTGTCGCAAGCAAACGCCAAGGTCAGTGAGCTGCTCTCCGCGGACGCGGGGATGATCCCAGCCAAGAGTGGTCGAACTCCCACACCCACGGCTGCTCCCCGTGGACGCGGGGATGATCCGTCGGGTCGGAAGCTGTGACCTGTGGCCGATGACTACTCCCCCGCGGACCCGGGGATGATCCGCCGGTCACCGTCGAAGACATCCTTGCTGAGGGCTGCTCCCCTCGCAGACGCGGGGACGATCCTCACATGCTCGGGCAGTTCACCCGTGGGTACCTCTGCTCCCCGCCGAGGCGCGACACCTGGCCGACCAGCTCCAGCCGTCCCCCGATGAGGTCGGCGGGCCGTTCCAGTGCACGACCGGTCGGGCCGCCGGCCTGTGGGCCGACACCCATTTCGGCCCGCACCAGCCCAGCAAGGCGTTGGCGCTCACCTTGGACGGTCTGAAGGCTTTCGAGCGCACCCCAGTGGCAGATCGCAACGCGAGCAGTGAGCGGATGGTGCGGCTGCGGCTGGCCAAGGCACACTTGATGCTCGGTGAGCCGGACGGGGCGGCAGAGGCGCTGCAACCGGTGCTGGAGACCCCGCCGGAGCATCGGGTACGGCCGTTGCTGCGCCGGGTAGGTGAGGTGGCAGCGCTGGCTGCCGTGGAGGGACCGCGGCCGGCTGCCGCGGTCACCACTGGGATCCGGGACAGCATCGCGGACTTCACGTTGCGTGCCACGTCAGCGACCTGACGCGCCACGCCGACCTCACCGCCACGGTGGACCAGGGCAGGGCCAAGATGTCGTGCATGACCGACGTGACGGAACTCCAAGATCACTGGTACTGGCGGCCCGGCTGGAGGGTCGGCCGGTCGTTCTACACCTGGCACATCACGTTCGCTGACTCCCCGGCGGTCGCGACCCTGGCCGACGAGTACGCACCTGCACTGGCTGACCTGCCGGAGTACGACCCGATCCCGCTGGAGTGGCTTCACCTGACCATGCAGGGCATCGGCTTCACCGATGAGGTAGACCGGGAGACCGCCGATCGCGTGGTGGAACTGGCCAGGGCCCGGCTGGCGTCGGTGCCGCCGGTGGACGTCACGATCGGGCCGGCAGTGATCGACCCGGAGGCGCTGAAGCTGCCGGTCCAGCCGGTGGAGCCGTTGATCGCGATCCGTGACGCGATCCGGGCAGCGATCACTGACGTGTGCGGCGAAGTGAGCGAGTCACCGGAGTACCGTCCCCACGTTTCCCTCGGCTACACCAACTCCACCGGCCCTGCACAGCACGCGCTCGACGTCCTGGCCAACCACGAACCCCACACGGCACAGGTCCGGGTAGAAGCGGTTGCGTTGATCGACCTGAACCGTGACCACCGGATGTACCAGTGGACCACCGTTGCCGAGGCCAAGCTCGGCGCTAGTTGACCCTACGGCCAACGCGCAGTTCGGCGTTCAACTGGTTGCCCGATCGTTCCCCGCCCAGCCGGCGGATAGTCGCAAGGTAGCGGTCAGGCCGGAGGGGCAGGGGCTTGGACACGACTTCCCAACGTTGCCCGTCGTCATCGAAGAACACGACACCTTGGGCAACGGTCTCAGCGGCCAGGACGTAGACGCCGATGGCAACGCGGCTGGCCGGTACGTCGTCCATCGCTCCAGGCTAGCCTCGGGCTGCCGATCAGTCGGAGACAGCCGGTGGTTGGTACACGTTGGCCAGGCAGCGCACCACAGCGTCGAACGCCGAACTGCACAGCTGCCGTGGCCAGGAAGGCGAGGTGCCGACAACGTGGATGCGTCATGTCGCCTGACAGCGACCGAGCGAGCCATGCTCCTGGCTGCCCGTGTTCGCGCTCTGGCCAAGCTCGGAAGCGTGCAGGAGACCCTGCGGACGGTCGGCCTGGCCGACGAGCAGTTCGCCCACGCGGATCGCGCCAAGGACCCCGACTGGATGCACTACTACGACCGGGCGCAGCACCTCGGCAACACCGGCCACGCATTGTGGGACCTTGCCGTCCCGGAGGGCGAAGCCGAACAGGAAGCAGCATCCAGGCTGGCCAGCGCGGTCGCCGGCCACACCGAAACCTACGTTCGGTCGCGTGCGATGAGCGGGATCAAGCAGGCGTCGCTATGCATGACGGTCGGCGATCCACAGGAAGCCGCCGTGATCGGCGCGCGGGCGCTCAAGGACGCCCAATCCCTGCGCTCGCGCCGCGCTGCCGACGACCTCCGCGATCTGGACCGCCGCCCCACAGTGTTCGATCGGGTCGACGAGGTCGCCGAGCTCCGCCACGACATCCGCAACGCACTGGCCGCCTCGTGACCGTGCCACCTTCGGAGGTACTGCTCAAACGCGCCTGCGCTCAAGTTGGCCTGTCATCGTTCGGCGCAAGGCCAATCCGGATTGGTGAGAACGCGATCTACAGCCTCCCAAGCCGAGTCGTGGTGCGCATCGGACGAAGTGGGCAGGCAACTGCTGCCGCCAAAGAGGTAGCCGTTTCCCGCTGGCTGGAGTCGGCGGAAGTGCCAGCAGTCAAAGCCTTTCCCGACATAGATCAGCCACTCGTCATCGATGGCTCACCAGTCACTTTCTGGCGCGAGCTTCCCGAACACCGTCACGGCACACCACCCGAAGTCGCCGCCGTACTCAAACGGCTACACGCCAGTCCGCTACCGACAGACTTCGAGCTTCCGGCACTCACGCCGTTCGTTCGCCTCGCCGAGCGCATTGACCGCGCCAAGACCCTCGCCGACGACGATCGCGGCTGGTTGCGCCACCAACTCGCCCAGCTCACGAAGGCCTTCGCCGAGCTTCCGGCCGGCCTGCCACGGTGCACGATCCACGGCGACGCCTGGGCAGGCAACGTCGTAGTAACGGCCGACGGGCCGGTCCTCCTCGACCTGGAGCGATTCTCGCTCGGACCGCCCGAATGGGACCTGGTCAGCACGGCCGTTCGGTTGAGCACATTCGGCACCATGACGGCCAAGGACTACGAGAGCTTCGCCGCGGCGTACGGACACGACGTGCTCAAGTGGGACGGATTCGACGTCCTGCGCGACATCCGTGAGCTGCGCATCACCTGCTACGCCGCCCAGCGCGCCAGCGAGGAGCAATCGGTCCGTGCCGAGGCAGCATTGCGAGTTGCGTGTCTCCGCGGCCTACGCGGGCCACGACCGTGGCCGGATTGGAAACCCCTGAGCTGACATTGAATGGCCGCATGACTGTGTCCCCGCTTCCGCGGGGTTGATCCGGAAACTCCTGGCGAGTTCTTCGAAGGCCAGACGTCCTCCTACAACACTCGGGGGCTCACGATCAGGCCGACGCACTTGTGACGGTGCACGCCGCTCGCGCGTGCCTATCGTACGGCGCGTAATCCCCGCGTACGCGGGGATGATCCGGTCGCGTCACGCAGCTGGACCAGGCCGTCGATGTGCTCCCGGCGGACACGGAATGATCCGGGCAGCAGCACCACGGAGGCGAAGAATGTCTGATACTCCCTGCGGACGGATTGTCCCGGCTTGCAGCCGGTGGTCTTGGTGCCGATCTGCTCCCCCGCGAACGCAGGGATGATCCCACCATGAAGGAGATCCACGACCTGCAAGTAGCGTGCTCCCCGCGGCCGCGGGGACGATCCGCCTGAAGACTGGGTAGCGTTCTTCGGAATGCTGTGTTCTCCGCGGATGCCCTGGGATGGCTCGTTGCCAGGGACCCACTAGCCCCGCAGCGCTTGAAACTCCCTAGCGGACGTGGGGATGATCTCGGCCCACTTGCCCTCCCTGCCGCAAAGCAGTGATCTGGCTGGGAGAAGGCCCACGGCTCACGAAACCCTCCAGCGGCCACGGCGACGACTGACCAGCAGTACGTCCGGGCGACCAGCTCCGCGCAAAAGCTTGCCTCGAACCCTTCCTCGCGGACGCGGGGATGATCCCATCGGCAGGATCAGGTACCAGTGCTGCTCCCCGGCAGACGCGGGGGTGACCCAGACGTCTACTGCGCGATTGGCGGCACCATTGAGCCTTCCCCGCACACGCGGGATGCTCCCAGCGTGACCGCGATCGTTATTCCGATGATCAGCTGCTCCCCGCGCACGCGGGGATGATCCAGCCACCTTCAGGTTCGGGTGACGCTTCCTCACCTGCTCCCGCGGACGTGCGTCGTGCGGTGGGACGCTGCGCTGCACAGACGGCGCCTTGCCCTGGCCGGCGCGGTCTGCCGGCATGTGATCTCCGAGGCGGATGGCCCGCACGTGAACGGGTCCGGGCGATGAATCGACGCCTGTTGATCCGTTGTTCCTCGCACGGACGCGGGGCTTCAGCGACAGGGGGCGCAACGTGCCGCACCCCCTGTCAAATTCCGTGAATCGACCCAGACATCACGAGTGGGCAGGCCCCGTTCTGGTGTTCACCGTGCTTCCTAGGTGGCTCGCTCGGCCTCGAGTTGCCTGCGGGTCAGGGCGGTGCCGCGCGGCCACTTCATGCTGACCAGCTGCCGCAGTCCTTCGTTCAATTCTTCTGTACCGGACGCCGATTCGGCGTTGATGTCGTCCAGGAGGAGTGCGATGGTGCGGGCGAGGGTTGTCGGTCCTCCGCCGCCGTATCCGTAAGCGACGCCGCGGCCGTGCTGCCGTGGCACCGGGTACAGTTCGCCGTCGGTTGTGCGGATCCACAGCGTCTGGCCGAGGATCAGTTCCTGCAGTGGCGCGGTGGCCGGAATCCGGGCCGGGATCGCGGCGGCGATTCCGGCGTCGTACTTGTAGCGAACTACAGGTGCGTCAGTGCGTGGGTCGACGAGGTAATTCTCGACCCGGTCGGCATCGAACACTGCGAACATCGCCGGCAACGGCTCCTGGGCGGGCTCGAGGCCAGCGAGCCACTCAGCCGCTGCGGCATCGTCGGCGTCAGGGGCGAAGCCGTCGACGTAGGAGCAGGGGAAGTCTTTTCCACCGTCCCACTTCACCTTCTCGCGCACGCAACTCCACGACAGGGTGTCGGGGTTCCCGAGGATCTGGGCCCACGCAGCGCGCCGTACTACTTCAGGTACCTCAGTGACGGTGTCGTCGCCGGCTGCCGCGACCGCGGCGATCTGGATGTGCCCCAGACGATACGCCTCGGTTTCGCTCAGGCGGTCGATGTCACGCTCGACTTCGGCCCGCGACAGCTGACGCTGTTCGCGGGCAAACGCCGTGAGCGTCACGCTGACCGGGCTGCCGGCCTCGTGATCTGCGACGGCGCGCAGCAGCACCCCGACATCAACCTCGTCGATCGGAGAGGTCATCATCTGCGCCGCTCCGGGCTGCCAGCCCAACATCTCCTCGGGCTTACGCAGTGCCAGCGGCCACCACGGCACCGGCCCAGCGAGAATCTCGGCCAGGTCCGTCCATTGGGGCTCGTAGACACGGTCGGTCGCATGCCGATCGACGGCCTTCAGTTCCGGCCCGTCGACGTCGAACAGTTCAAGCCCGATAACGATCGAATCCAGTTCGGGCACATCGGCCAGGATGCGCCGCAACGAACCCCCGGTGAGGTCCGGCGAGCTCCCGAATGGTGTGTAGGTGAGGCCGAAGGTGAAAGCTCCGGGAACCTCCCAGATCAAGACGGCGTGCCCGCGGCTCGTCACCACCCGGCTGAACTCCGACGAGGCATCTGGCCCAGGGCGGCGGAAGAACACCGGCGCGCTCTTCTCGATGCCTCGTCCGGCCTGCGCGGCGTAGCGCAGGATCGATGCCTCAGTGAAGTAGTCCTTGTTGCCCTCCTGGACGGCCGGGGTAGGAAAGGCTGGGTCTGTTTTGCGTAGTTGCCACGCTCTGGGACGGGACACACCGAGCAGTTTTGCGATATCGGCCATGGAGAGCCGCTTCGACATCCACCATCTCCTCAGATTGAACTTACGGTGCCCGTAAGTTTCTAGTTACGCTATCCCCCTCAAGTCACTTACGCAAACCGTAAGCATGATCGGTTTGGAATCTCGGCGGGATGTGAGCGATGCGCGGCAGGCCGGGTACGCGCCGGGTCCGGGCCTGCATCGCCCCTCCCGAGTCACAGATTGCGAGAACGGTTGCCCTCTTCACCGGCCGGTATGGTCATCACCATGGCCGCCTTTCGTCGTCGTCTCGACGCGCCGAGAGTTGGCCTGACGGTCCGCTCACCTCGGAGGCAGACGGTGTTCGTGTTCCCCTCAGATGCGGGGATGTTCCGCGGAATAGGTCGGCTGCGCCGCAGTGCCTCGGGCGCTCCCCGCGGACGCGGGGATGATCCCATCACGCCATCAGGATCGTTCAGCAGTTCGGACTGTTCCCCGCAGGGGCGGGGATGATCCGCCTGGGACGTCTACTCGTCCTCGCTGCTGTCCTGCTCCCCGCGAACGCGGGGATAACCAGGACATGAACAGGGCGGCCATGGGCCGAGGCCGGACTCCCCGGACGGTCGAGGAAGGCCCTCGAAGCCGCGCGGCACTCGGAAAGGGATGCTCCAATGAAGTCTCAAGTGACGTACCGGGTACACGTAACCCATGAGGACGGGCAGTGGCTGGCCGACGTTCCACAGCTCGAAGGGGCGCACACTTACGCGCGCAGTCTCGCCGCACTCGACCGGTACATCCGAGAGGTCATCGTCCTCGCCGCCGACCTGCCCGACGACGCCATGGACTCACTCGATCTGGACTACACGTACAACGTTGCCGACCCGCTGATCGCCGACGCCGTCCGCGCCCACCACGAGCGAGCGGAGCTCCATGATCGCGAATGAGGCCTGACTTTGACCCTGACGACAAGAACTGGAGGTGCTCCCCCTCGACTTGGGGATGATCCGTCGACCAGGTGCTCTGGGGCGATCGCCATGTTCAGAGGCCGCCGGGCCGGCCGGAGACATAGCTAAGCCCCGCGGTGCCTAACACAACATCAAAGTTGGCCAGAGGGCAGTTAATCCGCGGGGCGATACCGCTACTCTACCCGGGGTGCAACCACCTGTTCAACCTGCACTCTCCCACGGCGAGTTCGAGAGCTGGCTCAGCCAGCCCCGCGCGGACCGGTATCTGAGCCACTGCAACGGGGACATCGCCGTCGCAATCGAACTCTACTTCTGGAACTCCAGACTCGCAGCGGCCGCCTTCAGCGACACCTGCCACCTGGAGGTCGCCCTGCGCAACGCGTATGACCGCCAGCTCTCAGCGCGCTACCCGGACTGGGCGGTCGACCCCGCCAGCGATCTGTTCACCCGGACCCAAGGCATTCAGGCCGCCGTACGGAAGCAGGCCGAGCTGAACCGCCGCAGCCAGCAGGCACTCGTCGATGCGCGCCGCGGGCTGGGTTCCAACCCGCAGCACGGCAAAGTCGTCGCTGCCATGACCTTCGGGTTCTGGACCAAGATGACCGACCACCCTCGCACCGCCCTGTTTTGGAACCCGATGCTGTCACGTGCGTTCGCCGGGTCACCCCAGCGAGCCGCCGTGCACGAGCTCGTTTCCCGCATCAACAAGTTCCGCAACCGGCTCGCCCACAACGAACCCGTCTTCTCCACCCGAACCGGTCTGCACGACCGCTTGGCCGACGCCGAGGCACTCTTGAACCTCATCTCCCCCGCCACCGCAGCCGTTGTCAAGGCCAACTCGCCAGTGCCCGCGATCATGGCCAGCTGTCCCGTCAGCAACCTCGTGTAAACCCGACCAGCCGCGCCGGCGGAACGTTCGACGTCAAGCGTGCTCCGCCAGCTCCGCGCCCGGATCTAAGACTTAGCGACTCTCAACGTCAGCGGCCCTTCCTTGCGCAGGTGTCTTTGTGCGTTTGACGTCACCTACCCAATCGATGAAGGCATCGCTCCTGGCTTGGCGGTGCCTACGGGCAATGCGCGTCAGGCGGTACAGCAAGCCGGCGGCGGCCAGGCCGAGCACGATCGCAGCACACACGAAGTAGGTCCCGTCTCCGTGAGTTGCCCTGGCCAGAAAACACCCACAGCTGGCTGCAGCCAGGCCGAGCAGGATCTCTGCGCGCCGAAGCGCGGGAACGAAGTGTCGATCGATCTTCAGTAGGGCGAATGTCAGCCCGAGCGTCGGCCGCACTCGCGGCTCGTCCTCCGCCAGTTCGTTGCCCATCTCATGTCTCCTCTTCACCAAAGTGGGTCGGCCACGACGAACGCCTTGTCCGGCCTCCCAGAGGTCGGACGGCACCACGTGCTGACCGGTTCCGATGGGTCGGTGGTGGTGTGCTTCGTCATCGAGCGTTTCGTCCCGCTCATCTAGGTCGCCCGCTTTCGTGTGGGTCCTGGGACTGCGGAGCACGATCACACCCGCGGGGAACCACGAGACTCGGAGCCCAGAATCGCCATCCGCCAACCCGGAGACCTGATCTCGTCCGTCCCATCAGTCACACAAGTAACATCAGCCTCAGAACACGTCTCATATTGGGCGCCCAAAGTCTGCGATCTGGCGATTCTCGACAGCTGATGCGGGTTGATGGCGGGGCGTGCGTCGCACCAGTACGATGCGGCAACGTATCCAAAGGAGGGGCCGGGGGGATGATGGAGCGGCTCACCAACGAGGATCCGGCGACGCTGGGACCGTACCGGCTGATCGCACGGATCGGGCAAGGCGGCATGGGTGTCGTCTACCTTGCCGAGGCCGGCGCCGGGAATGTAGCGGTCAAGGTTTTGCGGGCAGAGCTGGCTCGAGACCCAGCGTTCTTGGCGAGGTTTCGGCGAGAGATCGCGGTCTGTCAGCAGGTCGGCGGGGTGTGCTGTGCGCACTACCTTGACGCCGATGTCGACGCCTCACCACCTTGGCTCGCAACTGAGTACGTCACAGGACCCACGCTGGCAGAACATGTCGGCGGCCGCGGCCCGGTCTCTGATCTGATGCTTGTCGGGCTCGCGGCCGGCATCGCCGAGGGGCTCGTAGCCATTCACCGCGTCGGCTTGGTTCACCGGGATCTGAAGCCAGCGAATGTGATTCTCAGCCTGGAGGGTCCGCGGCTCATCGACTTCGGGATCGCCCATCACGCCGACGCGACCGCACTGACCGCGCCGGGCACAGTTGTCGGGTCGCCCGGCTGGATGGCTCCGGAGCAACTCCGCGGAGACAGGATCGGGCCGGCTGCAGACGTGTGGGCCTGGGGAGCAACCGTCGCGTACGCCGCCACCGGGAAGTCGCCATTCGGTTCGGGATCGGCACCTGAGATCGCCCAGCGGGTCCTGGCTGGCCTGCCTGATCTGACCGCAGTTCCGGAGTCACTTGCCGGGCGTGTGCGAGCGGCTCTCTCTCCCGATCCAGCCGATCGGCCATCTGCGGCCGACCTGATCGCTGACGCAACGACGCCGACGTCCCCGGATGCGATCACCACGGTGCTGGCCGAGACATGGAGGCCTATCGGCACGCTGCTCCTCACCCAGCCCACCCACCAACCTGCCGGGCTGGCGAACGGTTCGACTGCCGGCAACCACCGCAGGCGATGGCTGGTCCCTGCCGGCGCTGCCGCGGCGGTCGCAGTCGTGGCCGCTCTCGGCGCAGGCCTTCTCCACGACAGGCAGGCGTCGACGTCGCACCAACCCACCACCCAGGCCGTGACTCCCCCGGCCGTCTCGACCAGCACACCTGCACCCCAGCCATCCCCGTCGGCACAGACGTCGCTGGCGTCTTTGCCCCAGACCGTGGCCACCACCAACCAGTGGTCCATGGCCAAGTTCCGGCCATCTGCGACTGAGGCATCAATGTCTGGCACATTTCGAGCGTTCTCGGACCGGCCCAACTACATCGCGAACTTCCCTCTCACGATGAACGGGTGCGCCTCCCGAGCCATGAGGACCCACTGGCGCACCCTCGGCCAAAAGGTCACCGTCGGAACGATGTACTACTCGGACACGCCAGACACCGCGACCGCGTCAGACGCAACGAACCTGACGACCGCGACGAGCGGATGGATCGATACCGGCGGATGTGAACAGCCGGCCTTCTTCGTGCCTCACGGCTCAGCGAGCACCCTGGTTGACATCGCCTTCGAGACTCGCATCTACGACGCTGCCCCTTAGACGCCCGGGCGACACGAACATCTCGATCCCGGCGAAGCGCGACCGAGCTGCCGGCTTTATGACGCTAGAGCGGTAGCTGCCGAAGTGGATCCAGGAGCCAGGCGACGACTGATCGCCCGGCTGTTGCGTATCTAGCCCACCTCCGGCGACCGACCGTTCAGCGCCGGTCGGCGTTGCTCGCCCAACGGCTTTCGCACATCGTGGAGTGGTGGACACCGACGCCGCGCTGGTCGAGCTTTACGGGCCGCAGCCCGAGCATTTCATCGCAGCGCGCGACGAACTCGCGAAGGCAGTCGGGGAAGGGGATGGTCACGCGGCCGCCACCATCCGGATGCTACGCAAGACCACCATCGCGGCCTGGCTTGCCAACCAGCTCGTCCGCGTTGACCCGGACGGTGTCCACGCGCTCACAGAGCTGGGTGAGCAGCTACGCGAGACCTACCTGTCGACCGACAGCGCACGTCGGCGCGAACTCACGCGTCAGCGCCACGATCTCGTCGCTCACCTCGTGCAGGTCGCCCGCTCAAGGGCAGCCTCCGACCGCCGGCTCACCGGCCAAACCGTGGAGCGGCTCACCGAGACTCTCGACGCCGCCTTGGTCGACCCTGCCGCGGCACAGCTGCTCCGCAGCGGGCAGTTGACCAACGCTCTGCGCCACGTCGGCTTCGGTGTCGTCGACGAGAACAACAACCCCGCACCGCTTGCGCCAGCCCGGCCACGAGTCGTCCACCGCCCCCAGTCTCGACGCAAGACCACGACTGCTCGCTACCATCGGGGATGACCGGTCAGAAGCTGCCTCAGTTCAGGTCGGCCTGCGTGCTCCCAGCCGACGCGGGGATGATCCGCACCACTCGATCCCGGACCTTCCCCGGCTCGGCTGCTCCCCGCGGACGCGGGGATGATCCGCCTGCGCCGGCCTCCACGGCGAAGTGCCATCGACGAGTGTCTCGGGCTGCGTATCCGGCCGTTGCTGTAGGGCACTTGGTGATCAGCTTCGAGTGAAGCAGCGCGCCGACATGCGACACCGCGATTCGATGAACTCGTCGACGTTCCGCTCGACCCGATTGACGGCTGACGCGCGCCTGACGCGTCACACACCAGTCGCAACTGCCCCACCAACCTCAGAACACATCTCAGATAGACCACCCGAAATCTGAGATCGAGCGATTCCCAACACAGATACGCGTCCCCGGCCGGAAACTGTCGGAGGTGCCTGGGATCCTTCCCCACGCCGGAGTGGCCGGCCGTGACGCATCGCAGGCGGAAGGTGGTCTGAGGAGTGCTGTACGCGAATACGGTGGCCGGCGCCAACTCCGAACCTGCGCCCGGGTCGCTGGGCACGTGCCCGGTCTGCGACGGGCCGGTGCTGGCCAAGTGCGGGCAGATCAACGCCTGGCACTGGGCGCACGAGGCCGGCCAGGACTGTGATCCCTGGACCGAACCACTCACGGACTGGCACCGCGCCTACCAGCGGCTCGTTCCGGCCGAACGCTGCGAGGTTTTCATGGGCAAGCATCGCGCCGACCTCGTGGCTCCTCGCGGGAAACGTGGTCGAACTGCAGCACAGTTCGATCTCGGCCGAGGACATCGCCAAACGCGAGGCCCACTACGGCCGCGGCATGGTGTGGTTGTTCGATGCACGCCGAAACTTCCAGCGCGAGCATCTGAACCTTCGGCGCGGCGACAACGGTGACTACGTAAAGTTCCAGTGGAAGCAGGCCCGACGATCGATCCTGGAATGCCGCCGGACGGTCCTGCTCGATCTCGGTCAGGGTCTCGTGCTCAGTGTGAAGAAGAAGTACGCCGGGCCACCTGTCCGCGGCTGGGGCCACCTCTTCCACACCACCGATGTCTGGAGCTGGCTACGCGACGGCATCCCGCCTACGCCAATCGTTTGGAACGGCGCCGAGTACCGCGACCTGGTCGAGCGGATCATCCACGCCGCCACCTACCTGCGCCAGAGCACCGGAAGCACAGGAAGCGCGGGAGACTCATCAGCGGTGCTCGCCGCTGACGAGACCAGCAGGATCATGAAGGCCATGCTGTTCGCCGGCAACGAACCCCGAGACGAGATGCGCTCGGCCCTTGTCGACGCTCACCGCGGTGGCATCGATCTCGACCAACTGCATGACCACATCGGTCTCAGGGGCCGCTGGGACGTGCCCGGTCAACTCACCGTGCTCTGCTGGTGCGGGGCAACACACCGCTTCCAAGTAGGCCCCACAGACTCTCGCCAGTTCGACACCTGGAGTGCAACCCAGACCTGGCCACAGACCATCCCGGCCCGCTGCCCACGCCAACCCGGGCGCAGCAGAACGGTGACGATCAAGAAGCCACCGCCGACAGCCGCCTGGTGGGAAGGGCTCTACGGGTGATCGCGACCGCCGGCGCACCTGGACCGATCAGCTCCAGGTGGGCAACGTTCGCAACGCCCGCTGCCTCTGCCAGCTGCGCGCGGACCGTCGCGCCAACCGCCAGACACCTACCGGGAAACTTCGTTGAAAGCTCGCAACCCGGCCAGGCTTTCGCCGTCGTATGGCGAACAGCGCGGCCACTCAAGCAGGTCACAGAGTCACGCGGGCGATGAACGAGGTCGGCCCAAGGATGCTCAAGCCCCGAGGACCACGGCCGTCCGGCCGGGGCAGGCCCACTTCTTGGAACTCAGCAGCCCGCCAGTCACCTGCACGGGAAGAGCGCCGCACACGCCATAGACCGCTCAGACCTGCTCGCGGAACGCCCCCATCTCATGGAGAATTGTGGGGCGAGCTCGAAGAATCGCGAGGTCAGATAGTGTGCTCCCCGCAGACGCGGGGATGATCCCCCCATCCGCACCGACGCCGTTTGCAGCTTCCGGTGCTCCCCGCGGACGCGGGGATGACCCGGCGCGTGACGACTGGGACGCCTACATGGTGCACTGCTCTCCGCCGACGCGGGGATGACCCGGCTTCTTCACCGAAGCCGACCCGTACGTCCTCCTGCTCCCCACGAACGCGGGGAGGACCCGGAGATGGTTGCCCAGGTGGAGGTGACGGTTTCCTGCTCCCGCCGCGGACGCGGGGAGGACCCGTTCATCGACAAACCCCTCCAGGAGCCCCCGAACTGCTCCCCGCGGACGAGGGCTCGACCGGCCGATGCTCAGGTCGCAGCCGCCGGACGTTGTCGTGGAACCACCTGATCGATCCGGCCCACCCGACCCGCTCGGCGATCACCGTCACCGTGCATGTCTGGCGTCGACGCGAGCAAATGCCGCACTACCGGTTCGAACGGCGTGAACACCGTCGGCACCGCCACCCGCTCGTACTTCGGCAGTCCGTCCGACGCCACCGCCCGCGCCACCGTCGACCTGCCCACGCCCAGGTCCCGCGCGACCTGACGCTGCGGAACACCGTCCGCGACCAGCCGCAGGATCAGAGCCCAATCCTCCACAGAGATTACCCAACCAATCTGTCTGGGTTGCCTCGTTTTCGACCGTCGCACCTGGCGCCAGATACTGGATTGACCGTTCGGGCTCAGGGCGCGATGCTTGCCATGAAATGGGAGTCTGTGCGCCGAGCTCCCTTCTCGACCAGGCCAAGCTTGCGCAGCTTGCTGAGGATCACGCCGACGGTGGACGCGGTGGCAGAGTATCCGGCTCGATAACAGAGTTCCTCGTTGCTGAGAGCAGCCGGGTAGGCGTCGATCAGGACATCGAGAACTTTCCGTTCCCCCTCGCCCATCCGGGGATGGTGTCTCCAGTATTCGAATAGCTCCGCACCGCTGGGCAACCGCACTGCTCCGCCGACGGCTGCCAAGCCGGCCTGGGTCGGCCGGATCGGGCGGCCGTCGGCGACGTAGCCAGCCCGCCGCAACTTCGCCAAGATCACCCCAAGCGTTGACGCCTTCGGCGAATAGCCGGCTAGGAACGCTAGGTCGCTGTGGGCTCGTCCGTCAGGCCACTGCGCGAGTACCTCCAGGACTTTGCGTTCTCCCTTGCCGATTTTGATCGAAGTGTCGACGGTCTTCGCCTCGCGTGCCGTAGCCGGCCGTTCGCGCGGCCCCTCCGTTGCCGAGCTTTCCACAGGCTTCGCCGGACGGGCGGGGGCCGAGCCTCGGGCACGTTCAGGCAAGGGCGCCTCGTTGAGGCGCGGCTGCACCGGGGCGGGTATCGCCGGAAGTTCGAGGTTAGCTCGTTCGAGCTCTTCCAGGATCGGCTGCAGTGTGACCTCCAACTGCTCGACCGACGCATTCAGGCCAGCGATCATGTCCGCGCCTGCTCGGGCCAGCGCCGCCCGCATCTCCTCGGTCACGACCGGCACCTCGACCCGCGCCGGCTCTGGGCACGCGCGTTCGGCCTGTTCCAGCGCGCGCTCCAGTTCCGCGATCCGCTTCCGCAACGCCTCCGGGTCGTTCTCCTTGGCGCGCTCGACAGTGGCAGCAATCTCTGCCGACAACGCCGCCGCGTCGACCTTCGCCCATTCGGCCGGCGGAATCAGGGTCTCCCCCACCTTGGGAGTGGCCGAAGAATCGAACGTCGTACGCCGGTCGACCTGCACCTGCTGCAGAATCCTCAGCCACTGCGGCGACCAGACCCACGCCCTGCCCGTCTCGAGCGCGGGCAACGACGCCTTCACCTTGCGCGCCGTCTCAGGGTCAGCGTGAAGGTTGACCCACTCGTCGACGGCCTTGATGTCGTGGGTTCCTGTCAAGCCCAGCAGGATCAAGGTCCCGACCTGCGAGCGCACGTTCGTGTTCACCGAGGCGGGGCGTTGACTGATCAAGGTGATCCCAAGGCCGCGGATCCTGCCCCGCCGTACGACGTCCTCCATCGCGCCGAGGAGTCGCTCGACTCCGGCGTAGACGCGTTGCGGTGCGTACAGGTCGCACTCATCCGCAATGATGTGCAACGGATAGGTGTTGGCCAGGTAGAGCGTTTCCATGAAGTCGGTGAGGAATCGTCTCATCGCCCTCTTGCTGAGACGTGACACGTCCAGCAGGAGCGGGACTCGCTTGGATGCGACGAGCTCGGCCAGCAGACTGCCGGCGGTCTCCTCGAGCGGAACATCAGCGTGGTTGCCACCAACGATGGTGATTGGGAACCCTGCCCGCTTGCCGTCCGCCGATGACCGCAGGCCCCAATGAGCGCCGGTCGGATCGATCACGACCACAGGTACGCCGGCGCCGAGGAACTGCTCGGTCAACACAGCCGCGGTGTGAGTCTTACCGCGGCCTTTGACGCCGAAGATGCCAAAGGTCTCGGTGGCCGCGTCGAGCGGCATCGACAGGTCCGCCGAAATCCGGATCTGCTTCGCGACCATCAGTCCCACCGCCGCCGGTCGGCCACGAGGAACCTGGCAGCCCCGATCACGATCGGCTGCCTCTCTGTACAGCAGATACGTTGTCGACGATCGCGCGAGCAACGAGCCGACGCTCGTGGGGTCCTTCGCTCATCCAGTTCCCCAGCTCGTCCGCAGTCGCACCGATGAGCGACTCACGGTCCAGGATCGGTGGCAGCAAGTTCGTGATCGCATCCACGATGTCCCAGCTGTCTGCGTCGTTCGCCACTCGAGCCGCTGCGTCGCGAACCTTCACCACGGCTTCCCAGGCCGCGTCCCTGTCGAACAGGACGCCGGACTCCTCCGTCAGCGGAGAAACCGCGGAGTCGATGGTGGTCTCTGGCCCTTCCCCAGCCTCCCGGTCGATCACCGGACGCGCAGGCAGCACCCCAAGAAGTTCGTTCGCACGGTCCGCCGTGTCCCTAGCGTCCGCCAACGCACGACGAAGGATCTCCACCTCTTCGGCGTCAGACGACTCGGCGGGGTTGGCGGCGAGCTCAGCCGTGATCGCGTCGATCACACGATCCAGTTCCCGAACCGTGCCTGCCGCCGTCGGCACCTCGACACGGACGAACGTGCGCACCAGCCCCAAGGCCGCGTGCGCCTCTCGCAACGCCTCCCGCAGGCTCTGGTCGCTCACGACTCCACCTCGCGGAAACCTCTGGCCCGGTACTGCGCGATCTGGTCATCATCGACCGCCAGGAACACTCTCGATGATGGCTGAGTGGCGTAGTTCTTGACGAGCTCGACGGCTTCGCCACGACGGACGTGGGCCCGGCCGTGTGAAACCTCACCGCCGTTGCCGAATGAAACCTGGTGGCAAATCGAACATTCGTGACCCCACGACGCATGGGTCATCGACGACCTACGCCGGCCATCTGCGGTGTATGTGCTACTCACGACTCCGTACCTCTCCGATCTCGCGGGCTTAGCTGCGAGTGCATGCAGTTGTTGGTCCTTGAACCAGTCGCGCTGATCGACCGGCAGAATGAATGGCGGGTCAAGCTCGTCCGCGAACTCTTCGGCCATAGTCGCGATCTCTTCGGCTGCATCCTCCCAGCGCAGCGCGGCGGCCTCCGCGACGGCCGCCAAGTACCCGGTCTCCCAGCCCACCTCGAATGCGCCAGTGCATCTCCCCGAATCGGCAGCCCGGACCGCTGGACGTTTGCGTCTACGAAGTCGGTGTGTCGACGCCGTCACCTGTCTGGCGCAGTTCTCCGGACTCCTCCAGTGCATCCTGCGCGTCCATCGCGTCCAGGTACGCCCGCATGTGTGCACGATCGGTCTTGCTGAGCTCGGTCCGGAACAGCGACTTGCTGGTGCCGACGTAGTCGGGTCCGTGGAGACGGTAGCCGTCTCCGCTGCCGTCGCCGTTCAGCTTCGTGATGGTCATCTGGTAGGCGCTACCAACCTGATCTACCTCTACGAACAGCCCTGCTCTTCCCATCCTCTATCTCCTCCGCTCACCAACGTTCTCTGACCTCACGATGCCAAGACCCGATGGTCGATGGATCCGGAGAGGTCCAGTTCGAGGATCGCATCCAGCCGATCGATCGTCGTCGACACCACGTCGTACGGCGCGCGCTGCGGGTACGACCGGTCGAGGTCGGCCCGCAACTCGGCCACCGCCTCGGGGGCCACCCCAGCGCGGGGTCGGCCGTTCGATGCTTCCGGATCCACTCCGGTGTTTGCCAGCGCCGGGACCTGCGCGATGTCTCGCAGGATCGCACGGAGCAGATGCCGCGGAACACTGTAGGTCTCCAGGTGAGTTGCCAGAGCACCTCGCAACGCCTCAATCGCGTCCTCGCTGACGGCGAAGGCCGCCGGGGGTGCCGCAGGGGCCGAGTCGTCAGGGCCGGAGCTGCACGTGATCTTCCGCACTTTCATGAGCACCCTCGTCCACCGAGCGTATGAGTTCCCCGCTCGTACCCCGGACGTTCGTCGACGTGTGCGAGCTCGTGCTCGAGGACCTCGACCAGGCTCGCTCCGGTCAGCATGCGGCGGATCCGGACCTCGCGATGCGACCACGACGTCACCCCGGCTCCCATCCCGAGCAGGCCACCGATGCCGTCGCCCTCGCAGGCATCGACGTATCGAAGCCTGAAACCGGCCGCACGGATCCGCGTCTCCGCGGCCGCGATCCGGTCCAGGAACGGTCTGTTCGCCTGGGCCGCGTCGCCTGCGAGAAGCCGGCGACAGCTCCTGCAGGTCACCGGCTGATCCTGGCCAACCGGCTCCCCGACCACGACATCACACCGCGCACGAATCGGACGACCGAACGCGTCGTTGCGGATCGCATGAACAGCCATTCCCGTCCTTGACTGCGCCCGCCGGCCCCACATGAGCTCCGCCTCGGCCAGCGCGATCATCGCGACCTCCGAGCCATCGATTTCGCCAGCCGGCCAAGCCTCGAACCTCCGGAACCAGGCGAGCTGACGTACTCATCGATCCACTCCAGCCCAGAACGGTCCAAGTACCGCTGAGCCCGTGTCACAGCAACGTACGCGAGCATCGACTCCTCGCGGGCCGGCTCGACCTGGCGGCCTTCCTCGTCCGGGCTCGGCTGACGGAAGTCGTCCGCGATCTCCACGGAGTTCCACTCCCTGCCCTTGGCCTTGTGCGCAGTCGACAACACGATCGTCGCCTTGCTCTCCGACACCGACCGGTCGATCGCCTCGATGATCTTCTCCGGACCATGGTCGTCGATCAGCCGTACTGCGACGGAAAGATCCCGGCCTCCGTGGTCGTGTTCGACGTACTCCTGCACCATCCCCCATGACGTGAACACACACAGCTCGGGATGTGCAGTGCGGCCCTTCTCTCGCAGCTCGACCGCTGCCTCGGCCAGACGCCGTACGTCGTTGCCGCCACCGACGATTGCGGCAGGAATGTTGGCTCTGTGGAAGCGCATCAGTCGGTCTACGGCTTCGGCGTTGCTCCGGCACAGCACGGCGTTCGGCTGGGCCAGGGGCTTCAGTTTCGATGCGATCGTCGACGTCCCGATGAGCCGGAGATCTGCGTTCAACAGCTCGAGCCACTTGTTGGCTTCCTCAGCAATCGCCGGCCCGAAGCGAAAGCTCTGCTGGAGAAACATGCGATGGTCGACCACCATGCCGGCCATCGCGTCCTGCGCACCTCTCCACCCGTAGATTGCCTGGCAGCTGTCACCGACCGCGACCTTCTGCGTATCCCTTTGCTGGTTGAACAGCTGCGTCACCACCGGCGTCGAGTCCTGCGCCTCGTCCAGCAACACGTAGTCGGCGTTCAGGATCGGGTTGGTCAGCGCCCACATTTTCAGGTAGACGTCGTGGTTGAACCTCAGTTCCCCGTCCGGCCTGGTCAGGTCCTCCTCCCACGCCTTGCGGGCGAACGGGAGCACAGCCTTCACCAGAGCTGCCCGGTCTGCGTCGTCGACGGCGCCGTTGACCCTCGGTACATGCCGCGGCTGGATCTCACGGTCGGCCGACAGACAGAACCTGTCCGTTGTCTCCATGGCAATGCGCGCGAGCTGGTAGGAGGTGATCATCCGATCCGGGCCCAGGCGCAGCGGAGCCTTTGCACCGAGGATGCGTGCGGTCTGGGGCGCGAGCACTCGCTTCCCGTTCACCCGCTTGTTGAGCGCATCCCAGCCCCACTCTCGGCGCCGCCCCATCCAGATGTAGGCGAACCCGTGCGCGGTGCGGCACTCGACGTCCCCTGGGAAGGACGCCTGCGCGTCCTTGGCGATCGACTTGTTGTAGGCCACGTAGATGCCACGAGTCCTCGGCCGCGCAGCTGCCATCAACTTCAGTGTCGACGTCTTTCCAGTGCCGGCGCCTGCTTCCAGAACCATGTCGGTGCCCGTGCGGAATGCGTCGACCGCAGCGGCCTGCTCTGCTGTGGGCCGAAAGGACGGTGCCATCTCGCTCCTTCGTTGCGCCGGGTCCGGATCTCGGTGGTGTGGTCGTGAGCCGGTGGGCGAGCTCACACCTGAGATAGTCACGTGACTACTAGTCATGTGACTAGAACGGTACTTGTCGCGTGACTAGTAGTCAACCGACTACTACCCTGTCGTTCATGACATCGCCTTCAGACGGGGAACTCCTCGGCGCCGCCGAGATCCGAGCCATCCTCGGCCTGACGAGGCAGCGCGTCTACCAGATCACCTCTCGACCCGACTTCCCCAAGCCGCGAGCCGAGTTGGCCATGGGCAACGTCTGGGATGGACTCCCCGTCCGCGAATACCTCCGCGCACACGGCTACCAACTCTTGGACGAACGCTGAGCCTGACCGGCGGACAGTGCCAGATCTACCTCGGTGGAGGGCGTACGACTGGGGCAGCAAACCTCGAGCAGATCGAGCCGAACGACGGCTTCCTGCTCCCAAAGGTCACGAGCGCTGGCAACCACCGCCCGTGCTCACGGCGACGCAGGCCTGGATCGGCGTCCGTCCGTCGGCCCAAAGTACACGTAGCTGGGAGGCGATTGGCGGAACATGCTGCGCTCCCCAGCCGCGCGGAAAAGAGGTGTCGATGGAACACGGTGAGAGCTCGCCGACGACGCCCGCCAGCATGCGACGCCTCACCGTGGATACCCGACCGGCCAGCGCTCGAGGTCCTCCGCCGCGCCTGACCCGACCCGAGCACAGCTCGTCTCCCTACAGGCTGAGTCGGCTGAAGGCGATCCAGCTCTTGATCAGCAGAAGCCGAACCCGAATGGCATCGACCACCAGCGCCGATGAAGCAGTGAGCGTCTGGCAAGTAGTCACGCGGACCCGGTCCGACGGGAGAAGCCCGCGATACCGGGCCCGGATCGGCCATGTCAGGTTCGACCGGACGCAGTGCGTCCTCGGGTCGACCCTCGCCGCACGCCTGCTCGTCCCAGCACCTATCGCACACGACGACGGCGATCGGAAGTTCTTCGCGAACCTGGCCTTGTGCATCGCACCTGACGCACTGGCCGCTGCCTTCCAACTCAGCGAGCCAGGATGGTCGCGCAGTGGCCTGCTCACAACGTGGGTGATGCCCGTCCTCCTGGACGTAGCGTCCACAACCCCGGCAGGCTCCAGCAAGCACGTCGCTCGCCAGGCTGGACAGTGCCCTGCGAAAGACCTCGCAGTGGTCACCATCCCCGATCGCAGAAGCCAGCTGGTTCCCTGCACGCACGATTGCCTCAGGCCCGTAACCATCGTCCAGGAACAACCCTGCCCGGCGGATGATCCCACGCCTGAACTGCGGGGCACAGGCAACCAACTCTGATCGGAACCGGGTCAACAGCCGCCCTGCAGCTGCCAGGCTCGACGAGGACGCCTGACGACGTGGCTTGTTCCGCACCGGAGAGTCAGTCGGGTTCGGATCTCGTTCGGGATTCGGCGAAGCCGTCGTCGCGTCCTCGCGTGTTACCTCCTGTACGTCCGCTACCGCGGAGGAAGAGACAGATAAGCCTTTAGGTACAAGACCAGATACAGAAGGGGACGTTTTGCGGGGGTGGTCATTCCGCAAATTGCGCGGGGCTGATTCCTCATTCTTTTGGACCCCGTGTCCAGACGTGCCTGCTGCGCCCTTGCGGATCATGTTGAACGGAAGCCCCGTTACCGAAGGTCCTCCGGGCGACGGAACCTCGACAAGAGCCTCAGCATCCAAGAGGGCCTTCCGGTGCCGGCGTGCCGTTGCCTCGGACACCCGCCAGCGCCGGGCGAATTGCGGAATCGACGTGACGGTCGACGTGACTGTGCCCATCATGCAACGCCACTGCAAGAACGCCTGGAACGCGGCCTTGTCGACGTCGCCAGCCGCAACGAGGTCGAACAGGCTGACTGGTGCTTCGACGTACTCAACCTTCTTGTCGGCCGACGGACGACCCCACAACTGATACTTCGCCGTCGTGCGTTGCCGACGCGGGTCGTAGGTGTACTGCACATCCAGCCACGAGGTAGCAGCCGCAGTCTGGACCCATCGCGACACCCGGTTGACAGCTGCGGCAACCTTCGGCTCTGGATCCTTTGGATTGTGGTCAGTAACTTCCTCAGCTGTGATCCAGCCGAGTTCATGGGCCAGATGCGTCTGCAGGACGCCTTCCACCACTCCGCCCGACGAGGCCCTGAGCCGCCTGGCGAGTGCTGACACGATCAGGACTGTCTGGGCCGACTCGTTGAGCATGGCCACGGGCACCTGGACGTACCCGCGCCCCGGGTCCCTGTATTGCATCTTCGGCCGCACCGCGGCAACCGCGAGGCCTGCCGCAGTGAGCATCGGGTCCTCGACGAACGGGAGTGGCTCCATCCCGACGCTCATAGGCCCGCCGCCATGTCGGCGAAGCGCGAATAGTGCCCCTGGAACGCGACGACGATGTCCGCGGTCGGCCCGTTGCGATGCTTCGCAACGATCAGGTCCGCCTCACCGGGCCGGGTCGACTCCCGCTCGTACGCGTCCTCGCGGTGAACCAGGATGACGACGTCACTATCCTGCTCGAGGGAATTATGCAGACAGATACCGTTAGCCACGAAATTGTGGGTGCCAAGGACTGTCGCGTCGAAAACGGTCTGCCCTCCGATGTTTTCGATCTGCACGATCGAGTCCCAGAAGATGTCGTTCGTCGCGAGCGTCTTGAGCTCTGCGACATCGAGGACGTTGGCTACATCGGAAAGCCGTTGACGCGTCGGTGCGTCCGCGAAGAGAGTGCCTGCGCTACGACGGCCGAGTGCGATGCCGAGCGCGGCCTGACTAACTCCGCGGGCGTGCATGGCCGCCTTTACCTGATCCCAAACTTCAATCGGGACGGTGTCGCGCTTCGGGGCCGACTTGATGTTCTGCAGGCGATCGACGAGCTCGGCGACCCTCTCCCCGCGAGCGCCGTGAACGCCGATGTCCATGCAGAACCGACGCTGATCATCTACACCTTGAACCTTCAGCTGATAGGAGTCGCGGTAGCCGGCCTTTCGTGCGAGGTAGATGCGACTGAAGATGTTGTGGCGGAGGAGGAGGCGGGCCAGGTCGTCGACGAGGCGGCGGCTGGTGCTTGCGTAGTAGATGTGACCCTGGCCGGCCTTCTCGTCCCAGCGCACGGAGCCGTCGGTGGCCCATAGGTGGCGTACGAAGTGAGCCACCTGCTCTTTCGGCAGGCCGAAGATGCCATCCGGGATGAACTTCTCGTGGCTGCGCAGGCCCCGAAGGGCCAGGTTTTCGAGCCACCCGGCGACCGGATTCTTCGTTCCCCGAGCTGACTGAGTCCGAGTGGTTAGCCGCAAAGTGATGACTCGCGCGACGGCGTACTCGTCTCGCCGTACTAGGACACCGAACCGTCGCTGTGCTGCCTCGGCAACAGCTGTGAGGTTAGCCTCGTCGATGCTCGCGTACCGCACGCATCCGTTCTCAAGGAATGACCCGTCGCCGAGCAGGTGGGCGAGCAGGGTGAGCTCGTCTTCGTCCCAGGGCTTGACGTCGAGCGGATCAGGGAGCCGCCGGAGCGAACCCACCCGGCTACCGGGTGGGAGCTCGCCCAGCGGCTTCCAGCCGTTGTACGTCAGGAACGGATGGTTCGCCGTGGCCTTCACCTCGCGGCCGGAGGCGAGCTTGACCCGGAACACTTCCTTCACGCCGCTGGGGAAGGCGTGGGTGAGAGTGCGCGGCACCAGCTTCAGCCGATCGTCGAGCGACCAGACCGGGATGTCCCGAACATCCTCAGCGAGCAACTCGCCGAGCGTGATCTCCGCGCCGGTATCCGCCCGCATGAGGCGGGTGTCCGCGGTCAGGCAGCCCGATTCACGAAGGTCGGAGGCCATGGGGCGTTTGTCGGAGCGTTGTTCGGAGCCTCGGTTCAGCTGGCAGATGGCGACGACGGGGAGCTCGAGTTCTTTGGCGAGGAGCTTGATCGAGCGGGAGAACTCGGAGACTTCGAGCTGGCGGGACTCGACCTTCTTACCGGACGTCATCAGCTGCAGGTAGTCGATGATGATCAGCTTGAGGTCGTGACGTTGTTTCAGGCGGCGGGCTTTGGCGCGGATCTCCATCATGGTGAGGTTCGGCGAGTCGTCGATGAACAGCGGGGCCTCGGAGACCTCGCCCATCTTGCGGGCCAGCCGGGCCCAGTCCTCGTCGGTCATCTTGCCGTTGCGCATGTGGTGCAGAGGCACCTTCGCCTCGGCGGAGAGCAGTCGCATGGTGATCTCGTTACGGCTCATCTCCAGCGAGAAGATGCACGAGGTCAGGCCGTGCTTGATCGAGCAGGACCGGGCGAAGTCCAGACCCAGGGTCGACTTCCCCATGGCCGGGCGGCCCGCGACGATGATCATCTGGCCGGGGTGCAGCCCGTTGGTCAGCTCGTCCAGGTCGGTGAATCCGGTGGGTACGCCGATCATCTGGCCGCCGCGTCCGGCGATGGCCTCGATCTCGTCCATGGTCGGTTCGAGCAGCATGCCGATCGGGGCGTAGTCCTCGGCGGTGCGCTTCTCGGTGACCGAGTAGATCTCCGCCTGCGCCTCGTCGACGACGTCGTCGACCTCGCCCTCACCGGCATACCCGAGCTGGACGATCTTCGTACCGGCCTCGACCAGGCGGCGGAGGATCGCCTTCTCCCGGACGATGTGTGCGTAGTACGACGCGTTCGCCGCGAGCGGGACGGACGCGACCAGCGTGTGCACGTACGGCGCGCCGCCGATCCGGGTCATCTCGCCGCGCTTGTTGAGCTCGGCGGCGACGGTGATCGCGTCGGCCGGCTCGCCCCGCGCATACAGGTCGGTGATCGCGTCGAAGACCACCTCGTGCGCGGGCCGGTAGAAGTCGGTGCTGCGCAGGTTTTCGATCACGTCCGCGATCGCGTCCTTGCTCAGCATCATCGCGCCGAGCACGCACTGCTCGGCCGCGAGATCTTGTGGGGGTGCTTGTGGTGACGGGTGGTGATTGTGCCCGTAGTCGGGTTCTATCGGCTGTGCGGACATTTCACCTCCCGATGCGGGTGGTGGTCCGCGGCGCCGCCGGTGTGGCGTGCTGCGTGGTCAACGGTTGTCTCCTTCGTCGTGACGCAAAGAGTGGTCACAACCTGTGACATTGGTGTCACGAGGCGACGAGGTGCCGACACGCTGGCGAAAGTCTGCTTTCTGTCCAACGTGGAACGGTGTTACCGTTGAGTGACAACTAGGCCTTACGAAATCTGCCGGGTTTGGCGATTCGCGGTCGTCCAAACTCAACAACGCGATCTCGTGGCTGCTCAACGGCGCCGGCTCCCTCGTGGGGCCGGCTTCGTGTTTAGTTGTGGTCTTGCGGGTCGCTGGTTGCGACTCCTCTCCCCTAGCTCGCGGTTGGAGCCAGTTCAGGCAGCGGTTCGGCTGTGTAGGCCGATTGGAATGGGTGCGGCGTGACGCGGTGGAGCACGTCAAAACCGTGGGCTTGGGCGACAAGGGCGGCGAGATAGGGAGCGCGCTCCATGCCCTGGCGCCGCGCAACAACGTCGATGTGGTCCACGAGAGGTCGGGCCAGTCGGCAGCGAAGCTTCGAAGTTGCGCCGGTGTGGGGAACTGGGACCGCTCGGACGATGTCGAAGGTTTCGGCCTGGTCGACCTCACTGCGCGCGAAATGGTGCAGGTCCTCAAGGAGGGTGCACAGGTATGCGCTCTGTGTGAGGCCTTGAGACTCTGCAACGCGGACGACGTGGTCAACCAGCCCCTGCGGGGCACGAGCAGGTACGAAAACGCGATCGCCCTTGGATGGGCGGCCGCCGCGAGGATGCTCGGCTCGGACTGACATAAGACGCTCCCGATTTCAGAAACCACTAGCCATGAGGGAACCCTGCCAGAACCGGTTTCAGAAACCATGGACCGACACGCCGAGACTCTCAACAGGCTCATATCCACAGAAGGCCCAATTCCGGCCCGGTCTGTGACAGCGATGTCGGAAGTTTCTCCAGACCCCCCCGAAGCCCTAGCTCAGTGCTGACGTCGCGAGTGAGCTGCTCGCTGTTCCCGAGCCACCTGGAGCACTCGTTGCTCTAGGCCCGAATCAGACAGCCAGATGCTGACCAGCGCACGAATGACTGCCGCGGCCTCGGTGCCCTCGCCGTACTTGGCCGCCATCAACGCGTCATGATCCCCATCCTCAAGCACGAGAGGGATCCGCGCCGGGTAGCGAAGTTTGCGCGTGTCAATGGAGCCAGTGTCAGCCAGAGCGAGTTCCCGAGCGGCCGACTTCAGCTCGGGCTCGTCTTGCCAGAGCCGGATCAGCGCGCGCAAGCGCTGCTGCGCTGCGACGCCGTCCCGCGCTCGGCCGGCGATGAGCGCGTCGCGCTGGTCAGGCGTGAAGTCGGGCGTCATGCGTCGGCTCATCAACCCGTCCCAATGCGTCGTGCGATCACAATTCGACACACGCTACAGCGTTGGGCCGTTGGACGTGGCAGCCCTCGTGGTGCGAGATCAGCCGTTCGTGACAACTACCTGGATCTCCCCGACGCCGAGTGCTGCGGCCTGCGTGAAATCCAGCGGGATCACGCCCGTCTGGCCACCAGCGGCCCAGTCCAGCTCCCAGTAGGACGTCGCAGTGATCCGATACTTGCCGCCCGGCTTCGACTTCGAGATCTGCGTGTACTTGTGCCCACAGGTCGGGGACTCAGCAACGCCGGCTGACGGGGTGTAGGGCGTGCCCTGGCCGCATGTGACCGTGCTCCCGTCGCCGAGATCCCACACGATCTTTGTCATCTTTGCGTCGATCGTGACACCGAGGCCTTGATAGGTCCTTTGCACGTGTTGTGGGCCGACCGTAACGCCGCTCGGGTCCTTGGCCCATAGCCAGACTGGCACGCCTACGTAGCCGACACCGTTCGGACCTGACATCTTCTGTGAGATCCCGATGTTGATCGCTTGGAACTTCATCATTGCTGCTACAGCTCGCGCGGCCTGCTCGGGCGTGATCGTGGGCCGCTGAGGCGGAAGCCAGATAATCGTGTATTCGCCACCGATTATCGGCTGCATGTCGGTGCCGCCGACAACGTAACGGCAGTAGTAGGCGACGTACCCGGCCGCAGTCGGCTTGCCTGCCTCTGCGGGGACTGGACTGGCAGGCTTGATGTAGCAGGCAGCTGGCGCGTAGTAGGTTCCAAAGTCGGTCAACGTGCAGGGCACCGCAAAACCCGAGGGAGTGCTGACCTTGCACTGGCCAACGGTCTCGGTCTTGCCCCCCTTGCCAGGATGGTCGGTGGAGTCCTGACCAGGGTCGGTCGTCTCTACTATGCAGTTGCCTAACCAGTCCGTCTTCTTGCAGGTGGCGGCGGACGCTTGCTGAGTGAACGCAACTAGAAGTCCAGTCAACAACGCCACAGCGAGGAGTAACCGTCGGATCATGCGCAACTCCTCCCGGGCTTGTTGCTTGAGTCCTTGACCTTCCAGGAGCCGCCGACGAGGGTCATAGCTACCGTGTCGTTGAGATACGGCTGGCGATTCGGGTTGACCTGTGACTTGCCGTCCTTGCCAACGCCGTACGCTTTCCGTACGTCCTCACAGACAGCCAACGTGACGTCCGTGATGACTCCAGCGGTGTTCCTGATGCCGATCGAAGCAGCCTTGATGGAAACGATGGTCGCCGGCGTGATCAACCTCCGTCCGCGCTGCTTGTAGTAGACATCGGCTGTGTAGCGATCCACGGTCAACTGCACTCCTGTTGCGACAGCGGCGAGTTGGGCCTGCGGTGCATTCGTGCCACCCGACTGGGCGACTTGAATCTGCACAGCAGTCCAGCGCCTGTACCCGGTCGTCGCGCCCTCGGTAGCTACTTGCTCGGGTGCGGCCGGCTTGGAGGGCGTGCTGGACAGGGACGGGCTACTAGGCGCGGAGGTTGGTTCAGACGAAGGAGAGGTCGCTGTCGATCCATGATTCTTGCTCCGTCCGGAAAGTACGACGATTCCGGCAACGACCAGAGCGACGACAGCTACGATTCCCAGCACGACGCCACCCCAGACCTTGAGGCCACGCGAGGATCTCGAGATCCGATTCGAAGGATCGCTCTCTCCAGGCGTCCCCGCGGGGTTTTTGCCGCGGTTTAGGAGTGACACTGCGTTACCTCCAGTGGGCTTGTCGTCACCGTTCATCATGCCTTGGGGTGGTGTCGGCTTGTCCAGCATGTTGTCGGACTCCTGCGGCTTGTGTGTGGGCGGTGGTCAGGCGTGGTTGCGGCGTTGAGCCTGTTCGATCTCGGTCATGAGCTCGAGGGTTTCTGGGTCGAGGTCGATGTCGAGGTCTCGGACGGTTTGGTTGAGGCGGTCGACGACTGTGCGGATGCCGTCGGTGTTGCCTGCGGCGCGTTCGACGCGTAGTTCGGTGCGTGCGAGGAATTCGTCGTGCTGGAGGCCGGCGTGGTGGGCGGTGGTGATGGCCCAGCGGGCTTGGTTGATGTCGCTTGCTTCGAGGGAGCGTTCGGCGACGAGGAGTGCGGTGTCGCGGATCTTCGCGGAGATCTGGTCGGCGTGGTAGGAGGCCCATGAGTACAGCTGGGGGGTGCCGCTGGCCATCGGGCGTCCCTTGATGAGTTTGAGCGCTTCGATGAGGTTGCGGGTGGGTGAGGCGTTGATGCCGGTCTTGGTGAGTTCGTTGAAGTGGTCCCAGTCGGTGCGGACGTCTGGGTGGAGGCGGTACTTCTTGCTGACTGCGGCCGGCAGGTACGGGTCGCCTCCAGGGGTTTCGCCGAGCCAGGCGCGCAGTCGGGACAGGACGCTGAGGCGGGTCGACGAGGAGATGACGAGGGTGTCGTCGATGGTTGTGCCTGGGGTGCCGTTTGGGTGCAGGGCGAGGAAGACCGCCATGCGCCGGCAGACCTCGCTGCGTTTCTGTTCGACGCTGCCGGTGGCGCCGTGGATCTCGACTGGGCCGAGGAGTTGGAGCCACGGGGCGGCTGGTGGGAAGGGTGGTACGTCGAGTGGTGCGTGGATGTGCGTGATCGCGGCGGGCTGCCTGCCCGGTACCTCGATGGGGTCGAGTTGCTGCTCGGCGGGCGCGCTGTCGGGGGCGGGTGCTGTTGCGATCGGGAGGACCGCGGCCGCCGGCTCCGGGGCAGCAGCGGCGGCGGGTTGATCGAGGTCGTGGTCCCACCAATCAGCCGGCTCGGTGTCGGTGCGGGCCGCCGACTGGAGGAGCTTGATGATGCGGTCGTACGTGACGCCTGCCACCAGTTGGGGCTGGAGCGGGAGGCCGACCGGGGCGAGGACAGCGTGGTCGGGATCGGACAGGAGTAGGTTCCAGTCGCTGAGTGGGTCGCCGGTCGCGGTGACGGCGGCGACCGCGACTCGGGGAAGCTCGGTGACGAGCTGAGTGAGGCGGTGTCGCTCGTCGGCGGTGAGGTCGGTGGCGACCAGGACGACTTCCGGCGTGAGTGCGTCGGCGCTGTCGGGGTCGAGGCGTGCTTCGTTGAGTGAGGCGTGCCCGGATTCGGCGAGGTGGTCGCGGTTGCGTTCGGCGCGGCGTTCGAGGGCCAGGAGGAGGTTGTTGGGGCCGTCGACGTAGCGGATCCGGCCGGCGCCGAGTGCGGTGGCGAGTTCTTCCATCTCCCCCACGACGGTGACTCGTAGGTCGTCGGCCCAGGTTGAGGTGGCGAGTTCGATGATGATCGCGGCCAGGATCGCGCGGGAGTAGGCGGGGTCGGGGCTGGTGATCGCCAGTGCACCTGCCTGCTCGAGGTCGACCAGGACGTGTGCGTTGTTCTGGTCGTGGCCGATGGTGACCAGGGTTGGCCAGGGTGCGGGCATGGTTTCGACGACGTCGGTGCTCTGCAGGAGCTGGTCGACGTCGTTGATGCTGATGAACCAGCTGCCGTTGCCGATGCCGGTCTGGAATGGCGGTGGTGCGTCGGGAGACGGGGTGAGGAGGCGGAGTTCGACGATGGTGTCGGACATGTGGACTGTGGTGATCTGCGGGAGGGTGCGGTCGGCGTCGTCGAGGACGCTGGCCAGGGCTCGAAGCAGGACGTTGAGCCGATCGGCGGTGAACGGGTCGGCGATGGTGCGGAGTTGGGCTTCGGTGGTGCGGGTGTCGTCGGGGGGTGCGGGGATGGCCTGGCCGGGGCGGCGGTGGAGCAGTTGCAGGACCTTGCGGGTGGTGAGGAGTCCGATGAGGCCGGCGGCCAGTAGGGCGCCGGCGCCGCCTGCGGTGCGGACCGGGAAGGCGGAGGACTGGATGAGCTGGCTGCCGTCTGTTGAGACTGGGCCTGGCTGAAGGACCTCGGGGGTCTGGGTGCCGGCTTGGCTTGGCGTGGTCTCGGCCTGCGATGGTTCTGCGCTGGGTGTGGCGGTCGCCTGCGGGATGGTGGCGCTCTGGGTGGGCTCCCCCGTCGGCTGATTCGTGGGCTGGGTCGGTTGCGCTGTGGGGTCTGTAGTGGGTCGTTCGCTGGGTCGTTCGGTGGGTTTGGCGGACGGTTCCGTGGTCGCGTGGTGGGTGGGACGCGCGGAGGGCCGGGGAGTTGCCGGCGTCGTCGGCTCTACGGGCTTGACGGTCGGGGGTGGCGTGACTGTCTTGCCGGGGTCGACGGGCTTGATCTGGGTCGGGTCGGTGGGCTTGGTGTGGGTGGGGTCGTGCCGGGTGGTCTGCGGGGTGTCCTTGCCCGGGAGGGTGAGGTTCCATCCGGGTTGGATGAGGTCGGGATCGGTCAGGTGTCCGCCGTGGGGTTGTGGGTGGCCTTGGTTGGCCTTGGCGATGGAGGGCCAGGCGTTGGCGTCGCCGAGTTCGTCCTGGGCGATTTCGGACAGCGTGTCGCCCTTCTTGACCGTGTAGCCGCCCGGAGCGGCGGTGTTGGCGGGGTTGGTGGTGTGGTGGGTCATCGGGACCGTGGGCAACTGGATGACCTGGCCGGCGTCGATGTCGTCGATGTCGGTGATCTGGGGGTTCGCGGCGACGATGATCCGGTACTTGGTGCCGTCGCCGTAGGCGCGTTCTGCGATCCCCCACAGGGTGTCGTTGGACTTGACGGTGTAGGGCGTTGTCTTGGCCTGTGTTGGTGTGGCCTTCGGGGCCGGTGCCGTTGCCGGTGCGTTCTGGGAGGCTGCTGCGAAAGCCGTCCCGGTCGCCTGGGGGTTGGCTGTCTGTCGGCTGCTGGTTGCCTGTGTGGGGGCGGAGCTCTGGGTGAGGTGGGTTTGCGTCGACACGGTCGGCGTGTGGTTCGGGACTGGGCTGTGGTCGACGGCAGCCGATGCCGCGGTCGCGAAGGACGGCGCGACGAACAGGGCGACGATCGCCGTGACGAGTCCCGCGGTGATGCGCTGGCCTCCGCCGAGTACAGGCAGCCTCCAGTGTCTGCGGCTCAGCTGGGATGCGAGCTCGACGAGGACCGCCAGGGTGAAGTAGGCCCAGGCGATCCAGGCAACCCAGAGCAGGAATCCGAGGAACAGTTGCCCGGTGTCTTGGGAGGTGAGCAGCGTGCCGAGCTCGCCGAGGCCTGGCCACTGGTCGGGCAGCGGGTTGCCGCCGATTTTGACCAGGAAGATCGGGATGCCGGCGACGATCGCTGCGAGGCCTGCGAGGGCCACGAGTCCCTTCAGGACGCGGGTCATGAGCGTGGTCCTTCCTTGGCCTGGCGGTGGGTGGTGTTCTGCATCAGAACCCTCCTTGGGCCAGGCGTGCGGTTGCGCGGCCGTGCACGGTGAAACTGTCGATTCCGAACATGCTGAGGAAGACGGTGGACTGGTTGGTGGTGGTGGACACGGTCAGCGTGGTGCCGTTGACCGCGATGGCGCCGTCGACGCCGGCTGCTGCGAGGTTGCTTCGCGCGGCCGCCGCGGCGCGTCCGGTGTCGACCGACAGTTGGGACTGACCCGTGAGCGCTGAGCTGCTGATGGCTTGACCGCCGGCCCGGGCGGCGTCTTCTGCCGCGGCTTGGGCGTGTCGCTGCGCGCTGACCTGGCGTGCGCCGTCGACGACCAGGCCTGCGGATCCGAGCAGGGCGATGACCACGACGATGAAGAACAGCGACATGGAGCCGCGCTCGTTGTAGCGGCGCTGGGAGGCCCAGGGGTCACCGTGGGCCTGGCCGGGGCGGTGGGTGCGGTGGGTGCGGTGGGCGTTGTGGGTCATCGGCGTTCCCGGTACTCGTCGATCGCGCTTCGGCCGTCCGCGGACATGGTGATGGACTTGCTGACGCCGGGCAGGAGGAGGTCGGACAGGTCGACGGTGCACTCGACGTGTGTCGTGACCGATGCCGGCATGCCGATCGGTGCTGCGAAGCCGCTGGTGTCGACGTTGATGGTGCGGGTCGTGCACTTGACGTTCTGGCCGCGCAGGGTCGAGTCGGCAACCGCCGTTGCCTCGTCACGAGCCGATCCCGCGGACCGTGCGATGGAGGCTGACCGTGCTGCCGCGTTGGCGGCGTCCTCGACGGAGTTCTGAGCCAGGGCGATCCGGCCGGCCGCGATGACGAGGCCGATGATCAGGATCAGGCCGCCGCCGAGGATCGCGAGCTCGAGCGAGGCCGATCCCGTCTCGTCGGTGCCGCGGGGATGCCGGCGGCGTGCAGCGGGCCGGACCTTCTGCCTTGGGGCGGTCATCAGTTGTCCTCCGGCGAGGTGATCCGCTCACGCGGGCTCGTCACGGTCTGGCTGATGTTGAAGAACCGCCAGTTGGTCAGAATGACCGCTGCCTGTCCTGTCACCGTGACGGTGACGGTGGTGGCGTCCCTGGACACGGACACGCTGCTTCCCCGGAGCACGTCACTGTTGCGGGACAGGATCGACTGTGCGGCGGCGGAACCGGCACCAGAGCTGGCGCCCTCGGCGCGGGCGGTGGCTGCGGCTTCGTTGGCTGCTTCGTTCGCGACGGTTCGTGCGTGGTACCAGACGGCGGCCTGGACGACGCCGAACACGAACAAGATGACCGCGGGCATGAGGATCGCCATCTCGAGCGATAGCGACCCGCGGTCTGTTCGGCTTCGTGTCGGCTTCGTCATTGGCTGGTGAGCTTTCGGGTTGTCAGAGCTTGCCCATGTACTTGGCCACGGCGACACCGATGCCGCCGACAACGATGAGGCCGAGGGCTGCCAGGCCTGCCGCAATGATGGCTTGTTCGAGCGTGACGGAGCCGCGCTCGTTGTGCTCGAGGTTGTGGCGGGCGTGGACGGCCCGTGCGACCAGTTTGGTGTAGCGGGCAACGATCAGATCGGTCATGAGTGCTTCTCCCGTGATTGGTGTTCAGGTATCAGTGTGCGACGAATGGGGGACGTTATGCGTTGCTTAAAGATTCATCCACCGAGGAAGACCCTCATCATCGGTGGTGTGATCAGGAGCAGACAGAAGATCAGCGCAAGCAAAGACTGTGGTCCGACCATGCGTTCGGTTGCCGCCTCGGCCTTTGCTTGCTCGCGGGACAGTTGAGCGTTGCGCAGGTCCTGTGCCCGGGCCTGCAGCGTGTCTGCGACCGCGACACCCTCCTCCCCCGCCGACGTCATGATCTCGGCGAGGTCATGCAGCTCGGGCAGTTGAAGTTCGACCGACAAGACGTCGAGAGCCCGCCAGGCCGAGACGCGCTCCCACTCGGCCCGCTGCAGCTCTTCGGCCAGCCGGCGGAAGATCCTGCTGTTGCCGACCTGGGCAGCTTCCTTGAGCGCCCGGGCGGGATCCAGGCCGGCGAGCTTCTCCAGGTTCACCAGTTCGATGTAGGTCGTGACCGCGGCGCCGTACTCGTCGCGGGCCTCCTGAGCCTTCCCGGAAACCTCAAGATCTGGGATGAACCAGAAGGTGATGCCGAGTCCCAGACTGATCACAGTGGGAATGCTCAGCGGCAGCGGCACACCGATGATGACCAGGAACGCGGACAGCAGTGCCGGGAGTAGCAGTCCGAAGGCGGTGGCGAAGATCTTGCGGCCGACAAACCAGCCGGTGGTCTTCTCCAGAAGTCGCAGATCGGCGGTTGGGATCTTGAACCCGGGAACATTGACCAGGTGTCGATGACCTCTGTCGCCCAGCCGTTCGATCCAGGGTCGCGCCTGAGTCTGTCCTGGCATCCAGGTTTCGGCCCGCGGGGGCGCGAGCCGATCCATGGCGTTGCCGAGGTCGGGAAGGCCGGGCGGGATGAACGCGTAGATCAGGCTGGTCACGCCCAGGCCGCCGATGAGCCCGAGGATGATGCCCAGCGTGAGGGTAGTCATGCTGCCACCGCCGATTGGTCTCGGTTGGTTCCGCCTGGCCGCTGCTCCTCGGCGTCGTAGGCAGTCAGCACGCGCGGCATCGGTGGCGTCGATGCGATCTTGCGCATCCAGATCAGGCAACCGACGTAGCTGGACAGAAGCACACCGAGGATGATCTGGCCCAGTGCCGTGCGGTACGGCGCTACGTAGGAGTCGTTGAACAAGGCACCGATTGCGATGCCGCCGGCCGTGATGAGGGTGATGTAGCGGGCCGTTGCTCTGGGCTTGGCTCGAGCTGCCTCGCGGCTGCGGCGTGCCTTGACGTCGTCGCTGATGGTGCTGGCCAGACCTTCCAGAACACCGACCAGTCCTTGGCCGCGCTGCTGTGCGCCGATGACCAGTGCGGCTGCAAGCAGGTCGCCGGTTGAGTCGTTGAGGTCGTCGGCGAAGCGCAGCAGGGCCTCGCGGGTGGGGATGCGTGCGCTGAGTCGGCTGACCAGGTCCCGGACCTCGGTGCGGATCGGAGCTGGTGCGGAGCCGAGAGAGCTCGAGATCGCGGATTCCAGGCTGTTGCCGGCGGCCAAGAGTCCCTTCAGGTTGCGGGCCCACTGTTCCATGGCGGTGAGCCGGTCCAGGACGCCTGTGTCCGGGCTGCGGAGCAGCCACGGGAGTCCGAAGATCGCGGCCGGGGCGATGACCAGGGCAAGGACCCAGCCGGTCACCAGCCACAAAATGATGCCGACGATCACACTGGCGAGGAGCAGCTGGTCGCGGCGCTTGCCGGCACGTCCAGTGGGCCTGCGCGTGAGCTTGGCCCATCGAACCTTCAGGGATCGCTTTGGTCGGCGAGTACGCGCCGGCCGTGGCCGCAACCCGGTGATCAGCAAAACGATGCCGAGGGCAACGCCAATGCCCGTCAGGGCTCCAAGGAGGGCGTTCACAGGCGCTCCGATCCACGCGGTCGGTAGTTGACGCGCTCCAGGTCAAGCATGAAGTCCTCACTCGGGTGCGCTTCAAGGATCGCTGGGCTGTCGTCGTCGCGGGCCATGTAGAGCGGCTTGGTGATGGCGGGGTGATTGGCCTCGCCTCGCTGCAGTTGGTGGACTTCGGTCACGCGCCGCTGAATCGTGCCGCCCTTCCACCGGTTGTCGATCTGGGCGCAGAAAACGATCAGGTCGATGTTGTCGACGACTCGATGTGAGGCTGCGGCGTGGTCTCCCCCGCGGTCGGTTGCCAGGCTTACCAGCCGGCTCAGTGCATGCCTGCCGGACTTGGCGTGAACCGTCGACAAAGATCCGTTGCTCGCCGTCATGGCGTGGAGCATGGCGATGAGCTCCACGTCCTGCTTCACCTCCCCGACAAGAATCCGGCCGAGGTTCATCGTCAGCGCCTCGACCAGAAGGTCAGCCACATCCTTGGCCCCGGCGTCGCCTGCCTCTCCCCCGCCGGCCCGGGCCTGCATCGGCGCGACGTTCGGGTACTGATCGGGCAACTCGTGCAGCAGGAGCTCGAACGCGGTCTCGATGGTTCCAATCCGCTCCTGCTTCGGGATCGCGTCCGCCAGAGCTCGCAGCATCGTCGTCTTGCCGCTGCCCTGGGCCCCGGCGATGACAATGCTCTTCTGGGCTCGGACAGCGTGCGTGAGGAAGTTGGCGACCTCGCCGGTCAGCATGCCGAGTTCGACCATCGTGTCCAGGGTGACGTCGATGTGCTTGTGCTGGCGGATCGTGACCAGTGGGCGGGGGGACAGGTTGTAAGCCATGGCGTGCAACCGGTGCCGCGAGCCCAGCAGCATCGTGACGGTCGGGTTCGGATACGAGAACGGCCGTGACCCCGAGGCGGCATGGGTAGCGATCAGTTGGATGGTCTCGAGGAGCTCCTCGTCGGAATCGGCGACCGGAGCCACCTCGACCCGGCGGCCGTCGCCGTACACCACGCGGACCTTGTCGTACCCGTACATCTCGATGTTCTCTGCGTCGGGGTCGTCAAGGAGGGCCTGGAGCCTGCCGGCGCCGAAGGTCGCGTCGTGGATCGCCTTGCGGTACTTCTTCTCGAGCTCGGTGGACCAAACCTGCTCACCGCTGCCCGCCAGTGTGTCTCGGGAGTACTCCTCGAGCACTTGACGGATGATCTCGAGGCCGCGCGCTCGGTCGTCGGCCGGCGTTGAGTGTTCGGGCTTGGTCTTGGTCAGGCGGTCCGACACCTCGCCGCGGAACGTCTTGACCAGGTCCCAGTCGACGTCGCCATAGACCGTCGCCGTTCGGTGGGCGTGCTGAGGGTCACCAGTCCAGCGGGGCTGGATCGTCTCGGGCTGCGGCGGTGCAGGTGTCCAGGGCCCGGTGCTGGCCGGGGTGTTGAAGATGGGGACCTGCCTGAGGTCCGGTTCGAGGCCGGGCTGATTGGTGTGGGTCATCGGCTGATCCTCTGAGTCAACCTGGCGCGACGGTCGCGGATCCGGCGGGTGATCTGTTCGGCTCCGGTGACCATCGAGCGTGCGAAGGCGCTGTCCTGGAACTTCTTGGTCGGCTTGTCGCCGTCTGAGTAGACCGCGGCGTTCTGGGGATCCCAGGGAATCTCGAACCACAGAGGAAGACGAATGGCGCGCTCGGCGACGTTTCCGGAGCTGTACGGGCGGTTCGGGCCGACAACGGCGACGCCGAGGGTGTCGGCTGTTCCGGCAGGCTCACGCTCAGCCCGGAACCGGCCGGCGAGAGTTCGTGCTCCGTGGGAGGCCGACGTGTTCGATCCGGTGACGATGATCAGTGCCTCGGCGCCTTGAAGCAGCGGGGTCGGCTCGTTGAGTGCGCCGGCGCGGCCGGCGTCGACGAGAACGTCCGTCCCGGCGCCCTCGAGGTCTTGCGCGGCCTCAGCCAGCGGTCCCCAGAAGCCGGCAAGGTTGCGCCCTTGGGCCGGAGGATCGGTGTAGCCGAGAAGGCACTGGACACGTCCTGTCTGGTCGAGCCCGATCGTGTGGTTCGGCAGATTCGTGAGGAGCTGGCCGTAGCGCTGCGAGGCGGCTGCCTCGATGACTGTGTTGCGAGTCAGGCGCGCCCACTCGTCATCCTTGGGAGAGGTGTTCCTGCCGGTGAAGAGACCTGGCAGCAGTGCCGATCCGGTCGCAGCGGCCTCGACCAGGAGAACCGGGCGTGGCCATGCCATCGCCAGCCCAATAGCCGTGGTGCTGACACCGGGCGCACCGTTGGCGCTCACGAGAGTGATGAGAGCCATGACCTAGCGCTCCCGCGAATCGAGGATCAGGGCCACCCGCCCGGTCGCAGCGTCAACAGACAACCCCGCGGCAACATCGCTGGGAACCTCGACATCGACCCGCGTTGTCTGGTTGTCCGGCCCAGGTTGTGATCCGACGACCGTTGCGGCGATCGGCGCGCCGGCTGTCCCGGTCCGGCTGACGGCCCCGGACTGGTCCGTCGGGAGCGTGACGAGGCGCACGGTGTCCCCGGTCTGGAGCGTGGTCGCCGGCAGCTGGGACGGTTTCAACTGGAGGCCGACCAGGGTCCGGCCCTGATGGGGCACGAGGTCTGACGTGGCCGCCCCCTGGGGCAGGAGCGTGCCTGCCGGAAGATCGGTCGCGGCTCGCTTCCCGACAACCGAGTTCAGCTGATCGCCGTCGACGGTGCGCAGGTTCTGGCCTCCGCCGACATCAACGACGCGGAGGTCGCTGCGCTGGATGACATCCCCCCGAGTGACCGTCGTCGTAATAGCCACGACCGGGTGGGTGTTGCCTGCGCTGACCACCAGCGCTCCCCCGCCGATGCCGGCCACCGCGATCAAGGCGATCGCGCCGGCCACCAGCGGCAGCCGGCGCTCCCGGCGGATCGCCGGAGCAGACGACCGCGATCCGCGGCTCGGCGGCACAGGCGCCTGCTGGTGTGTCTGTGTCGATGTACTCACGTCATCCCCAGTGATCGTCGGTAGTCAAAGGACAGCATACAGAAAAGGTAGATATAGACAGAAGTAGGCGGAAGAAGGCGGAGCAAGGCGGACGTGGGTGCGGTCTGTGCACGGTCGAGTCTGCAACCCGTTTGCGCCGGGAGCGCGTGTTTTGCATGAAGTGGCAACACGTCACGGTTGGTCAGACTTGAGGTACCGGGAGATCGCGGTTGCAAGATAGTGGTTGCGGCTGCGTGCGCCGGCCTCCTGCCACATCCTGTCGAGGATGTCCACGTCCGTGGCCAGCAGCTGGAGGTTGATAGTCACCTCGTCGTCCTGCCGCGATCCACGCTGGCTCTGGTACGCCGTGCGGGCGAAAATCTTCCCGGTGCGCTGGGTTGGCGTCTTAGCCCTGAAGACCTCTGGCAGCTCGTCCGACTGCTGCTCGACAGCGTCGAGTGCGAGGTCGGTGTAGGTGATTCCGGTGTCGAGGCCGCGCTGCTTCATGATGTCCCGGATCTCGCGAGGCAGCGAGACGATCACCCCGCGGCGTGCGCCACCGGACTTCTGTCGAGTGGACTCTTCGTCGTCAGCCACTTCGTCACCTATCTAGACGTGGATCAGCACCTCTGCTATATGGCTAGGCTAGCGATATGCCTAGGCTAGGGCTAGTGCATCACTAGACGATGTCTATAGGGCCTGCAGGACACGGTGATCCTCCGGCGGCCCGACTAATCAGATGTCGAGATGCAGCGAAGATGAGCCAATGCTGCTGGATAGCTGAGCTAGCTGTGCCGTTCGGCC
>NZ_JBHWKR010000025.1:0-92060 GCF_042730855.1 Kribbella sp. NPDC059898
GGCTGGGAAATGGGCGCTTCGCGCCCATTTATTTCGGCTACGAAGAGCAATTGCCGCTAAAGCGGCAATTCGGCCAGAAACGGCCAGGGGGCCAATGGCAACGAATGCCCGTTTTCGCTTCGCGAAAACCCCGGGTTGCTCATGGCAATGAGGCTACTGCATGTCGGTAGCCGCGTCCACCAGGATGCGTGCGTGCCGTACGGCGGCGCGGGCGCGCGGGGGCCCTACGTAGACCATGCCGTAGTGAGCGCCGTCCTTGATTGCCAGGAGGCGCGTGAGAGCCCGTGCCAGTTCCTTGCCGTTGGCCCCCACTTCAGTCACAAGGTCCACGGCCTGGCCGTGGTCCTGGCCACGTGGCCGGCGGCCGAACTTGAAGCCGCAGGCCGCGTCGGTGGCGGCAATACCGGCGAGCACTGCAAGTGATGCCGCCACGCCAGGGTGGGCCAGGTCGTCGGGATCGTCGGCGACGAGCTCGGCCACCTCGAGGAAAGCCTGGGCCTGGCTCAGTCGGACACGGGCCTGCTCCGGGCTGCACGCCTGGGTCCGGCCCGTTCCCTTGGGAGTCACTCGGCGGTCCTGTGTGCCAGCTGGTTCCGCAGACGCCGGAAGTCAGGACCGGCCAGCGGGATCGTGTCCTTGATCCAGTCCTGCACGATCGGTTCGCCGGCCACGAAGTGCTCCTCCAGTTCGGAAAGGCTCAGATCGTACATCTGTGCCATGTTCCCGCTCCACCCGCGAATGGACTCTCCCAGCTCGGATAGCTGATCATCCCAGGCGTTCTCGGATTCGGTGCTGAATTCCTCGTGTACGAGCAGAATGTCAACGTCGCTGGCGATATCCCCATCGCCGCGGGCCGACGAGCCGAACATGCTCACGTGCACCGGCTGAACCGGCCAGGCCTTGATCGCCTCGCGAATCCGCTCGAGCAGGATCTGCCGGAGCCCTGCCAGTTGCTCCACCGCGGCTGCAGCAACGTGCTCGCGGTTCAGCACGTACAACGTGCTCGCGCCAGCCTCCGTCGCCGTGACCAGACCGGTGGCACGAAGGCGGGCGAGAACCTTCCGTACGCCGGGGGCGCTGCCGGTCCTCGCCAGCTGCTGCACCTGGCGGCCAGACAGAGGCCGCGTCGTACCGGCCAGCACCTGCAGCACGGGCCCATCCAACGACGGCACCACGGTGCCGATCGGCCGAGACATGTCCATGGATAGAAACTATAGGTTCTCTATAGCAAGAATAGTTACTACGCCCCAGTTACTACACGAGCCGCTACTGCGGGCGCTGACTGGGCGGTGCGGCCAGTCGGGCGCACGAGCGCTGCGGGGCGGTCGTACGGGGCATTCTGGCCCGCTGAGCCGCGGTTTCGCGACCGCCGGCCAAACTCCGGGAATTGGAACGGGGAGGCACCGCGGGTGCGTGATCCTTCACCGCGGCCCTCCCCGAGTCTTGGGTCGGTCGTCGATCTGCAGTTGTTGACTGGGCCCCGTCACGCGGAGCCCGTGGTCACTTCGGCGCTCTCAGAAGGTGAATCAGACGGCCGGCGATGTAGGCCTCCCGCTCGGCCCAGCCGTCGAGCATGTCCCTGCGCTTCTCGGCGGCGTGGTAGTCGAGGCTCAGTTCCAGGTCCTCGAGCTCGGCCTCCGAGTCGTCCCGCTCCTTCTGGATCGCGTCGTACGCCTCCAGCAGCGACCGCAGGTCCGGGGCCGTGGCAACCAGGTTCTCGGTCAGCGCGGTGGCGGCGTCCAACCACTCGGCGGGCTGTTCGCTATGGGCGGCGATCGCCCGATCAAGTCGGGCGAGGATCGTGGTCATCTCGTCTCCTTCAGCAGTGCGCCGCGAACGGCTGAACCAGGGCCTCGCGGATCGCCCGGGCGGCACGCTGCGCGGGCTCCATGTCGAGCAGGTCCGCCACCGAGCCCCGCAGGTCGACCGCCAGTTGCTCGAAGGCCGTCTCGTACAAGAGGCCAGCCAGATAGGCCGCCTCTCGGCGCAGGACCTCGCACTGACGGAGTTCGTACGGGAGCCGGACCAACGCTTCGTCGATCGCCGACAAGGAGTTCAGGGCCCGGACATGCCGGGTGGAGTTCAGCGTGGTCGTCATCGTGGGAAATCCCTTCTGTGCTTGCGGTTTCGGGGGTGGTTGTCGCTACTTGCCGTGCATGTAGGCGATGAGCGCCACGGCGTCGGCGAACGACGGGGCAGCCATCAGCGGCTCCTCTTCGATGCCTTCGACGAGGCCGTAGATGCGGACCTTGTTCGGGTTGCTCGTGTCGAGCACCCAGCCCGGAATCCCGGGGTGCGTCAGCCGCGCCGAGTCCGCCGGGTCGGCGACCCAGGTCGACCGGTCCGCGATCGTGCTGACATCCGGCATCGGAATCCGCTGCGCTCGCGGGAGGTCTTGGTCGTTCCGGTCCATTGCCTTGCTCTCCTTCGATGCCCTTGCTATCTGACAAGAATCAGTCTGCCCCATGGCTTGCCGTTTGACAAGGTTCTAGTTAAGATTGATCTTGCCGAACAGCAAACCGAAGGAGTGCCGGTGACCCAGGAACAGCTCGCAACAGGAACCGTGACGGATGGCCCCTCACGCAGCACCGGAGGCGCAATCGAGATCCACGCCGCGATCCACTTGAAGGACTACGAGGTCGTGTGGTCGACAGCGGCGCACACTCACGAGGACTTGATCGCGGCCATCAAGAAGTACGCCGTCGAGGAGTACTGCGCCGAGCCAGCCGACTACCCCGAGATCGCGGACGAGCAGCAGGCCGCCGAGCAGCACGGCGACGTACTCGATCGGATCGGAGTCCTGGTCACCGAGACCTTCTCCCTGCCCGCCACCGCCGACGCACCCGAGGACTGCCCCAGCAGCCCCTACACCCCAGGCCTGCCGGAGTGCGTGCCGATCGGTGATCGCGACCACGACGCCCACCGCTCGGGAGCCACGGGCTGACCCCCGCACCCGCGCCGGACCCTCGGAGAGTCCCGGCGCGGGTGCACCCCAGCAGCTCGCCGGCCACCTCCCCGGCACTCACCAACCGAGGAATCACAACCCCCATTCGAGAAGGGCAATCACGACCGATGACCAACACTTCGAACACCACCTTTGCCGACGTACTCGACTACGTGGGATCGACCGAGAACAGCGACGAGATCCGCGCACTGTTCGACACCGGCAACGCCCGCATCCGCCAGCTGCGCGCCATGGACGCGGCGAAGATGGCAGCCACGCTGAAGAAGGGCGACAAGGTCGAGACCCACGGCCTCAAGCCGAAGTACCTCAACGGCCTCATCGGCGAGGTCGTGAGCATCGGCCGCACCAACCGCGGTACGGCGGTCACACTCGACTGCGGCCCGCACATCGACCTGGGCCGGTACGGCAGGAACGGCATCTTCCGCGACGTCCCCACCTCGGCCGTCCGGCCGATCGAGCCCCAGACCGAACCGAACAACTAACCCCTCCCCTTGCTAATTGACAAGGCTTCCGGTATGATTTACCTTGTCAGACAGCAAAGATGAGGGAGTAACGGGTGACTCAGGAACACAGCACCGCGACGGACCAGTTCGCCGATCTCCAGCGCGGCGACCTGGTCCAGCTGCGGAACGATTTCAAATGGCTCAGCGGCAAGTTCGCCGGGAAGATCGTCGAGATCACACACGCCAAGGACTACGGCAACGAGGTCCCCGGCCTGGTGATCTACACCGGCCAGATGCGAGCCCGGGGCTCGGTCGTCTTCCACGCGATCCCCTTCACCTCGGCCGAGATCGCCACACGCGCGGCAGGCTGGTGCTCCACCGGCACCTGCGCCGCGCCGGTCATCAACGAGAACGAGCCCTGCGACGAGCACCGGCCACCGGCAGGCCCGCCCCGGCCGCTGACCCCTCCGGACTCGCTGGTGCACTTCGCCCACCAGCTGTACGCCGAACGGCTCCACGCCTTCGAACCCGCGCACGTGGGCGGGCCCTGCTGGGTCCTGGCCAGCGAGGTCGACGCCGACGACCACGTGACGATCGTCAACGCCGACGTCGTCAGCATCTACACCTGGAAGGCCTGGGACCCGTGCGGCGACGGCGGAGACCCCTTCGTCACGATCGACTTCGAGTACGACGACGACATCCCCGGCGCGAAGCTCCAGGCCACACTCCAGGCCCTGGACGAGCTGGAGGACATCTACCGCCTCACCTTCCGGGCCGCCCGGTGACCGAGACCGCAACGACGACCCGGGGCCAGCTCGACCAGCTGGCCCCGGCGTACGGCACCGAGCCCGCCATGGGCATCGTCTTCGATCTCTGGGAAGGCGAACGCCTCGAACTCACGCTCAACACCGGCAGCACCGTCCGGGGCTACTGCGTACCGTCCCGCGACCGGCTCCTGGTGCGCGTGTACACCGAGGCCACCTGCGACGAGTCCGCTCCGGGCCGCCTGACCATCTACAGCACCGCCGCCGTGATCGGCGTCCAGCACCTCGACACCAACCCCGACTACCCCCACCAGACCCAGCTCGCCGGATGAGCACCGGACCCAGAGGAGAACACGGCCCCATGATCGTCCTCGTCACCGACCCCGACGCCCCGTTCGACTCCCCCGCCTACGAAGGCCCAGCCGACCAGGCCCACACGGTCTTCGAACCCGGCTACTACAGCGCCACGGTCGTCTCCGACGACGAGGAGCTCAACGGCTCCAGGGTCCTGCTCCGGGTCACCGACAACAGCAGCTCGGCCGATAGCTGGGAACGCCCGATGGACACCTACGACGTACTGCTCACCGAGACCATCACCTACAGGTATCGCGGCATCATCTCGGACAGCCCGGACGCCGCCGAGTTGGCCGCCGAGCAGCTGCACCTCGCCGACACGAACCGCGACCGGTACGTGGTCGCGGTCGACGACCGCTCGATGAGCGCCACCGTGCGGCCAACGACAGCCCCATGACAGCTGGGTGGGCCGGTCCCCATGCGCGAGGGACCGGCCCACCCAGCACAAACGTGTACAGATCCCCCAGTCCGGCCGAGCTGACCATCAGCCCGGCCGGGCCGCACTCAGTTCAGGAGGAAACCGCGATGTCTCACACCAAGCTCAGCACCGAAATCGCCAATCTGCAGGCCGAACTCGACGCCGGCACCACCCGCCGGCGCATCTGTCTGCCGTACGAGGCCTGGTACGGCGAGGCGGCCCGTAAAGGTCGCCACCACGACGAGATCCACGAGATCTCGGTCGGCCTCGAGTCCTACGCCAACGGCCAGCACGAAGCGTGCGTCGCCGAGTGGCGGCTGGTGTGGACCAGGTTCCGCGACGGCCTGAGCCTGCGCGTCGACGCTGCGGAGGAGGCGTGGGTTGCGATGGCCGCGATCGGCTTCCAGGAGTTCCTGGCCGGGCTCGCGGCTGGCGATCTCGTGTCGTACGACAAGGTCAAGCAGTCCCTGATCGAGTCCGGGTTCGAGGACACCACCGCCTACACCGCGCCCAGGTTCGGGCATGTCTGAACTCCCGTCCCCATCACCACAGGGCCGAGATCCGCACAGCGGGTCGAACCCGATAGCAGGAGACTGACTCCCATGGGCGAGCGATTCGAAGAGAACCCCACCAGCTGGAGCGTGCGGTACCACGTGCCCCGGTCACAGGTCTGGGAAGGGTCGCGCACTCTGACCGCCACGACGGGACGGCGTACCTCGATCACCCGCCATTCCGGCGCGGCGATGTGCAACCGCTACGCGTGGTACGACCGCGACCCGATGACTGCCGAGCAAGGCCCGGAACACCGGTGCCCGCGCTGCGTCACACTGGCCGATCGATACGGCGTCGACTGGCCCGCCGGCCCGGAAGGAGCGAACTGATGACGGGCCTCGGACTGACCGTCACGCAGATGCGTGCGCTGCACGCCGTGTACGACCTGGCCGGCGGCGAAGCGGACGGGCGCTGCGACATGGTCAGCACGAGATGCGCACCCTTTGGGCTGTCGCCCGACACGGCGTCGACGTCGTACGGGCCTCCCGCACAGCACGGACCCCTCCCGATCCCGACCCCGGAGCGGATCCGATGACCCTCGAGATCGCGCCGGGCTTCGCGCTCCCCGATGACGCGGTGACCGAGACTTTCGCGATCCTGGCCAAGCGGCGCGCGGGCAAGAGCAACGCTGCCGTCGTCATGGCTGAGGAGATGTACGACCGCGGCCTGCCGTGGGTTGCAATCGACCCGAAGGGCGACTGGTGGGGTGTCCGCGCCGCCGGCGACGGGAAGGCCCCCGGTCTCGGCGTACTCGTGTTCGGCGGTCGCGCCGGGGACGTACCGCTGGAGCCAACGGGTGGCCGCCTGGTCGCTGACCTGATCGTCCAGAAGCGCCTGACCTGCGTGGTCGACGTCTCGCGGATGACCGGCGCCGACCAGCGCCGGTTCCTCATCGACTTCGTGCTCCGCCTGTACGACGAGAATACCGAGCCTCTGCACGTGTTCTGCGAGGAAGCCGACCGGTACATCCCCCAGCGGGTGACGGGCGACAACGCGAAACTGGTCGGCGCGTTCGAGCAACTGGTGAAGTGGGGCGGGTACAAGGGACTCGGCTGCACCCTCATCACGCAGCGCTCGGCGTCATTGAATAAGGACGTCCTGACACAGGTCGAGACCCTGATCACGCTTCGCACGATCGGCCCGCAGGACAAGGCCGCGATCCTCGACTGGGTCAAGGACCACGCGACCGGTGCTGAAGCGGTCGCCGACCTGCCGTCGCTGGCAGACGGAGAAGCGTGGGTGTTCTCCCCGGAGCGCCTGAAGACGCTGGAGAAGATCAAGTTCCGGCGCCGGCGCACGTTCGACTCCGGCGCGACCCCGAAGGTCGGCGCGAAGCCCCGGCCACCGGCCCGGCTCGCTGAGGTCGACGTCGACGCGATCAAGGAGGCCATGGCCGAAACGATCGAGCGAGCGCAGGAGAACGACCCGAAGGCCTTGCGCGCCCAGATCGCCGAACTGAAGCGCGCCCTGGCCGCCGCCGAACGCGCACGCCCCGAACCGAAGCCCATCGAGGTGCCCGTCGTGACCGAGGAGATGCGCGACGCGCTCGCAGGCGTTGCCGCGGACATCCTCGCTGGCCTCGACGCGGCAACCGCGCAGATGACCGTCACCCTCCAGCCGATGCTGGAAGGGCTCAAGCGCACCAACGTCCAGCTCCCACCGCTGCCCGCGCCGAAACCACCCAAGCTCAACGACGTACGCGCGCCCACGCGCACCGCGAAGACAAGCGACGCGACGCCTGCGCGCCCGGCACCGCGGGCCAACCCCGCCGACGACTCAGTCAGATTGGGCAAGGGAGATCGCAAGGTGCTGGAGGTACTAGCGCAGTGGGCTGAGGGACGCACCCACAACGAGCTGGCGTTCCTCGCCGGGTACTCGTCGAAGGCATCAACGCTCGGGGTGATCTTGGCGAAACTGCGCCGCGCCGGATACGTCGCTGAGGGGCAGCCAATACGACTCACCGAAGACGGCCTGGAAGCTGCTGGCGGTGTGCAGCCGCTGCCCAGCGGCGCCGAGCTGCTGGCGTACTGGCGGAATCACCCGCGGATGGGTGAGGGAGAGCGGAGGGTGCTCGACGTACTGATCGACGCCTACCCGGATGCCCTCAGCAACGAGGAACTCTGCGATCGCGCCGGCTACTCACCCACTGCCTCGACGGTCGGCGTGATCCTCAGCAAGCTGCGCAAGCTCGGCCTGGTCGAGAAGGGCGCCCGGCGAACGGACCCCACTTTCATGACGAGCATCGGAGCTACCCAGTGACCCCCGACACCTCGCGGGTCGCCGACCCACGCCGGATAGCCGACACAGCCCCGATCTACGTACCCGCAGGGAAGTGAGCACTCACAATGAGCGAAACCCCGTACATCGAGGCCAACCTGATCCTCGCCGAGCAACGCGGAGACGATGATGTGGTCGACCAGATGATCGACGACCTGCTACCCGGCGAGCGCCGGGAGCTGGTCGAGGCCTGCGATCGCCTCGCGAGGAAGCTCCGGATCAGAGACGGGCTGATCGCATGGTGACCGCTCCGAGCAGCACTCGGACAGCCCGCACAGCGACTCCGCTAGGTTCTGAGCCAGTATCCAGCCACCGAGAGGAACTCCCCGTCATGGCCGGCGACACCGTCCAACCGCGATACGACGTCGAGGTCGAACTCGAGCGCGGCACCAACACCCCGGCCGTCGAAGGCATCATCGACATGCTGGCCGGGGCCGCACTCGGCGGACGCGAGGTCTCCGAGCGGAGGCTCGTCCTGTACCTCCGAGTGCCCGCGGACTCGCTGCAGCAGGCAATCACCGCTGCCTTCGGTCTCGTCGCGCAATTCGGAGTGCCAGCTGCGGTCTGGGGCGGACTCACCGCGGCAAAGACCTCGAGCCCGCCGGCGGTGCCGGATTTCGTGTCCGTGACCGAGACCGCTGACGCAACGGGCCGTACCCGCCAGGCGATCCTGCAGCAGATCGGAAGCGGCTCTATAAAGGCCGGCAAGGTCGGCCGCGAGTACGCGATCCGGCGAGCGCTCGTCGCCGGGCGCAACACGCCCTGAACCGGCCCTGGGACAGCAGACAGCAGGAGGACGTAGGTGCCTGAGCCAAGCCCTCTGCAGGGAGTCCGCGTACGCGGACTGTGGTCCCTGCACGACGCCGTGCTGGACCTTCGCAGTCCCGTGACGGTGCTGATTGGAGCGAACGGCGCAGGCAAGAGCCAGATGCTAGCCGCGTTCGACATCCTGGGCCGAATCATCGACCACCAGGACGTCGGTCGCTGGCGGCCCATCCCCGCCGGAGCCGAGATCGAGGTCTGGGCCCAGCAGCCAGGATGCCCACCAGACGGCTTCCGCGTGCGCCTCGACCCAACCGGCGAACGGCATGCCCTCGCACCGATGGGCGGCCGGCAGACCAAACCAGGTGCAGGCCTGGTCCAGTCGCTGAACGGCTGCCGGGTTCATCACTTCGACGACACCAGCCTGGACGCTCCGGCCAAGCGGCGGGTCGACCCTGCCGACAACATCACCCTTGCCGACGACGCGCACAACCTCGCGGCTGTGCTCCTCCGGTTGCGAGCTGACGCACCGAGCCGATACCAGCGCATCGTGCGGACGGTCCGCACGATCGCGCCGTACTTCAGTGACTTCGTCTTGGACGTTTCCGGGTCGACGATGAGTCTGCAGTGGCTCGAACATGGGCTCGACCAGCCAATGTCCGCCGGGCAGCTCGGTGACGGGACCTTGCGGTTCATCTGCCTTTCGGTGCTCCTTCTGCAGGACAACCCACCGGGCACGATCATCATCGACGAGCCCGAGCTCGGCCTACACCCCTTCGCGGTTCATCAGGCCGCGGCACTGATGAAGCGTGCGGCCCAGGATCGGCGGGTTGTCGTCTCAACGCAATCGACAACGCTGCTCAACCAGTTCGGTCTGGACGACGTGGCAGTCGCGGAGCGGACTGCTGCCGGCGTCCAACTGCGCCGGCCAGACGCAACTGGACTGGAACCATGGCTCTCGGATACAACCCTCGGCGAGCTCTGGGAGGAGAACCTGCTGGGTGGCCGACCACGCCCCGACGAGTCACCCAGCTGACGAGGCTGCAGCGCCCACCTCGTCATCACCGGGTCTCGGACTCACTGTGCCCAGTACTCCTGTTCCAATGTGCCGGCAAGCTGCACAGCCTCGGCCTCCGGGACGCCGATCGTCACGGCCTGGTCCTTCAGGTGATCCCACACCGTCCACTCACCGGCGGGGCCGCTCGGGTACGCCGTATAGATCATCGGCTCGGACATGGTCCGTCACCCCTTTTCTGCGTATTGGCTGTCAGCCGGTCGCGGCGGTGGTAGAAGATCTGTCTGTCGCCGGGGTCGGTGCAACGAGGTCCGACCTGCGGTCGGCGGTTACCGCTCGATCCGTCGACGCGACTTCGCGGGGTTGTGGACTCGGGCTGGCGCAGGGATCTTGATCTCGTGCACGATCGGGCCCCAGGTCTCTTCACCGATCGTGACCGTGCAGCGCAGGTACACGGTCACGCCATCGGCAGTCGGAGTCAGCCAGATCGCCGGGCGCTTGGGTGTTCCGGCCTTCATTGTCCGCAGGTTCACCTCGGGGTTGTGGCCGAACATCGCTTCGGTGAGCCCGGCACTGAGGCCAGCGACCTCGGTGGGCTCCGTTCCCTCTGCCAGCTCGAGGACGCAGCTGTCCAGGTCCTTGTCGGTCTCCACGATCAGCTCGTAGCCGCCCGGTTCCGCCCGGCCTTCGCCGAGGCGGACGGTCAGGCCTGGGGTGGCGTTGCCGTGCCATTCACGATGCGCGAGCTCGCGAACCGCGGCGGCCTCCGCCAGGGCCTTTCGAGCGATCTCGTTGCTCGTAGCTGCAACGGCCTGGGCCGCTTCGGCGGCGTCAGCCTGTCTCTTGGCGTGCCGGGTCGCGCGGGCTGCAACCACAATCGCCACGAGCGCGAGCAGCGCACTCACAATGTTGAACACCAGGTCACTCAACTTCGTCTCACTCTCTACAACCCATGACGTTGGTGGTTCGACGTGTGGGGCCGACCTTCCGCTCCCCTTCCGCACCGGTACGTCGCGGTGCGCCCTGAAATCAGTCCCCGGCAGGGTCGGTCAGTGCTTCTACTGCCTCGGCGTCGACGGCGGCGTCCTGCTCGCTGAGGCCGATCTGGCGCAGGGCCCGGTCCACGGCGCCGGCCGCCGCCGGTCGCGGGTGCCTCGCCGGTGGCCGGTGGGCCACTGGGGTCGGGCAGTACGACGTAGAAGTTGTGGCGGAGCTCGGTGACAGGCCGGACGGTGGCGCCGCCGGCGGTCGTCATTGTCACCGGCAGGCGGGCGTAGATGCCGAGGGCATCGAACATCTGGGTCCAGAAGTCCTTCACGTTGGTGAACCGGGGAGGAGCGGGGGGTGCCGCGAGGTCGACGGGCACTCGATAGGTCATCACGGGCAGAGCGTCGTACGTCGACGTAGCGGCAGTCAATCGGCCGGATGTGCGCCGCGGCGAATCGCAGCCGAGGCCAGGTGCTGGGTCATTCAGTTGTGCGAAGGGTCGAAGGTTCGCTCGACGGTCCATGTGGTGTCTACCGGGCCTGGCCCGCGGTTCCCGGTGATCAGCCAGGTGGCGTTGGTTACCTGGTCCAGCAGGTCCGGCACGCGCACGGTCACCGACCCACCTTGATCGCGGATGAGCTGGACCAGCAGGGCATACAGCACATCGGGCATCGGACGGCTCCTTCCAGCGGCGGACCCGGTCCGCGGCGTCGAGCAGACCCATGAGGGGTCGGAGATCACCCCATGCTGCCGTCTGCGCAAGCCCGCGACGGTCCAGAAGCCGCACTAATCTGTCCAAAATGCGAACCCTCGCCGGGTGCCGGCGCCGGTCGCTGAGGGCGGGCGCGCGGTGGTCGTTCCTCGGCTGCGTCCCTGCTACCGGTCACACTGTGTGCATGAGGCCTTCGAAGACTGTTGACGAGATCCAGGTGGTACGGCCGCGGGGAGCGTGCTGAGTGGCGATCACCGACGTTGTCGTCGACGACCGGATCCGCGCGGAGCTCGGCGACCGGCTGCACCAGGTCCTGGGCTGCCTGTACGCCGGAAACTGTCAGACATGCGGACGGCCACTGGGCCAGGTTCCGACCACGCTCAGCGTGAGCGACCTCGGCAGTGCGATCGCTGCGGACCTGCACCACGCGACGTGCCGGCTATCCGCGTGGCGGGAGATCCAGATCACCTGGGCCGATGCCCACTTCCGGACCAGCCACACGATCGGGTTCGTCATGCCCGGGGAGAGCCAGGGGCGACCTGACCCGCGCGCCATGCTGCTGGTCAATCCGTCGCTCGAGCAGGTCGTACTGACCCGCGACCGCGGCGGCCGGCCCACGGTTCAGCCGAACGTCGGCTTCCAGGCCGCCGGTCTCCGTACGCCGCTCGAGGTCGGCTTCGATCGACCGCTGGCCGACGTGGTCGCCGAGCTACGTGCCGACCGGGCGGTCGTCGTGTTCGAGTCGGGCCTGTTCGGTCCCTTCGAATTCGTGCTGGACCAGGAGACCTATGAGCTGGCTGCGCGGCATGGCAGCGTGGTCCTGGCCGTCACACACGCGGTCGATCCGCACGCGGTGCGGGGATTGCCCGACCTGGCACCAGTGATGGGTGGCCAGGCCACGGTGATGGGGTTGGTGGAGCTGGAGTCCGTACGACGGGGCCGGCCGAACGTTCCCGGGCCGGACCTGGGAAAGCGCCTGGTTGTGCAGTGGGATCCGCACGAGATCTGGGCCGGAGAGCTCGTCGACCACCAGGCCGAGCTGCTCAGCGATGCCGACGCGAAGGCGTGGGCCGAGCAGCGGCTCGCGGGACGGGAGCTTCACCCGTGGGAACCGCTCGGGGCCGCCGGGCCGGTGGGCTGGAGCACCGTGGTCAAGGACCTGCACAACCAGTTCGTGCTCGTGTGTCACTCCGATGGGTGGAGGCTCGTCGAGCTGTACGCCCGCAGCCAGGGAACCATCGACGAGCCCAACGCCCGCGCCTGGGCATCCGAGGAGATCAAGCACAGGTTGGGGATCCCAGCCGCCGTCTGGACTCCCGGTCCGACCTCGATCGACGCAACGACCCTGTACGCCGCCGTCTGACCTGGAGGCCCCTGTTCTATGACTTCAACGCCCGACGTCTACTTTCTCGCGCTTCACGAGCCGTACGCCGATCAGCAGCAGCCCAGGCCGATCAACGCGACCATCGTCCACGCGGCCACGCTCCTCCACCCCGCACTCCCCCAGCCCGACGCCGGCAGGATCTACCGATGCCTCACCGAGTTCCCAGGCCGCGCTGCCGGGTCGCTCGTTCCACTGTCCACGCTGACGTTCGAACTCGCCGGCGGATCCTTGTGGTCACAGATCGGTGACTGGGAAGCCGTCGTCGCCCAGCTTGTGAGGCTGACCCGGTCCCAGGGATGCGACGCGCTCCGGTTGGGTGTTCCGGAGATCACCGCGGCCTTGCTCAGTGGCGGCCCGAACACCCGGCAGGTTCTTCACCAGGCCGGCGGCGGCCAGCTCGTACTCGGAGCAAGCGATCGGCAACTGCAGCTCGACGAGTTGTCCGGGCACGTACGCGCATTCGTTGCTCAAGGTCCGTTCTGGCCAGGTGACGGCCTGGTTCCGCCCCCGCTCGACCCACCGGTGCTGCCACATCTTCACCGCTGACCCTCAAACGTCGGGGCCCAGAAGCCTGTTGGCTTCCGGGCCCCGACGTTGTTTGTGCACGCCTCAGCCGCGGGCGAACTGCTCCAGGAGCCTGGCTGCGTTGGCCCGGAGCTTGTTCTGCACCGCGTCAGTAACGGTGTCCGGGCCCAGGGCGTCGACCTGGTGGTTCACGTCGTACATGACCCGGTACAGCACCACCGCTTCGGCCGCCTCCAGCCACTTCATGCGCCGATCGGACGGCGGGCGTTGCCCAAGAGCGATGCTGAACCACAGCGGCGGCAGCTCGTCGGGCTCGGCCAGCATCGCCTCGATACGGGTGCGCACCTCGCCCGCGAGCTTCGTACGCGCCGTCTTCCCGGTTATCAGCGTCGACCCGAACTGTTCGAGCAGGGCCTTGTGATCGGCCAGCGCCCGGCGTGCGCGGGAGGCCTGAGGCTTCAACCAGGCCTTGTACTGGGCATGGTCCTTCTGCTCCTTGGCCAGGCTCTCGACCTTCGCCACACCCACCGGGCCACCATCGGCCGGTACGGCGTTCACACCCCGCAGGGCCGACTGTGTCGCCGTGATCAGCTCGGTATCGAGCCTGTCTTTGGTGCTCTCCCACTTCTCCCACGCCACGATCTCTCGCTCGTGCTGTGCGACCTGGGCGTCGGTCAGCAGCTGGGAGGTCATGACCTCGTACGTTCGGGCAGCGGTCGCACTGCGCTTCATCGACGCCGTGACCTCGTCGAGCATGGTCGGCCGACCAGTCGTCAGCGTGACGTGCTGCTCCAGCCAGGCGAGCTGGCGTACGAGGCGGCCGATCACGGTTGCCTGACGGGCTGTGGTCGACGTCAGCTCGTCGACGGACTCTTCGACGTCCTGCTGGAGCTTCTCGACGTCGCCGGACAGGTCATGTGTCGTCCCTTCGAGCATCTCCACATCGCGGCGGACCGATGAGACGCTCTCCTCGAGCTCGCGCTGGTTGGACGAGACCGTGCCCTCGAGGCGGCGCAGGTCTCTGGCCGCGGCATACCCGCCGACTGGTTCGTCGTAGCTCACTGGGCGTCTCCCTCGACTTGTCCCTGGGCGAAGGCCGGATCGCCGCTGATCACTCGGTACCCGGCCACCATCGCGCATGTGAGAAGCGGCCCGATGAAGAACGGCCACGGAAGGACGCCAAGCCCGGCCAGCACGCCAGCGATCAGCAGCACCATTGACACGACAGGCACCGAGACCGGGACGCCGATCCATTTGCCAGCTGCGTCCGTCAGGAACGCGATCGCCGCAACAGCTGCGATCGCAACACAGAAGCCGAGGACGGACAACGACCCTACGAACGCCACGACGACAAGCAGCAGTACGGCGACCGCGTGCACCGCCGCGGCCAGCAACGTTTGCCGGCGGCGGCTCATGCGCAGTTCCTCGCGAGCTGTGTCGGCCTCGGCTTCTTGCCTCAGCTCAGGGATCTGCTCCCGTCGCTTCAGGACCTCGACGACCCAGGCCAGGTCGCCCTCGTCGACCGGCATCTCATCGCCCCGGGCCTTGGCTGCTTCCATTTCGTTGACGATCACGGCCGCATGCTTGAGGTCAGCGTCCAGGTCCTTTTCAAACTCGCGGAGCCATTCAGCTGTGACGCGCTCCGGTATCGCACTGTCGCTACGAGTCATGCACACAGTGTGAGCTCAGGTGCCGACACTTTTGCGGGTGCGGCGCAGACCGTTAGCTGATAGCTGAACTGGTTGAGGAGGTCCGTTAGGTGGGTAAGGCGGACGGCGGATCGGCTTGGCTTTCACCCGCGCCCGGCACAGGCACCGCGTGAGGTCAGCCAAGGTGGCGGACCACCTCGCCACCCAGCAGAGGCTTGTCCTCTGGGCCTTTGATGTAGGGGCCGCGGTAGAGCACCTTGTGGCGCTGCTCGGAGGGGTACCACTGGCGGACCTTGTGCATCCGGACCACCCAGCGGTGGTTCCAGGTTGCTCCGGTCTCTGGGTCGTTTCCGCCGCGGGCGCTGGTGCGGAGGTGGGTTACGCGGACCTCTGGGCTGGTGCCGGCACGTTCGGCCGCGGCGCGGGTTGCGTTCTTCACCGGGGCGTCGCTGATGTCGGTGATCCGCTGTGCGCAGAGTCGCCAGAACGCGTAGAGGAACTTGATCGAGAACAGACCGTCGACGTCGGTGATCTCCGAGCCCGGCACGTAGTCGGCTTCGACGTTGTCCTCGTCCCAGCCCACGGCATCTGCCATCGCCCGGCTCGACGCGTTGACTGCCTGGGCGGCGCGGCGGTGATCTTCGATAGCAGCGCGCTGGTCGCCGGTCGGGGTCCAGTCGTAGCGGGTGCAGCGGATGCCGTCGAGCATCAGGGGTGGAACCGGGGTGCCTTGAAGTTCGGCGTAGCTGGCGAAGTCGCGGAAGGAGTCCGGCTGGATCGGGCCGTACGAGTCTGAGAACGAGGTGACCTGTACGGCGGGAACACGGGTCCAGGCCAATCGACGAAAGCGGCCTCGCTGGTGCTCGTCGACCATCGACAACCCCGCCGTCCCGTCCCACATGTAGGCGAGGTCGTCGCCGAGCTGGCCCTTGGCCGTGGTCACGATCAGCGGCTCGGGCAGCACCAGGAGCCCTTTGAGCGCGGGCAGGTCTTCCTGTGTGAGCAGGGCGATGTCATCGATGGTCAGGCTCAGCGCTGCCGCGACGACGACGTCGCGCATCGCTGGACTGAGCACGTAGAGATCCGCGGCGGTCATGGTTTCGGTCAGGTCGCCGAGGACGGTGTCAGCGACCTCGACCCAGTCGTTTGGCCGCCAGTCCTCGGTGTAACCGAGTCCGGTGGTCAGCAGGAGTGCTGCCGAATCGGAGTCGCCGACCGCGTGCGTCTTGACTTGGTGCTCTTCCATGAACCGGCCGCCCTGCCACAACCGGGCAACCTCGGCGTCGCGCAGGAACGCAGCTGTCGCGACCCGGGCTTCGCGCGCAGTCCGGGCTGCACCAGCCGCGGTCCAGGAATGCTTCTTGCTGGCCACCTGACTCCTCTGCTTGACGAGTACGTAGGGCCATCCAGTGTGGCGGAGAAGGCCGACAATTCGACGCGACGCAACGGTTCAGTGCGTGGTAAGCCAGGCTCCACCGGGCCGCACCATGGTGGCCCGGGAGGTGGGCGGGAGCTCATCTGGCTATCGGGGTGGATGGGTATGACGACGATCAATGAGGAAGAAGTGCGGCGGGAGTGCGAGCGGCAGCTGGCCGACATCTTTGCCTACGTCGACAAGGTGCAGGCACTACTCGACGGCCCGCAGAGCCGGTTCGCGGTGAAGGCAGGGAGCGCACTGGCCGGCGACGACAAGAAGTCGGATCCGTACCACGTGTCCCATGACGCCGGCCGGTTGATCGGTGTCGGGTACCAGCACCTTCACGCTCTCGGCTGCCTGCTTCGATCCGGGGCCCTTCACACCAGCCCGCCGTTCACGCTGGTGCGGGCGGCCATCGAGACCGGATCGATGGCGTACTGGCTCCTGGAACCCAGACGGCGCCCGGCCCGGGTGCTGCGACGGCTCCAGCTAGCGCGTCAGGACGTGTACGACGGCGACACCGCAGCGACCCAAGCCGGCATCCCGGTGAACCGGTCACGCGAGGACCGGCTGAAGGATCTCGAGGCCATCGCGTTGCGGGTCTGCGGGTCGGACAAGATTCCGGGGCTCCGGCCTAGCGAGATCGTCAAGGAGGTGGAGGGCAAGCTGCCCGAGCGGCATGAGCGCCGGCAGTTCCTGGCGTGGCAGGCGTGTTCGGGCTTCACGCATGGACGTCTTTGGCCGGAGGTGTCGTTGCTGAAGCGCGAGCTCATCAGCCAGAACGGCGACGTACAGACGCTGCGAATGACCAATGACCTGACGCGGGTGTGGTGGGTTACCAGGGCAGCGTCGGGGGTCCTCGACGCGGCGGTCGGCATGTTCGATGAGCGGAACCAGGGAAGCTGAGCTGGTCAGGTGCTTGGGAGGTCCGGGAGGTCTTCGGGTGTCAGGTCTGGCCGTATGCGGCGGTAGCGCATCAGGTGGCGAGCGTGGCGTCCCTGGGTGGCGGTGTCAGCGGACACCTCGACGACCACCTGCGGGTCCACTTTCGTCAGGACTTGCTTGGTCGCGCGACTGCTCCACGGGTACGCCGAGATCTCGTCCGGCCACGGATGATCAGGAGCTGCAGGGGTCAGTGCTGCGGCGAGCTGGGCCGACTGAATGGGAGAGAGCGGCCCGGCGCGGCCGACGATGACGAGGTCGCCGGCTTCGTCGTACCGGCCAGCGATCACGACTGCCGGGCGAGTGATGGGGCCAAGGACGCCACCCACGATGACCTCCTGGGTGTCGCGGTGGCGGGTTTTGATCCAGATTCTTGAGCCACCCACGTACCGGGTCGCGGCGCCCTTGGTCACGATGCCTTCGATGCCCATGGAGGCGAGCGTTTCGAACCAGAGCTCCGCTTCGGCACGATCGTCGGTTGCAGGCGTGACTTGCAGCGGCGGGCGCCAGCCGGAGGCGAGGGCTTCGAGGCGCTGCCGACGTACGGTCCAGCGCTGTGTGCGCAGGTCGACCCCTGCGATGGCCAGCAGGTCGAACGCGACGTACGACGCGGGATACTCCGTTGCTCGCGCTCGGGCTGTACGGCGGCCGGCCACGAGGCGCCGCTGCAGCGCGTCGAAGCTGAGCCTGCCGTCGACGTACGCGACGATCTCGCCGTCCAGCACGACACCTTCGGGGATCTGGCGTACGGCGGCTGCGGCCACGTCAGCGAACGCGGCAGTGAGGTCGGTGCCATTGCGCGACCACAGTCGCGTCTCGTCGCCGACCCGGGTCAGGGTCGAGCGGAAGCCGTCCCACTTCGGCTCGTAGCGGCTGCCGCCGGGCAGCTCGTTGGGGCCTGGGATCTGTTCGGCGGCCTTGGCGAGGGCGACGTCGACAGGGCCTTGCAGCCCGGTCGGGATGGCCACAGGCTGGTCAGCTCGGCGGCCGGCCGGGCTCATCAGGTCTCCGGTCCGAGCGAGGGCGACCGACGACGGGCCGGCCGGGCTCATCAGGTCTCCGGTCCGAGCGAGGGCGACCGACGACGATTACCCTCTCGACTTTCAGCGCCGGGTCGCGTTTCGGGCAGAACCGGTGGTGCTCGGGGACGTTGACGGCCCCTTCGCACTTGCCGCAGTGCCATTCACCGGTCACAACGTCCAGCATGCGCCCGGTGGCAATCCTACCCTACGTTTTGTATGACACAACCTAGGTTTTGTAGTACACTACCTGTATGGCAATCACGTGGGCACCGAGCGCAGACAAGCACGGCATCGACCGTGAGGACGCGGTGCACGCGATCATGAATGCGTACTACGTCGAGCAGGAGTTCGACGAACCCCGGCCTCCCGCCACGGTCCGGCCGACGCTGTTCATCGGGCCGCCGCGCCAGTTGGGTGGCGCACTGTTGGAGGTCATGGTCGAGGTCACCCCACCCCGCGATCTGCACATCTTCCACGTGATGCCCGCCAGGGAAAAGCACCTCAAGCGCATGAAGGAGGACCAATGACGAACCACGACTACGACGCGGCAGCCGAGTGGGCTGAGCACGACATGGAGCTGCCAGCCAACTCAAAGACCGCGCTCCGCGGCGATGCAGCCGCCACCTTCGGGCGAGAGCTGCTCGAGCGATCGAGCGGAGGCCGGCCAACTCTCGACCCCAACGCGCCGGGGGCGAAGTCCCCGGTGCGACAGACCCGGCTGCCCCGGCACCTTGACGCAGGCCTGGTCACATTCGTCGACCACAACGACACCACCATCAGCGAGGTTTTCCGGGACGCGCTCGGAAGCTATCTAGACCCCGACCTGATCGCCTACGCCGAGCAGCGGCACCTTAAGCCGGCCGCGGTTCTGCGAGAGGCAATCCAGGAATATCTCGATACGCACAGACGCGCCGGCTGACCCGCTGAGCTAACGCAACTGGCCGACTCCACCGGCGATCAGCTCGCCCGTCCACTCTGGCGTGGACGCGGATGACCTCATGGCCAGATCGGGGTCTGGCCAGTACATGCACGCCTCCAGCCCAGGTTCGGTGAGGTCCTGGCCAGGAAACAAGCTCCTGATTTCGTCGCGCGTACGGAACCAGGCGCTGCCGTGCTCGTTCACGGCCAGGTGCTTCTCGATCTGCCTGACGCGAGCGGTCCGCTCGGGGATTTCGGGATCCATGAAGTGGGAAATCACCGTGTAGGAGCCAGAAGGGAGCGCGTCGACGTAGGTCTGCATAACGCCAGCGAGCTCGGCCACGGGGCCTGGGTGGTAGTGGAGTGTGGCGGTCTGCAGTACTGCGATTGGCTGGGTGAAGTCGAGTAGGTCCCTTATGGCTGGGTGGCTGAGCAGGCTGTCGGGATCGAAGATGTCGCCCTCGACGACCGCGATGCGGTCGTTGACCTCGAGCAGGGCGCGGGCATGGGCCAGCACGATCGGATCCTGGTCGACGTACACCACCCGGGCCGTGGGTTGGAGTTTCTGGACGACGTCGTGCACATGCGCGCCGATCGGCAATCCGGGGCCACAGTCGATGTACTGGGTGACGCCGGCCTCGCCGGCAAGGTACTCGCAGGCCCGGATCAGGAAACCGGCGTTCGCCTCTGGCAGCTTGCGCAGGCCGGGCGCGACGTCGGCAAGGATCGGGGCGAGGAGTGCTCGGTCGACGGCGAAGTTGTCCCGCCCGCCGGCGAGCGCATTCCAGACTCGGGCGACCGAGAGGTCGAAGCCGATATCGGTCACGCGAGTCCGCCTCTAGCGCTGTGTCGGGGACCCGTTGTGGGTCGTGGGTTGGACCGGCGGGCGGGCGCGGACGACGTGATCAGCACGCCCACCCACCGGGTCTGATGGAGTCCTCGGCCTCGGGGAGGGGGCATCCTCACCTGGCTCGGTGGTCAGGGGGCCGGTTGAGGATGGGGCCGAGGACTCCGGTATGAGGGGGCAGAGCCGCGGGACACGGTGGGTTGAGGAGCCCATGGCGCGCACCGGGTGAGGATTCCCGGGCGGCTCTGCCCAGTTCTCAGGGCGAGCCGGCCACCTGGACGGTGGCCTGGGTGAAGTGCTCGATGTGAGCCTTCTTGGACTCGCGGCCGATCGGCTGGACGTGTGCCAGGCCCGGGACCAGGACGTGCCGTACGTCGTACCGCTCGACGGCCGCCATCAAGGCCTGGAATCCGACGCGGCCGTCGACATCGTGCTCGACGTAGATGCTGCCGAGGTGGAAGTCGGCTGCAGCGGCGTACTCGTGCAGGCGGTCCTTGGTGCGCTCCAGGTCGGCCGGGCCGAGGAGCAGTTGTTCGCAGACGTAGCCGACTACGAACGGCCGGGCCGCTGGCTGCGCGGGGGCTACTCGTCCATCCATCGGCGGAAGGTGTCGTTCAGCCGCTGCCACCAGCCGTGTGCCCGGCGTCGTACGGCGTGCGCCACCCTCGACCAGGTCCCAGGCATGATTCACGATCGCTCCCCCGGCCAGGGGGTCAGCGCTGCGAGCTCGGCGGCGGTCAGCGGGACGCAGGTGACAGGCCGATAGCGGAACTGCTGCTGCAGGTAGCCGATCGCCCGGGCCGTTGCCGCCTCGGTGCGGGTGATCTGTTCGAGGATGGCGACTTCACCCAGCCAGACCTGTACCCGGTGCGCGACCGGCGCTTCTACGACGGCCACGGTCACCGGTCGGCCTTCTGCGTGACACCGAGGTAGACGTACCAGGCGAGCGCGATCACATAGAGCGCGACGAATTCCTTGCTCACGTTCCTGTCCCCGTTCCGGCCTGCTGTGGGGCCGCCGGGGCTGAGAATGGGTAGTTGCTTCAACCCCGGCGGTGCGGCACTGGCCGGGTGCCACAAGACCCACCCTTGCCGTCACCTTATGGGCTGGTGAAGTGACACAACGTATTGATCTGCTCGCGCGGTCCGGCAGGGTAATACGGAACGTGTCAGTTGGGAACCGGGGTGTAAGGAATCGGGGCGTACCGTTGGAGGTGTCGAAGTCTCCAGGGAAGGTACGCCCCGATGTTTGAGAATACCCCGTCCGTTGGGGAGACGGTGGCTCGTCTTCGCTACCGGCGCGATTGGACACAGGAAGAGCTGGCTGAGCACGCCAGAGTGTCGGTGGCCACTGTGCGCGCGATCGAGCAAGGCGCACGCGCCGGGCGGATCAAGACGTTGGGCAAGCTGGCTCTCGCGCTTGGGGTCAGCACGTCGGACCTGCTCGCCTCGGCGAGGGGCGTGTCCGTCGTCGCCGATCGAGAGCCGGGCGGCCTGCTGGCGATCCGGCAGGTCCTCACTCCCCCGCTCGGCCTCGACGCCGGCCAAGCTGCCGACGCGGCCGAATCCGTCGACTGGCCCTACGAGCTCAGACGCGCCGAGCTGCTGTACGCCGAGGACAAGTACGACGAGGTCCTGGCCACGGTTCCCGGGCTGATCGAAGACGCCCGGGCGCTGGGATCAGGTGTGGAACTGGCCCAGGCATACCTCTACGCGGCGAACGCGCTGACCCAGGTTCGTCAGCTCGATCTGGCCAACCACGTCCTCGACAAGGCCATGGTCATCGCACAGACAGGCTCGGACGAGATGCTCGCCGCGTGGGTGGCCGGGATCCAGTGCTGGACACTGCTGCTGCAAGGCCGATTCCGCGACGTCGAGCAACTGGCCACGGTTGTTGCCGATCGCATCGAGCCCGGGATGGGCAACGACGACGTCGCCCGGCTCTCGACCTGGGGCTGGTTGATGATGAGGGCCTCTGCGGCGGCCATCCGCGACGCCAGGGTCGATGACGCAGGCGCCTATCTGCAGCACGCCCAGCGAGCCGCGGTGAAGCGCGCGGAGCGAACCAACACGAACGGGTGGGCTCCGCCGCCGGTGCAGCGCTTCTGCAGCGCCACGGTCGGGTTCAAGCAGGTGGAGAACGCCGTACTGCTCGGCGATCACGGCAAGGCCCTCGAGCTCGCCGGCGGAATCGCTCCGTCGCGGATGCCGACCGTCAACAACCTCAATCGGCACCGGCTCGATCTGGCCGCGTCCCAGCTCGCCGTACGACAGCCGGCCGCGGCCGTCGAGCAGCTGCTCGACCTCCGTCAGGCAGCACCGGAATGGATGCGCCACCAAAGCTACGCTCGCAGTGTCGTCAGGGGTCTTCAGCGCTCACGGCGGCGCGGGATCGGCGAGAGCATCGACCTCCTCGCTACGCACGTCGGGATCCCTGCATGACCTCGCGGCACGACCTCGACGACACCGGTGCCGAGCTCACGACGGAGCCACAAGACGTCGCACAGGTCGGCGAGACGCTGTCACGCCGCCGGCGCGATGCGGGCCTGACGCAGGAAGAACTCGCGGAACGCTCGCAGGTCTCGGTATCGGCGATCCGGGCGATCGAGCGTGGAGCCCGGGGTGGCCGGATCCGCACCCTGCAGCGGCTCGCACGGGCCCTTGGTGTCCGGACCAGCGATCTGATGGCGCCGGCGCGCGGTGCCGCGGTCCAGGGTGAGCAGCCTCCGGACGCGCTGCTGCCGATTCGGCGCGCGCTGTACCCGCCGCTCGGCCTCGATCTCACGACAGATCAGCCGGCCAGCCCCGATAGCTGGGACTCCACGCTTCGGTACGCCGAACGGCTCTACGCCGAGGACAAGTACGACGACGTGCTGGGCGCCGTTCCGGTGCTGCTGGAGGAAGCCCAGGCGATCCGGACAGCCGATCCCACGAACACGTTGCCAGCGGCGCAGGCCTACCTCTACGCCGCCCAGGTCCTCACTCAGGTCAGGCAACTCGATCTGGCCAACCATGCGCTCGGCAAAGCGATGGAGATCGCCCACGCATCCAGCGACGAGTTGCTCGCGGCCTGGACCGTCACGATTCAGTGCTGGACCTTGCTCCTGCAGCGCCGGTTTCCCGAGGTCGAGCAGCTCGCGATCGAGACCGCCGGCGGGATCGAACCACGCATGTCCGAGACGTCCCCGTTGAAGGTCGCGACCTGGGGGTGGTTGATGGTTCGGGCCTCAGCTGCCGCGGTCCGTGATGCGCGCGTCGACGACGCGGAGGAGTACATGCGGATGGCGCGCACCGCGGCGACCGGCCTGAACGACGCCAGCCGGAGCGAGCGGTGGATGCCGCCACCCGTGGCTGGGTTCTGCGCCGCCACGGTCGGATTCAAAGAGGTGGAGAACGCCGTACTGCTCGGCGACCACGGCAAGGCCCTCGAGCTCGCCGACCGGATCCTCCCGTCGACCATTCCCACCGCCAACAACCGGCACCGACACCAGCTGGACATCGCCGCGTCCCAGCTGGCTCTTCACAAGCCGAGCGATGCCATCGAGCAGCTGCTCGACGTACGGGAGCAAGCACCGGAGTGGATCCGGCACCAGGGCTATGCCCGCGGCCTGATCGCTGACCTCGTCGAGGCACGCCGGCGTGCGTACGCCGACGAGGTCGGGCTCCTGGCAGACCACATCGGCATCAGGCTCTGACCACAGTCCACGTTTCCCGCCCTCGCCCGGGGTTGTAGGACCACGCCGATCGAGCGCACGCTGAAAACGTGCTCACCGACGACGAGATGGCGTGGATCCGGCTGAGCCACCACGTCGACCAGCTGGAGCAGTTCCTAACCGGCGCCCCTGACGAGATCGCGCGCCGTCGTGCCGCTGGCCTTGATGAGACCCAGCTCGCTGATCTCGTCGAAGGGCTCCAGGCAATCCTGCCGGGCCTGCGCGACCTCGCTGCGGAGCATCGCGTCGTCGAGACGCTTGGGAACCTGCCCGCCGGCACCGGCCTGCACTTCGACGAGCTGGCCGCCGCGACCGGACTCACACCGGAGCGGCTCACCGACGCGCTGCGCCTCCTCGAGGACGACGGCATGCTCGGGCCCGGCCCACACTCCCGGCAGCCCCCGAAGCTCTGACCTGCGAGACGAAAACCAACCCGCCGTCAGTGAACCGAGCGAGTTGTAACGATCGCCCGGGTCGTTCCGATAGCTCCCCCAGGGGGAGGAAGCGATCTGTGATGCGACGACGCTGTCGATACAAGCCAGCCACGCCGGAGCAGTTCACCGCGGACCAGGTCCGGCGGCTGCTCGGGCTGCTCACGATCGTGGCCCGGCCGGTGGTCTGCTGTAAGGACCCGGTACGGCGGGACGACGAGCTGCTGGACCAGCTCTAGCCGGGCGGGGAGCGAGAGAGGTGTGGCGGTCCCGAAGATGGCCTCGGGACCGCCACGAGCGCACTCGTCATGCTCGGGGGGTTTGAGCATCTGTCGTAGTGCGCCGAATCGGGAGGATCAGCTCAGCGGATCGACCCAAACGTTCACTGTGGGCCGTGCCTTGGATCGCGGGCACATGGGTGGCCGGCTGTCTTCTGGCAACGCGACCCACATGTACCAGCGCCACTCCTCGGCAATCCGGATCCAGCTGCCTGCCTCGTCGGTGAAGACTTCCGAGGCGGCACGCAGGTTCGAGTAGCTGGCTGGTTTCCCGCTCTGCTTCGACCGGGCCACCACAACCAGACGCTTCCCGATGACGCTCGGCAGGTCCAGAACGCTCACGAGCTCAAGGCTTGGGCGTGGGTACTGCTTGTACCTGACGTCGGCGGGGTCGCGCAGGTCGGCGGTGAGCGCCTCAAAGGCCTCGTCGGTGAGCTCTGTGCTCTCCGACGAGGCCTGGCTGCCCTCTGCGGGCCCGTTCGGCTCGTCCGCCTTCATCCCTCCATCATGCCGTGTTCAGTCGCTCACGGGGTCACACCGTGGGCCTTGAGCCAGGTGTCGGGGTCAACGGGAACGCCGTTTTTCCGGATCTCAAGATGCAGGTGCGGGCCGGTCGTGTTGCCGCTGTTGCCAACGCGGCCGATGACTTCTCCGGCTTTGACCAACTGGCCGACCTTCACCGCCTGGTCCGACTGGTGGGCGTACCAAGATTCCACCCCATCGGTGTGCTGGATCTTGGTCAGCCGACCGTAGGGGCCTCCGTTGAGCAGGACAGCCGTCACCTGGCCGGCGGTCACCGCCTTGATCGGCGTACCGCTGGGGGCGGCGAAGTCGAGGCCAGTGTGCTTGTCCTGCCAGTTGGACCCGGAGTCGTTGAACCTGGCAGTGAGGTGGTAGGCGCCCTTGTCGACTGGCAGCACGAAGTCCCCACCACCGGAGCTGTCGCTCGCGGCGTTGCCGTACACGCTCACGTGCACGTGGTCCAGGTGCATCGAGGTCGCGTCGGTTGCTCCAGAGGGGTGGGTGTAGGGGCGCCACCCTTCCTTCTGACGCTCGACCGACCAGATCTTCGCGTTCCAGATGACGTACTTCACGCCGAGACCCTTGGCGTTGCTCACGGTGTACGCCGCGACCTGGTCGCCGAGGGCCTTCCCCTCCGGCTTCTCCCAGTCGGGAATCATCGCGTCGACGGCCCGGCCCGAGGGGTGATCCGATTGCGGGTTGGTCTCCCGCTCGCCGACGCCGCCGAAGCTGACGAGCTGCGGGAACTGCTGGTGTACGCAGCGCAGCACTCGCAGGGCATCGGGCGTGAGGCCTTCCTCTACGCCGAGGCCGGATGCCGGGCAGTTCAGTGCGTTGCCGTTGCCGCAGGTCAGCTGGCCGCCCGGGAGGTTGAGCAGTTGTCCCAGCAGCTGGCGGGCCAGCGGCTCGTGCTTGGCGTAGGCCAGGGGGTATGCGGAGTGCTGGACCGCCTGCGCCGCGACGGTGAGCGACATTGCCTGCCAGCCTTTGATGTCGACGAGACCGGGGTTCTTCGTGTGGCTGGCCAGGCCATAGAACGCCTCCGCCGCAAGTGTGGGATTGGTGATCTGCGCGATGGTCCCCCAGCCGCTGGAGGGACGCTGTTGGAACAGTCCCTGGCTGTCGCGGTCGCCCTTGTGCAGGTTGATCAGGTTGCTCTCCTGCATCGCGGTCGCGAGGGCGATCACCAGGCCGTACTCGGGGATCTTGTGGCGCTGGCCGACCGACACGATGATCGCGGCATTGCTGGTCTGCTCGGCAGTCACCTGCTCGAGCGCGCCGACGTTTGGCCGGCAGTCCGCCGTGGGTGGCGTCACGGCTTGGGCCGGGGTCCCGCCGGTCAGCAGGATCATCAGGCCGAGCGGGATGCCGATCAGGGTGACCAGGCCTCCGAGAACGAGGCCGACCAGGATCACCACGAGCAGCTTGCGAATACCCGGCTGACGTAGAACGCTCAGCAGGAACTTCGCGGTGGCCGGGTCCATTCTCGCCTCCTTATCGGGTAGTGCTCGGGGTGGGGTTCGACGGCGTGCTCGGGCCAGGCTCCACGGTGATGACCTTCCATCCCGGCCCGTCAGGGGTCAGGGTTACGTCGACGGTTTGCCCGTTCCGCAGGGAGACCCGGTATTGAGCCGACAACTCTGTCCAGGCGGTCAGCTTCGGCATGCCGTAGCGGCTGGACGCGGGCAGGGCATTGAGATCGGTGGTCGCCAGCGACGTCGCCAGAAACTCCGACGCGACCGCGCGAAGGGCCGCCAGCCGGGCGGCCGGTGGTTTACGCAGCAGCCACGCGTCAACGAATTGAGCAGCGACCATGGCTACCGCCTGGTCGGGACGCTTGGCTGTGCCGTGGTGATCAGTCCCCTCCTCCGGGGCCGACGCGGTCGGCGTACTCGATGAAGGCGAGGGCGTCACGGCGGTCTGGCTGGTCGACGGCGTCGCGGACGTCGAGGTAGCCGCCCCGCCGCCAGATGCGTCGGTCGCCTTGCGCGAGCGAGCCGCATTGCTCACCAGGAAGCTTCCAAGTATCACGGCGGCAACGAAGCAGACTGCCGTCAGGACGATGGCGAGCTTTCCCGGCCGGCGCTTCTCGGCACTGAGATCGACGTACCCATCGCTCAACCGGTCACGGGATCCCCTCACGAGCCACTCCTACCGGGCTCGTCATCCGCCGTACGGTAGATCAGCCACTCCTCGTTGCCGTTGTCGTCGAGCTGCTTCTCGGCGATCGGAACCTCGGTCTCGACGTCATCGCGGTCGTGGACCACGACGCCCGGCGAGTCACGGTAGATCGCATCGTCGCTATCGCTCCCGGCAGGCGGCTGCGCCACGAATCCGCCGCCCGGTGTGCCGCCGCCCGGCTGATCGGCATCGCCAGTACTGGACGCGGAGGATGCATCTGCGTCGGCCGATGCGCCCGTTGTTGAGGGGGCTGGCGGCAGCTCGTGTGGACCGTGGGTGTTGCTGCCCTCGACCTGAGCGTCGGCTGCCCCGCTGGCAGCGGCCGTAGCCGATCCAGCGGCTGTCGCCGGGGCCGAGTCGAGTTTGGCCGGAGCGGGGTTGAGGGCTGGCGCGGGGGGCGCCGGAGCGGGTTCGTCGTCGACGAAGACCTGCTCGTACCGGGTGTTCTTCTGCCCCTCCGACCACGCGGGCTTCGGTGTCGTTTCGACACCGTCGCCAGCGGGCTGCGGCTGCTGCGACGGCTCGGGGTCGGGAATCGGATCGATCGTCTGCTCTTCGTGCGTGACCCGTTCCTCCTGCTCCTCCTGCTCGCGCTTGGCCTCGTCCTTGCCCGCGTCATTCACACCATCGCGGGTTGCCTTGCGGGTGGTCGCGTAGTTCAGCGCCCTCTTGACCATGCCGCCGAGGTAGGAGTGGTTCGGATCCATTCCCGGGATGATCGTCTTCATCGCCCGGAACGGCTTGGTCAGCACGAACGCCGCGATCGTGACCACGATCAGGAAGAACAGCTTCATCAAGGCGTTGGTGGGGGCGCTGAGGAGACTGGCGGTCAAGATCGCGTACAGCGCGCCGGCAAAGGTGAACTTTGCGGCGTTGAACAGGGCCGATGTGAACAGGCCGAACAGCTGCTGCATCGCTGTCCACCCCTTCGGGTGGATCGCGACGATGGCAACCAGCGGGGCACCCATCACGAAACCTCGGGTCATCAGCAGCGCCATCGCGACCATGAGCATCGCAAAGAGGAAGTACAGCCCGGCCGGCCAGGAGAAGCACCCGGCGAAGATCGCGGCACCGAACCGGTTCTCGCCGGACTTGCCGGTGAGGTTCTTGTAGGCCTCCGGGTCGTTCTTCTTGATCTCCTCGGCCAGCTTTTTGAACCGGTCCGCCTTGGCCTTGTTGATCTCCTTCTGCTTCTTCTCGCTGTTGTCGCCCGCAGCGCGGATCGACTTCACGTCGGACCAGGAGTAGTGGGTGGACGCGTACAGGTCTGGCCCGTACTTGGTGGCGGTCTCCGAGTCGGACGATCCGAGCTCGCCCTTGAGCCAGGCCGGGTAGAGCACCTGGCGGTTGATCTGCTCGTCGATGCGACCGGAGCTGAACGGCGACGCGGCGGCATTGACGCCAACGCCGATGACCTTGTCGAACATGTCGTTGGCGCGGGTCGGGTACTGCAGGAAGAACACGCTGACCGTTGCCAGGAGCATGGTGATGCCGACGAGTCGGGAGGTCTCGGCGAAGTCAGCGCGACGGGCCCGCCAGACGAACCAGCAACCGAGCGCCATGACCGAGACCGGGAACCAGACCCGCCAGACCTTCGTGTCGATGTCGAGGTTCATCTGGGTGAGTGTGGAGTTCATCCAGTCGAACGGGTTTCCGGTCACGAAGCTCTTGACCGAGCTCGCGGCAACGGCGGGGATCTTCGCGCTCTCCAGGAAGAGGTTGCCGAGCTTGGTGAACATGACGCCGCCGGGATCGTTCAGCGTGTCCGAGCCGCAGCCGAGGTCGTAGGTGCCCCAGTGCGCGCCGTAGCCATAGACGTCGGTGAACGGGATCTTCGGGTCCTTGAACGGATCCGGTGTCTGGTCCGGGATCTTGCTCCAGTCGGGGTCGGTCGTCAGCCAGCCAGCGATCGTGGTGTCCGGTCCCGTGGGGGCAGGCGGGTCGCCTTCACAGATCGCCGCCGCGGGCCCGGTCTGGAGCACTACGGCGCCGGCGATCACGAACAGGCCGGCCAGCATGCGGATGAGCCACTTGCGGCGGCGTGGGCCCGCGGACGTGGCACCGCGGCGGGACAGCACCTCGAGCAGGCTGGTCATCAGGCAGCCGCCTCTCCAAGTCGGTGGACGTGCTCGTCCTCGGCGCTGAACAGCTTCTGGGCTTCGAGGACGAACTCGGGGTTCGGCACCAGCTCGGTGGCGAGCCGGGTGTGGCCGGGGGTGGTGTTGAGGGTCTCTTTGAGCTCGGGGTTCCAGCCCATGTCGATGCGGATCTTGTCCACCCGGCCGTACGGGTCGCGGTAGATGAACTCGCCGCTGCGGGATTGGCCGGCGCCGGAGGTCCCCGGTGCTGGGCGTGGCGACAGCTTCGTCGCGACGGGGGCGTACTCGGGCGAGACGCGCAGCAGTCGCATCGCCTTCTCGGCGGTCTCCGGGTCCTCCAGGCGGCCGACGAACGCGCCGCCGATCATCGCCTCAACCTTGCCGACGCCCAGGACGTCGTCGGGGTGCTGGCTCGCGGGGTAGACGGCCGTGTTCCATTTTCGGCTGTCGCGCGACAGGCGGACGAACAGGGCCCGGCCGCTGCCCCAGTTGCCCATGAAGTGGTTCTCGTCGAGGAAGATGTTCTTCCGGAGCTTCATCGACCGGCCGTAGATGAACCGGCTGGTGAAGAACGCGGCCAGGTGCAGCAGCGGCTGGGCGTAGAGCTCTTCGGTTGACCAGTCGTCGCGCGAGATGTCCGCGGACGGCAGGACGAGACCCGGCATGGAGATCACGACCAGGGTTTTGTCATCGGCGACGTTGGCGGCGATCTTCTCGTCGGCGCGGCTGGGGAAGATCAGTTCGCCGAGCGGGTACTCCGCGGCGTCGTTCAGCAGCTTGGCCACGCGCTTCGCGTGATCGTTGTTGCCCTGCTCGAGCACGTTGATCACTTGGCGCGGGTTAACGGTGGACTCGCCGCCGACCATGCGGATCGCATCGCGAAGCACCGAGTCGGTCTCGGGGTCGCGCAGGATCGCTGAAGGGAGCAGCATCCGGAAGGTGTCGAAGGCGAGCTGCTTGCGCTCGACCTGGGCCCGGGCCCGGGCCTGCATGTAGCCGCGGGAGTCGCCGGAGAAGGCGTAACCGTCCGGGTCTGGGACGAGTCCCCACGGCGCGAGCGTGCCCGGGGCTTCGTCGGTGAGGTTCAGGTGGCGTGAGTGCGGGGCCAGGGCCGGCATCTCGCAGAGCCGGGCCAGCGGGCCTGAGGGGTCGAGGATGATCGAGGGCTGGCCGCGGCGAGCCCCGTGGTAGGCGAAGGTGCCGATCAGGACAGACTTGCCGCCACCCGGCTCGGAGATGATCGGGTAGACGCCCGGGGCGTTGCCCTGTTCCGGTCCGAAGTGGCCGTCGTGGCGGACTGCTCGCCGGGCGGTCCCGATCGTGTAGCCGATGTACGGGCCGGTCGGCGTACCGACCGTCGAGCTGACGTGCGGCATGGACGCGGCCAGGTAGCCGACCGGCATCTGCCGCTGGTACCCGGTCGTGCTGTAGGGCTCGCCGGGGATGAACTCGCGCAGCAGCTCGCGCTGGCCGGCCGGGTGCGCCATCTCGATGATGTAGCGGTCGGCGTAGGTGTCGATCAGGGTCTGCACCCGGCGGATGCACTCCTCCTGGGTGTCGGCGTAGACCGCGGCCCGGACCGGGCCGACGAACCGGGCCGCGTCGCGCTGCTCGGCTTCGGTGATCTGGTCGTGGTTCTGGACGGCTTCGATGATCGCGCGGTCGACCGCTGGCGGAGGCAGTTCGCCGTGTTCGTCGTAGTGCTTGCGGATGCCCAGGGCGCGGTTGCGGTCGTACTCGGCGACCTTGGTGATCTCTCGGCCGGTCAGGATGCGGCCGGAGGCGGACCACTCGACGGGGAACTCGAGGCGGTCCGAGGCGAGCATCCAGGGGTCCCGGCCGGATTCGGGGAACTTCAGGGTCGGCATCCGGCCGACAGAGACGACCGCGACATAGCGAGTGATCTTGCGGCCGTTGACCCGGGCCCGGATTTCCACGGTGTCGCCCATCGGCGTGTACAGCCAGTCGACAGGGTCGGTGAACGCGAACAGATCCTGCTCGTCCCACACCGCGCCGGAGATGCCGGCGTGCTTGGGGACCGGCATGCCGATTCCGATGCTGCGGTGCATCAGCCACGCCATCTTCCGCGGCGTCAGCGGGGTTCCGTCGATGCCGGATCCGGCGATGAACTGGTTCATCTGGGCAACCTGATCCAGGACCTTTACGGCGTCGTTGGACAACGGCTTCGCGTCGTCGCCTTCGGCGCGCAGCTGCTGGAGTACGCCGCGGGCCGGGGTCATCCCGAGCCTGATGCCGATGGCCACCATCTTCTCGTCGACGGGGGCAGTCATCAGTCGGCGCTGCTGCAGCGCGAGGTAGTTGTTGAAGTCGTCAGCGACGCCAGGAACGTCCGGCAGGCGCGCCGGGCGGTTCGGGAAGCTGCGGTCGAACGCAGCGGGGGTGTCCTCGGCCAGCTGGCGCGCGAACTCGTAGACCGGGTACGGCTTGGGCGTCGTACGAATCCGGATCGCGTGGCCGTCGCCGCTGCCGAGGCCGGCAAGCCGGTTGGTCAGCGACTCCCACACACCGCGCCGCTGCGACAGCGTGTTGAACGCCCACTTCTGGGGCGCCATCTCGTACCACGCCCACAGGCCCGTTGTCGTCGCCTGCAGGTGGCCCACGATTTCCCTGGTCGACAGGTCCATGTGCGCTGAGCGGCGACGCGTGAAACGGGCACCCAGGCGGTTGAGGTCGAACTTCGGGATCTGCATCAGTTGATCTCTTTCCAGTCGCGCGGAATCGGGGTCACCGGACCGCGGCCCTGCGGAAACAGCTCTGCCTCAACGCGAGGGGCAAAGCTGGTCGGAACCGGAGCCATCAGCTGGTCCCGCTGCTCGGCGTCGACGTGCGTCGACGAGTTCTTCCACTCGCTCATCAGATGACGGCGATACCAGCGCAGCGGGCGGTCGTAGTCGATGTGCTTCATCACGCGCGGGGTGATCAGGTATGCAAGAGCAAAACCCCACGTCGGACCACCCATCGCCGCCAGCCAGCCGCTGGCCGGGATCAGCACGAGGACGAGCAGGACAGTCATGATCAGGCCGAGCGACAGGAACACACCCCACTGGACATAGGTCCAGTCGGCCGGCCACCTCAGCCCCTTCGGGCCCAGCCAGACCGCCCGGAGGCGGCGGGGTCCGTCGTCAGTACGTAGCTCCGGCATCGGGCGCCTACTTGTTGAAGATCAGCTTGAGGAGATCCCCGCCGAAGGCCAGGACCAGGCCGCTGCCCATCCCGATGGCGATGAAGACCATGCCGATCACGGAGATCAGGCTCGTTTGGGCGACGTCGGAGATCTGCGCCTTCTTCGACTTACCCATGATCGAGATCCCGATGAACATGCTGAGCAGACCTGCTATCACGATCAGGAAGGCCTGAATCCCGTTGACGTTCAACATCTTGCGTTCCTCCTGCTATGAACGAGCTTGTCCAGTAGGTTACATGCAACAACTTCATTGTACGTGACCAGCCTGCCGATTGCACCCCCTGTACGGTACGAACCGCCACCGACAAGAGACCGGCTGTTACCGGGGGATGTTGGTGAGACGCGGCACCTCCCTTGACGTGACGAAGGCCCCACCTGGTCGACCAGGTGGGGCCTTCGCCGCCGGAGACTCCCGGCAACGATTTCCAACAACAGTCCTCAGCAGAGGCAGCAGTACTGGCGACTCCAGCAGCGCTTCACCACAACCGACCCGAGCAGGCCCCCGAGCACGCTCACCCCGATAACGCCGGCGGAGTACGCACCGACGCAGAACCATGCGGCCAGGCCCAGCGGCGCAGCCACCAACAGCGACACCAGCTGGACCAGTGTCCAGGACCTCACCACGGCAGGGCCCAGGACTGATCAGCCACTACCGCACTGTAAGAGAGACTCGACACGATCCGCGCCTCAATTCCACGCATTTGCAGCTTCCTGCAATCAGATTGAGTTGCTTCCGGCAAGGATCTCACCCCTTTGCCTTACGCAACCGGTGGAACGAGTCATCGGGGTCCAGGTCGTACACCTGCGACTGCCCATCGACCTTCAGCTCAACCCGGATCACAGGATCACCGGTGAAGTCGTCCTCCGCCTCTTCAGGCACGGCAACGACGATGGCGTGTGCCATTTCCGCCACGCTGATCACGTCCCCCACCTTCAGATCGGACGGTTTCACCGGATCCCAGATGTGGCCCTCGGCATCGGTCTCGACAGAGACAGGCGCCGGCGTGAACTCGGCCGGCACGTCCTGAACCACGTCCTGAACCACGTCCTGGACAGCAGCGCTCGACGCGGTCTCCTCATCACCGGACGGCGAGGGAGACACCGGCACCCCGGCCGGGGCATCGGCTGGACCAGGCTTCTCCTCGAGCTCGCCACGCTGCCGCCGTCGGCCAATACGGTCGAGGTCGACCGATCCGCTGCCGGATCCGAATCCGTACCCAGCCCGCTTCCGCAGACCCATCGCCGCGGCCTCGATGCTTCGGGTCTCAGCCGAGGCATCACCCATATCCATGTCGGAGACGTCCGGCGCGACCTCTGTGAGCGCTTCCTGAAACTCCTGGCTGAGCAGCTCGGCGTCCGAGATGTAGACGCCCTTGTAGCGGATCGGGAAGCCGACCCCGACCTCCCGGCCGCGGTGGAACCGGGCGCCGTTGGTCATGCCCTCGCCGACCTTGTTGATCGGGATGACACCGGTCTGGCGGTCGCCCCAGATCTGCTCGGAGCCGATCGGGGACATCGAGCCCATCGACGTGCGGTTCGGGAAGTTGTCGCGCATCTGGGTGTTGTCGCCGAAGTTCTCCTGGTCGGCGCGCTGCATGCCCTGCAGGAGGTGCATCCTGGCTGACCGAGCCAGCTGGGCGATCTCCTTGAGCATGTCCGCGTGCGGTGGTGTCTTCGACGTGGCGCTGCCCTTGCCCCACTTGGCTACCAGGTCCTCCTTGTCGTCCTTCGAGAGCTGCTGCCACCAGGTGGTCAGGTCTTCGAGGTTCTGGGTCACCTCGTCGATGACGATCTGCATGTAGCGCCGATCGAGCTCGGACAGCTCCGGCAGATCGATCTCCATGTGCGGGTGCATCTCTTGGAGCTTGATCAGCGCCCGGGCACTAACCCGGCGATGCATCTGCTTCCACACCGCTGCGATGACCTCGGCCCGGTCTTCGGCCGACGTCGCGACAGCCGCGACACCTGGCATCCCGAGGAAGACGACCCAGTCCTCCGGCTTCGGGGCGATCACGACCTGGATCACGCCCTGCAGCATGAGCGAGGCCATCTGCGCCTTCATCGTCTCGGTCTTGCCGGTGCCGGTCGGGCCGACGACCAGGCCGTGCGGCTGACGCGAGCCGAGCTCGTGCCCGACGATGTGACCTTCCTCGGTGACGCCGTACACGCCAATCGGGGCCGACCCGTAGACGACGTCCTCCCAGAAGGACGGCCGTTGCCACTTCACAGGGTGCGGCAAAACCGGGACCGCCCGGAGAACGACCCGACGCTCCTGGGTGTGCCACTCCGAGCGCCACTGGCCACCGAACCGCTGGGTCACCTTCAACAGAACCCGGCCACGCCAGTTCGGGCTGATGTCCCGGTTTGTTTCGCCGTACCGCAGGGTGATCTCGCTCATCTCCCCTGATGGTGTGCGCCCGGTCACCTCGACCTGAGCATCGGGCACGAGCCCGTCGAGGGCCACGAACAGCCGACCTTCGTCGGTCGCCAGGATCTCTTGGGCCTGTCGCTCGACCTCTTCCGCGGCCAGACGCTCGGCCTCCTCAGCGGCCAGGCGCTCCATCTCGGCCTGCTCCTCGGCTGCGACCCGGGCTGCCTCATCAGCAGCGACGGCTCCCAGGTGCTGGTCGACCGCCTCTGCTGAGGGCACGGTTACCCTGGCCCAGCGGTCGAGCGAGGTCGGCCACTCCACCTCGAGGTACGGCACCGCGAGCCGCAGCTCGAGCGCGGATTGGAGCTTCAGCCGCCACTCGGGTACGTGGTCCTGCGTCGCCGCGGTCAACGACCACTCGAACCGCACCGGTCGTACGCCGCGCCAGCGGCGCACGACGAGGGACCGCTGCGGCCAATCGGCCGGCATCAGACCCCCGACGACCGCTACCAGGAGCCGGACCTGCTCCGCACGTCGACGCTCACGTCGACGTAGCCACCACCGGGCGACCAAGCCCGCGAGCAGGACAGTGACCACCACCGGTAGCCAGCTCAGCGCGACCTCCAGCACGTTGGCCGCTCCCCGGCCAACCGACTCGGCCTTGTCGCCGACCGGCCCGCCGGCACCTCGTACCAAGGGCCACAACAGCTTCAGCAAGGCCGCGGCGCCAGCGGTTCCCAGAATCAGGAACGCCATGCCGACCCATTCCGGCATCGGCCCCCGGCCCTCCCTGGCCGCGGATACACGCCGCGTCGACTCACGCGGTCGAGACTCCCGCACCCGGGCGGGCCGATCGCCACCGCGGCTACTGCCCGCCTCAGCCCTCTCAGCGGAACGAGCGCCACCGCGGCTACTGCCCGCCGCAGCCCTCTCAGCGGAACGCACACCGTCTTCCCGAGACATCACGACCTCCCAATCAGACTGCACGACGTCCTACGAGACACGCTCAACTCCACCACTGTCTGTAACTGACCGTGGCAAACCGCGGACCTGGACAGCACGATCCGGCAGCCGGAGGCAGCGGCCCCGATCGGCACCAGGCTCGACGCCCTCATGACCTCGTCGAGGCCCCCTCAGAGCGACCGTCAGGCGGCGGCGAACACGTTACCTGGGCGAGCTCCTTGGAAGCCTTCAAACGAACGCAAAGAAGGCATCTATTGCAAGTCATGCTTGCCCCTCACTTGACTCCCCGGGTAGGATTGCTCCGGCTGGCGTGGTTCTCAGCGAGGTTCCGACAGCCGGACCATCCAAAACCGGTGCGTCCGTTCGGGTTTTTCCAGCCCCGCTCAGCCATCCTTCTCCCCCTCTTCCGCGCGCCGCCTCGAGTGCTTCTTCTGCTGGAAGTCACGGAGCCGCTCGACCCCCTCGGCACTCGGCCCGGTCGGCAGCTTGGCCGGCGCCGGAGGGAACGGCTTACCGCCGTTCAGTACCCGCTCCCCCTCGAGAATCACCCACCACATCCCCCGCTCAACGCCACCGGCGACCGATGGCAGAACGTAACTGGGGTCCACTTCCTCCCCCCGCTGGATCTCAGCCAGCACCGAGGCGCGCCCCCAGTACGCCAACGCACGCAACCGATCCTTCGCTGCCTCGGAGATGTAGAAGGACTGCTGCACCCGCTTGCCCTGGGAGGCCTCTTCAACAGCGGCCATGACCTCGGACATCGACACCACCTCTTCTGCCTGGCCGGCGGAATCAGACGACCCCGGACCTTCACCGGACGACTTGTCAGTTGGCGACACCATCAGCTCCATTCGAGACGCAACTACCCGTTACGACCCTAGTTGCATTAAACCTGTGTGTCCAACCTGACCAGCCTAAATTTTGATCAGATTCTCAACAGCCTGAGGCTGGAGCTGGGTGGCCACTGGTCCTTGGCCGGCTGACCGGCCAGTGGCCGCCGCTGACCGGCCACCCTATGGCCAGACCGACGAAGTCCGCGAGGGACAGGCGGGCAACCAGGTTGTCCGTGGCCGGGTGGCCGGGTGGCCGGGTGGCCGGTGGCCGGGTGGCCGCCTGGCCGGTGGCCGGTGCGTGGCCGGTGGCCGGTGCGTGGCCGGTGGCCGGGTGGCCGCCTGGCCGGTGGTCCGGTGCGTGGCCGGTGGCCGGTGACTGGTGCGTGGCCGGTGGCCGGGTGGCCGCCTGGCCGGTGGCCGGTGGCCGGTGACCGGTGCGTGGCCGGTGGCCGGGTGGCCGCCTGGCCGGTGGTCCGGTGCGTGGCCGGTGGCCGGCGCCCTGGCCGGTGGCCGCCTGGCCGGTGGCCGGCGCCTGGCCGGTGACCGGCGCCTGGCCGGTGGCCGCCTGGCCGGTGGTCCGGTGCGTGGCCGGTGGCCGGCGCCCTGGCCGGTGGCCGCCTGGCCGGTGACCGGTGCGTGGCCGGTGGCCGGCGCCCTGGCCGGTGGCCGCCTGGCCGGTGACCGGCGCGTGGCCGGCGCCTGGCCGGGTGGCCGGGTGGCCGGCGCGTGGCCGGTGGCCGGGTGGCCGGGTGGCCGGGTGGCCGGGTGGCCGCCTGGCCGGTGGCCGGTGGCCGGTGGCCGGTGGCCGGTGGCCGGCGCGTGGCCGGTGACCGCGCCTGGCCGGGTGGCCGGGTGGCCGGTGACCGGTGACCGCCGCCTGGCCGGTGGCCGGGTGGCCGGGTGACCGGGTGGCCGGTGACCGGCGCGTGGCCGGTGACCGCGCCTGGCCGGGTGGCCGGTGACCGGCGCGTGGCCGGCGCGTGGCCGGTGACCGGGTGGCCGGCGCGTGGCCGGTGACCGCGCCTGGCCGGGTGGCCGGTGACCGGCGCGTGGCCGGCGCGTGGCCGGTGACCGGGTGGCCGGTGGCCGCTTGGCCGGTGGCCGGGTGACCCGGTGACCGGTGGCCGGCGCGTGGCCGGTGACCGCGCCTGGCCGGGTGGCCGGGTGGCCGGGTGGCCGGGTGGCCGGGTGGCCGCCTGACCGGGTGACCGACCCAGAACGGCCAAGGGTCCGGGGCATTGCCCCGGACCCTTGGCAGAGATGCTCAGCGGTACTTAGTTCACGGCTTGCAGGTTCCGACGCCGGTTCGCACCGCGATCCTTCTTCCACTCCTGGATACGCCGGCGCGCTGTGCGCTCCTTCATCCGCAGCTCGGGGTGCTCCTGGAGCAGCCGGGAGTTCACGGTTTTCCCCTCGGCTGCCCAGGAGTCGAGCAGCTCGAACACCTTCTCAAGCGTCCACGGCGCCGGGAGCTCCTCGCCTGGCTCAGCCTCCTGACTGGCCATGGCATCGGCATCACCATCGGTCTGGGCCGGCTCAGCGGGACTTGCCTCGGAGCCCTCGGCCGCCTGCGACATCCCCGCCGACGCGTTGGCCCCGACCGGTGCCGCGGCGTGGTCCTTGGTCGAGTCCACGTCCCCGGCCACCGCCGGATCGACAACCTCGCTCTCGGCATGATCCGACGTCGCCTCCGGACCGTCGCCCCGGGGACCGCCTTCCGGCGGGTCCGTGTCGGGATCCATCGCCGAAGTCGCCTCAGCTCCAGCGGTCGGCGCGGGCGGGAGCTCTGGGCGGTGCCCGCCCGGGCGGAGAACCTCGCTGAGCCGGTCGACGGTTCCTTCGTAATCGAGGCGGTCCTTCAGCATGTCGGTCAGGATCTGCATGTCGTAGGTCGCTGTGGCGATCCGGGCACCTCGCGGCCCGTACTTCTCCCCCTGCTCGGCCTCGATCAGGTCGGAGATGTGCTCCTTGATCGCCGTGTCACGTTGCTCGGCCTCGATCTGAGCCTCGGCGGCGCGGATGCTCTCGTACAAGCCAAGGCCATGCTCGAGCGCGAGCGACCGCGCCCTCCAGGTCACGAGGGGGTGCTGCAGCCACCGAATGAGCCCGTACACGGGGGCGGTCTGAGAGAGCATGCGCCGTCGACGAAGCGCATCGCGGCGGCGAGCGCTGCTGTGAGCGAGCCACAGGATGTAGGCGAACGCCGACAGGCCTGCGAAGCAGAACCCGATGAACCTCTGCGAGTTCCAGTGGCCAGCCAGGTTCACCACGACGGCGGCGAGCGCTGACAGGATCGAGAGGGTCCGGTAGACGTACGCGGTCTCCCCCAGCCGACGCCGTACGTCGGCCAGGCCGGCGGTCGCGACGCCGCCGAGCTCCAGGACCGCGACGGCCGGGGTGACCAGGGCGATCTTGGCCGCGATCGGAAAGGCGTCGGGCCAGCTGATGTGTTCCACGCCTGCCCACACCTGACCGGTGAGCGCGGCCACGGCCGCGGTGGCGTAGAAGGTGTACGCGATCTTGTCCGCCGAGGTGATGGGCACACTGGGCGCTTCGTCGGGCGGCGCGAGGGTGACCGTGTGTGTGGGATTGGTGGACGGCTCTCCAGCCTGGAGGCCGCTGGTAGCGGTGGCGGGTGAGTTCGTCATCATGTGTTGTAAGGCTCCCATTTTCTAGCGTGCTGCTTGGTGGGGGTCTAGGGCTGTCGAGGCTCGCTACAGCTTCGGCAGCCCGCAGCGCTTCACGTTGAAGGCGTGAAACGCATGCCTTTCACGTATTCAGCTGCCAAGCGGGCGGCCGGTGCGGAACTTGCCGGTGAAGGCCTTGTACGGCTCGCCGTCGTTGAACTCCTCGGCGAGGCGCTGGTTCTCCCGGATCAGGGCCGATTCGACGAGCTCGGCCAGACTCCGGGGCCCGCCGTACGGCGCGGTGAACATCACGACCGCCCGCGACTGCGCGAGCACCTCCTCCGGGATACGGGTCGAGAACTGCACCTCGGGGCCACGCTTGCCCTTGGGCTCGTCTGCCGGCGGGGTGGGCGTCTTTCGCGGGGCCTTGCGCTTCGCCGCGGGCTTGGGCTGCTCGACCTCCGCCGCACCCGCGGCCTCAGCCTCGCTGACAGGCGGCGTCGCGTTGGCTTCCGGCTCGGTCGACGGTGCTGTTGCCGGCGTGCTCGCAGCCGACGTGTCCGGCGCGGGACTGGCTGGCGCCGACGCAGCGGGGGCAGGAGTCGTGGCCGGCTGCTGGACAGGCGTGGTCAGCAGGGGCTCTACGTTGGCGGTCAGACGGCTGCCGGGATCGCCGGGGGTCGGCCGGGTACGTACGGGTTTGGCGCTCATGCCGCCTTCTCCTCCTGGGTGAGTTCGTCCAGCTTCTCGGCCAGCTTGTTCATCTTTTCGAGGAGTTCTCGCGGGCGAGCGGCTCCTCCGTAGGCCTGCAGTGGGGCAGCCGCGTCGGTCGCGTCCTTGGCTACGGCCCAGGCCGGGATCGGCGGATCCCAGATCGGAACGTCGGCGAATGACTCGGGGAGGCCGTCGAGCTGGAACTTGTGACCGGCAATGCGCTGGTCGTAGTTGTCCACGATCACGCCGCGCAGTCTTAGGTGGGGGTTACCCAGGCCGATCGCGGCGTTGTCTCTGACGAAGCTGTAGTAGCGCAGGGCACCCTGGACGTCGTCGTACTCCGGTTTGGTCACGACCAGTGCGTGGTCGGAGGCCGCAAGGCTCATCTGGGTCAGGTGACCGAGGCTCGGGGGGCAGTCGATGAGGACAAGGTCGTACTCGTCGTCGACGCCGTCCAGCACGACGTCCAGGCGCTGCATGGCCCCAATCACGCCGGCTTCACTGATCCGGTTCTCGAGGTAGTAGCTGGACGGGATCAGGTCGATCCGTTTCGCGACCTCGTGATCCCAGCCGCAGGGCACGATGACATCGGCGGCGAGACCGGGGCTGGCTTGCCGGAGCGCCTCGGCGATCGTCGGCAACGGGTTGTTGGGATCAGAGTTGAACCCAAGGCGGCGCGTCGCGTTGGCCTGGGGGTCCATGTCGATAACGAGCACTCGACGCTCCCGGGCGCTCATGACCGCGGCCAGCTGGGTGGTCACAAAGGTCTTGCCTGTGCCGCCCTTGTTGTTCCCGAAGCACACCCTCCGGCGCTTAGGCATCGGACTCGCCCTTCAGGTTGAGGGCCGGCCGCGTGGCGTCGCCGCGTCGGTCCGCAAGGTCGACCACGATGAGATCGTCCGTGCCGGCGCGCAGCTCCTGAACGTACGCGGAGAGGCGGATGGTGGCGCTGGTCTTACCCCCGGCGCCCTGGCTGTTTCCCGGCGCCAGCAGGCGCGGAGGCGAAGTAGACATGAAACGCATTCCTTTCTGGTGTTACTAGCCATGATTGCATACCAGGGAACGAACGCATAGCTTGCATGTCATACTTTCGTTGCTTCGATTGTGTGGCTTCCTTGCCTTACAGTCGTTGCTGTGCTTTCAGATGTTGCATCCGTTGCATGCGTAGCCTTCCTTACTTGACTTACTTGACTTGCTTGTCTTGCATGTGTTACTTGCCTTGCATGCCTAGCGTCCCTTGAGGGCTTTACTTGACTTGAGTGGGTTACTTGCTTTACATGCTTCGCGTGCGTAACAGGTCTTCCATGCTTTGCATGCGTTGAAGGTCTTGATTAGCTTTCGTGTCTTGCTGGTCTTGCATGGGTTGCGGTCGTTGCAAGGCTTACAGGCCTTGCGTGCGTTGCTTGGGTTGCACGGCTTCCAAGCCTTCCAAGCGATCCATGCGTTCCTGGCGTTGGTTGGGTTGCTGGCCTTCAGGTGCGTTCCGGGCGCCCCCCTCCGGGCTTGCTCCCGGTCCGGATCCTCTGGTCGGATCAATCCGTTGGAGTCGGGAGCAAGTCGGAGGGGGCCGATTCAGCTTGCCTTCGGTTCCCGCAGCTGGTCGTCGTACAGCTCGCCGAGCAGGCCGAGATCGTCGCCGCCCGCGGCCAGATAACCGACTGGGTCGCTCAAGCGACGTACTCGCTGCTCGATGAGGGGCAGGTAGTCGACTTCGCGCTCAACGGCGATGCAGCGGCGCCCCTCGCGAAGGCATGCCTCGACGGTGGTGCCGCTGCCGGCGAACGGCTCTAGTACGACGCCATCGGCCGGGGTTACCAGGCGGATGAGCCAACGCATCAGATCGACGGGTTTGACTGTCGGGTGCGTGACCAGGTCGTCCGGAGATTCCAGGAAGTACTGCTGCAGGTGGTCAGGTATGTCCTCCTTCTTCAGATCACGCAAGCGCTTCTCCTTCCTCTCCTGCGGCCTTGGCCAGTTCCTGCGCCACGTACTCCTGTTCGGCGGGGGACAGGTCATCCCTCAGCCGCATCGTGTGTCGACGTACGTGCACTCGCTCGCGGTTGTCCGGCTTCGGTTGGTACCTGAACACCGGGAATGAGCGGCTGGGGTGTCCATCGCGCCGCTCGCTGACACCGGCGCTGTCACGGTCGAACATCTCGGCGCTCGAGGTATCGAAGCCGACGTTCGTTGGCCAACGGTCTGGTTCGCCTTCGTCTCCAGGTGTTCGGCAGTGGTCGATGTTCAAGCCGCCGACGCCGTAGGCCATGACGTTGCCCGCGACCGTGCCCTTGAAGGGCTTTCGCGCGACGACACAAGGCTCGAAGGCCGGCTTCAGCGTTGTGCCGAGGCCTGGGTAGCGGGCCGCGGCTTCGGGGTCGACGCGGGCGATCGCAGCGGTCAGGTTGTTCGACTTCACCTGGCCCGTGGCGTAGATCCACGCGATCGAGTCCCGCACATGGAAGCCGGCATCCTCGATACCGGCTGCCAGACGGTGCCAGGTTCGGCTACCACCGAAAGCCAGAAGGTGCCCGCCGGGCTTGAGGACCCGCAGGCACTCGGCTGCCCAGAGGTGGACCCAGTTCTGGAAGCCGACGCCGTGCTCTGCGGCGCGGTGCGTGGCTTTCCAGGGGGCGTCCCAGTCGAGGCCGTCGAAGTGCAGGCCGTACGGCGGATCGGTGACGACAGCGTCGACGGACTCGGCCGGCAGCCGGGAGAGCACATCGAGGCAGTCGCCGTGGTGGAGTTCAACGTTCGGCAGGGGAGACATGTCCTCCAGTGGAGGCAGGAGCGGCGCCGCGGCGTACCGCATCTTCCAGGTCATCTCCGGCGCCGCGCGGGATGTCTGCCGCCGCAGGGAGCTGACCCAAGGATGTCTTGCCGACACGCCCATATGTGACATCTCGCATGCGGTTTCTCGCATATCCTGGTTATGCGAGATTCCGCATATACCTGGAGGTTGCGATGACTGAAGCACCGCGAGAGGCGAAGGCCTATCCGAACGTTGGCTTCGAACAGCCGATGCTGGAGGACTGGTTCGACACGCTGGAGTACGCCGTCGACCTGCTGCGATCAGGCAGCCTGAGGCTGGACGGCTCGCGCGATCCTGCGACCCTGAACGCCCTCAGCACCTGCCTGATCCACCTGGTTTCCAAGCTCCAGCCCCGGCTCGACGGAACGATCGACGCACTCCTGGTCGCACAACGCCTGGCCGGCGGATCGTGGAACGAGCTGTCACGCGACACGGAGGAGGCGATCGGCACGCTCCGGTCGCGGGTGAAGAAGATCGAGACCGATGGCTCCTACTGGGCCAAGTGGGCGCGTGGCGAGCTCAATCCGCACCACGAGCGGTACCCGGTCGAACTCACCGCGCCGACCACCGACTGGGACACCGACAAGCCGGTCGGCGCGCTGCTCGCGTACGTCGATCGCCTGAACGCGCAGGACGCAGCCGACGAGCGGGCCGGCAAGGGCGTCCGGCTCGGGCGGGAGGGCGTGGAGTTCCAGCTGGGAGAAGCCGGCCGGGACTTCCTCAGTGCGATCGCGCCTCTCCGCCCACCGACCGGGCCGATCCAGGGTGGCGTCCGTTCCCTCGACCCCGAGCTGGTGGTCCAGCTGGTCCCCGCGTACGGCGTCGACGGGTGGTGGCACCTCCAGATCCCGCCGCACTCCAGCCGCCTCGCTCAGACCTACATGATCGAGCAGGCCGACGCCGCCCGCCTGCTCGCCGCGGCAACCGCCGACCCGATCATTCCCGGCCGCGGCGAGGCTGCGGGTCAGGACGAAGGGAGCGATCGTGGCTGAAGCCGCACACCTTCGTGTCCTGAAGCTGCGCGCCGAGCTCGGGATCTTTCACACTGCCGGTGAGCTCACGTACGGCGCGGACAGCGACGATCCCGGCAGCGCAGACGAGGCCATGGGCCAGGTCCATCACCTGCTCGGCGCTGCGGCGACCGCCTTGCAAGGAGTCGTGATCAAGCAGGCAGACAGGACCCTGCTCAGCGACACGATCCTGCTCCAGGCCACCGAGGACCTCGAGGACGCCGTACGGATGCTCGGGTACGACAACCGGCGCACCATTGCCGCGCCTCTGGCCTGGGATCTCCTCAAGCAGCTCGTACTGGCCAGCGTGGCGGTCGGGCGTCTCGCCGGGCGCATCCAGGCCGACCTGCCAGCCTCGTTGGCCGAGTACGACGTCTTCGAGGACGACGAGGCACGAGACCCGACTACCAGCGTCAGCGAGGCCGGCAGGCACCTCGGTCGCGCCCGGGACCTCGCCGAGCAACTGGCCAAGGAAATGCAGGCCGCGCAGAAGGCGATCAACGGCCAGAGCCACAACGGACCCAAGGCCGACATCGCGACGCAGAGGCCCTCGTTGTGAAGCGCGGGCTTGGAATCCAGCGGCGGCGTACGCCGGGGTGGAGGCTGCCGGACGGAGCCGTGATCGTGGACCGGACCAGCAGCTGGGGCAACCCGTTCACGACCAAGGACATCCTGGCCGAGGGCGTGGCCGCGACCGAGGGGGAGGCCAGAGCCATCGCCGTACGGAGGTACGCGGACTGGCTTGACGGGAACGGCCCGGACGACCATCCACTCACCCCGAAGCGCTCGGTGTCGAGGGCCTGGATCCTGGCCCACCTTGAGGAGCTGGCCGGCAAGGTCCTGGCCTGCACGTGCCCGGTCGACGAGCTGCCCTGCCACCGCGACGAGCTGGCACGCCGGGCTGCCGAGCGCGCGGTCTATGCGGAGCGGGCTCAGTTGGTCGCGTTGGTGTCCGCGTGCTTCTGGGCTGCGCGAGCGGTCGATCCGGGCGAGCCGATGTGCCCCGACGTGATCTACCTCGAGACTCCGCAGGGGCAGCTCAGCTGGCATCTGGCCGCGGTCGACGTCGAGCGGTTCTTCAGGCACGTCGAACTGGTCGACGAGGGCCATGAACGCGCCCAGTGGGACGGCCACAGCACAACCGAGAAGTACCGCAGGATCAGCGAGCTGACCCAGCAACTCGCAGCGAAGCAACGCGAGGCGGACGAAAACCAGGCTGGTGCCACGATGATTCTTCCGCGGCTCAACCCGACCGACTGGGAACACATCAACGAAGCGTTGACCTGGCTCAAGGTGTCAGTCCGGGACGATCCCGATGGCTGGCCCGAAGTCACTCCCGCATCCATCGAGATCACCTGGGAAAAGACCGTCGTACGGCTGCCACCGACGTCTCGCCTTCTGGCTCAGCCCGGATCCCCCCATCTCAATGACGATACGTCCGAGGACACTCCATGACCGAAACCGTTCTATGGGTCCCCTCGGCGGTCGCAATCCGCGTGAGTGTCTCTCTCCTTCCCGACCCCGCGCTCATCGCCGCGGTAGATGACGCATGGACCACGCTGGACGTCCTGATCGACAGTCCGGCCGGACGACGACACCACCCGTGGGGACAGAACCTCGGCGCTCTCACGGTCTACGGACTGTGGGCGGCACTGGAACTGCGGGAGCGACAGCTGACCTCACCTGAGTCGCGCCGCGAGCAGGTCAGGCGAATCGCAGCTCGCCAGTACGACTTCAGGCACCTCGCGAGCGACTCGATCCAGCTGCATCCCGCCGCGGGACCCGACCGCATCCTCTGGAGTGCGTGGCGCTCCACACAGTGGCTGAAGCCCTCCTGGTGGGGATCCAAAATCCACCAGCAGCATCGGCGAGAACTAGAACAGACATACCCTTGCCATTTGACAAGTCGCTAGCTAAGCTCACCTTGCTGAATAGCAAATCTCCGCCGCGAAGGGAACCCCGATGACCCAGCAGTTCGAAGAGCGCGCCTGGACCGCCGCCCGCACCCTGTCCATCGATATCGACAGAGTGGAGACCACGAACGAGCCCCGCCTCGCCGGGAACGCCGTCGTACCGATCGCCGACCTCGAGAAGGTCGCGCGGCGGGTCGAGGCACTTGAGACGGCTCTCGCCAACGCGGAACGAACCGCCCGGCACACCTCAGCGATGCTGGAGTCGGGCCGATGAGGTGGCTGCAGCCCGATGAAGAGCGCAGGGCCTTCCGGTTCCGGATGACCCGATCCGACCGGCGACGGTGGGAGGCTGCACGGTCGCTGGCTGAGGTTGCCACCCTGACCGCCGAGTGGCTGGAGGGCGGGATCGAGTCTCAGCCGGGATACCAGCCTGGCTACGGGCCGGCAGCTGAGACCGCCGGCCTCATCGGCGTACTGGCGGCAACCAACCGGGCTGGCCTGCTGACGCACGGATCGCAGCCCGGCGAAGAGGTCACGGACGACGACGGCCGGGTCTGGCGGCAGCGCGCGGCCGTTGATCTGCATGTCCCGACCGGGCTCGCTGAACGACTCATCGACCAGTTCCGCGGCACCGGGCTCACCGTGATCAGGGAGAGCCGCATCCTCGGCCGCGACGTCATCGGCACGGTGGACATGCTCAGGCACGACGGCGCGCTGGGGTGCACCACCTGCGACGGTGTGCCCATGACGGCCTTCGGCGGACGTGAGCCGGATCGGTCAGTCAGATTCCGCTACGCCGGGCTCGACGGCGACGCGGTCGACGAGATCTGCGCCGCTGACCAAGTCACCATCGCCGACACGGCCTGGGGCCGCAACGACCGGCTCTGGCCTCTGCTCGAGGCCGCCGTTGCCCAGCACCACAACCCTCGAAGGACAGACCACCCGTGAACATCGCTGACCCCGACAACTGGAAGATCCACCACCTGCTCGACAAGACGAGCCTGAAGTGGGTTCTCGCCGTCGCGCTCGAGCGACACGACGAGGTACCCGAGCTCGACCCCCCGCTGCGGTCCGGCGACCGGCACCGGGCCGCGATCGAACTGCACGACACTCAGTGGGCGATCCTGCGGGATCTCATCGACAAGTACGACCTCGACTCGGTCCTGCGATCGGTGCTGCTGAGGGCGGGGAAGCTCAAGCCCCTCGAGTACGACACCGTCCACGACATGTTCGCCCGGGCGACAGCTGAGCTCGAGCTCATCGACCTGCCCGAGAACCCCATGCCGCCGGTCACGATCACCGAGGTCGCCAACGAGAGTCGCGAACAGGTGAGCGTCGAGCTGACCTTGTCGATGAGCCAGGAGCAGAGCGAGGCTCTCGACGAGGTGTTTCCGCCGTGGGCCTCGGGCAACGTCTGGGCCACCAGGTACGCGAATCTGACCGGCGAAGACGCGCTACAGCTGCACGACTGGCTCGACACCGTCGAGTACGCCGTGCACCTGCTGCGGTCGGGGTCGCTCAAGCTCGACGGGAACCGCGATCCGGCGACCCTGCAGGCATTGGACGCCTGCATCAAGGACCTGGTGATCGGGCTGCAGCCGCGGTTCGAGGGCGTCGTCGCCGCGCTGTACCTGGCGCGTAACACGGCCGGGGGATCGTGGGTGGAACTCGCGAAGCTCACCGGTACCGCCTCGACGACGCTGCAATCCCGCGTGAAGAAGATCCAGGCCGACCCGCAGTGGGTCGACTGGGCGACCGGTGCCCAGAGCCCCGACGCCGATCGGCACCCGGTCGTACTCCACACCCCGCAGTCGCCGGAGCCGAGTGCGCCGGGCAGCCGGCGCCGCGTTCAGGCCGCGACCGGGACTACCGCTGAGGACGGCCGACGATGAGCGGCACCATCAGGCGAACCCCGCCGAACCCGATCGTGCTGTGTGGCGGCATCGCGACCGAGACCATCGGAACCGAACTCGTTCGGGTCGTCGAGGGCCACCAGCCCGAGTTCGTCCGCGCGAGCCACCAGGGCCGACTGCGGTGGTACGGCTGCAGCTGCTGTCCGGAGCCGCGGCACGGGGGTGGCTGGCGGCGGATGTGGCTGGCCAAGGGCTTCGAGCAGCACGTCCGGGCCGCGGTCGTCGCGACGTTGTTCCAGGTGCCCGCGGACGGACGCCTGAGCGACCAGATGGACACCGACACGAAGGTTGGAGGTCCCACGACTCCGCCACCCGCACCGGGGAGGTCATCGAGTTCCTGGACTGGCTTCTGGCCTGGGACGACGTCCATCCGCCCGCGGGAGACCAGCCGACGTTCCCCCAGGTCCTCAACCGCGCGCACCAGGTGTGGTCAGCACTCGGGCTGCCGCCCGACTGGCGCCCGGGCTCCAACACCGCATCGCTGTAACCCGGCCCCGGCCGGCAGGAGTGCCTTCAACACTCCCACCGGCCTTCTTGGGTCCCCGCGAAACCTGACAGGAAACGGAGACTGATCGATGGTAGTAGCAGTCGCATCATCCGCCGACGCGTTCAGCTGCGTGGGCGTAGCTCTCTACGGCGCTCACGCTGTAGCCGACCACTGGGTCCAGACCAACGGTCAGGCCACCCGGAAGGGTCACCGGGCGCCGGAGGGCGTCCATGCCTGCTTGGCGCATGTCGCCTCGTACACCGTGGTGACGGCCGCGGTGGTCGCGCTGGTCTGGCATCTGTTCCAGCTGCCGATCACGCCCGCCGGATTCATCACCGGACAGGCGATCTCGGCCGCGACGCACTACTGGGCCGACCGACGATTCCCGCTCAAGGCGTTGGCTGAAGCGCTCGGGAAGGGCGAGTACTACGAAGCCGGCGGCGCCTACCAGCTGGACCAGTCCTGGCACCTCGGATGGCTGCTCGTAACCGCGATCGTCACGGCAGCACTCTGACCAGGGGAGCCATCGTCATGACCGAGATCGCACGCCGACAGCCCACCAACGAGCCGGCCAGCGCCTCGAGCGGCCATGCAGCCATGCGGCGGCGCATTCTGGCCGCCCTGCTCGAGCACACCATCACCTTCGACCGGATCTGCTTCTGCGGTCAGCGCTTCGCGCCGTGGCAGCCAGGCGAGAAGGTCGAACATCTTGCCGCGGTAATCGCCGAGGCGACCGGGCTGAAGCAGGCCTGGTCGGTCGGGGTCCTCGCAATACACGCCGGCCAGGTGCAGGGCACGGAGCCTCGTTGTGCCTGCGGGGCCGAGGTCCGTGAGACCAGCCTGGACGCCGCCGCCGAGCACCAGGCCGAGGCGCTGACTGCCGCCATTCCAACAGTGAGCATCCAGCTCTACCTCAATTGGGCCAGGACCCGGGCCTCCGAACAGCGTCTGACAGCCCCAGACGCCCGGCTGGCGCACGTTCTGGGCCACGGCGTCAGGTGAGGGCGTGTCCGGCCCCGTCGAGGCTTCAGATCGCCGTACAGCCCTCACAGCTGCTGCCGGGCCGGGCGCGGCTGGCAGGCCCGCTGATCTTCGGGGCCTGCCGGACGGGCTGTAGGCGCCGGCGTACGAAAACTGTCGGGGCCGGCCGCCACACTCACAACCGACAGTCGCAGAGCAGAAACCGTCAGCTAGCAGGGGAGGGCATCGTCGGATGACGGAAACCACGATCGTCGAGAAGGTCAGGTCTGAGCGTCCGATCGGTGCCGGCCGTTGCGCGGACCGGCTTGGTGCGCGCCTGGGCCTGGACGTCGCGCCTGCCGACATCGGCACCCTCGCCGAGGCGGGCCACCTGGCCGTCGTCGACGTGTTCGTGAAGAAGGGCCGCGGCTACGACCTGTATGCACCGGCGGACATCGACGTGCTGACGCCCGAGCAGGTGCAACCGGTGATCGATGAGCGAGCCGCGTGGGTGGAACGGTCGCAGTCGCTTGACGAGGCCGCGGAGTCGCTGGGATGGCACTACCGCGAGCTGAAGGCGGTCATCGACGATCGCGAGCTCGAGGTCCGGATGGGCCGCATTGCCCGGACCGACGTGGAGGCTCTGGCTGGCGACGAGGAGCTGCGTGCGGACCGGCTGGTGACCGCAGACAACGCCGCGGTGATCCTTGACGCCGACCGGCGGCACTTCGACATCTGCGTCGAGGCTGGGTGGATCGCACCGAAGACCCACCACGCAAAGCAGATCAGCCGCTACAGCTCGGTGTCGGTGCCGCTCTACCGCACCGGCGACGTCGAGGCGCTGCTCGATCTCCCGGACGTGAACTGGCACGAGGTTCGTGAGACCCCGAAGGGTGAGCGGTCGCCGCTGCTGGACCTGGTCGGTGGCCGCGCCCCGACCCGCGCGAAGGCGATCAGGGCGTTTCTGCGGGACTTCGGCGACGAGCACTCGATCGAGATGTGGGCCTGGTGGGTGCCCGGCCCAGATGTGTGGGAGATCGACTGGGAACGCCTTGACGGCGGACCAGGCAAGGACGACGTGCTCGCCGCGATCGAGGACCGGCCCGCGGTGGCCCACTACCTCAGCGACCTGCGGCTCAACTCCGCGGCCGGCGCCGCGGTGCGGTTCGCCCGCGCCATGCTCGAACCCGGCCGCGCCGTCGTGCTCGACACCGAGACCACCGACCTGTACGGAGCGGTCTGCGAGATCGCCGTCATCGACGCCTGCACCGGCAAGACGCTGCTCGACACCCTCGTCAACCCCGGCGTGCCGATCGAGCACGGCGCGTATGTCGTGCACGGCATCACCGACGCCGAGGTGACCGCTCCCGGAGTGCCGGACTGGCCGACCGTCTACAAGCGGCTCCTGCGGGTCACCAAGGACCGGATCGTGCTGGCGTACAACGCCGGCTACGACCGCGGCGTCATCGCCGCCGACTGCCACCGCCACGGCATCCGCCGCACCCGCCTGGCCGACCCCAGCCACTGGGCCGACGTCATGATCCCCCGCTCTGACCACGCACACTCCCGACGCTGGCTACCCAACGGCGGCGGTCACCGCGCCCTTGGCGACGTCGAACAGACCCGCGAGCACCTGATCCGCATGACCGCTCCCTGATTGCTTCGGCCAGTGCCGGCGAGGTGACGACCGGTCCCGAAGGTCCGAGGCGGTGTCACGGGCGGTCGGGGGCGGCGCGGAGGTCCTTACCGGAGACCCAGCGGACCCGCTTGTCCTCGCCGCAGAACCGGCCGAACCACTCACCGTCCTGCCTGATCCAGACGTCAACTTCACCGGACTGCCAGTCGGCTCGGTCGGCCGCCTTAGGCTCTTCGAGGCGGCGAACAGAATCCGGGTTCCGGGGGCCATGGGCGTCGTACTGGATCTCCAGGTCGGAAGCTGCCCGTAGAGCTTGTTCTTCGTCGACGAGACCACTCTGCCGCCAGCCATGTACAGCGCCGTCCCAGACCCCATAGGTCCCGGATCCGTCATCCGTCAGCTGCACCCTGAACCGTTCCCGCACTCCAGCAGAGTAACGCAAAATCGAACATATGTTCAGATGCTGCATTGCACAATGACGGCACAGTCGGCCGCAGGCCGTGCCGGGGTGAGGAACGTCGTCACCGGCCGCCAATGGCCGCTGCGTTGTGTGTCTGGCTGGTCACCTACTGCTGTTCTAGGCTGACCGGGTGGACATGGGAACTGCTGATTCGCAGGATCTTCAGGATTCGCGGGAAGGATCGTCAGCGCGTGAAGAGCGTGTGGCGCGTGCGCGGCGGGAGTTTCGGGATGCTGCGCGGCGGGAGGTGCCGTTGCAGTACGGCGTGACCCTGGGCCGTGACCTGGTCGACGAGATGGTGACCGCGACGGTGGTCCGGGTCCCCGAGACCGATTGGAGGCTGGGGGCTTGCGAGCATGTCTCGCCGTGGGCGGAGACCTGGCACCGAGTGCAGCACATCTACCTCGACAAGCCGGCCGACTTCCTGGGTGTTGGTGCGGCGGCCAGATTCCGGATCTGGGATGAGGCCCCGGGAATCGACGATCTGCGATGGCTGGAGACCTGGGGGAGAGTCTTACCCAACGGCGAGGGCCTGACGGCGCCTCAGTTGGCGTGGCCTTCCCTGGCGGCTTGGCTGGGCAAGCATGAGGTGTTGGCCGTCCTGCGCCGAGATGCCAGTGCCATGCGGGTCAAGATGCGGGCCTCGGGCGAACCCAAGCCGGGGTACGAGACCTATCGGGGACGCGTCGGGATCGGCGTGTATCCAGCGGTGCTGAATGCCTGGCACACGCACTGGCCGCTGCTTGGCGGGCTTCCGGATCGGATTCGGATCGTCTACATGAACGGCGACGACGATCATGTCGCCGAGCTCGAGGTTGTCCAGGACCCGTTCGCCGAGCCCTTCCCGCCGACCGAGCGCCACTTGCCGGACTGGTGGGACAACGGAGACCCCTGCGAGATCGGTCCTGTACCCCGATGAGCGATGAACTCCCGCCGGACCATCGGATCCTCGAGCACGAGCGGCGTCAGGCGGCATGGCTGCTGGACTGGCGAGACGAGATCGACGGGGTCGAGCGGTACGCCAAGACGCCGGTGCAGCAGTTCGAGCAGGCCCGGATCGCGCCAGAAAACGTGGTCGGCCGGTTGGGACCGGAGCTGACAGCGATGGCGCGGTTCGCACGTCGCGAGTGGGCAACGGCAGTACGGATGAGGGCCAATCCGGCGATCGCCGACAAGGACGTGGAGTGCTGGAACAACCGGGCCTGGGGCGCGTGCGATCTTCTGGCCTTGGGGCTGGGCGTGCATCTCGATCTGCCGTACGCGGAGGCGATGTGGCTCGCCGAGGGCCTGACCGGATACGAAATAGGAGCCACCCTCACTCAGGGCCCTCCGCGAGAAGGGCCGGTGACCCGGGCATGAAACGGTTCTTCTCGACCAGACCGGGCCACCCGACCAGGTGGCGATCACCGTACGGGAAGCTCCACCTGTACCTGACTGCTCCGGCGGCGGTCCGGGAGCAGGCCGCCCGGTACCAGGAAGCGATGGCCGACCACGAGCAGCTGGTCAGCCGGCAGCCGCTGCAGTACCTGCACTGGACCGTGCAGATGATCGAGCACCACGTCGACGAGCTGCCAGTGGGTCTTCCGGACACCCTGACAGAAACCCTGAAGCGGCAGCTCACCGATCGGCCGTTGCCGCGGCTCCAGCTGACCACCGGCCCGGCCGTTGTCGGGGTGCACGGTGTCACGCTGTGGACCCCGCCACCAGCCACGGTCTTCCTCGACCTGGTCCACCGCTGCCGAAACGCGGTCGAGACCGTCCTCGGCGGATCAGCGCTGGCGCCGCTGTCTCCGCACTTCGCCCCGCACATGGGCCTCGGCTACGGGCTGGTCGACGGCGATTCCGACCCGCTGATTCGCAGCATCAAAGACACCTGGATCGAGCCGGTAACCTCCATCATCACTGCCGTCGATCTCGTCGCCGTCGACCAGCACCCCGAGCAAGGGACCTTCAGCTGGCAACCGATCAGTACCATCGACCTCACCTAGGAGGCCGCTCAACCGAACTGACACAACCGCAGCCGCTGTATTCCGAGCAGTGAAGACCGCCGGGGCAGACGGCCTGTCAGGGCCCGGAGTCTTCAAGTAGTTCGGTGTGAGCCGTGAGGGCTGACAGTGCCCAGGCCAGTGATTGTCGGGTTTCGGTGAGGGCCTGGTCGTGCTGCTCGCGGTTGCCGGCGAACAGTGCTGTCATCGCGGTCTGGGCGTGCCACTGGGCAAAGTCCAGGTGCCCGGGGACCTGGTTGATCGGGTCCGGCATGTCGACTTGGTCCGGTTCGTACGTCCAGCGTTGGGCCTCGTAGTAGTAACGGTCGGCTGGTTGGTAGCGGCGGCGGTCGGCGGCGATCAGCTGGTGGGCATGGAGCGTTCCGCACGCGAACAGCCTCGGGTGCTGTCTGCGGTTGTCGCCTACGCCGAACAGGCTGTCCGCCTCGACATCCGGAGCGCCTGCCGAGTCGGGGCCGCTGGACGGATCGCTCCCGGGGGCAGTCTCCTGGTCACTGGCCGGGTCCTGTGTCCAGGGGTGAAGCGACCAGGGCGTGATCTGGATCCGAGTTGTTCGCGCGCATCCGGGCGCCGCGCAGTTGGCCTGGACAAGATGGTCGGCGTGCACGCACTGGGCGCAGTAACAGAACCTGTTGTGGACACACGCAGAATCTGTGTCGGCCCTTCGGCCTGGCCGCGGTTCGCCATCGGCGTCCCGGCTGCCGCAGTCGCAGTCGGAATCGGATGTTCCCGGCGACACCAGCTCACCGAACACGTCGATCCGATCCGCCGGTCCCGGTGCCCATGCCTCGCGCAGGAGGTCAACCGCAGCCCGCACGGCTGCCCGCGATGCCCAGGTCGCCATTTGTCGTCCTTTCGTACGCCCCGGTGCCGGTCAGAAACCCTGCTCCCGACCGATTCTCTTGTCGGCCGACGAGATGATCCGGGCCTTCGCGGGGATCTTCACCTCCGACACGGTCGGGCCCCAGGTGTTCTCGCCGATCGTCACTGTGCAGCGCAGGCGCACAGTCACTCCATCGGCCGATGGGGACAGCCACAGCGCCGGCCGGGCGGTCGTCCCGGCTGTCACACGGCCGAGTACGACCTGCGGGTTGTAGTTGAAGATCGTTTCCGCGAGGCCTGCGCTGAGCCCGGTCGCCTCGGTGAGAGGTGTACCTGCGGCGAATTCGAGGCTGCAGGAATCGAGGTCCTGATCGGTTTCGACCAGGAGTTCGTACCCGCGGGGTTTGGCACGTTTGCGGCCAAGGCGGACGGTCACTGTCGGCTGTGCGCCACGATGCCACTCCCGCCGGGCAAGCTCGCGGACAGCGGCGGCCTCGGCCAGCGCTTCGCGAGCGATGTCGTTGCTCTCATCGGCCCGCTTCACGGCGTCGACGGCGGCGTCGGCCTGGCGCTTGGCTTCCTTCGCCTGTTTAGCGGCGTACGCGGCCGCGAGCCCGGCGACGACTAGCGCCACGACGGCAACCCCCACGCTCAAGATGTCCGTCAGTGAAATATCCCCCCTGATGTGCATGACCCGAACCGTAGCGCTCGTGCCCGCCTGGGAAGAGGAACGGCCAGGTCGACAGGCTCACTTCGACCAGATGACACCTTCCGCGCAGACCTGCAGCAACCGCCGGACATCGGCAGTGCGGGCTGCTGCAGGCCGCGCCCCGGCGCACTGGGCTTTTTCTGGGCACCGTGTTTCACTGATGCCATGCCCAGTAAAAGCCCAGTCCGATCCGAGGTCGTGGAGGCCGTACGCGGTCTGCTGCGGCGAGGTCTCCCGGCCACGTCTGGCACGACCAGTGCAGGGCTGCTGAACCTGAGGGGAGTTGTCGCAAGATCGGTGGATCCGAGCGACGACGTCAGTCGTTCGGCCGCGTTGAACGGCGTACTGCGGGCGATCCTGGCCCGTTTTCCGAACGCCCGGTACGCGGCCTCGGCCCGGATCCTCTTCGGCCTGCAGCCGGCAACGCCAGGCCTCAACCTGACGGCTCGGCGTGAGCTGGCTGCCGAGCTGGCCGGGCACGAGGTGCATCACTTCCGGAAGCGTGTCGAGCCGCGGCTGGTGGAGATCGTCGCAGAGGAGCTACTCGCCGATGCCGAGCAGTTCAACCGACCGACCCTTGTCGCTCCTCGGCTGGCAGGTGGCGATCGCCGGGAGACGATCGTTGCCGACCCGTTTGCGTGGGAGGTCGCCGAGCACGAAGAGCACCTGGCGCGGTTGTGGGCGGCTATCTACGCGGCGCGCTCGGCGCTGCTCACCGTAGAGCGCCTGGTCAGCTTGGAGGCCGAGAGTTCCGCGATCGACCGGGCGGCTGTGACTGCGGCCTGGCGCTGGGCAACCGCCAGGTTCGAAGCGCTGCTCTACACGTCGGGCTTTGCCGGCGACCAATCACCCGACGACCTGGTTGCCCTTGCCGGGTGGACCCCGGCCTTGACCAGCGACCAGGCCGACACACTCGTCGACGCGGTGCGAGGCGGCAGCGCGACCCGTGCACAGTTCGTGGCTGATCTGCATGACGAAACCGAGCTGAGCATCGCCTGGATCAACGGGTTCCGGGCAGCGCCACTCACCGAACCGGAAGGACTCAACGCGTGACCACCAACCCAGCCCTTGCGGAGGCCCTCGAGGCAGCCGCCAGCGGGGCACCACGCCGATACGTCATCACCGGCGGCCCGTCGTCGGGAAAGGACGACCTGCTCGAGGCAGTTCATGCCGCGGGGATCCCTTGCATGGTTACCGAGCCGGGACGCGAGATCTACCGCAAGCACCGCGAACGACTCGGCCGGCACCTTCAGAAAGAAGATCGACGGGAGTACTCGCTGGAGGTACTCGAAGCCTTCATCGCCGAGTACGAGGCACACACTCACGGAATCCGCTTCTACAACCGCGGCATCCCGGACGGCTACGGCTGGGAGGGGTTCTTCGGGCTGCGCCCGACCGACGAGCTGGAGAAGGCAACGCAGGCCTACCGGTACGACGCCGTGTTCGTCCTGGATCCCCTCGACCGGTTCGAGGACGCCGACGACGTCGTGTGGGCCAAGGATCGCGAGATCCGCCGCGTGCACGAGCTGATCGTCCAGGGCTACTACGACGCCGGCTACGAACCCGTGTTCGTCGCCGCCGACTCCGCGACCGCGCGGCTCGACTTCATCTGCTCCAACCTCCGTCTGCCCCGCCCCAGCCGAGGAGCCTGACCAATGGCGACCCCCTCCATGTCCTCGCCTCTGTCTTCGCCCACGTCGTACGAGACGTCGCTATTGCTATCGCCCAACAGCGTGCTGGCCAACGCGTTACTGCGGTCGATCGACCTGCTCCGGCCGCGCGTACTGTCCAACCGGCCAGCCCGGATCGAGTTCGTGGTCGGCACCCAGATCAACGGTGCCCCTCACCTTGGTACGAACCTCGTCCAGACCGCCGCGTTCTTCCTGGCGAAACTGGCCCGACGCGAATTCTCGATCGACACCACGGTCCGCTTCGGAGCGCTGGACAACGCGCCGTATGACGTCATCCTCGACCCCGAGACCCACACCGCGTACCAGCAGACCTACTTCCATGCCCTGGGCAAGGACAAGATCAGCGAGCTGATCGACACCTACTACCGAGCCTTCTTCGACTCGGTCTCCGAAGCCACCGACACGGCGTACGCCGTCGAGACCTACACCGATCAGCAAGCCACACCGGCGTTCCGGGCCGAGTTTTTGCGCTCGCTGGAACACCTAGACGACATCCGCTGGTGGCTGGCTCCCTCGCACGGGACTGTTCACGTCCGCATCCCCTGCCCGCAGTGCGGCTGGGCACAGAAGCGCGCAGACCGTACGAAGCTGACCCGCCTCGACGAGGACGGCGCCACCTTCACCGCGGTGTGTCTCGACCACGGGACCTACGAGGCCCACGTCGACCCCGAAGACGACCAGCCGTACCTCGACCTGGCCACCCTCTACCGAAACCTGGTCAAGGAGCGCGCCGGGGGCCGAGGTGACTCAACGCTGCAGGTCATGATGAAAGGCGGGGACTGGGCGTTCGGCTGCCAGCTCGTCGACGGCGCACTCGGCGCACTCGGTACGCCTGCACGGCAGATGCCGATCCGGGTCTTCACACCCCAGGTGCTGGCTCCGACCGGAGCCAAGCTGTCCAAGTCGCTGCTGCGTGAGCACGGCCGCGGCGCCCTGCCCGCCGACGTCGAACCATGGATGCTCGACACCACCGCCTGGCCCGGCACGGTCGACAACTACGTCGACGCCCTCGTGTGGCTGGTGTCGGAACTGCTCGGGGACCCCAAACACTTCTTCCGATCGTTCACCGTCAAGGAGCTAGGCCGACTCATGACCGCGCGACCTACCAAACCCCTGATCCGGGCCCACGAGATGGGCATCTACAAGCGCTACTTCGACCTGATCGCCGCCGGCCGCAAGACCACCGAGATCCGGGTCAACGATTCCAGCCGCAAGAACATCAAGCCCGGCTCGCTGATCCGGTTCCGTTGCCAGGGCGACGAGGTCCTGACCCGCGTCACCAGAGTCGCCCGGTACACCGACTTCGACGCGATGTTCGACTCCGAGTCCGTCGCCTCGGTCAACCCGCTCGCTACCCGGGAGGAGCAGCTCGCCAACATCCGCCAGATCTATCCCCCCGAGCGCGAAGCGCTCGGCGTCGTCGCCATCGGAATCGAACTCACCGAGCCACCCTCGACCGGCGATCTGCATTCGTGAGCACCGGGCGGTGGCCATCGACGTGGCCCGAATTGGCAGCGAGCGGGCCCTGGACAGTAGAAGAGCAAGGCCAACAGGTCAAGCTTGTCCTGGACGTCGACGGCAAGGCCGGACGGTACCGAATCGAGTTGTTCGGCCGACCCGCGGGCCGAGCACAGATGCACGCATACCTGCTGAGTGGTGACGGCCGGAACCTCGACAGCTACCTTGGTCTGCCCGAGCCCTCGGCCTGTCGGCGGGCCGCGATCTGGGCCGAGAACCTTGCACTGGGCAGGAATTGGATCTGCGCACCGAGGGTTGCATCGGCAGCCAGTCGACTACGGGAGGTCTCGTGAATATCCAGCAGCAGACGGGCAGTGACACGGCACGCCTCCGGCACGCGCTGGCTGAGCAGCTGGCCGCGGCCGGCGTACTGCGCTCTGCAGGGTGGCGGGCTGCGGTCGAGGCCGTCCCGCGGGAACTGTTCACGGGGGACTTCTTCACTACCACCGAGCCCGATCGTTCGCAGGTCACGCTCTACAGCCCATCGACGTCGCTGGATCCGGATCAGCAGCTGGAGCTGGTGTACTCCGACGACACCTGGGTCACCCAACTGAATGGCGACACCTGGCCCGGTGACATCACGAAGCCGCGGACCGGTACCCCGACGTCGTCGTCGACCATGCCGAGCCTCGTGGTACGCATGTGGGAGGACCTCGACGTCTCGCCCGGCCAGAAGGTGCTCGAGATCGGCACCGGCACCGGGTACTCCACGGCGCTCGGCAGCCACTACCTCACCGGCGACAGCATCTGGTCGATCGAAGTCGATCAGGCCGTCGCCGAGCGGGCCGCCGCTGCCCTGCGCGCTGGCCGGTACCACCCGCACCTCGTTGTGGGTGACGGCTTGGCCGGCTACGCGCCGGCAGCGCCGTACGACCGCGTCATCGCTACCTGTGCGTTGCGCAGCATCCCGCAGGCCTGGGTCGAGCAGACGCGCCCGGGCGGCATCATCTTGGTCACCCTGGACGGGCGGCTCGGGGCCACCGGGCTCGCCAAGCTCGAGGTAACCGGGCCGGAGACGGCTGAGGGAGCGTTCATCGATCCCGACGTCGGCTTCATGCCGGCGCGGACACGTCGCCCTGAAGAGGTCCTGACGATCCCCGACACCTCGTACGACGCCGCCTTGGGCTATCGGCCCACGGAGGCCGGGCCCGACGTGTTCGACGGACCGAGCGCGCTGCTGCGGGTCATCCAGCTCGCCGCGCCCGAGGCTCACTACATGTACACCGACCCGGAGTGGGGGATGGGGCTGCCGGAGCATCTGGTGATCGAGTCCGACCGGTCGTACGTCCGGTTCCATCGCGACAGCACGAGCCCGTCCGGGTGGGCCGTTCAGCAGGGTGGCCGGCGGCTGATCTGGGACGTCGTCGAACCGGCGATCGCTTCCTGGCGCAGCGCGGGAGAACCGGAGCTGACCGCGTTCCGGATCCAGATCACCCCTGATCGGCAGACAATCAGTTTCGGCTCCGAGGAAGGCTGGGAGCTCCCGCCGGTGTAGTACGACGCTGCCCACAGCACCTCGTGATCGGGGGCTGTGGGCAGCGTCGTCGTGCAAGGTCAGCTGGAGATTGGCTGATCGCCTGGGCTCGCCGAGCTTCGCTGGCGCACGTCGCCGCGGCGCAGTCGGCGGAGTTGGTCGACGGCGTTCACGGCGCTGACCGCGGCGAGGATGATCCAGAGCTTGCTTCCGTGTGCCGCTTGGGCCAGGGAAAGCCCGCTCGTGAACGAGGTGAACGTCAAGGTCAGCCGCTGTCGCCTGGATTGCCGCACGACGGCAACGTGCGGCCCGGGCGCCGGATTGGGAGCGGTGGAGCTCATCAGACGGCCTTCTTCTTCAGCTTGCGGCGCTCCCGCTCCGACAGACCGCCCCAGATACCGAAGCGCTCGTCGTTCTGCAGCGCGTACTCGAGGCATTCGCCCCGGACGTCGCAGCCGAGGCACACCTTCTTGGCCTCGCGGGTGGAACCGCCCTTCTCCGGGAAGAAGGCCTCCGGGTCGGTCTGGGCACACAGTGCCCATTCCTGCCAGTTCGGCTCCTCCTCGATCGCCTCACCGTCGACGAGCGCCATCAGTTCGTTCATGAGCGGGACTCCTTCCTCGTGGTCTCGCGGGCCGCTCTGGCGGCCGGGGTGTGCAGGTGGGGGCAGCAGGCCCCCATGCAGAACTTGTGCTTCGTGGGCCGGCACCAGTCCTTGCAGTGATCGGGATCGGGACGGGGGCCGCGGGTCATCGTTCGTCCCAGGTGAATGGGGTCTGGTAGGGGCCAGGCGGAAGACCGGGCACGACGCCGAAGGGCCGGGCCGGGTCGGTCTTCGTCAGCGGTACGGCGAGGCCGATGCGGTCCGCACCGTGCATGACGGCGTGGAGGTCACTGTGTTTGCCCTGCAGGCGCTGGACGCCGGCGCCGACCAGGTAGAGCGCGGTGATGCGCTCGAGGGCGAACACCGACCCGCTTGGGCGCGAGGAGAGTCGGGCGTGGAGTGCCGCTTCGAGCGCCGGCGCACTGCGCGGGGTGAGCGCGACTGTGCATGCCCACAGCCGGTTGATGCCGGTCAGCCGGTCGCGGCGGATCATCACGTGACGGTCGCTGACGTACTCGGTGCCGTCGACGTCGAGGATCCACAGGTCGAGCCGGTGGTGCTGGCTGGTGCGGGCCCAGCCGAAGACTTTGCGGGCGTCGACGAGCGGTGAAGTGCTCGCCTCTTCCCGCGGATCGAGTTCCGCCACGAGAGGTGGATTGGGTGCCATGATGGGCTCCTCCTACCTGGTGTGTCTGGGTGGGTCGGCGACCGGACCTGTGGGCCTCTAATCCGTTGGTCCGGTCGCTGTTTTCATTCGGCGTAAGTCGTTGCCGCCGTCTTCGATCGGCGATGTCGCTCCTACGTGACCCAGTACCTTCGACGACCCGTGGTCACTGACGGCAATGCAACTAACACACTAATTACTTTAAACCTATGCAACACGCTCGTCCAGCGGTCGCGTGTTTGGGGGGAGCGGCCGGCCAGGTCTACTGCTGGAGCTGGGGCGAGGACACCAGGTGCGGGTGGTTGCGGGCGACATAGGCGTTCACCTGGTCGCCGGTCAGCGTGTAGTGCTTGCTCAGCATGGCCGCGAGCCCGGCGATCGCGGCCCAGCACCTCGAGATGAAGCTCTCCGCGGGTGCCAGCCCGGTTTCTGGGTCCAGCTCGAACCTGGTGGTCCACCGGTCGATCTCGACAAGGTCAGATGCTCCTTGCCATGCCAGGTCGACGAGGTTGGCTTCGGTTACCAGCCCGAGTTCCTCCAGACGGCGCAGGGCCGCACGTTGGCCGGCCCAGAGCATGGTCAGATGGTCGACGACGGGCGCCGACCAGGGCCCGAGCGCTGTTCCCCCGGCCGGGCTGTCGACGATGTCTACGGCGTGCCGTTCGATGCTCACGTGTTCGACGGGGTGACCGACCGCAACGGCGGCCACCGTGTGAGCGGCCTCGTGATAGGCGCTGAGGCTCTCGAACTGCCACGGCGCGAGGTCCGGCAGGACCTTGACCATGAGCTGTGGGCACAGTCGGTCACGGTTCGCCGAGCATTCCGGGCAGGTCACGCTCTCGAACAGTGAGTGGGGCGTACGGAAGATGGGCCAGCGGTCGACCGCGATCCGCCGATGCCGGCGGCACACCAAGTCCGCAAGGCGTAGCTTGCCGGCTGGTGTGGTCGGGAGCATTGGTCCAGGATTCCCGGTCACGACTGACTGTGCTCTGCGGTACGGCGCGGCTCGTCGACGTCGCGCGGGGCGGCGGTGGGAAGGTCCGTGGCAAGGATCGCGAACTCGCGGCCGATCTTGCGGGCCGACAGGGTGCCGAGACCGATCCGCTGCAGCACGGCCTGGCGGGAGGCGCCGAACGCTTCCGCGGCCTCGGTGACGCTGGCCAGCGGCGGGACGTTCTCCCACTTCGCCAGGTCGGCGAGGGCGCCGGCGGTCCCGGTGCTGATCGCCTCGATGTCACCATGGCCCTCGAGCGCGACGAGAGCATCGGCCGCGGCCCGGGCGGCGGTGGTTGCGGTGATCGTCAGTGTGACGGCCTGGAGGCCACCGGAGGCCGTCTGTACGGTCGCGGTGGGGACGAACTCGTCCTGGATCTGCAGGCCCGGTGTGGCCGGCCGGATCAGGGCGTGGACGGTGTAGTGCTGCATGGTCGTGGTCCTTTCTGGTCGGTGGCGCATGGGGTCCTTGTTCCAATGGCCGGGGTGGATTTCTGGGCAGTACGTCGAGCCGGTCGCCTCGTGGCGCCATGGGAACTTCGGGTCCGGGCGGCCGATCGCGATGTGGCAATTGGTGCAGGAAGCACCAAGGTCGGTCGGTGCGGTGTTGGGTCGGGCGGCTGCAAAGGTGACCGGTCGGGGTGGCGGTGCGGCTTCGTAGACAGCAGTCTTGACCGTCCAGCCATCGGCTTCGAGAGCAGCGATCCGCTCGGGCGGGAAGGTCTCGTGGAGGTGGCCTGGCCAGTGGAACGGGTAGGCGATGGGTTCGCCTTGGAGTCCGCAGATCTCGGCGTCGCGCCAGGCGACGCGGGTCGTTCCCCAGGAGGGTTGGTCCGGGGTGGATTGGCCTGGGTCGTAGAACTGCCGCCAGCGCAGCCGGTAGCCGTACTCACGGTCGTTGCGTCGGGCATCGACCTCCCACATGAGCACGGCCGTGGGCTGAAGGGCCCCGTAGTAGTCGAGTTCGGCTCGCAGCGCGGCGCGGTTTGCTGACTTCACAGGGCGCTCATCGGTCGGCATCCGCTGCATGTCTCCTCCCGGGCGTTCGCGAGGGCGAGGTCGATCTGGGCTCGGACTCGTTCGGGGTTTGCGCGGCCGGTCCCGGCACGGATCGCCACGGCGGTTAGTGCTGCGGCGAGGTCGGTGCTGAACTCGATTGGGTGGCAGGTGGAGAGGTGCGCCAGCCATTCGCGTACGTCGGTACTCCAGGCGCCGAGCTCTTCCAGATCGGCGTCGGCCTGGTTGTCCTCGGCCACGCAGCAGTCGCGGTAGCAGGCGGCATCAGCCAGCTCGTCGACCTCGGCCCACAGACCCTCGTTGGCACGCATTGCCTTCCGGTCGGCGTACCAGCGCACGTACCAGGGCGTGACCTTCAGCGCGAGCCAGGCTGCGGTGTTGGCGGCGTTCCAGGCGGGGGTTTCGTCCCGGATGCCGGCGCGCAGGTCGAGCAGGCATTGCTCGGCGACCTGGCGGTCGGTGGCGATGACCTCCTCGACGGCGTTGCGGGCGCCGTCGAGGAGGTTGCGCAGCTTGGTGGTCAGGCCGGTCATGACGGGCCTGCCTGGTCGCGCAGCGCCTGCAGGTAGCCGGCTACGAAGGTCTCCCGATTGGCCGGGGTGTCTTCGACGTCGTGGCGGTTGTCGAACGCGGCCTGCGCCGCGGCCATGCGGCTGGCTGCGGGTGCAGGAGCCGTGGCCGGAGCGGATCGGTTGAGCAGCAGCGTCACTGCGGCCTTGGCGAACTCGTCCATCAGGAGCGAGCGCTGCTCCAGGAGGTCCATCTTCGCGGCGACGACGTGCTCCTGGTACTTCGGATTCCTTTCGGCCTCCACGTACAACGGCGCCAGGCGTCGCTGGCTCGCCTGCAGGTGCTCCGAGTGCTCGGCGACCAGGCGCTCCAGCTCGCGGTAGATCATCCAGCGTTCCACCATCACATTCCCCTTCCTTGCTGTTCGACAAGATCATCATATGCTGATGACTTGCTAATTGGCAAGGTTATGTGTGACACTTGTGGCACGCCGGAAAAACGGCAGCCCTCGCACCGAAGGAAGTGACTGACTGATGCGGACCGCGACCGACGCGACTCGGCACACGCAGGCTCTCGGGAGCCTGATCACCATCGACGAGGCGCTCGTCCGAGCCCGCTACGACGCCGGGCAGGTCCGCGTTCTGCGGCAGGAGGCCGCCTTTCTCAGTGGGCTGCTCCAGAGCACTGCCCACAACGAGCTGGCCCTGGAGCTGCGCGACGAGCTCGCGGCCCAGCCGGTCGCACTCGATGACGTGAAGCAGGCCGCCATCGTTCTCCACGCCGCCTTGTGCGGCCCGGCCACGGTCTGACGCCGGACCAGGAAGGGACATACCCATGAACATCGCCACCACGACCCCTGCCGAGATCGACACGAAGCTGCGGGATCTGCTCAACGACCTGGCCGCGGGCAACAAGGCGGTCGACCGGGCGCAGGTCGCCATCCACCATGCGGCCGGCGACAGCACTGACCGCACCGGCCGTTGGGGCATGAGCGCGGGCGCGGCCCGGGACAAGGCCGACGAGATCGCCCAGATGGACGGCGACAGCTACGCCAAGGATCGAGCGCAGGAAGCGCTCGCGGGACTGCGCAAGCAGCTCGGCATGGTCGCCGAGATAGCGCACCAGGTGGACCAGCTGGAGGCTGAGTTCACGGCCCGAGGCGGCTGGACGCGCGCCTACCTGGCCGTCACCAACGGACGTGGGCACATCCACAGCACCAAGTGGTGCTCGACCTGCAACAACGGGCAGTCCCTCACCGCGTTCTACTGGTTCGCCGAGCTGTCCGGCAGCAACCAGGCCGAGATCATCCGGCAGGCAGGGTCCGACGCCTGCACCGTCTGCTATCCCGACGCTCCGGTCGAGGACCTGCGGCGACCGCGCAGCCTGTTCACGCCTGACGAGGTGCAGGTGCAGCACGACCTGGCCATTCAGCGGGAGCAGCGCGCCGCGAAGAGTGCCGCAGCGGCGGCCAAGGCAATCACCAACCCGGACGGCACTCCGCTGCTCGACGAGGACAACCGGCCCATCAAAACCGAGCGGGGCGCGGAGATCGCTGCCGTCGCTGCCCTGGTCGACGACGAGTGGTACGAGTTCCGCCACCTGCAGGCCGAGGGCTGGCGTGCATACGTCGGCCGGGCCGTTGCGGCACTGGCCGCCAAGCGCGGCATCGACGAGAGCGAGGTCCGCGCGGCACTCGACGACAAGGCCCAGAAGAAGCTGCGGCGGTTGCGCAAGGAAGCGGCTGCACTCGGCGCCTGACCTCAGGCGCCCGGGGCGGCGTGCACAGCAAGCATTGAGCGCGCCGCCCCGACCAGGCAACCCGGATCAGCTCAGATGCTCGACCCGGCATCCGCACCATCCAGCGACACGAAGAAGGGAAGTGGGCGACATGACTCGAAAGATCCGGATCCGCGTGACCACCCGGATCGGGCTGCTCTTCGTTCTGGCCGCGGGCGCGGGGATCCTCGCGTACACCGGGCCCGGATCGCACACCGGCTGGGCGATTGCGGCCGGCTTCTTGGCGGTCACTGCCATCTGCGTACTGATCGCCTGGATCGGCGACGAGCGGACGGGGACCCGCCGATGACCCGGCTCGGTCCACGGCAGCAAGACGAAATGGACGCCTTCCTCGCGGGCCTGGAAGATTCGCGCGACGGGCAGCCGTTCGCCGCTGGGCTTCAGAAGACCGAGACGCTCGCTGCCCAGTACGAGGCTGGGTACGACTACTACAGCGTCATCGACCAGCGGATCGCCGTACTGCTCCTGACCGCGGCCACCGACGTGGGGATGAACTTCGCCCGGCCGGAATCGGCCGTCACACACATCGTGGGCCCGTGGCAGCACTGGCTGGACCGGCTCGGCGTGAAGCCGCCGCGAGCACGGTGCGGGGTCCGGCCGGCAGATGGACCGGACGTGTGCGTAGGCAAGGTGTGCAGCGAGTGCACGCAACCGCGGGCGTGGTCGCCGCTGGGACTGTTCCGGGGCCGGCGTCGCAGGCGCCGCCAGGTCGCCGAGGCGGCCCGCCGCTGGACCACCGCAGCGAGCTTTCGCCAGCTGTGCGACCTGAACGCGCAGTGGCTGGAAGGCCAGCTGGCCTGGCATCCCAACGGACAAGGCGAACCGGACCTCGAGACGCTCGAACTGGCGCCTGTGCTCGTCGCCGCGAACCGGGCCGGGTTCCTGACTGACCAGGCGCAGCAGGCCATCTTCGACCTCGATGACGACGGCCACGGCGGCAAGGTCAGCCTCGACCATCGGGCGGCCGTCCAGGGCTACGTCGTCGACGAGCACCTGGTCCAGGCGCTCACGTCGACCGCGCGCTACTACGGACTGCGGTGCATCGTGAACAGGCCATCCAACAACGACCGCGAGCCGGAGCCGGTGGCCGTCACCAGGCGCGCCGGGCGGACCGTCACCGAGTTCGGCGTCAGGGCACTGCCCAGCGACATCCAGCGCAGCTACGGGAGCTGGTGCTCCCGCGGGGCCAGCGCAGCGATGAACGCCGCATACCAAGTCACCATCGTCGACCAGGACTGGGGAAGCAGCGCCGTACTGTGGCCCGCGCTCCTCAAGGCACTCACCGCCGCCGCGACGACCGCGCGCACATCCCCCGCACTCTCGGATCGGCCATGAGCAAGCCCGGGACGCTGGAGTACGACTACTCGCCCAGGCGGTCATCGTGCCCGCGGTGCGGGGCCATGACCGAAGAAGCGTGTATGCCGATCAAGCCCGGCCGGTACCCGACCATCCTCGGGTACCACCCCGAGCGCGGCACTCCTCCCGGCTGGCTGGTGCGCGACCACGGCTACATCGAGTACGTGCTGTACGAGGTCGACTCTGACTTCGAACTGCGCTTGTGGCGCAGGCCGAGCCAACCCGCCGTGGTGCGGGACGGACTGACTCCTGAACCGCGCAACGACCACGGCGACACAGCCGACGAACGGCCAGCCGACCAAGGAGACTGAACAACATGCCGAAACTCACATGGACCCGCGTCGACAAGGAGATCCGTAGCGTCGACGGACTGCCGGTCCGGCTCCGCAAGTGGCTCGACGTGAGTGGGGACCGCTGGGTCGCTCAGGTCCCGATCGAGGCCGACCCCAACTACCCGGACGGGTGGGCATGGGCCGACGCGTGGACCAACGACCAGCCCGGTAGCGGCTACCCGGAGCGGATGAACGCCGGCACCCGGATCACCGACGCTGTGCGCGACGTCGAGGAGCACCTGGAGCAGATCCTCGACTACGCCGCCAAGCAACGCTCGGGCTGGCCGCTCGTCGATGACGCACCGAGCGGCAAGTACATCGCGCGCTACCTGGCTGACGGACGACGCGTGTACGCCAGCATCGAGCAATCCGAACCGACACCAGGTGAAGCGCTCGTGCTCACTCCTGGTCAGCCGCCTCGTCAGGTCACGATCGACCACGTGACCGCCGACGACGTCGCGCAGCGCCTCGCCGGCGTCAAAGCGCCGACGCTGGACCCGTACGAGGTAGCCGGCCTACGTCGCCCGAACGCGAACGGGTGGCCCGCCACGATCCAGTTGTCCAGCGTCCAGTTCCAGGCGCTGCTCGCACTGTCCGACGTCGCCGCCGAGGACGTTTCCGAGTACGCACAGCCGCTGCGTGAGATCCACACCATCCTGACCAATCTCGACCCGAGAGGGCACTGACCCATGCGACAGATCCGCTTCACCACCCACGTCGAGATCACCGTCGACGTACCTGACACCGACGAAAACGGCCGCGACCTCACCGACGAGGACCACTCCATCGTCCACGCCGCCCGGCGCGCGGACTCCTACCTGCAAACCCTGATCGGCGAGCACGGCTTACGCGTTGCCCACGCAGGCATGGACGCGCTGCAGGACGCCGAGGTCATCGAGACACCGACCCAGCAGGAATTCCCCGGCGTCGACCTGCCCGACCGGCAGCTCGAGGTCCTGCTCTCCCTCCTGCTCCGCACCCGGTGGTTCAAGGAGCGGGCAAAGCGAGAAGACATCGACCCGTTGCTCGTAGCTGGCTTCGTCGACCAGGGCGTTGGTGGACTCGTGCTCACCGAGCCCGGCCGTGCTGCGGCGCAGCGAGTTTGGGACACCCTCCGAGCCAGGAACCCCGAGTTCGCGGACACGTTCGCGGCTGCGCTCAGGGACCCGGACCAGTGACCAAGCGAGACAACACGGGCCTGCTGCTCCGGGCGTGGTCGCAGTGAAGATCCTCGGAACCGCCTACGAGCAGCTTGGTGCCCTGCTCGGCGGCAACTCGCCACGGAAAACGTACCCGTTCATCCTCGCGATGCGCTTCCGCCTGAACAACGTCGACCCGGGAGGCCGCCGACGATGATCAACGAACTACTCGTGCTGCTTGCACAGCATTGCCGAGAGGTCCACCCGTCGCCGTGGCAGAGACCCTTTCGAGAGCCGGGCGGTTCACAGCTGGCCGATGTATCTGGCAGTTGCTCTGCGTGTGAGCAGCTGAACCCATCCGGCTTCTTCGATGCGTGGCATCACACTGATCCTGCCGCTGCGCAGGCGATCGCGGCTCAGCAGCAGATGATCTCTGCCAGTGGCTGGGTCTACTTCACCAGCATCCGCACCGCGGCGGGCCGGACCCGCCGTCCTGGGATCTGCCCGAGCGGCACTGGCGCAGTTGTCCACGCCAAGTTGCCGGCTCAGGTTGCCCGGCTTGACGCCCTGTTACCTGATGGCGAGATCAATTGGCGCATCCACGTCGACGATCTGCGCTCGCACAACGTTCGCCTGGACTCGTCGACGACGTCCACGAACGTAGGGGGGATCCGGTGAGAGAACTGCTGGGGACCGCGTACCAGCAGCTCAGTGCGCTGCTCGGAGACGACTCGGTGCGGGAGGCATATCCGTTCATCCTCGCCATGCGCTGCCGCCGTTGTGACTCGACTGCCGGCGTCCGCTGCCGCACCTCGAAAGGTGCCATCGCCTACCCGCACACCGCACGAATCGAAGACGCCGTCTCCGCCGTCGCGTACCTCGGACGCGTGGACGAACACGACCGGTACGAACAGCGCCGCGGCGACTGACGCTGCCGTTCGATCCGGTCGACGCGCGGGCCAGGCCGGACCTCCCCGAAGCTCGCGAACACTTGTTCGATCATGGAGAACCGGCGCCACGTCGGCGCGGAGGATTCTCAGCCAAAGGGGAGTGATGGATGCCGTACCAGGACCGGACGTATCACGGCGTACAGACCTACGAACTGTCCCGGATCGAAGCCGAAATGCCAGCAACCGGACCGACTGAACGGGAGTCGGTGACCGTGCTGTACGAGCTGTTCCCGACCAATGGGGACGGCGGCGGATTCGGATGGGGTTACAACGGCGGCGGCACCAGCAGGGCCGCCTCGGCGATCCTGGCCGATGCACTAGACCTCGGTGACCAAGACGCTGCGGGGATCTCGCTGAGCGCCTACCCAGAAGATCGGGTACTCGTCGACCTGAGGGAGGACTTCTGCGACGACGTACTCTCGCAGTTCTGTGACGAGTGGCGTCTACGGCGCGGTGTTGTACTGCGGTGGGCGCGGGCCTGGTATCTGCAGCGCGGCATCGATGAGATCCCGCCGGCTCTGCAGTACCTGCCGCCGCTGTTCAGCCTCGACTGATCCCTCGATCTGCTGTTGCCCGCCCCTGAAAGGGAGTGCGCACCACAATGAGTCCAAAGCCGGACGGTACGGGGCGGGCGATCCCTGCGATCGTCTCCTTCAGCAGATGTGCCAGGTGGCCGTCGTGTCGCCGGACTTCAGGGTGCGGATTCGATGGGCCAGTTCGGTCAGTGCTGTCTGATCGCCGCGGCCGGCGCGGCGGATGAACGAACCGAGAGTGTGCACATCGCGGATCTCTCGCAGTACGTCGTACCCGGGCCAGGTTGTGACGTCCCAGCCGTAGGCCTCCGCAAAGCGCCGGCGGACCGCCAGCGAGCGGCCGACCCGGGCGCCCTGGTGCGTGTTGACCAGGTCGAGTTCCCGGGGGCCGATCGCGACTTCGTCCCAGTCGCCCAGGATCGGGTGCGCGCCGTTCCAGATCACGTTGCCCGGGTAGGCATCTCCGTGGATGAAGCCGACGCCTAGGTCCGAGTCGATCGCGGTGTACTGCTCGAGGAGCTCGGTACGGCGGGCGAGCAGCCACTCGCGGTCGGCCGGCGGCAAGGTGGTGTCTGCTTCGAGGAGATCGTCGAGGCCGGCCAGCGGCGCGTACGTCGGGAGCTGCAGGTCCGGCTGGGGGAGGGCATGGAGGCGGCGGAGCATCTGGCCGAGGCCTGATGCCGTCAGCTCGGGAGCAGGAGGTGTCGGTGGCTGGGGGTAGTAACGCCAGAAGGTCACCTGGTGGTCGTCGACGGCGACCGGTTGGCGGACGGCCAGGGGTTCGGTGGCGGGGAAGGTCTGGTCGACCAGCCATCGGGAGACTGCCACGGTGCGCTCGAGGTCTGCGCGCATCTGGCCTGGGCTGATCCGGGCAACGGCATCAGCAGCGGGGAGCCACCAGACGCTGGTTGCGTGTTCGTGCAGCGGTACGGCGTCGGCGCTGCTGAGGCCAACATCCGCGCAGGCGGTGCGGACGGTGTTCGCGTCGGTGGCTAGCACCCCCTCAGCCTAGGCGGGGAAGACCTTCCGGTGCGCTGAATCCCGCGATGTGCTCGGTCAGCTCGATCGTCGAGGCCGCACGGCGGTACCGGGGGAGGACGAGGGTGCGCTGGACTCGTGACAGTCCGTCGCTGATCTGGCGGATGCGTTGCGCGATCGGGAGCGCGAGCACGGGGGCGAGTGATTCGCGCATGCCGTCGAGGTCGTCGTCTGCGAGCCGGGCCGCGGCGACGTCGACGCGGGCTAGGGCCTCGTCGCCGTACGACCGTTCGGCCGGGGATCCGGTCTCGTACAAGGAGATGGCCTCGCGGGCTGCTTTCTCGGCGTCGGCATGGCGACCGACCAGGCTGAGGGTGCTGCCGGCGTAGTAGAGCTGCTTGGCGGCCGGGAAGGTCAGGATGCCGCCGAGCTCGCCGACCTCGTCCGGGTCGCCGGCTGTGTCGCGAGCTCGAGCTGCCCGTACGACGGCATGGACAGCGCCCTCGGCGTCGCCGATGCGTGCCAGGCTGCGACCTTCGATCGCGGCGAGACGAACCATCTGCTCACCGAGGGCGTAGCGCTGGCCGTCGCGAGCGAAGCTGACTGCCTCGTTGTAGTTGTCGGTCCACTCCGCGATCAGTGCCTGAGTGCCTCGGACCCACGAACGCAGGCCTGCGTGATCTGCTTGGTCGGCGCAGGCCCAGGCCGCGGCTGCCTGCGTTCGGGCGGCCGAGGAGTTGCCGAGGTTCTGGCTGGCGTGAGCGAGCAGGGTGCAGACAGTGCCTGCGGTGAAGAACAGGGTGCGCGACTGGCGTGGGTGCGGGCGGTTCTTCAACAGACCGAAGGTCGCGTCGCGCAGCTGGACCAGGTCGTCGAAGATCGGCCGGACAGGCGCGTGGACGTACGCCACCGCAAGGCGCTGCAGCTCGGACATCACGTGGTCGAGTACAGCGGCCGGCAGGGTGTCCTCTGCCCAGGTCAGGAACTCGAACGAGGCCTCGGCCGCCGCGTTGGTCACCTGGCGCGGGTCGTTGAAGCCTCCCGGCAACGGGCTGCCGGCGACCACCAGGTTCACGGGCGACGAGGCGCTCTGTTTCGGCTTCAGTTCCTCTGCCGGCCAGATGCTCTCCTCGGGCACGCGCAGCAGCCCGGCGAGGGCCGTCCGGTGCCGGGGGTAGGGCAGCGTCTTGCCGCGGCACCACCGCTCCACCGTCTTGGGGTCGACGCCGATCCGCGCCGCCACGTCCTCGATGCGCAACCCCGCGGACGCCATGGCCTCACGGAATCGTTGCGGCCACCCCGTGCTCGATCCGTTGCGCATAGCCACCAGTCTCACTCACAACACCGACGAAATCTCGGAAGTTACCTGCCCCAGCCACGCTCTCAGCCACCCGATCAGCCACCCGATCTGGCTGTAGCCACCAACGCAACAAGGCCCGACAGCGCTCAAAACCGGCACCAGCCACGGCCTCACCGCCAGGTGCCCGTAAGCTGCGGGCAGTGCCAAAGTGTGCTCTGACCTGCGGAAACACCCAAGTTGGCGAAACGTGGTGCCCGTAGGTGCCCGCAAGCTACGGGCACCAAAAACAGGCCTCTGACCTGCGGAAACACCGACTGGTGCCCGCAAAATCGGGCCGAGGGCAGATTTGAGCCCTATAGAAGCGCTCAGCCGAGGTGACCGAACGTCTACGTCATACCGCCCGGTCGAAGCAATTGCAGGAAGCTGCAATTTCTCGGGGTCCACAGCCGGGCGGTCCATGTCAGTCGCCGGGCCGCCGGACAAGTTGTCCCCGGGATGTCCTGTAGATGCGGTCCCGCAACGCGCTCACGCACGCTCTACTGGGGCGCATGTACGTACCCGTCTTCACGATCCGGCTGTTGCTGCATCGCAGCGACACGCCCGTGACGGGGCCTTGCGCCAAATCTGATGCAGCATCAGAAATGCTGAGCGCTATGAGCGTTCAGGATCCAGGCGCAGCCGGTGATCGAGCACCCAAACCCGGGCAGCAGCCCAAGGGCCACCGGCGCGCAATCACAACCCGCGTACCCGAACCACACTGGGACGTCTTCCAGGAGGCCGCCGAGCAAGCTGGCCTGCCGTTGGGGGATTACGTCTACAGCGTCTTGGCCGGGCACCACCACCTGCCCGAACCCGACTACCTGATCCGCCACAGAAAGCGAGTGGCGGAGCGCCGGAAGAACCCGAATCAACTCGACGTGCTGGACGCCATCAGCGCCTAGAAACGACGAAACCCCCGGAGTGCTTGGCCGGCCGCCGAGGGTTCGTCACCTGTGACCCACTCGAATCAGGAGGTGAGCTGTGTTCAGAGTACCCGCAACGACAGTCCGAGAGGCTGACTCGTACGAGGGTCTCGTGGCGCGCCGCGCCGATGCACACCTTCCAAGCCTCCCGTTCCTCCACTACAGTCGTGTACTGACATCAGTACATCAGTACGCGACGGGTGGTGTAGGCATGCCGGGGCTCACTCTCCTAGAGGAGCAAACAGTGGCTTCTGGGTCACGATCGGGCACGCGCATCACGGTCGATCTCGACCCGGCGCTGCACCGTGAATCGAAGATGCAGTCCGTACGCGACGGCATCAACGTTTCCGACGCCGTACGAGGGCTGCTGCAGCTCTGGACGGAAGACCCCGCTCTACAGGAGCGCGTACTCGAAATCCTTCAGCGGAGGAGCGATGAACGATCCCCCTAGAAAAGCTTGAGGGGCCTCTACGCACCACCTTGGCCGGGATTGGCGTGAGACCCCTCGAAAGCAGCCCGTTTCTGTGTGTCAGTACAGGACCACTACCAGGAAGGGTAGCTGTGTCTTTCCTCCTGATCGAGTCAGGATCGCAATTTGAGCGTGTTGTAGACGCTCCGTATGCGCCTGTTCACCCCCTCCGCTCCGAGCGGTGGTCGGCATGACCACCTCTCCGATCGAGGCTGGTTCGTCGTTCGAGCGAGTGCTCGACGCGCTCCGGAACGGCGGTCACAGGCACACCGTCAAGTCGCGCTCGCGCCACATCCAGGCCTCCTGCCCCCTGCACGAGGACCGCGATCCCTCCCTGTCGATCGACTACATCTCGGGCGAGCGGCGGACGTTCCTGCACTGCCAGTCCTGCCGTGACGACGCGGTGGTCGACGCGCTGGGGCTGACGTTCGCTCAGCTGCACGACGACTGGCTGCCGGAGGAGCAGTACCGCGAGAAGCGGGCCCAGGAACGGAAGCACCAGCCGAAGCCCCCCGGAACTGTCTCACGGCGTACGCCGAGCACCGCTCGGAAGGCAGGTAACCGCCTCGGGCCGCTGCCGAAGCGGATCATCCCGGCAGAGCAGGTTGAGCCGGACGAGGTCCTCGAGGACTGGCACGAGGCCGCGGTGTACGAGTACTCGACGGTCAAGGGCGAGGTCACGTCGGAAGCGGTACGGCGGGAGCGGGCCGTCCGGTACGGCGAGCAGACCCGGCGGGAGAAGTCGTTCGTTCAGCGGTACGCCGACAACAAGGGCGGCTGGATCAACAGGAAGCCCGAGGGCTTCTCTCCGACGCTGTTCCTGCTGCCCGAGGTCGCCGCGGCGATCACAGCCAAGGCACGGATCTGGGTCTGCGAGGGCGAGAAGGACGCTCGTGCGTTCGTCGAGCGCGGCGAGGTCGCCACCACCAACGCGGGCGGCGCCACCAACTTCAGCGAGGAGCACGCCGACCAGCTGGCAGGGGCCGACGAGGTCATCGTCGTCACCGACCGCGACCGGGCCGGGTACGACCGCGCGGTGACGGTCTGCCACCTTCTGGACGGCAAGGTCGGGACGATCCGGATCGCGGTCCCCGCGGTCGACTTCCTGCACGCGGACGCTAGTGACCACTTCGACGCTGGGCACGGTCTGGACGACTTCGGTGCCTGCACGGTCGACCAGGCGCGGGCCGAAGCTCTCGTCTTCGCCGCGGAGGCCAATGCGAGCGAGATCCACAAACACTTCGCCGAGGCCGAGGCCCAGCTGAAGGTCGCGGAGGAGAAGTCGACGGCTGGGGCCCCGAAAGCCGCCGAGGACGCGCGCCGGTTCGCCGGGCGTTGGGCGGTCGAAGCCGGGCGCTGGCTGCTGCGGGTCGTCGAGGCTCACGACGAGCTCGGCACGCTGGGTGCTGTGACGGCGCCGGTCCGGGGCAGGATGGACAAGGCAGCCGAGGCCGCACGCCGACTCGCTCTGCAGGCGTACATCGCGACCGGTATCGAACCGACCGAAGCAGTACAGGTCGCACTCACCGGGCCCGACGAGGTCGACGAGGCTGACGCCGGCGACGCCCGGCGGGCAGAGAACGTCACTGATGGACCGTGGCCAGGTAGCGGCGAGGACCGGCAGCAGCCGCGGATCTCGAAGCTGCAGTCGAAGTACTCCGTGCACGAGGGCGAGCTCGTCGCGTGGCGGACTTCCAAGAGCGGCGATCTGTACCCCGAGCCGCTGCTGAACCTGGTCGTCAAGATCGAACGGGTCGAGCTGCGTGAGGCGGATCTGGCCGGCGACGATCACCTGAGCGATACCGCGAAGGCCCAGCGGGTTCCGACGCTGCGCGACATCACCCACTACGTCGTCAGCTACCCGGATCCCGAAACCGGCATGCGGGTGCGCTGGCGGGTCCGGGCCGACGAGATGCGCGACAGCAGCTGGCTGGAGAACCTGCCGCTGGCCGGGCTGTTGTTCAACCGCGGCAAGCGCGCGGGAGAGCGGATCTGGGAAGCGATCAACGCGACGAACACGCAGTACCCGATCGAGACGATCTACTCCTCGACCGGGTGGCGCAAGACCGCGGACGGTCAATGGAAGTTCGTCCACGCCAGCGGGCTTCTTGGTGCCGAGGGCAACAAGCCCGCAACCATCGACCTGACCGGGCCGCTGGCTCGGTACGAACTGACCGAGCCAGTCAGCAACGACGATCTGCGCGAGCTGTGGACGATCGGTGGGCTGGAGATGCTGCACCGGTTGCCAGACTTCGTTGCCGTGCCGCTGATCGGTGCGGCGTACCGGGCAGTGGTCACGCCGAACAACTCCACGCTCGGTCTGTTCGGCGTACCCGGCACGTTCAAGACGGCGGTCGCCACGTTGGCGATGCACCACTACGGCACCCGCTGGGAGAACACCACCCCGGTGGTGAGCATGTCCGGGACCGGCGCCACGATGAACGGTTTCCGGAACCTCTTCGCCTCGACCCGCGACGTCCTGGTCCCGCTCGACGACGTCGCGCCCGATGGCGGCATCACCGCGGCCGAGCAGCGACTTGCCTCGATCAACCGCATGTTCTTCAACCGCGAAGGACGGACCACCGAGACTCGGGACAAGGAGCGGCGCTGGTCGGCCGGGCCCGCCGGTTCAGCGATGATCACCTCTGAGGTCCGGGCCTTCACCGCCAGCGGTGACCAGCGCTGGTTCGTGGTCGAGCTGCTCAACGGCGACGTCGACCTGGACCACATCATCCAGCTCGACCGTCCGGATGCCCGGTACGCCCGCAACGCGCTGATGTCCACCTTCGTGGCCTGGCTCGCACGCGATCTCGAAGCCCACCGGCAGGCACTGCAGGTGAAGGTTTCGGAGTTCACGTCCGAACTGCGCAGCCAGGGCAGCGCCAATCGTGTTGCCCGCGGAGCCGCCGAGCTCCTCGGTGGCTGGGACCTGCTGCTCGGCTGGCTGGTTGAGCAGGACGTGACGACCCGCGAGCAGGCCGACGCGCTGGCCGAACGGGTCATGGCGGCCATCGTGCATGCCGCCCGACGCCAGGAAGACCCCGACTCGCCGACCAGCGACGGTGGCAAGGTCCGCATGGCCCTGGCCGAGGCGCTGCGGTCCGGGATCATCCACCTCACCACTCCGGACGGCGGCGAGCCGCCCTCGCCGCAGGCTCTCCGGCTCGGCTACCGCCAGATCAAGATCGGGACCGACCGCGACGACCTCGAGCCGCTGTACCGGCTGGAGACCAAGGGCAAGCCCGCCGGCGCCTGGGCCATCAACGAGTACGACGAGGAGCGGCTGTACCTGCGCCCGGACGCCGCGCTCGCCGCTGTGCAGGAAGTGATCAAGGCGAGTGGATCGTCGATGCCGCTGAACAAGCGGATCATGGGCCGAGCTCTGGAGTCGATCCCGGGTTGCCTGCGGCCGGACGACGAGAAAAACCCGACCGGCACGTCACGCCTGACCCGGCGCCGGATGCTGCCGGGCGGCCTGGCGCGGGTGTGGGATCTCAAGGCCGACGTCGTCTTCTCCGTCGACGGGGACTCACCGGACGACGCCACGCCGAGCTCGCCGACGCCGGGACCGGACCCTTCCGGGCCGAGTGACGCCTCACCGTTGCCACCGGCAACGTCCACGGGCCCGGACAACACCACCAAGGGCGAGCCCGCCGCGGCCGACGCTGGCCAACCTGACCTGCTCGATGCAGCGGCCACCGAGCCCACCGAAACCACGACAGAAAGCAAGGGAGATCAGCCGATGATGGCGATCGCCTACACCGCGCCGGACGGCACCCAGCACGAACGGCGTACGGCGGCCGAGCCCCAGCTGTGCGGCGACTGCGACATGCCGACCACGTCGGTCATCGACGACGAGTTCGTACACACCAGCTGCTTCGACGACCGGTTCGCCGCCGCGCCGGTTCCGGCACAGCCAGACGCCGCGACCAGCGGACCGGTGATCACCAAGCTGTCCGAGGTTCAGCCGTGCGTGGTGTGCACGGTCCCGGCTTCGCACGCAGTCGATGGCAACCCGGTGCACCTGATCGACTGCATCGACAAGATCCCGGCGGGCAAGCCGGTCGAGCCCACACCCGCACCAGTCCAGGACACCCTCATCGACGACACCGGCACGGCCGACGAGACCCAGGCAGGAGCCACCCCCGTGACGGCCCCTGCCGTCAGCAAGGAACTGGTCCGGGTGAACGGCCAGGCGCCGGCCGCGGTGATCGACGTCGACGGGATCCACCTCCCGGACGGATCTGTCCAGCAGCTGCCATGGCCGCTGACCCACGCCGGTCAGCTGGTCACGCTCGCCACGGAACTCGGTCTGGGGTGGCGTACCAAGGGCCGCTTCGACATCCCGCAGGTCTGGCTCACCAACGAGATGTGCGAGCAGCTCGGCCTGATGGTGACCGACCTTCCGGACATCCCCCGCGACCGCGACCAGGCCCTCACCAAGGCCGCGAAAGGGCTGGACTGGTTCGCCGGAGCCGAGGCCGAGGGCTGGGACATCAAGCCGCGGCAGATCGCCGGGTGGACGACAGTACGGCGCGACAACATCGCCCTCCGGGTCGTGCTGCTGCCGTACGTCGACCCGAGCAAGTGCGCCATGGTCAAGGGCGACCCGGATCCGTCCTCGCTGGCGCGGCGCCTGTACGGGTACGCCAAAGAGGTCGGGATCCCGTTCCGGATCACCCCGGCCATCACCTCGCTGGACCTGATGACCGCGACCCGGCCGAAGCCCCGCGACGACCGCAAGACCGGACGCAAGATCACCGGCCTGGAAATCGCGATCGAGCCGGTCGGCCCGTCGCTGCAGATGGGTGTCGAGCCCGAACTGCACTGGACCCGGACCCTGCTGCCCGAAGAGGCCGAGATGGGGTACGTCATGTCGTACGACCGCAACGGCCAGTACCTGAGCGCGGCATCGAGCACGTGGCTGGGCTCGGATCAGCCCGCCATCCACCTGCCCGACAGCAGCGCGATCACGTTCGACCAGAAGCTCGCCGGCTACTGGCGCATCACCCCACCGGAGGAGTCCTGGACGCTGCCGAGCCTGCAGGACCCGACCGGTGACGGCCGGTTCCGGCGCGACACTGTGACGGTCGCGACCCCGACGATGACCTGGCTACTCGAGGCCGGGCACGACGTGCAGATCCACGAGGCCTGGGTGTGGGAGACCTCCCACCGCTACCTCGAGCTCTGGTACAAGCGGCTGCGGGAGGCCCGGACCAGCGTCCTCGGCCGCCTCGATGACCCAGATGCGAACGCGGTCTACAAGGAGCTGAAGGCGACCTGGACACATGGCATCGGCAACCTCGCGCCGCAGTCGAAGCGGCCGGTGCGCGGCAAGCAGAACCATGACCCGATGTACCGGCCGGATTGGCGCCACCAGGTCATTGCGATGGCCAAGGCCAACCTGCTACGGCAGATCATCAAGATCTTCAACGCGACCGGCCGGTGGCCGTTCGCAATCACCGTCGACGCGTTGTACTACACCGCGACGAGCCCGGACCCGAAGACCGCTTGGCCGGGTGAGGACAAGCAGCTCGGCAAGGGCCTGGGCCAGTTCGAGCCGGAGCGGGCCGGGCGGATGACCGATGCCTTGCGTGAGCTGACCGACCGGTCGCAGGACGACAAGAAGGCGTACCGGCACATCCTCGACGAGCTCCCTGACCACCTGGTCGACGTCGACGAGTGGAAGCCGTAATGACGACCGCCCCCACCAGTTCGCAGATCGTCGGGGCCGCCGCCAGCGGCGCGGCCCCGACCGGCAATACCGTCTCGGAGGACTGAGCGATGGCCAAGAAGACCCTCTCGTACGAGGAAATGGTCGCGGCGGCGATGACCGGCCGCGTTCCTCCTGAAATCACCGACCCGCGGGACGCGATCGAGTACCTGTACGGCAAGAACAGTAAGGGGAATCCGAACGCCAAGGCGGCCTCCGAGGACCTCGGAATTTCGGAGCGCCAGATCCGGCGCTACATCACCACCGACCTCGAGAAGCGTGCGCACCCCAAGGGCACCAACGCCACGAAGATCCAGAACGCCACGACTACCGCAAACGACACTCGCAAGAGCGATCCGACATGGCGTCAGTCGCAGATGCCGAAGAGCCGGCAGAAGCGGTTCGAGAAGAACGGGCTGACCATGTCGTTCGACGGCACGCTGCGCTACAGCAAGGACACCCGCGACCGGTCCCTCAAGGACCTGAACATTTCGGCCGAGGACGCGGCGGCACTGGCCCAGGCCTGGGTGTCGGGCAGCGCCCAGGCGTACGAGAGAGCACTGCAGGACGCGATCAACGCGGCCTACCTCGGGGATTACGCGGGCTTCGCGGTGGTGCGTGTCGACGACATCACTGTGCGACACTCCTGAGCTGGACGAGTGCAACCAATAGGTTTAATGTAACTAGTGTGTTGAGGATAGGGTCATGCTGCGGCTAACGGCGTCCGGAACCGGGTCTCCAGGGCAATCCACCAGGGCTACCGCGGTTCCGCACGCCGTGGCCGTACGACGTCTCATCGGGCCGCGCCAGTACGTCTGCGTGGCCACGTTGGCTGTGCTGGTCGACGTGCCGTACGACGCGGCCACCGACGACCTGGTGCACCGCCGTGCCCAGGCCCGGCTGGCGCTGCTTCAGGCCGCCGAGTGGGCCGATCTTCATCACGCCGGCAGCTGGACAGACGTGATTCACCCGCTGACCGACGAGTCGGTCGCGTGCGACGACTCGCGCTGCCGGTCTTACGACCACGTGCTCTTCCACCCCGAACACCCGCGCTGGACGCAGAATCCCTGCCGCTGGTGCGGCTGGCCGGGAACTCGCTGAATCTCAGGAGCCACCAATGGCACATGACAACCCCGCTGACACCGAAACCAACACCGATACACCCGACTGGAGCGGCGAGTTCCTGGCCGAGGTGGAACACCGCCAGGTCGCGGCAGCAGCCGGCAGGACCGCCGCCGCCGCTGCACGCCGGCACCTCGACCTGATCCGCGACGAGATCGACACCCTCGACAACGTCATGGACCACCTGAGCGGTACGCCGGGCAACCCCGAAATCGGCCTGTACGAACTGCTCGAGAACGACGACGTCACAGGCCTGAAGGCCGGCGACGTGCTGCTGTGCGAACCGTACGAACTCAACCCCGGCAAACTCACGGTGATCTGCCGTCTCACCGATGGCTACGACCCGCAGTGCAACCAGTACCTCCGCTCGGTCCGGCCGATCCCGCTGATGACCGGACCAGGCGGGTTCTACGAAAAGATCGCGACAGCACGCAGCGCGATGCTCGCCGCGCAGCCGACCGGCAACCAGACCCAGATCGAGTACCGCTACCGCAACAGCCACGGCGGGTGGGAGCGATGCTCGGCAGCCGTGGCCGCCAACGGGCAAAAGCTCGGGTGGGCCGTGCAGCAGCGGGTCATCGGGGGATGGTTGTGAACAGTCTGCGCCGAATCCTGCTCGCCGCCGACCGCCGGTTCGATGACCGCCGGCTGCTTGAAAACGTCCTGACCGAGATCTACCGCGACCACCCCCACGCCGTACTCGTTCACGGAGCTGACACCACGGCCGAGCAGCTGGCCGACGAAGTGTGGCTGGGCACAGTCGAGCGGCACCCGGCCGACCGGCGACACCACGACAACAACTGTCCACCGACGCACCAGCACAGGCCGATTTGCTCGCGAGCCGAGTTCCGGCGCGACCTCGAGATGATCGCCCTCGGCGCCGAACTGTGCATCTCGTTCGCCGGGCCGCGGCTCACCACGACCGGCCACAGCATCGCCCACTTGGCCGAGCGCGCCGGGATCACCACCAGGTGCTACCCCGAGGCGCCCGAGCCAGCACGCACGTCGACGACGATCGGCAGCATGCTGGCGCTCTCGATTCAGCAGCCCTGGGCGGGCTTGATCATGTCCGGGGCCAAAGGCGTCGAGAACCGCACCTGGCAGACCACTCACCGCGGCCGGATTCTCGTCCATGCGAGCAAGCAGTGGGACCCTCACGGCCAGACACTGGCCGGGTTGCTCGGTCAGGAAGTTGACCGCCGTACGGCGCCGACGGGGTACCTCGGGCACGTCGAGCTGGTCGACGTCCATCGGGATCGCGGCTGCTGCCGCCCGTGGGGCGAGCCGAACGTCTTCCACTGGGTGGTCCGAGCGCCGCAGCCGTTCGCAGAGCCGGTTGCCGGGCCGGGCCGCCTTCGGCTGTTCACGCCCCCGGGAGAGATCGCAGCACTCGTTGAGAACGATCCCGGGTCCCGCCCGGGCGTCCATGCCTGAAACCCCAACCCCACAAGGAAATCAGATGCCCAACATCACAGCCGACCACCACATCTGGGAATGCACGGTCGAGTTGAAGACCGCACACCCGCTGTCGCGACCCGTGCAGGAGATCTTGGCCGTCACCAGCCGAGCGCTTGAGTCCATCGACACGACGACACACCGGCTGCAGACCCGCGTCTTCGCACCCACGGCCGCGGCAGCCGCCATGAAGGTCGAAGACCACTTGAGCGGGACATTCACCGATCTGGGCCCCAGCTTCGACTACGTCGTAGCACGCCTGACGACCGAACTACGAAGCACTACCTCTCTCACAGTCGCCCAGTAGCACCGGCTCAGTAATCCGAAGGAGTTGCACACGATGACGTACGCCGACGAACCGCCGTACACGACAACCGGATGGCATCAGATGCGGGAGTACGGCGAGTGGCGGTTCGCCCATGCCGGCGGCCTACTCGGGTGGGATGGCAACTACCCTGCCGCAACTGACCTCGGCGAACCGCTCAGCCGCTACAGGCTCACCGACCCCATTACCGATGGCGAGGAAGTTCGTCAGGCATGGAACCTGGGCCTGGCCGATCTGCTCGCCGTGGACCACGTGGCCGTGCCCCTGATCGGCGCTGCGTTCCGCGCTGCTATCGGCAGCAACAACACAACCGTGGGACTGGTCGGACCGCCCGCTGTGTTCAAGTCCAGCGTTGCGGCGATCGTCATGCATCACTTCGGCACGGAGTGGAGCGCCGACACTCTGATCAACGTGTCAGCATCCACCCCGGCCGCTATCAACCAGCGGATTGCCGTGGCCCGCGACGTCCTGGTTCCGCTCGATGATGTACGCGACGATGAAACCCTGCACACGCTCGTCCGGCGGTTCGCAGCGGGTCAGGGCCGGGTTCGGATGAACAGCCGGGGAGATCTGGACGCACTGCCCACTCCGGCTGGGCTTGGCCTTGTAACTTCCGAACGGCGACCAGTCACGGCAAGCGGCCTATCACGGTGGCTAGGTGTCGAAATCTGGGCTGAAGACTTTTCGACCGATCTGATTGAGCGACTTACCCGCCCCGAATCGAGGGCGGCACGCAACCGCCTCATGTCCACCTTCATCGTCTGGCTGTCTAGAAGACTCACCAGCCCCCGGCATGACTGGGTGCACCGCACAGGCGAGTTCCTTGCCGAGCTGAGCCGCGAGAACATCCGGCTAGCCGCGCGCAGTGCGCAGGAGCTCTACGGCGGGTGGTGTCTGCTGCTCGACTTCCTCGAGGACTGGAACGCCATCGGCGCCTCGGAACTGGTGGACGATCAGGTCAGGGAGGTACTCGTGCGTACCGCGCGAGACCAGGAGACATTCGTATGACCACGACCGCCAGCTACATGGAGCACCTCGAGCAGGTGCACGAGTGGCTGGCGCAGTCCAGCCCTGGGGACCAACTCGATTGGCGATCCTTCGTCCACGCCGGTCCGGACGGCACGCCGGTGCAGCCCGTGCTTGTCGTGATCTGGGATGCAGGCGAGACGCCCTGCCTCAGCTGCCGGAGGAACGAGCGCCGCGGCTGCCCGGTTGCCCTCGACGCCGAGACAGGCGAGGTCCGGACCGTTTTCGCTAGGCACGATTGTGGTGCCGAGTCGGCGCCGGCCCGCCACATCACCCGTTGGCTGTCCGAGATCACGACGGATGCCGAGGCCCGGCGCCTGCTGCACAGCCTCGACCAGTACCGGCCGATCAGTCCGACGCCGCTGCTTCCCGTACGTCCGCTGGCCGTTGACCAGGGCAACGGAGCTCGATCATGACGACGCACACCCGGAACACTGCACGTTTCGGCCCTCAGGCTCGCGAGATCGTCGCCGTACTCGACCGGCTGCCAGCGTTGACCGGCGACGAGCTCCGGGATCTGCACGTCGCTCACCAGCAAGTGTGGGGGTACGGCACGGAGACGCCACCGCTCAATGGCCCGACCAGCAAGAGCTGGCTCGCCCTCCGGCAGGCGCTCGACCGGGCCGGACGGGTTGCCTGGCCGGCGCTCGGCGTGGTGTTCGAGACGACCAGGACCGAGATCATCGCGGCCGGGGCGGGTGTGGGCCAGTTCGCGATCCGGGATGCCGTCATGGCGCTGTCAGCGCGGGACTTGGTCGGCACCGTAACCGAGTGGGACCAGGCGACGTACGACGCACTGCTGTGGCCCTGGCGAACAGTAGTTCGCGCGTAACCACACCCGATCTTGCTAATTGACAAGGCTGCATGTAGTGTTGATCTTGCCAATTAGCAAGTCTCAGAAAGTGGAGATCTCCCATGGCCCTGAACCTGTATGTGATCAAGCGGACCGCACCGGACTACGAGCAGGACGACCTGGCGGTAGTTGCCGCGGAGGACGAGAACATCGCTCGTCTGTTCGCCGGCCGCGCGTCGAGCAAGGACTACGCGTTCGACTGGTGCGACCCGGCGGCCTCGGACTGCATCCACGCCGGCACCGCGCTCGACACGTTCACCGAGCCGCAGGTCATCCGCCTGGGCAAGGCCCTCTGATGCAGTCCTCAGAGGCCGTCGTACCGCGTTCCGAACCCGACCGGACGGCGGCGCCGGCGGCCATGGCGGCTCCCGGCTCGCCGATCATCATGCTCACTCGGACGCTCGACGAGATCCGCGACGAATGGGCCAACGACCTGTACGCCAGCGAGGCCCTCAGCCGGTATGTCGGACTCGACGAGGCGGGAACCCGGATCTGGGTGTACGGCCAGGAGTGTTTCGCCGCGACCGTGGTCGGACTGTCACTCGATCTCGTCGAGAGCATGTTCGCCCCGACCGACTGCCCGATCCGCCACTTCGCCGAGCCGCTGATCGCCGCGACCCGCGACGACACTGGCGAACTCTTCCAGGTCGGCGCTGGCGTCACAGCCACACTCGAAGCCGCCCAAAAGGGCTGGCACATCCTCGACTCCGAGGGCCTGATTGTTGCCGGAGGCCCCAACATCACCCAAGCCCGTGCCCAGGAGATCGCCAACCGTCGCGGACCCGGATTCACCATCCGGCGCGGCGTGCCCGTCGACGGTGTCGACCGCCGCCCGGACGACGGCCTCGGCATCTTCGAGCCCGAACAGGTCGCACTCCCCACACACAACACATCGAACTGAGGGATCTCTATGAAGCACAGAGCAACCCTGATCACCGAACACTTGGAGACTCTCCCGCACCAGCTGGCGGACCTTCCTGGAGGAGGGCTCAGCATCGCGCTGGGTGCGCTCGCGCTCGGGATCGTGATCTGTTCTAGCTCCGTTGGGAGGTACACCTTGCTCCACCGCGGCCTCGTTTGCGAGCCAGTGCCTCTTCCCTGGCGGTCGATGGCGTTCGGGATCGTCTGCGCCGTGGCTGGCGCCGCGGTGCTGTGCTTCGGATGACGGCGAGGGCTGGAGATGGGTACGACGATCGAGTGGACTGACGAGACCTGGAATCCGGTCACCGGCTGCACCGAGGTCTCGCCTGGATGCGACCACTGCTACGCCAGGACGTTCGCCGAGCGGTTCCGCGGCACACCGGGCCACTACTTCGAGAAGGGGTTCGACGTACAGCTACGGGACGGGAAGCTGGATCTGCCGATGCGCTGGAAGAAGCCGCGGTTCGTCTTCGTCAACTCGATGAGCGACCTGTTCCACGCCGACGTACCCGACGAGTACATCGCCCGGGTGTTCGCCGTGATGGCGTTGTCCAAGCGGCACACCTTCCAGCTACTCACGAAGCGGCATAGCCGGTTGCGGAGCCTGCTCAGCTCCGCTGACTTCGTGCTGCAGGTCGCGGAAGAGGCCTCCGAGATCATGGGTCACCAGGGTCCGGGCATGTGGCCGGCGATCGAGGTCGGTGCCGGATGGGACGTCATCGGCCAGGACAGCCGAGGGGCGAACATCTGGTCTCCACCCTGGCCGCTTCCCAACCTCTGGGTCGGCGTTTCCGCCGAGACCCAGCAGTGGGCTGACATTCGCATCCCGGCGCTCCTGGGCACGCCGGCCGCCGTGCGCTGGGTCTCCCTCGAGCCCCTGCTTGGTCCGGTCGACCTGTCGAGTTGCCGCCGGCATCGATCCCTGCAACTCGCGACGACCGAGAGCCGGGAGTGTCCTGACTGCCGCTGGCTCGACGGCGACAACTGCAATGCGGCGCTGGACTGGGTTGTGGTCGGGGGCGAGTCCGGCCGCGGCGCCCGCCCGATGTATCCCGAATGGGCCCGCGATCTGCGCGACCAGTGCCAGGCGGCCGGCGTCTCCTACTTGTTCAAGCAGTGGGGTGAGTTCGCACCCGCAGAAGTGGGTGAGCCGTCGCCAGCTGGACTCCGGGGCCCGGTCGCCATGGTCGACCCTGCCGGACGTCTTCACTCCCTGAAGCTCGGAGTCCTGACGCCTGCGGGTTCAGTCAGAGTCCACCGGTACGGCAAGCGGCGCGCCGGCCGCGAGCTCGACGGCCGGGTCTGGGACGAATACCCTTCACCTCGCCTTGCTAATTGACAAGGTGTGAGGCATGATTGATCTTGCCGAACAGCAAGCTTATCCAGTCAGGAGGGACAGTATGGCCACCGCCACCGAAACCCCCGAAATCACCTACGGCGAACACGTCGAGGTCGGTACCCACAACGTCCCCGCGCAGCTGATCACCGTCTTGGGGGAGCCGTTCGTCAAGTTCGGGGCCGGCATCTACTCGATCTGCGGCAACTGCGACGGCGGCTTCAGCGGCCGGAAGCTCCACTACCTGAGCATCCACGACGGCATCTGCTTCCAGTGCAGCGGTTCCGGCGTACGCAGCAAGGTCGGCGCAGATGTGCAGGACGCCGTACGCCGGGCGAAGCGGCGGATCTCCGATCGGGCCCGGCGCGCTCGCGCATCCGAGGCGGAGGCAGACGCCGCGGCCGAGGCCGCGCGGACGTGGCGCGCCGCGAACGCGGACCTGGCTGACATGCTCGACGCGATCAACGCCGAGTACGCCGAGGCGGATCACTTCGCCGCGAACCTGGCCACGACCATGGATGAGATCAACGCCGCACGTGACCACGTCGACGCCAAGTGGGGCGACTTCATCCACAGCAAGGCCAACCAGGTCCTCAACCTGGAGCGCCCGCTGACCGACCAGCAGACCGCGGCCGTCGTGGACGCGATCGCCAAGGCCCTCGACGCGCAGGCCGCCGAGCAGGCCCGGCAGGACGCCCAGCGGTACTACGGCACCGAGGGCGACAAGATCGTTGCGACCGGCACCGTCGCGGTCTCGATGTCGGTCGAGGTCCGAGCCAGCTACAGCTACACCGGCGTCGCGACCAAGCGGCTGGTCATCATTGAGGGCACCGGTGAGTTCGAGGGCGTGACGTTCAAGGTCTTCGGCACCGGCAAGACCCTGTGGGACACCGAGCGCGGCCAGGACGTCGACGTTCGGGGCGCGGTCAAGGAGCACTCCGAGTACGACGGCACCAAGCAGACCGTCCTGACGGGCGCCAAGGTGATGGCGCGATGAGCCCCGCGGCCGCGACCGGCGGGCTCGTCACCAAGCAGCTGCTCGAGCGGCTGCAGCGGCACTACATCAAGCCCGGCGAGGCCCTGCCGGGCGGGGTGTTCGTTCCCGAGTGCGGGTGGAACGACGGGGGCCGGACACGAAGCCGGGCCGATGCGCTCTACATCGGGTTCACCTCGAACTCCGGGCGCATGCTGATCGGTCACGAGTTGAAGGTCAGCCGGGCAGACTGGAGGCACGAGCTCGACCAGGCGGGCAAGGCCGACCCGTGGCATGACGAGTGCCACGCGTGGTACGTCGTCGCACCGTCAACCGCCGTCGTCCCGGTTGAGGAGCTCCCGGACGGGTGGGGTCTGCTGATCCCGAACCCGCGGTCGAAGACCCGGATGGACACCGTGGTCAAAGCCCGCACTCACCCCGACAGAAGACCGTCCTGGAACGCGATGCGCAGCGTCTTTGCCCGGATCGACACCCTGCGCGCAGCGACGCTACAGGCCGACCGCGAGGAGGTCCGCCAGAAGGTCACCGAGGAACTCCAGCAGGCCTGGGCCAAACGCCGGGAGCTGAGCGAGCTACCAGCCGACATTCAGATTCGGCTACGTGTCCTTGAGCAGATCGAAGCCGCGCTCGGCACGGAGGTGACCTCGTACGCCGAGGGCATCCGCCCCGAAGTCGCGGCCAGGGTCCTGAAGCTCGCCAAGGCCGAGCACGAGATCGCCCACAACACCCGGCGCCACGCCTACGACTTGAAGTCTGCCGAGACCGCTGCCGCCGAGCTGCTCGAATCGATCGGCAACTACCAGGCCGCACTCACCGAGATCCGGATCGCCGAAGCCTCCTAACCCCGAGCAACAACGGCCAGTGTCCCAACCGCAGCCAGCCAACCGACCCGAAGGAGAGTGTCGCGATGTCCAGCCTGCGCGCCGATCTCGAAGCCCTGTGCGCCCGTATGGACGCCGAAGCCCTCGACAGCGAGGACTACCTGCCTGTGGTGTCGCGCCGGCGGCTGCAGCAGATCCTCGACGACAACCCCGTCGACGCCGGCGCTCCGACGTGTCACCGGTGCGGTACCGCGACCAGACCGGACGACACCTATCAACGGACGGACGGCACGACGTACCACCGGGGCGCCTGTCCCGAGACCGCCGACGCGGCAGCCGCCTATCTTGACGCGCCGGGTGGTATCGAGGCCGCCGTCGACGTGGCCTGCCGAACCATGTACGGCCCCGATGCCTGGGAGCAGATGCACGGGTCCGAACGGGAGACCAAGCGCAGCTGGATGCGGTTTGCGATCCAAGCGGCTGAGCCCCTGCTGACACGAGCCTGAGGTACTGCGCGGCCGAGCTCGCCACCGAGGTAAGTCGCACTGGCGCCGCCGGCTGAATCGCCCCCAACCAAGGCGACCGGCTCAAACCCGCACTCCGTCCCAGATCAAATGTTGGAGGAATCGTGACCCAGCACCCGACCGACTACCAGTCGGAGTATGACCGCGACGTCGAGCTGCAGCGTGCGCAGCTGGCGGACCAGATCAAGGAGGCCTTGGGCAGCCTCGGCAAGGGAATGCAGACGCTCGGGAACCTCCGTGGGGACCTGTTCGACGTCGAGTACATCGACGGGCCCCAGGCCAGCGACATCGTCCGGCACCTCGAGACGGCCGCTCACGAACTGCGGGCCGCAGCCCGGATCGCAGGACCCCTTGAGCAAGCAGTAATCCGAAACCTCGAACGGGAGCCGGGCCCGGGACGGCCGGTACCGGGCCCGACGCTCATGAATGAAGGCGAGTATGCGAACTGACCGGAAGACCCGCGACGAGAGCCGCCAGCGGCCCGTGGGAGCGGGTTGGGCTGGGCTAGGCCCGCGAGGTCTGCTCCTGGCCGCGGTGGTCATGCTGGCCATGTGTGGCTGCTCGGTGATTGGTGACGCGACCGCCGTACCTCAGCCCTCGTCGACCACGGCCCAACGGCCCAGCCCGGCAGCAAGTCACCGACCGACCACAGCGGCCGGCGCGGGCGCATCGATCCGGCAAGCTCTCGCCGGCATCCGGGTCGTTCCCGCACGCCGCACGGCGCCGGGGTACGACCGCGGTTGTGGCCACGGTCGCGCGTGTTCGTTCGGACGCGCCTGGACCGACAACCACAACGGCCTCGACGGGCACGACGGCTGCGACACTCGCGAAACAACGTGCTCCGCCGCCAGCTCCACAACCTGACCATCAAGCCGGGCACACAGGGCTGTGTCGTGCTGTCCGGGCAGTTCACCGACCCCTACACCGGCCGCCAGATCACGTTCCACAGGTCCGCCGCACGACAGGTCCAGATCGACCACATCTACCCCTTGGCCAAGGCCTGGGACCTGGGCGCCGCGGCGTGGCCGGCCGGGCGCCGTGTGGACTTCGCCAACGACGTGCGCCTCAATCTGCTCGCCGTCGACGGCGCCGCGAACGCCAGCAAGGGCGACGACGACCTGGGCAACGGGCCGGGGGAGTGGATGCCGCTGAACGCGGCCTACCGGTGCACGTACGTCCTCCGGTACCTCGAGGTAGCCCGCGCCTGGCAGCTGCCGATCACGGCCACTGACCGGGAGAGTGCTCTGGCAGTCGCGCCGAGCTGCAAGTAGCCCGAGATGCTTGTCGATTGACAAGGTGAATCAGGTAGGTTAGTTTAAACCTGCCTGTTACGCTTATCTGTCGCCTAGCACCCCGGGAGGGTTCCGCAATGTCCGACCAGGCCACCTTCACCATCAGCGCCACCCGATCCCAGCTCGTCCGGGCCATGGTCGACCTCATCTCGGACACCGACCTGTCCGACGACGGCCCCGGCGCCGGCCACGCCGTCGACGTATTCCTGCACTACCTCGACCCGGCGCAGTTCCCGGTCCACCCCGACGACGCCCCGGCCGCGATCGCCACTGGCCCGACGTCGTTCCAGCCCACCCACCCCGGCTCGCCGCAGTACCACCGCCCCGACGCCCCGGGCTTCATCCTGATCCACGACCAGGACGCCGACACCGTCGTCGTCCGCGGCCCGTCAGACCGGGCCAACCGGTTCGGTCCTGTCCCACCCGATCGTCCACCAGGTCGCGATCATCGACGGCGACGTCGACGACGCTATCGCCGCCGCCAGCGCGGCCGTCGACCACATGATGGCCCGGTGACGACCATGGCGACCTGCCTGTACTGCGACGCCACCCTCGAGCACGAATCCGGCGGTCGGCTGGGTTGACGCAACGTCCGGCGACGAAGGCGGCACGTACGACCACTGCCCCGTCAGCACGGACCACCTCCACGTCCCGGCGAAGTAGGCCGACGACCCCCTGCCTAACCTCCCCTTGTCATTTGACAAGGGGAGGTTAGGCAGGTTACATTAAACCTACTGAACATCGCCGATCAGCTAGGGAGACCAGGATGCGCCTCACGAAGAATGGCCGGCCGTTCACGCCGAAAGCGGGCGCTGTCGGATCGTGGCTGACCTTCCACGACGGCGTCCGGGAGATCCGGGCGCAGGTCTGGAGTGCGGCACCGGGCGCCTGCGTGTGGGCCATCGCGGAGGATCAGTCCTCCTACCGCCTGAAGCTCACGAAGGACGGGGAGGTTCGCCACGTCGCACAGCGCCTCATGTCCCGGGCCGAGCGCCTCGCGAAGGAAGCTGCGGAGGCCGCGGCTCGGGCAGCGGAGGAGGAGGCCAAGGTCATGCGATGCGAGTTCGGCGACTGCGCCAGGCGCGGTACGCACCGCATCGTCAACGAGCACGGGCAGGAGTTCTACTCGAAGGTGTGCGCGCACGACGCCGAGGTCATCGTCCGCATGCACCCGGGGGCACGGATGCTGCCGCTGGTGCGGATTGCCGCGTGGCTCCACCGCGCTCACTCCGAACCCTCGGTGCTGGAAGTCGCCTGAGGATCGAAAAACACCTCCCCTTGTCAATTGACAACGGGAGGTTAGGTAGGTTAGGTTTAACCTATGCAGACACCGAGTGAGTCCAACGACCGGATGCGCGAGCTGATCGAGTTCTACGGCGAGCCGATCAGCATCTACACGATGGCCCAGGGGATCGCCGATGGCGCCCTCGTTGAGGCCGGCGACATGGCCAAGGAACTGTTCGCCTGGCCGATCCTGCTGACCGCCGCCGCCTGGGCCGACTGCGTCGCCTGGAACGACGAGGACACCGAGCGCACCGGCGCCTACGGCCAGAGCGTCGACGGCCGCCTCTGGGACGTGCTGTGGATGACCCGGTGCGCGGTCCAGGCCGCGGCTCGGAAGGAGGACACGAACCAGGTTGCGGTGCAGCTGTACCGCATTGCCCGCAACCAGCCGCGGACCGAAGAGCCCGAGGCCCAGCTCGCGCACCTGCAAGCAACGCTCGCAGGACACGACGACGGCTCACCGGTCCTCGTGATCGGCCTGCCAGGGGAGGACTGACCTCCCATCCGAAAGGCGGGAAACGCAAGGAATGCATTCCTTGCGTTTCCCGCCTTTCGCGCGTTCTGGGAGGTTGGGAGGTTTCCGCCGGCGGCCCCCCGACCCCCGCCGCTCGGCAGAACCTCCGACCAAAAGGGCCCCGACCTACAGCTCGGCCTGGACAGCCCGCCACACGCTGCGCAGGTCGACGGTTGGGCCGGCCTGCCGCCAGAGCTCCGTACCGCCCTTGGTGATCTTGCTGTGGGGGAGCTCGAGCCGCCAAGCGTCGACCCACTGCAGAAGCTCAAGCTTCGTCAGAATTGCCGCGTGCCGATTTGGTACCTTGATAAGATCGACTAATTCAGCGTTACCCTTGACAGCTAGCTCGACACCTTCCAGCGTTCCACTCAGGAGAATTCGGAACATCTTGATGCTCGGTACGTGGATGACGAACACGAAGTGGGTTGACAGCCAGCCGCGCTCCAACCACATCTCACGCCTGTGCACCAGAGCGCGACTCGGCTCAGGACTCGTTGCCTCGTGCCACCCAACAACAGCGTTGGCGCGCTGCATGGACTCACGCCGCCGGGTTTCCTCCGAGAGTCCGTGTGGCCAGATCTTGAAGCATGCTTGGCGTTTGCAGCGATCCAGGGCGGTTACGCGCCCCACAGGTACCTCTTCGAACTCGTCCAGGGGGATACGGGAGTCGCACGCGGCGTGGTCATCTCGTACGACGTGCCACCGGCCAGAGTGGCTCGGTGCCGCGAACGTCATCCGCCAACTGGTCACCATCTCCGCGATCCTTCCCTGCAAGACGCCGGCACTTGACCGGGGTCCTCGCTGCTCGTTAAATACCAACTCCATTAAACCGCATATCCGCTTTAGCGGATATACCCGGCCAGCGAAAAGAGGGCGCGAAGCGCCCATCTCCCAGCCCGCCGGTGATCACGCCACAGCCGACCACGCCCATCCACCTGGGGCAACAAGGGCTCTATCCGCTCCCACGCCGCGTCCGTCA
>NZ_JBHWKR010000026.1:0-86825 GCF_042730855.1 Kribbella sp. NPDC059898
CGGTGATCCTCCGGCGGCCCGACTAATCAGATGTCGAGATGCAGCGAAGATGAGCCAATGCTGCTGGATAGCTGAGCTAGCTGTGCCGTTCGGCCTTGTTGGTGCTGGTTGATGCCCGCAGCCCGTGGCGCCGGCTCAACTGCGCGGTGGAACTCCGGCTCATCTTGGCTGCATCTCGACATCAGAGGGGGGAGTGGGCTCGGTCGCGCCTCTGGTTCAGGTTGGGCTCCACCTACCCGCTCGACAGGCTCGGCTGGGATGCACCCCAGCCCACGATGTGGTCACCGGGGTGGTGACCGGTGCCCTCGAGATGATCGAGCCTCGCGCCCTCTGGCTCTGATGTCGCTTGGGTGAGCCCTTGAGGATTTGCGCGACTCTCATCGGCGGCCCGGGTGGGCCTCAGCGCGAGGCTCTGTCGGCGCTCCTACTCCAAGCGACTTCTGTTCGGGCGCTTGGGCTCAAGCGAATGATCATGCTGAACCGGGTCGGAAGTAGCTATCCGGGGCTGCCGGCCGGGCCTGGTGATGCTGCGATCTGAGTCCAGGCGTGCCGTCGCCTGCGGGGCGAATCCGGCGAGGCTGGGTCCTCGATTGGTGCTCAGCATGTGCCCGTGTGGAGCGCGCAAGGTGACCGCGGGCGGATATGAAGGTCCCCGGGCGGGCATCGCATCGTCGTGGATCTGTGGGCTGTGGTGTCGGACCTCGAGCACCTTGTGGCTGTGACATGCTGCGAGAGTGCGGGCTGACCTATTGCTGCAGATGGCTGTCCGGGACTGCGCTCCCTGCTGGATACGCTTCTGCTGCGGCGGAGGTTGGTCTTACGCGGCGCTCCCCCTCCGATGGCTGGGCGTAGCGATTGAAGTTGCGCGAGCGATGCCTGGACGCCTCCGGCAGGGTCCTGGGCGGCCTTCTGAGCTGATTTGGGGCCTTGATGCGATGTCTGGGGTAGCCCCGTGTCTCCGAAGCCGTAGAGAGGCGCTGAGTCACATCCCCCATTGTGTCTGGCCGCTGATTGGGGCCTGCCTGTGGTGAATGATGGCGGTGAATGATGGTGGTGAATGATGGTGGTGAATGATGGTGATAACCGCCGTGTGGACCCAGCGCGGCTAATCGTGTGTAGAGACTGCTGGTGTGACACATGTGCTGTCAATGCTGGTGGCGAATGCAGTGATAGATGGCTATCGCGGGCTGCACGTGTGGACTCTGTGTTGTGAGGGGTGGCGTCAACTGCGCTGGGCAATCGAAGGTGTGCAGTGATAGCGTTACCGGCATGTTGGACCACGTGTTGGCAAGCGCGTTCGCTGACGTGTGTCATGCATGCGTGTTTCCAGTTGCATGTGACACCTGGAGGCTGCACCTCCATGTGGCCCAGACACCTGTCGCCATCATGTGCAACACCCGCGTGAAGATCGAAGGCTGCGCCTGCGGATGCCAGACGCAGTGTGGGTCCTCAGGTGACACAAGTGGTCCTCACGTGCGCTTCATGAACGACGGCGATACATGGACGCCCGACACGCCCCTGGCGCACGCAAGACCCACAGTCATGTGTCGACCGCGTGTTGCGACCGACGGTGCGAAGCGACCGTACGGCACGCATGTCTCAGTTGCAGGCGGAACAGGCATTCTGAACCCGCAGGCAGCAGATGAAGCCTGGGCCCGAACGTCAGGACAGCACCTGCAGAGAGCAGTTGTGACCGGCAATCTGAACACAGTTCGGAACCGGCGGGTCCGGCACGAAGTAGAGACCAGCAGGTGCCATCGTGTAGTTACACGGCGATGCGCTGCCTGCACCTGAGGCCAGACACCCATGTTCGCCAGTCCGACACGCAATCGTCATGAGCATGAGCCAGATGCAGATGCCGCACTAACGTTTGCATGGCACGCAGGAATCCGTCCGGGAAGTACCCAGAGCTGGAGTGACATCTGAGATGACGACAACCGCCGCGGAAGTTGTGATCGACCGCAACCTGCTTAGCCGTGTTATCGCGCTGATCAACCAGAAGGGTGGCGTGGGCAAGTCAAGCTGCGCGACGAACCTTGCCGTTGAGTACGCGCGCGGGGGCTTCAAGGTACTGATTCTCGAGCTGGACCCACAGGGCAACCTCGGCAAGGAGTTCGGATACCGGCCGAGCAAGGTCGCCAAGGGGCTGGCCGCTGACCCGCGCGATGACTTCGGCACGGGCCTCGCCGCATCCCTGACCACGGGGTCGCCCCTGAACGTTCCCTTGACGGGCGTCAGGAGCTATGCCAACGGCGGCCAGATCGACGTGATCCCGGCCGGCGGGGCCCTGAAGCCTGTGCCTGTGGCCTTGGGTGTCATGGCGGTCATGATGAAGCAGCCCTACGAGACGAAGCTCGCGCAGCTGTTGATGCCGCTCGCGGGCCAGTACCACCTCATCCTGATCGACTGCCCGCCCTCCGACATGGTGTTGAGGACGCTTGCGCTGGAAGCCGCCCGATACGTCGTCGCGCCGACCAAGTCCGATCCGGGTTCATGGGAAGACGGCCTCGACTCACTTGCTGAAGAGGTGAAGCGGGCGCAGCTGACCAATGAGGCGCTGCAAGTCCTCGGCGTCCTCCTCTTCGATATCGGGGCGTCGGCAACGAAGCTGAATGAGCAGACGCGAAGCGACATCGCCGAACTGAACGCGGAGGCCTTCGCGGAAGCCCGGAACGGAATCCCGCCAGTGCTGAAATCCACGATCCGGCATGTCGAGCGGCCGGCTGTGGATGCCCGCAGGGAAGGCCGCACGATGTCGGAGCTTTCCGTTGTGGATCTCAGTGGCCCGAGTGTCCTCGAGATTCTGCGCCGGGAGAAGGACGGCGAAGACGTGTCCGGGCTGCGGACTCAGAAGCGCTCGGGATCAACGGCCAACGTTGCCGAGGACTACTCCAAGCTTGCCGCCGAGCTGCTCAGGATGATTTGGACCATTGAACGGTTGAAGCTCGAACAGGCAGCGCAGACGCAAGAGGCGGACATGACCGCCGCGGATCGATAGGGGAGACGAAATGAGTACCAAGGCACCGGGGATGGAGGACGTGGAGGCCCTGCTGAGCCAGATGGCTCCTCCTCAGGCGTCAGTCGTTGCGCCGCAGGCGCCAACTCCGGTCGCGCTGGAGGAGCCGAAGGCCCCCGTGGGCTCAGGAGGTCGCGACGAGGGCACGGCAGGCGATCACGAACCTGACCAGACGTCTGGTGGCAAGCGCAAGGGCAAGCATGAGGCCAAGGCGCAGGATCAGGTCGACGACCCCGAAAGTCCGAGAGGAGCGTCTCCGGAATCCAGCGCTCCCGAACAGACTTCTGGCGGCGAGACCGGCCAGACCAGCGGCAGCGCGACGTCGAGCAACGACGGCGGGAGCGCTCCCGCGAAGAAGCGGGCTGGTCGAACGTCGAAGAAGGCCGCCCAGACCTCAGCGAAGCAGGTGAGGACTGCCCGGTCGGTGTACATCCCGAGCGATGTCGAGCGCGTGCTGGTGATGGCGCGGGCTGCGGAGGGCCGCAGCTACACCGACATCGTCCTCGATGCTGTGAATGCGCATTACAAGGAAGCCGCCGAGCTTCCGGACCGGGCGCCGGTTGTGCAGGAGACCACGGGTGGGCTGTTCCCGCGGCAGAGTCCGCAGCCGAGAAGTAAGAAGGGCCTGAACTCGATCTATCTGACTGACGCCGAGACCGAGGTGCTTGACTCGGTGGCGACGCAGGCCGGCCTCAAGAGAAGCGACCTGGTCTCTCGCTGCGTGCGTGCCGCTTTGTCCAACCGGGTCTATACCCGGATGGAGGTGATCCTCGAGCTGCAGGACAGCGGCCGGCCGGCAGCGATGCTCAAGGAGCGCGTCAACGCGGTCCGGCGTGCCGGTGTCGTCGCGCCGAGGATTCCCGAGGACAAAGAGGGTTGGGTCGCGATGCCTGAGCGGTGGTTCGCGGGGATCGGCGATGAGCTCGACGACGCCCAGGCGCACCTGAAGGTCGGATCCTGGTCGGAGGTTGCCTGGGCTGCAATGGAGCTGAGCGTCCAGGCTTGACTCGAGGCAGGGGAGTGGGCCGGATCCGCGCGATGATGCCGTGGATTCGGCCCATTTGTCGTTCCAGTACGCCCGGCGAGCTCGGGTGTGGCTTAGAGCGCGCCGTATCCGTCAGTGAAATACTGACGGCCATGTCGACGCGGCCGAGAGTGGCGCAAACCGAGGTCTCCGCAGCCATCATTCGCATCGCACGGCGCCGGGCCGAAATCGACGACCGCAGCCGCGATCTGCTCCCGGACGCGCCCGACTCTGCCCCGGGTGAAGTTCTGGACTACCTGATGCGGCACAGCGGGAACAACGTCCCTTCGGAGGTCCGCCTGAAGGACGCCAAGGACGCCATCGTCCTCACCAACTGGATGTGGTGGGAAGACCGGCGGCGCGAGCTCCACTTCTTGAAGGCTGCCGTCGAGGCCGGGATGTTCCTCAACGAGATCGGTGGGCTCATTGGTGTCGGTAAGCAGGGCGTCAAGGACCGCATCGACCGCCTGACCGCTCTGTTGGGCGAGGAAGGTCGGCCTGATGAGAAGCTCATGCGGGCGCACCGTCGAGCAGAGCAGGAGCAAGCAGGCACGGAGGACTCGCCAGCGGCGCACGTGGTCTGGCTGCGGGCCAACTGGCCAGAACTCAAGGAGCTGGTCGTGGACCTGAACGCCCAGGCCGAACGCCACGGCCTGAAGGACAGTGACCGCGAATGGCTCGACGAGCTCATGATCGATGTCGACGAGGATCGTGTGAATCCGCAGACCATGGTGATGCTCGGCCTAGCCACGGCCGACATCCGGGTGTCGACCGCGTTCGTTCGGCTTCCGAACAGGAGACCCCATGCAATCCATCTGCTACTGCAACATGCAGACCGGATGCGCACTGAGTATGCCGGTCTGGGGACATTGAAGAGGTGACGGCCAGTGCGGGGACAGACGAACGATCGTGGCGTCGTTGGAATCGGCGCTGGCTTCTCATGCTGTAGCGATCGCCAATCACAGGCCTAGCTCTGCACTAGCCGAAACCTGGCCTCCGTATATCGCTAACCTATCTCAAAGGTCAGCAGACCTGGGGGGCGAGGAGTCAGGCAGCCAGCAGTTCGGCGTGGGCGCGGAGCCTGCGGGTGATTCTGCTGCAACGCTGGCGGAGAAGAGCGGACGAGATGTTGAGCTCACGCGCCACGGCCTCGCTAGACCGGTGGTCAGACTTGAGGTACACCTCGGCCAGCAGTCGAGCCTCGTCGGTCGTTATGACCTTGCGCTGGGTCGCTCGCGACAGGACCTCGAGAACCTCGATGCCGGCGTTCCTGTCCAGTGAGTTCCTGACTTGCACACTCTCGAGGGTGTCGACGGAGTGGAAGTTCTCCGGGTCGCTGTAGCTGATCACGACGTTGCTGTGGCTGAATTCAAAATGGTCATGGTCGGCAGCTCGGGTGACTGCCTTGAGGCTGTCGAGGGCCAGACGTCCAGCGATGGAGGGCGGGTTATTGGCGAGGGCGAACTTCATGATCTGTGCCCACATGGCAGCTACCACCGCAGCGGCAGCCTCGTCGAAGTCAACCGTCGCGCGGACCTGGGAGCGGGCGATGCGGGCGATCTTGGGCAGCATCAGCTGAATTACGCACCTGCCAGCCAAGGTTGACCCGTTCTGGGCACGCCGGATCAGTGCCGCGTGTGTGGGGTTGGGGTTGTCCGCGACGAGCGATACGAGATCTTCGAGGGTCTCGGCCGAGGAGAGCGCGGGTTCGGTCTGGCGCCACTGCGCCAGTTCGCGGTGAGCGTCGGGGGAGGTGCAGAGCAGCCTCCACTCGCTGTTGAGCGAGTGCGTGAGGCGGTACTCAGCGCCAGTCTTCGAGGCGACAGCGTCAGTGAGGGTCGACATCGGTGGCTCTCCTTCTCGGGTCGCCACCACCGTCGAAAATCACCCTTGCCACAACCCTTGCCAATCAGCACGGCGACCCTTGCCACTTTTCGCAACCGCAGTCAGAGGGAGGAAAACCGCAGGTCAGGGCGGGGCCAGCGGCGGTGGCGGGGAAAAGTTCGACGCGATCTGTCACAGACCTAGCTCGGTGTGGGCCTTCTGCAGATAGAGGGACCTACCGAGCAAGGAGCCGCAGATGTGTCACCCGAAACAGGCCATCCGACAGCGCACCAGCCATGAAGACGCGGCGTACAGCGCTGCGGCGTACGCCGCGCAGCGGGGCCTGATGCTCGACCTGCTCGCTCGGCTGATCCTCGACCCGGACGACCCCGACTCCGAGGCGGAGCTTCGGACCTTTCTCAACGCGAAGGCCGGACAGGTGCGTGCGACGCGCACGGACCTCATGGCCGACCTGTCGGAGACGACAGGGAGTTCGGGGCATCTCGAGCTGGTGGCCGACACGGCAGTTGGTGAGCTCGGATGAAGCTGACCGGACGCCCCAGGAAGCAGGACCAGCCGGTCCTCCCGTCCGCTGGCCCGCTGGACGACGAGCACATCCAGGACATCCAGGCCGGCGAAGACGGCCCGGACGCGGCCGAGCCCTCCGGGATCTGGCAGAAGCTGCGGCGGAAGAAGGACGCCGCGGAGGAGTCAGGTGAACTGGACACCGTCGTGTTCGCCGGCCAGCGGATGACGACCAAGCTCGCACACATCGGTCTTGCGGCGACCGTGTTGTGTGGCCCGGTCGGCCTGTTCGTTGCGGCCGCGGCGGCGACCCGGCCAGTCAAGGTCCGCGCCGCTGCGAAGTCCGACATTCTCACGGCGCAGGACGCGGCCAGGGTCGGGCAGTTCGCGCAGCGTGTCGTACGGTCCTGGCTCGGAGCGACCCGAGCCAAACCGGGCGACCTCGGCGCGTTGTTCGACAACTCCAGCCTGCAACTGCCCGACAAGCCGACCCGCGTCGACACCGCGACGACCGCGGACGTAACGCCGACCTCAGTGAACGGCATCTTCAAGGTGACCGTGGCCGCGACAGTCGAAGGGACACCGCGGTACTACGCCGTTCCCGTCCAGGTATCTGACCGCGATGGGTCACTGATCGCCCTGGCGCTGCCGGCGCCGGCGGCTGCGCCATCGATCGAGCGAGCTGCAGACGACCCGTACCGGTCGACGTTCACGCCGTCCGGTGCTACCTCAACAGCAGTCCTGGCCTTCCTGCGGGCGCTGCTGACCGGTCAAGGCGACGTCACCCGATACATCTCGCCGGGCGCGCCTATCGAGGAGATTGTTCCCGCCCCCTACGCGCGAGTCGACCTGAGCACAGTCGCGGGCCTGGCCGACGAGGTGCCGCCGGCCGACGGCAAGCAGGCCAGCGTCCTGGCGACCGTGGTCGGCACCGACGCCGCGAAGCGGTCGATCACCACGCAGTACGCGCTGACTCTCAAAGCCCGCGGTGGCCGGTGGGAAGTCACCGCCATCGACCTCGCACCGGCAATCAGGAGGCCGCGGACGACCGGGCAAAACATGCCGAGTACTCCGAAGGTGCCGGCAGGTCCGACCGCCTCAACCAACCCGACCACACCAACAACGACGCGCTAACGCACGCAACGAACGGAGAAGAACGACATGCACACCATGCTCTCAATGATCGCGACGGTCCCACTGGACATCGCCGACGGATCCGGGTTCACCGGGTGGGCGAACAAGCAGATCGGCGAACTCGGCACCTTGGCGAAGACCGCGGGGGTTGTGTTCCCCATCCTGTTGTTCGTCGTGGTGTCCGCGATGAAGCGAACCATCGCGGCGGTGCTCTCGGTCGCCGCCATGTGCATCCTCATGGAGGCGATGGTCGTCGGCGGCCTCGTCTGGGGTGGGAAGAAGGTCACCGAGGACCTCAACAACGGCGCGCCGGCGATCGCGCAGGTCCAGGTCGCCTCACGCGCAGGAATCTGACCCGAGGCTGCGACATGGTCAAGGAAGTCAGGGGAGTCCGCTGGTTCACCGCGGCCCGCCGTGTTCCCTCGCTGATCGGCCGGATGCACGACGGAACCATGATCAAGGGCGGCCCATACACCTTGGTCCAGGCGTTCGTCATGCCGATCACCGCGGCGCTGGCGTGGTGGACACGCGGGATGTGGGGCACGGGCAGCTGGATCTTCGACGGCGGCATCTCCCTGGGCGTCGCGGTCGGCCTCGCGTGGGTCGCAGGCCAGATGCCCGACGACCGGAACCCGATCCTGTGGGCCGGTGGACTCCTGTCGGCCTTGACCCAGCCGCGATGGGGCCGCTCGAACGGGCGCCGGGTGACCGTCCCGAAACCGCAGCGAATCCATGGCCACCTGGTCGTGCAATGCAGCCAATCGCCGCACCCGGTAGCCGACCTCCGCTTGGAAGCGAGCGCCGTCGTCGTACCGGCACAGGTAGCCCGTGCCGAGCCGGCGGCGACCGCCGCGCTCGTCTCCCGGCCAGTGCTTGAAGCAGAGCCCGAGCCTGCAGTTGTGCCCAGCGGCATGCCGCTGGCGGTACGTCATACCGGCGTCGAGGCGCTGCTGGCCGCAATCAACCAAGGGGAACATCGATGACTCGGCACCCGATCATGAACATCGTCGACCAGTTGTCGTTCTGTCACGACGGGACCGTGTGGGCGACGTGGCGTCTCAAGCCTTTGCCGTACGGATACCAGTCGCTGGATGACAAGTTCGCGGTCCGCGACCACCACACTCAGCTCTACCGGTCGCTGCGTGGCGAGTTCTTGATGCAGGGCCTGCTTGCTCCCAAGGACCCCACGCAGGTCGTGGAGATGATGCTGCACGGCGTCGACGTCAAGTCGTCACCGGCGTGGGCCGCGGAGTGCGAGGAGACCCTCGAGCTGCTCACAGACTCGCCGGTCGAACAGCGTCTGCACTATCTGTCGGTTCCGCTGCGGGCAGGCGGTGCGGTGGGAGTGATCCAGTCGGCGACCCGCGCGGCCTGGTCGGTGCTGGTGGATGCCGTCGGGTTGCCGCGAAACGGCATCGGCACGAGGACGGCGCGCCGCTACCTGAAGCGCGCCGAGGAGGTCCGCGCCCAGTTGCCGCCATCGTTCTTCGCAACGCCGGCGACCGCCGCGGAGCAGATCTGGATCCATCGCCGCGCACAGACCAGAGGCGGGTTCGATGGGTTCCCCTCACCGATCGGCGATCGCGAGATCACCGATGAGCTCCTTTCGCATGGTGCGGGAGCCCTTGGCACACCGAATCTCGATGAAGGAGCTCGCGGCGACATCGGGCGCCGGGAATTGTTCAACCCCCTGGCCCGCCGCTTCCTCAAGGTCACCGCCGACACGGAGGAGGAGGCCTACCAGTCCCTGCTGCTGCTGGCCGACACCCCGGCCCATGGGGTGGCCGAGATCGGCAGCGAATTCCTCGGCCGGATCGACGAGTCCGGCGTCGATGTCGACTGGGCGATCCGCGGGCGGGTCCGGACACAGCAAGAGGTGCTGCGCCGCAACAAGCGCATCAAGAACAACCTGCAGGACCAGGTCGGGCAACGGGCCAACGACGAAACCGCAACCGGCAAGCTCCAGAAGTCGCTGATGGCAATGCAGGAGTACGAAGAACTGATGCTCGCCAACGACCAGGAGGTCGAGGTCGACTGCGCCACGGTCCTGATCTGCTCCGGTGCTACCGCCGAGGAAGCCGACGACGCAGCGGTCACCTTGCGGACCTACTTCCGTGACAACGGTTTCAAGGTCGTACGGCCACCCGGCTCACAGACGCAGCAATGGTGGGCCACGATGCTCGGGGTCTCACTTGCTCAGCTTCCGCTGGTTCGAGAGTGCCAGCAGATCGCACCCGCGGCGACCGCGGCGACAGCGATGCCGGTCATCTCCGCCGAGATCGGCGACAGCCTCGGAGCGATGTTCGCCCTGAACATCACAACCCCCCGTCCCACGCCGGTCCTGTTCAACATCACCGGCAACGCCGAGCGCGACATGTCCGGATCGATGGCCATCTGTGGTGAGCTCGGCGCCGGCAAGTCGGTCGCCATGAAGAAGATCGTTGGCGACGTCGTCGACCGCGGCGGCCGGTTCGTGGCCACCGATGGAACCCGCGATGGGGAGTGGGGAGTCTTCGCCTCCTCCGTCGCCGGAGCCAAGGTCGTCGACGTCCAGAACCCGGCCTGGGGCCTGGACCCGCTCAGGCTGTTCGGCCCGATCGCCGGCGGCCAGATCGCCAAGACGTTCCTGACGATGCTGCTCGACATCGAACTGCTCCGAGATGAAGGGCTTCTGCTCACCGACCTCCTCAAGCCCACCTACCTGAAGACCCATGCCATCGACTCCCTCGGGCAGCTGCTCGCGCATCTGAACTCCGACTGCGACATCCCCGGCGCGAAGGACCTGGCCCGGCGGATGGCCGTGTTCGCCGACCTCGACACCCCCGAAGCCGGGGTGGCCCGGACAGTGTTCGACCCGACGCTGCCGCCGCTGGACCTGGACTCGCGGGCGATCGTGTTCTGGACCCGCGGTACCAAGCAACCGACCCGCGCCGAGCTGCTGAACGCTCACCTGGCCCGCAGCCTGGGTATCGAGAAGCTGTTCGGCCGGGCGTTGTTCTTCCTCGTCGCCAAGATCGCCGAACAGATCTGCTTCGATCCCACCGATCCTGCGGTGTTCGCCGTCGACGAGACCCACTCCATCACGGCATCCCTCGAGGGCGAGGGGGTCCTGATCGAGTTCGTGCGGCAGGGCCGGCGCCAGGCAGCAGGTCTGCTCCTCGGTAGCCACGACCCGGACGAGGACTTCGGCACCCGCACCGACAAAGCCCAGGACAACGAGAACGACCTCGGTGTCAGCACCCTGGCGGCGCTGATCCCGCTGCGGGTCCTGATGCGTCACCGCGACACATCGCTGGCTAAGAAGGGCCTGCGATGGCTTGGCCTCGACCATACCGATCCCGAGCTGGTCAAGCTGATCGCCGAGCAGACATCCCCCGTCGAGGACGACGACGAGTACAAGAAGTCCGCCGGGGGAGTCAGGCCGGAACGGCGCGGCGAAGGCATCATGCGCGACTCCCTCAACCGGTTTGCCCGAATCAAGGTTCTGCTGCCCTTGAACGAAAGGCGCCGCGAAACGATCCTGACGACCCCGAAGCTGCAACGACGATGAAACTGACCAGCCCACATCAAGTCGCCCTCAACGTCGCGGTCTCCGCGGCCGTGAGGCACCCGCGCGCTGTGCGGATCGGCGCCATGATCGCGACAACTACCGTTCTGTTGCTCGTCGCGACAACGGGGACCGCCGCCGCCGACACGGGCAAGGGCAGCGCGCCGGCCATGTCGCCGTTCGATCTGCAAGACACCCACGGCATCAAGATCAGCCAGTACGAACTGAACATCGACCAAGGAGGCCTGTCCAGTCCGTTCAAGCTGCTCTGGGCCGCCATGCTGATGTTCGGCTGGGAGCTGTACCGCTGGTGGATCGGCATGATTGCCTGGCTGCTCGACTGGGCCGTCACCTTCAGCTGGCTCGACTTGTTCACCAAGCCGCTGACGTGGATCGGCAACGCCCTCGAAGGCAACGTCATCGGCCCTTCGAACCTGCTGACGACCAGCATCCTGTTCGGAGCCGTCGGCATCGCATTCTTCGTCGCACGCGGACACTACGGCCGTGCCGGCATCGAGTTCCTGGTCACCGCGGCCATCCTGGCTCTGGCCACCACCGGTCTGGCCCACCCGGTCACCTGGCTGACCTCACCCCACGGGCCGCTCTACACCGCCCGCGGAGTCGGTATCGAGCTGGCCAACACGGTCACTACCAACGGTGCCACGTCAGGCAGTGACCCCGCCGCGCTGAAGCAGAACACCTCCGGCGTGCTGATCGACACCTTCATCCGGCAGCCGCACCAGCTGCTCAACTACGGCGCCAACATCGACAGCGACGCCACGTGTGCTCCCGTCTACGACAATGCGCTGAAGGCCGGACCGTATGGTGACGACTCGGCGGCCCGCGACCAGATCGGCAAGTGCAACAAGGCGTACAAGGACTACGCCGACAACCCCGGTGCCGGCCAGATCACCACGCAGTTCTTCCTGATGCCGACCGGGGGGTTGCTCGCTCTCGTTGTCGGGCTCCTGACCCTACTGATGATGGCCAGCGTCGGACTGGCCAGCTGGTCGGCCCTGAAGCTGATGTGGCACACCATGATCGGGCTTATCCCAGGCACCTCGCGCAGGGGCCTGGCCAAGAGCATCGCCGACGTGCTGATCCACGTGATGCTGATCCCGATCCTGCTCGTGTTCTTGTGCTCGTTCCTCTACATGCTGAAGTCAGTCATGGCCGCCAACGCCAACATGGTTCTGGTCGCACGATTCATCATCGCCGACCTGTTGCTGCTGGTGGGGCTGGTCGTGATGTGGCGGCTGTGGCGCAACCACCAGGAACTGGCCGCCCGGGTCGCCGGCATGCTCAATGTTGCCTCCGACGCCGCCCGCAACGTCGGAGTTGGCGACACCGCCAAGCTCACGGCTGCCATCACCAAGGGGTCGATCAACCCGGCGGTCAAGAGGTGGAGCCTGCCCAACACGACCCGGCCGCCGGGCACTGTGCCGACCAGGCCGCCGGGCACCGTGCCCACCAGGCCGACCGCGAACGGAACCCCTGGAACCGCAGGCGGACAGGCGGCCACCGGAGGCATGAAGCGGCTGAAGGGACTGGCCGGGAAGGCCACCGGACGGATGGAGAACACCGCGGTCGGACGGCAAACCCTCGGGATCGGCCGCGACACCGTTGCCACCGGCAAAGCCCTCGGCAAGGCGGCCCGCACGACCGCCAAGTACACGGTGGGCGCACCGGTCAGCTACCCCGCGGCCGCGTCGAAGATGGCCGGCAAGTGGTCGCAGGCCAGCTCGCAGCGCCGCGAGGGAATGAAGAAGAAGCTAGGCGCCGCCAAGGAGTACGCCGGCACCTACAAGAACAACACCAAAGCCGCGACCCGAGGTGTCGCCAAGGTCGGGGCCCGCCCCGCAAAGGTCGCTGCCAAGACCGCGGCCAAGGTCGGCACCGCCGCCTTGAAGAAGAGCCACCCCGCCGTCGCCGCGGCAGGCCTGTTCATGGCCGGCGTCAATGCCACCAAGAAGGCCGACGCGACCAAAATGCAGTCCTCCGTACGGCGGCCGCACCAGCCCGAAGACGCCAACGCCAAGACAACCCGGACACGACCTTCCCGGCCGCCGGAGTCCGAGCCAGCCGTCGTCGCCGGGCTCGGCCCGAAGCGGCCAGTCCAGCGCAAACGAGCCGAGCAGATGAAGGCCTACCTCAAGTCCATCAACAACGCCGACGGGAGCGGGTCGTGAAGAAACTGATCATCGGCGCCGGTCTCGCGGCCGCCGGCATCGCGACCCTGTGCGGTGTGCTGGTCTTCTCCCTCCTTACCGTCATTTTCGGGGGCGGCTCGACAGCCGAAGCCAAGCCACCCCCACCCATCCCGGGCGTATCACCGGTGCTGCTGAAGGCCTACCAGCAGGCCGTCGAAGGAGCCGCCAAGACCCTGCCCAACTGCCGCGGCCTGAGATGGCAGATCCTGGCCGGGATCGGGCAGATCGAGTCGAACAATGCCGCCGGCCACGCGATCAGCGAAGCCGGGGACGTCACCCCGCCGATCATCGGCCCGGCCCTCGACGGGTCCGGCGCCGGCGGTAACACCACCCCCGTCTACGACACCGACCAAGGCGTCTGGGACCACGACTCGCGCTACGACCACGCCGTCGGCGTCCTGCAGTTCATCCCCAGCTCGTTTCGCGCCTACAGTCGCGACGGCAACAACGACTCCATCAAGGATCCGCACAACGTCTTCGACAACGCCGCCAGCGCAGTCGTACACCTGTGTGGCACCACCGCGAAGGACTTCTCCACGCCCGAAGCGCTGCGCCAGGCTCTCTACGGCTACAACCGGTCCTGGTCGTACGTCTCCAAAGTCACCGAGGCGATCTCCGCGTTCGACGTGGCCGCGCCCGCCGACACGGGCAAGCCGTCCATCGGCGGCTCGACCAACGGCGCACTGATCGTTGCCGCGGCCATGAAGAAGATCGGCACCCCCTACTCGTGGGGCGGAGGCAACGCCTCCGGACCGTCAACTGGGATCTGCTGCAGCCCGGGCGGATCCGACGGCCGCAAAGTCGCCGGCTTCGACTGCTCCGGACTCACCACCTACGCCGCCGCCCAGGTCGGCATCACGCTGCCCAGAACCGCTGCCGCCCAAGGCCTGCTCAACCAGCAGATCCCCGCCTCGTCCGGGCTCAGAGCGTTGCTGCCCGGCGACCTCGTCTTCTTCGGATTCATCACCGGGTCACGCACTGGCATCCACCACGTCGGCATCTACATCGGCAACGGGCAAATGGTCAACGCCCCGCGGCCCGGCACCAAAGTCCGAGTTGAACCCGTATGGAGCGACGGCTACGCGGGCGCGGTGAGGCTCGCATGACCAGACCACCCACCACCACCACGACCACCACTACTACTACTGGAGCGTGAGTGGCTACCTCTGCGACTGGGAACCGCCGCTCGGATCATCCTAAGGCCATCGGGTTGCTCGCCCTCGGCGCCGCGGCAACCGCCGCGCTCGCAGCAACCGGTCTCTGGCTGATCGGTGGCACGCCGTCTCCGGACGCGCCCTCCGGACCCGTCCACACAGCCTCGACATCACCCTCGTCAAGACCCGTCGACCCGAGCCCAACGGCCGCGTCGACCACACCCGGGCAATCAGCATCCTCCACGCCAACGCGGCCACACGCGACAGCATCGTCGCCGTCGGCCACGACACAGGGCGACCCGATGGCCGGCGCAATCCCAGACAGCATGATCCAGAAAACCCTCGACGATGCTGGCATGACCACCGTCACCCCGGCCATCGCCAAGACCACACGCGCCATCGCCTGGACCGCTCTCAACGCCGACCTCCAAGCCGGCGGATGGGCCCATCCCAGACTCCAGGCAGCGGCCGTCGCCGCCCCCGGAACCGACCAGACCACCCCAACCGTCGTCGACGTCACAACGATCTGGGCCGCCACCGACCCCGCCGGCGAACTCGTCGACCGGCAAAGCAGCACAGTCCGGCTCACCCTCACCTCAGGAAAGTGGAGCGTTGACCGCATCACCTGAGCCCATCACCTGACGCGTGCCCTCCCGAACCCGACCTGCCTACCCCGATCCATTCCCTCCGCCCCGCTCGCAGGACCCGCGGCATCCAGCCCGGCGAGCGCTGCCAGTGCCCACCCCACGACTACGGAGACCCAGCACCCATGAGCGCGGCAACACTCGAAGGCAGCCAGCTCCCCAACCCGGCCGACGCAGCTCGGACCGGGAACGACAACCCGACCGCCACCAGCCTTGGCGACCTCGAACCCGCATTGACGGTCGGCACCGCGGCACGACAGCAAGAGGCCGGCCGGGTCATCGTCCGCTTCTACGTTGCCCAAGGCTCCGTGCTCGAGGGACCCGGCCGCCTCGCCGGTCGAACCCTGGCCGAGCGCCACACCTGGTCAGCGCGCTGGTGGCGAGACCGCCTCAGCGAAGTCCGTACCGAGATGAAGTCCGGAACCCCCGCCCGGCTGACCGTCGTGCCCGACATCGCATCCGGCGACCCAACACTCCCCGCGACCGTCGACCCTATGAAGCCGGAGCCCACAGAGGCGCCCCTTGCCATCTCGGACCCCGCAGACCCAACCCCGGCCAGCAGCGCCGCCACCAACACCAACGGCACAGGAGGCAAGGACTCAACCGAGATGGCAAGGACGGTGGCAGGCGCCGGAGAAGCAGGCATGGCAGGTGCGGCAGGCAACCCCACCCCATCCGTGCCAGCTCTGCCATCGAGCGGGACCACTGGCCTGGATGGCAGCGCCACCCCTGCCATCCACGCCACCCACCCAGCCGACGGCCACGCGTGTCGTACGGCCGACCCCGCCGCGCCTGCCACATCTGCCGATCTTGCCACCGCGCTGCACACTGCCCACGGACCGCTTGCCGGTGCAGTTCGCACTTCGCGGCCGTCACACCACCGATCCGACCTCGGCCCGTCTTGGCATGAATCCCACGCCGTCACCGAGGACAACTCCGGCTTGCAACGCATCACCACAAGCATCACGCTCGAGGCGCCCGCGGGCTCGAGTACAGGAGATACCGACCACGCGCACAGCAGCCCTGAACCCCGCGACGTCCCGGTCCTCAGCCACCGGAGCTCTGGCACCGGCTGGCCCGAACCCCCGGCGCCGACGGAGCCGCCCCTGAGGCTCGACCTGCCCTCAACGGCGCCACAGCCCACCGCAGGGGCCCAACCAGCCCCGACCATGACCGAAGGCCCCTCCACACCCGACCCGGCCGTGCAGAGCGCTCAGCCGCAGGACCTCACGACGACGGACCCATCGGCGGCTCCGCAGGCTTTCGCGATCGGCATGATCGCCGGCGTCATGGCCGTCTGGATCGCCACCACACACCAGCTCGCTCAGACCGATCGGGGCCTGTTGCCCGTGGGACTCCACCCCCGGTCCACCATGTCCCAGGAGGGAGCGGCACTCCGCGGACCCGCCGCTCGGCGAGCCCAGCAGGGCCCGCAGCAGGCGGAGAAGCAGGGCGTGGCGCCGGGCAGCACCGTTGAGACGGTGGCAAGGTCCTTGCCCGCCCAGCACCCCCACTCCGAGGCGCCCTTGCCACCGATCAAGACGCCGGCGGCTGGCCCCTTGCCACGCCCGGAGCCCGGCTCGGTTGCGAGCGCCGAATCGGCGGCAGGCTCGCGAAGTGGCCCGCCAGCCCTTGCCACTAGCGCCACTAGCGCCGCCCCTGCCAGCTCGCCAACGGACACCCTTGCCACCACCGCTGAGCCCATCGACCACATCGCTGCTGGCCAGAGCCCGCCGTTGGCCGTGGCAAACACGGCCGAAGGCATAACCGACGTGGCTGAGGTGGCAGACGTGGCAAGGCCGACTGACGCGCCGACCGCAGGTCACCGCGCCGCAATGCCAGGCGCAGTGAAGCTCCAGTACGCGTTCTACGGCGTCGCGTCTTTGTTCGCGCTCATCGGCCAAGTGTGGGCAGCACTCGACCACGTCCCGTTCGCCAGCAGCTGGCCAGTGTTGGTGCGGGCACTCCTCATGGCGCCCGCTCTCGCGGTGATCGAGCTCGGAGGTGTTGCCACATCGCACCAGGCGGACCTTCGCCGCCGGCTCGGAGAACAGGCCTACGGCTACCGGACGCTGTCCTTCATGGCCGCAGCTGTCGCTGCTGGGGTCAACCTGCTGGGGCACTGGGGGCAGTGGTTCCCCGCCGTGGGTTTCACGGGGTTGTCGATCTTTGCGTACTGCAGCTGGCTGATGCAGTCGGCTGCTCAGCGCCGCGACACGCTCCGCGCGACCGGCCAGATGGCCAGTACACCGCCCGTCTTCGGGCCGCTCCAGTGGATCCTGCAGCCGAAACTTACGTGGCGCGCCAGAACCCTTGCCATCGCCGGCAGCCTCGGCCGCACCGAATCACTGCAGCTCGCGGACGCTCAGCTCCGCGCAGAGATGCGTAAACGTGCCCTGGCCGCGAAGCTGCGCAAGGTCATCAAGAACCAGAAGAAGGACGCCAACGGTGCACGCATCGCCTTGGCCACGATCGACTACGACCGACTCGCATCTGCCCTCGAAGAGCGCATGGACTACAACGCCTGGACCGACCACCTCAGCACAGACCTCGTGCCCCCGGCGCCATCCGGTACTCCGGCCTGACGATGCTTGAATTCGGCAACAGAGCCAGTACAGAAGCAGACTCACAACGAGACCCAGCAGGATCCGCCGGCTGACGACAGTCGCAGACCAAGCCATTCGAAGGGCCCGAGACCGCGGACATCCGCGCTCGGGCCCTCGGCATGTCAGCAGACAGAAACGACGCCCACGAAGAGCTTTCGGCGTAGTCACCTCGCGGCGATCGCTGCCTGGCAAGGAGCCGGCGGCGGAACCAGTGGGAGGTGGGGGAGGGGGCGGCGCTGATACTTCAGCGCCCGCGGCTCCGCGCGCAAACGCCAGCATCAGCGTAGGCGCATACACCAGCGATAGGCAACCGCTACAACTAGGCGAGGCCTGCACAAGCGTTGGTACCGAACTAGGGCTAGGACTAGTAGTAGGACCGGACTAGTGCAGCGGCTAGAAGCCCACGATCGCGTCGGCCAGAGCTGTACCGGCCGGCCGGGACATGCCGACGCCGGCTTTGGCGGCGATGATGTCGGGCACCTTGGTGCTGAAGCCCAAGAAGCCGACACCGACAGCTTCTTCATCGCCGCTCTCGGTTGCCCGAAGTCGTGGCGATCCCGCTCGCGGCCGAACTCGACCAGGTTGTCCAGGACGCCGCCTCGGCTTACGCGGTCTCTCCCACCGCCGAACTGCACGCCTACGCCCTGGTCAACGGCAAGGACGACTGGAAGGACCTCGCGCCGCAGGTCAGAGCGCGGATCGGCATCTACGACAAGGCCATGGCCGCGATCGGCCGGCGCCCGGTCAAGCTCTTCCTGTGCGGAGTCGACATCCCCGCTCTCCGGCGGCGCTACAGCTACCCCGAACCACCACACACTGTCGTACTGCAGCACGTTCTCGAACGCGTCGACGAGCACGCACGATCGATCCGTGAGCGTGTCCTGTTCATCGCCGACGAAGTCGCAGAGGCAGACTCGCACCCGCCAGGCCCTGATCGACTATCGCAAGCACGGGACTCCCGGCTACCTGTCGAGCAAGCTCGGACAGGTGGTCGACACGATCCACTTCGTGCCTCCCGCACCAGCCTCGTGCAAGCGGCCGATCTGATCGCTTTCCTCCACCGGCGCCAGCGAACCCACACCGGGACCGACAAGCGCGCCGCCCGGGCCAATGAGCGGATCTGGACCCACGTACAGCCCCGCGTCGTCCAGGACGGCTCTGGGTGCCCTAGACGCACGGAAGCCCCGCACGCTGGCGGGGCTTCTGGCTTGCGGGATTCCCTCGCGGGCCTCCTGCACCCACATGATACCAACCAACCGGAGCAGATGGTTGTTCCCGCGCGTCCGTCGGTGAGCGCGTCCCCGTCGCGGGGGGACGTTCCCGCCCAGATACCGGCGCTGCTGATTCCGGCGCGCCGCGATCTCATCGCGTAACGCGGCCCGCTCCGGCGTCGATGATGCTTGTGACCCCGGTCTAGGGGTCCGGCGCAGGGAGGGCGATGACTGACTATCCGTATGACGCGAAGCGGCGCATCGAGGCGCTGATCAGCTCTCTCAGGACGCTGATCGCGAGGGACCCGGAACAGGAGGTTCAGGGGATCGCGTTGCCGGTGCTCGATGCGGCGATAGGGAGCATCAAGGCGGCCCTCCCCGACGATCCGGTGGTCGCCGCGGTGGCCGATCTGATCTCTGCCGACCTGATCGGCTCGGGTGAACCAGTGCGGGCTGCTGACATGCTGGTCGTCGCTGAGCAGTTGGACGCGGCGATCGGCCCGGAACCTCCCGGCGGGTTTGCCTGACCGAGTCGCTCCGCGGGGAGGGTGAGGTCGGGACAAGTCCGCCGCTGTGCCAGGCGTTCCCGGGCTGGACAAACGGGGGCCCTGGGCAAAGGACATGCCGGGCGGTGAGGCGGGAAGGGTTCGGAGGAAGAATGAACGGCCTGCACCAGTGGGACAGCCTGATCGGCGTTGCGGTCGGCGCGGTCCTGGCGGCAGTGACAGCCTGGTTGAACGATCGCCGGCTGTCGAAGCGCACCGACCGCCAGCAGTGGCATCAGCAGCGGCTCGCCGCCTACACGACCGCGTGGTCCCGGCTCAGCGACGTCGCCTTGGCAATGCAGGAGATCGTCTCGAAGTACGGCAAGCCGCGGGTGCTGGCCCCTTTGGCGCCGCTGCGTGTACTGCAGCAGGCGGTCCTGATCCAGAGCGTGCTTCGGGAGGCCGGTGAGGCTCTGACCGTGATCCGGTTCATCGGCGGCAAGGAGGTCGTCGACGCGGCGGACCGGTGTGCCGACGTGATCGTCAAGCTGGGTGCCGCGGTCGGCGACGGCGACGGGAAGCCCGACCAGCTCGAGGATCTCGTGCAGGAGATGAACACGCGACGCCACCACCTGGTCGACGTTGCCCGCATCGAGCTCGACGTCGACCCGCGACCTTTCCGACGACGTCGCAGGCCGGGTCCGCAGGGAAGCTCTGCCGAGCGCATCGCGCAACTGGACGCTCCCGCCGGCGACCCGGAACGGCCCGGACCGCGGACGCGGTGAGCTGACCGGCTCGACCGCCCGCCAGCGATCGCCGGTGCTGGCGGGCGGTCAGCGCCCAGGATCTTCGAGCTGTTCGGTGTGAGCGGCGAGGGCCGACACTGCCCAGGCCAGTGATTGCCGGGCGTCGGCCAGGGACTGGTTGTGCTGTTCGTGGTCGCCGGCGAACAGCGCGGCCATCGCGGTCTGGGCGTGCCACTGCGCGAAGTCCAGGTGCCCGGGCACCTGGTTGATCGGGGCCGTGACGTCGACCTGGTCCGGTTCGTACGTCCAGCCCCGGGCCTCGTAGTAGCAGCGGCCGGGCGGCTCGTGGCGGCGTCGGTCATCGTCGATCAGTTGCCGGGCGTGGAGCGTTCCGCACGCGAACAGCCGCGGATGCTGCCGCAGGTTGTCGCCCACTCCGAATGTCCCATCCGCTTCGAGCCCCACCTCGTCTCCGGTGGCTGGGCCACTGGCGGGATCATTCCCGGCCGGCTCGTCGCCCGCGGTCTCCTGGTTACTGGGTGGGTCCTGTGACCAGGGGCGCACCGACCAGCGCGTGATCTGGATCCGGGTCGGCCGCTCGCATCTCGGCATCGCGCAGGTGGCCTGGGCGAGGTGGTCGCCGTGCACGCACTGGTCGCAGTAACAGAACCTGGTGTGGGTACAGGCCGGATCTGTGCCCGGCCGTCCGTCCCGGCGCAGTTCGCCGTTGGCATCCCTGTTGCCACAGTCGCAGGCGGGAGCAGATGATCCCGGCGGCAGAAGTTCACCGAGTATGTCGATCCGGCCCACCGGTCCCGGCGCCCACGCGTCACGCAGCAGATCCGCCGCGGCCCGCACAGCCGCCCGCGAGGCCCAGTTCGCGGCACCGCCCGGTTCAGCGGCCTGCATCAGCGGCCCGCATCGGTGGTTACCGCCCCGCGTGCTGCGGCGCCGACGTCGAGAGAGCGATGCTCAGGGGTCGTTTGGAGCCTGCCAGTGCGCGCGAGGTGACGGATGATCGTGTTCCGCGCGGCATACGGCCAGCCCATCTCGTGGGCTAGCTCGGCCCACGTCGGGCCGGCGCCGTGCGTCCCGCGGTACGCCGCGACATAGGCGACCGCGGCATCCGCGGACTCCTCCGCCAGCCGCTTGGCCTTCTCCTTCAGCACCGCGAGCTTCGCGAGGCGTCGTTCCTGTTCGGCGTCGACGCGTTCCTCGGTGAGCTCCCCGTTGCCGGCCAGCACGGTGCGGACGGCCCGCCACCGCACAGACCCGGGCGGACCAACCGGCTTTACCAGCGTTTCGGCGACCTTGGCGACCATCGCCTCGTCCGGCTCGACATCTTCAGCCAGAACCGAGCGGATGAGCTTTCGGGCTGTCTTGGCCTGCATGCACCCAGGCTAATGGCCCGCCCGCGGCGGCGGGGCCGCCAACTGGTCCGCATGGCGATTCCGCCGGCATCACAGGCTGAGCCGTTCGGCGGATCCGCGGCCGTTTCCTGGTCACTCACAACGGTTTTTGTAAACCGCACACAGGGTTCACGGCGGCGGATGATAACGACGGAGTCACCCAAGGATCAGCCGCGGTGCCGATCGAGGTAGACGGCGGTGGCGTCGTCCGACTTCTTGTTCCGAGGCCACCGCCGGCCGTCCGGATCGGCGTTCTCGGCGGTACGCACGCGCTCGATGATCTGCTGCGGCCCGTACTGGTCCATCGTCTGAAGGAGATCCGGCCAGGTCATGAGTCCGAATGAATGGGCCCGGGCCGCCCCGTCGGTCAGAACCGCCAGCCGGATCACGCTGCCGACCTCGCCGGTGAGACCATGCGCCGCCGCTCGCGGGTCCGCGGCCGCGATCCAGTAGGTCTGATTCCGCGCGGCCAGTTCCGCGTGCTTCATTCGGATCATCGCGGCTTCCTTCTCGCCCGAACCGATCGGCCACTGATCGGCTTCCGCGCGCTCCACTCTCGCTGACTCGGAGATCCGGGTGTCAACGACAACGACAGGCCCGTCAGGCGCGTCGGGAGTATCGAGAACAACTGAGACGTCTCCAAGGACCACGTACTCCCAGTCCACAGGCCCACTCTGCCGGACGATCGCGGCCGCGGCCGACGGTGTCCCGGGATGACCAAGATCGCAGGAGCCGCGATGCAAGCCGGCGACGGCATCGATCCCGGCCGCGAGCACCTGGCCCAGCGCCGGCCGCGAGTCCTCCCGCGCCAGGCGCAGCAGCGACGACCCGAGCTCCCCCGCATACCAGGCCACTCCGTGACTGCAGCCAGTCTCAGTGCGCGCGGTGCCACCATCGACCACAACCACGGTCCCGTTTCCAGGCCCGACACCGAACCAGTCTTCATTCGGCCGTTGCGGCGCCCCCGGCTCGATCGCCGACAGCGCTCTCCAAGACGACAACCCCGAACCAACCTCTTCCTGCCAATCGGGCCGCACGCACGGGCATTGGTAGCCGTAGAGATCGTCGTAAACGCAATCGGAGTCCAAAGCCGGGTAGCAGCGCCCGTCCCGGCAGCACTTGCAGCCGGTGCAACGGCTGGTGTCGTCGATGCGTGCGTTCACGGTTGCGCAGTCGTCCCTTCGCCTGGACCAGGTCGACGACGTCGACCCGAGACCCATTCGCTTCTCGAGCTAGCTCCTCAAGTTCACCACGTCGTTCGGACTGAGGTGCAGGTTTCCCGACCAGCTGGCCGTGGACTCAGGAGCGAAGGCCGACAGTGAGGGCGTTGGTCCGCTGCGACCTGCAGAGCGTCGCCCGGTGAGAGACATGGCAGATCGGTCGAGCTGGACCGGCTGATGGCGTTCGGCGGCGGCCTCAGGGCTGGCGAGTTGCGGAGTGACGTCGGAGAGCACACCAGCCGAACCAGACTGGCTTCGAACTGACGGGCGTCCCCTCGACCAGCGCAGACCTGCGCATGCAGCAAGCGGCACCGTGAGACGCTCATTAGGTGACAGGCGCGTACAGCCCCAAGGCCGGAGATCGAATTCGTGTGACCAACACCCTCGAGGGGTATGTCAAGGCGGTCACAGATCGCGGCGTCATTGAGATCGGACTCGACCAGGACGACCCGCTGGTGGATGCCTACATCTACCCGAACGCCCACGTCAGGCCCTGGATTGCCACCATCGAGAAGATCGAGGGTGCCGACCTTGAGTGACTCCCCGCGCCAGGGACCCCAGAACGGAGCGGCTCACGACTCGGCTGGGGTCTCGGCGGTCAGCGGGCCTTGAGGTCGGTTTCATCGAGCCGGCTGATGGTCTCGTGCGCGTCGCTCATGAATGCCCGGTCGATGGCAAACGTCACGGTGTATCTGATGCTGAGCAGGCCGTCGACATCGACGATCACACCAGGTGTGCCGGCTGGTATGTAGCGGTCGGCGAACAGGCCGGTGGCCAGCTCGCGGGCCGAGATCACTTTGTCTCCGCGTCGGAATCCCATCTGCCGATCCTGCACCCCTCCAGGGGGCGCTGCTGAGTCCGGCACGTCAATCGGGACACCGAGGTCCATCGATTCCGGGTGGAGAGCCGGCCGGGATCGACGAGGTAGACCAGAACCTACTCGTCCCCGCGAGGCCAGCGCACTTCCACGACGCATCGTCGGCCGGCCAAGGATGGCTTGAACTCAGCAGCCCCGAGGCCATGGTCGGCCGACTGACCCGAGGCCGGCGGTTGGTTGATTCGCCGGGACCCGGAGACTTCTCTACGGGCAAGGGTGCGGCTCGGTTGGCGCCCGCACGGAAGATTCGACAGAAAGTCACGGCAGAGCTGTCACAAACCGGCCCGCGATAGGGCCTTCTCCTTTTGTCACCACTGGGACGGAAGGAGAGGCGCATATGGTTGCTGCGAACAACACGCGGCGTCGCCCGACCACCGCGGTCGAGCACGAGGAGCAGACCTATCAAGGCCGCGAGATCGCGACCCCCGCTCTGCACCATATCGCCGACCGACCCTGGGTCGCCCAAGTCGTCGCCCTCGCAGGCCTGACTACGTCCTGCGGTGGCATGGCGCACATCCTCGGCGCCGACCCGCTGCAGGTCGCCGGTGCCGTCACTGCCGGACTCGGTGTCACGACGGGCCGCGGCGTCCTGGGCGTACGTCGCAACCACCAGCGCCGCCGCGCCGCTGAACTGGCCGCCGCGATTTACGACGAGACCAAGCTGCCGTGCGAGGTCAAACTGCGCCGCTGGCGCGGGATCGCCTACCCCGACCCGACGAGGATCGTTGTTCGCTACCCCCTCAAGGTCAAGATCGACCCCTTCTGGACGGCCGCGATGGTGGCGCTGTGCGAAGCCACGCTCGACATGCCGCTGGCGGTCCGCCGGCACGACCTGCGCCGCCGCCGGCTCGTCCTGACTCGCTCGGTCGCGCCGGTCGTCGAGAAGCCGACGCTGCTCGAGAACGCGACCTTGCAACGTGCCACCAGCCTGCTCGCCGAGCTCGTCGGCGCCGATGCGACCGTCGACCCGGACTGGGTCGACGAGGAACAGCAGCAGCTGCGGGCCGTGACTGTTCGCCACCGCGCCTCGGCCAAGGTCGCGAGCCCCATGTACCAGGCGAAGGTCGAACGCATCCTGTCCACGATGCTGCCCGGGCGCTGGAGAACCCGCTGGAACGTCGAAGAAGACTATTTCGTCCTCGAGCAACGGCCTCTCCTCGAGCATTTCATCCCGCGCCCCGTCGTACCAATCACCGACGAGAACAAATATCGGATCCCGCTGGCGATCGGTGAAGACAGTCAAGACATCATCTGGGAACCGCGAGACCTCAGCCACCTGCTGATCGTCGGCGGTACGAACACCGGCAAGGCACTGGCCCTGGACACCCCAATCCCGACACCATCCGGCTGGTCGACGATGGGCGAGCTGCGCGATGGCGACACAGTGTTCGACGAGACCGGCGCTCCGTGCCGTGTAGTCACGGCGCACGCCGTCCGGCATGGGCGCCCTTGCTACGAGGTCGAATTCTCTGACGGGACGGTCATCGTCGCCGACGCCGAACACCTCTGGTCGACCTCTACGCGAGCACAACGTGTGAACCGTCATCCCGCCCGAGCCCGATCCACGCGCCGCTATTGGACGCCCTCGGATACGGCTCAGGTAGAGAGACACGCTCTTGACATCCTCGGCCAGCCGGATCGGCAGATCACAACCCGAGACGCCATCGACAGACTGGGCGGTCACTTTCAAGCCCGGGTGTTCGCGGCCGCCCGCGACCTCGGACCCGAGGGCACCGCTCGCCGCCGCACTGTAAGACGAACGCCTGGGAGACCTCCGCACGCTCTGACAGTCACTGCCCCGACCTACTCAGCGCACCGGTTGTACGCAAAACTCCGCAGTGCCAGCCAGCGCACGATCAACGGTCATGGGGTCAAGCTCGCAGAATCCGATGTCGTCACCACCGAACAGATCGCCGCCACCCTCCGCAGCACCAATGGACACGCCAATCACTCGATCCCAGTCGCTGGGCCGCTTCTGTACCCAACCCGCGACCTGCCGATTGATCCCTACGTTCTCGGTGCGTGGCTCGGCGATGGGCACTCCATGAGGGGCCAGATCTTCACTGCTGACCCGGAAGTCGTGACCAACGTCGAAGCGTCGGGTCACGCCGTGAAGAAGCTGCCGTCCGACCCGTATCTCTATGCTGTGCGTGGACTCAGCACCCTGTTACGCATCAATGGGTTGGTGCGCAACAAGCACATTCCCGAGGTCTACCTTCGGGCCGATATCGACCAGCGGCGCGCACTTCTTGCCGGTCTCATGGACACCGATGGCACCTGCACCAAGGCCGGGACAGCTGAGTACGCAACGACCACCGCGCAGTTGGCTCACGACGTGTATGACCTCGTCACGGGACTCGGACACAAGGCGACTCTGCGGGCGAAGCCATGCGCTGGGCGCTCCCCGGAGCGCTCGACGGTGTACACGGTCGCCTTCCCACCTGCCGGTGACCTGCCGCTGTTCCGGCTCACCCGCAAGTCCGAACGCCAGCGCCCCGCAGCCGCCCGCCCGAGGGCGAGGGAGCGGTACATCGTCGACGTCCGCCCCGTCGAGTCCGTACCGGTGCGATGCATCACCGTGGACAGCCCGACCCACCTGTACCTTGCGAGCAAGGCCTGCATCCCCACGCACAACACGGTCGCAATCCAAGGCGTCGCGGTCGAGGCGAGCCGCCGCGGATGGCGTGTCCGCGTCGTCGACCCCAAAGCCGTTGAATTCCTCGGCCTGCGCGACTGGCCGAACATCGAGGTCGTCGCCACGGCGCTCGAACACCAGATGGCCACCATCTACTCGACGTGGCAGCTGATGGAGGATCGCTACGCCCAGATCGTGGCAGGGGAGATCCACGAAGACGACTTCGAACCAGTCGTCTTGATCGTCGACGAGTTCCGCGACCTCTACGGCATGGTCACCGACTGGTGGTCCCGCCACAAGCCAACCGGCGCGACCGGCAAATGCCCGGTCTTCGAAAAGCTGTTCAGCCTGGTGCGCAAGGGCCGGACAGCGCGGATCCATCTCGTGCTCGGAACGCAGAGGCCCGACGCGGACTTCCTGACCGGTGAAGCCCGCGACAACTTCAAGGCCCGGCTGTCGCTCGGCCGGCTCTTCCCCGACGGCGCCAAGATGATGTGGGACTCCTACCACGTCGGTGTGACCGTTCCCCGCCTGATCAAAGGCCGCTGCACCGGTATCGACGACAACGAGAAGTACGTCGAGGCGCAGGTTCTATGGACCCCGGACCCCCGCAAGGCACGGCATACCCAGAACGAGGCGGACCTGGCGCTGCTCGAAGCCCTGCTGCCCGACGAGACCACCTACCCCCGAATGCAGATCGAACTCAACGAGGAGTACCTCGTCCAGTCCGACAGCAAGGGACGCCCACTGATCTGGGACGCCATCGTCCACTCGACGTACGTCCCCTACGACGGCACCGAACCGGCAACACCGGAACCCGTCATCCCTGAGCCGAGCTATGCCGAAGCCGAATCCGAGGACGACGGTTACGGCCCGCCAGAGCCGGCCACCGCCGAAGACCTTGAGGTCGGAGACCTGATCGAGAACGACGGTGAAGGCAGCGAATGGGTCACCGCGGAGCGGGTCTTCAGCGACGGAGAGATGTACGGCATCGACTGGCGTGATGACAACGGCGACGGTGGAACCATGGAGATCTCCGCTGAACAGGTGTTCCAGCGACGCTCGCCGCTACGCGACGAGACGAGCCAAGCCGAGCCTTCAGCCTTCGACACCAGTCCAGACGACATGGGAACCCCAGACTCAGACGAGTCAGACAGCGATGATGCCGCTGGCAACAGCAAGGATGCCGATCAGACGCAGGCCGCGGTACGCAACAGCCCCTCGAAGGCCACGACCGAAAACGAATCTGACGGGACCGATGCTGGGACCGAGCCAGGGGGCGATCGAGCCGACCGAGCCAGCCCGCCGAGACGCACCAATCCAAGGTCAAGGCAGAAAGACCACGGCGCCGAAGACGGCCCAGTACAGGATGAGACACCGAACGACCAGGACGGCCTGCACGACCAGGACGGCCTGCACGACCAGGACGGCCTGCACGACCAGGACAACAAAGTCGATGAAGACGCTGAGCAGGAGGAGCCATGATGCGGCTGAAACGCCGAACCACGCCAAACCCAGCCGCCCACCGCTACGACCTGGACCTACCCAGCATCACCGCAGCCGCCCGCGGCCTTCTCGGATCCGATGCCGCCGTCCGACCCCTGTGGAACTACGAGACAGGAGCCCTCGAGGTCGTCGAAGTGCGGACCCCCCGATCCATCGCCCGCATTCCGGGGATCCTGACCCAACTCACCTCGCGTGTCACGAACCACCTCGGCGAACACTGGATCTGCGAACGCGCCACGGACGACCCAGACGCGATCCGGATCGCCAAGGCCGAAACCGCAACTTTGCAGCGCGCAGGGCTGGGCACGATCACCGAAACCCTCAACGCCGGCGCCGCCTCGCTGGGAAATCCCTCAGTGCAGCCCACCTATGCCCCGGACGGAGCCCTCGAGTCCGTCGACATCCTGTTCAGCCCAGGCAGGAAGGTCGATGACCACGTGCTCAGTGACTACGCCACCACGGCCATGCCCGGCCGCTGGAGCCCGTCCTGGCCGGCGCCGGACCGCCTCCGTCTGACCCCCCGACCCTGACCCCAGCCTGTCGCCGGACCCGAACACAAGCGGACGATCTGCTGAAAGGACACCTGTGTCCCTGCCCTTCCGACCGGCCGTCGCGATCGCCGCGGCCGCCGCCGCGTTCCTCACGGCGAGCTGCGCCGCCCTCGGCCAAGGCACAACCCTGCCCGGCGTCACGCCGCCGCCCGGCACCACCACTCCTCACCGCCCAACCGCAACCACAGCCAAGACCACGCCGGGCACCACAAGCCCGAGCACGCCGCGGCATACACCTGCGACCGTGACGCCGTCGACCGCGACAACCCCAGGAACCATGACGGCCTGGGCGGTCACCGTCGCCCAGGTCAACACCGCCACCGGGCAGCTGGCCACGCTGCCCATTGCGGCCCGGGGCCCACGCGTCAAAGACGCACGCGACCTCTTCGGGACAGCCTGGAAAGACGTCGACCACACCGGTTGCGACCAACGCAACGAGGCTCTGGCCCGCGCGCTGCGCAACACGACCTTCGGCGACCGCAAACACTGCGTCGTCGTCTCCGGTGTGCTCGACGACCCCTACTCCGGGCAGTCCATCCCGTTCCATCGCGGCCGATCGCTCATCGACATCGACCATGTCGTGCCCCTCGGCCACGCGATCCGGGTCGGCGCCGCCAGCTGGAGCCAGGCCGACCGCGAAGCGTTTTCCGGCGACCTCACCCTCGAACTCCTTCCCGTGTCTGCCTCACTGAACCGCCAGAAAGGCGACGCGCCGCCCGACGGCTGGCTCCCGCCCAACAAGACCTACCGGTGCGCGTACGCCGTGCGATGGATCGCGATCAAGAAGAAGTGGAACCTTACGGTCACCGGCGTCGAGCGAACGACCTTGACCGACCTCATCGCCCAGTGCCGACCAGCCGGGACACGCTGATGATGCCGCCAGGAACCGTGAATGCACTGCGCATCCGGAACGACCACCTTGTGCACGACCACAGCGGGCACCCCGTCGCGCCGCCCCATCCGCAGGCTCTGACCTGGGCCTACGAGCTTGTCGAGCCCGCCGGCAGGGTCTACGGCATCGACGCCGACGCGATCCTTGCTGCCGTGATCGACGACTACCAAACCGCCGACCCCGAGCACGAGAAGGCCGCCGCGCGAGCCCGACACGCACACGCCACCGCGCTCATCCTGACCGCACAGCACCGCGCCGACCACCAAGGCACTGTGATCGATGCGCAAGTCACGACGCTGCGCACCCCGACCTCGCGCCCCGTCACCGCGCCACTGTGGGACTGTCCCGTACCACTGGTCCTGGTCGACGTCGTGTATGCGCCATTCACCTCGGCCACTGCGCCGATCGGCAACGTCAGATGGCTGCACAGCCGAGACGCCGACAGCTACCTGCAGTCGCTGTGCGAGGTCGGGGCAGTCACCCTGCACCGCGCAGGACCCAGCTGAGCACCAACCTACGGACCTTTTTGTCCAGCGCTGTCACAGATCGGCCACCTTGTGGGCCTTCTCCTAATGAGACCGCTATTCGGCGGTCGCCGCAGGAAGGAGCAAGTCGCCGTGGTCTGCCGGACACATCCGCTGGGAACCGTCGCGATCGGCCTGGCCAAGCGACGGTCCAGGCTCGACGATGCTCAATTGCAGTCGATCGTGCACCAGCTCAGACATCTTGGTACCGCCGTGCAGGCCGATCACGCCGACCGGCTGCGGACCAGCCTGCGCACGAAACTGCAGCTCGCGGTCGACCACGACTCCACGATCAAGACGCAACGCCGCGCCGGACTGCACCGGCGGCTGGCCGCCGCGCTGAACCAGCCGCTCGAACCCGCACTCGCCTGGGCCCTGCTCCAACTGCCGGGCACAGCGCTGCGCGCCCAGCACGCACTGACCTGGCGACTGGCGGCCCACGCAGCCCGCCGAGGCCAGACCTTGGCTGAGACCACAGCAGAGTTCCACGCACTGCGAGGCCACGCCCCCCGCGGCCGCCAGCCCCGCGCCACCTGGGACGAACGCGTAGCCACCTGGGGAACGCCCCAAGACGCCGCGACCCGCTACGCCTTCGAGCAACTCCAGCACCCCGCCTCCCTCGGCGACGCCGCGCGCCGCGGACATCGGCTTGTCCCCGACCACACCCACCTGATCGCCGGATACCCCAGCTTCCGGTTCGGGTACGACTCTGTCTCGCAACGCCTGGAGCTCCTCCACCCTGTCGGCACATTGGCCCCGTTCCGGCTCGTGCCTCCAGGACTAGCAGACCTCCTCACGACCGCCGAGGCCGCGCATGCACTGACCACTCTCTTCACGACTGGCGCGCACCAAGTCCGGTCCCAGGTCGGCGCCGAACGCGACGGATATGCACTGCCCTGCGCCACCTGCGGCACCCCAGAGCCGGCGGCCCATCCCTGCCCCGCCGCAGGCCCGGTCCTGGCCGGCGGACAACTAGTACATGTGGCCCGCAGCGGCATCACCCTGCGCACAATCGCCGCCGACGACATCCGTCATCTCCTGGCTGCCGGCCGCACGGTGGAACTGCCCGTTCACCTCACCTGCGGCTCGGGGCCCATCGTCATCGACGCGACCCATCGGCATGACATCGAGCAACGTGACCCCGGCCCGGGAGTGGTCGACGGGACCGTCGTGATCGCACCGGCACCTCACCCCACGATCATCCTCGACCGAACGGAGTGTTCCTGCATGACCTTCCACGAAACCCAGGACTGCGATCACCGGATCATCGCCCGCGACGTCATCGAAGGCCACCTGGCAGACCACCCCGAAGGTCCTGCCGACCAGACAGAGGACCGTGCGCCGCACAGCCACACCCGAGAGGAATACCTGCCCTCGGTCCCCGTCCAGCGGCAGGCCGTTCTTGAGCTGCCCGCCGGATCACCGTCCACCAACTGTGCGCCCCGCCCAGACGCGTCGACCTGGACCTACAGCGAGGACCCACGGCGATTCGCAACCGACTGCCGTGCAGCCCTGGCTCGCCGCGGCGACGAACACGGCGGCATCCCATACATCACCGACTCGCCCGCGATCTACGGTCACGGCGACGACCGGCCCTTCCAGATCGAGATCGAGTACTCCGCGCCCAACCCGTCCGTCGCGCGCACCTACCCCCAGTTCGAAGACACCGACCAGGCCTCGACCCAGTACGCCGTGCCCCACGTTGGTGCGTCCAGCGACGACGAGGCGCTGCCAGGGCTCGGCACGGGCGAGATCACCGCGAGCCGCTATATCGCCGGCCGCGGATGGGAACACAGCTACCGGCACGTCCCGGTCAACGCCGCAGGCGACCACGCCAGCCAAGCCCAGATCCTCAACGCCGGCATCGGCAAGGCACTGCACCAGCAAGGCATCCTCGACGACCCGGTCATCCGTGGCTTCCAGCCGACGGCACACGCAGGTGTGGCCCGTGAACGCTGGACGCTCGAGGCGGCCGCAACCGCCGACGGTCGAGCCGTCTCCCCGCTCCAGCTCGACACGCCCTCGAGCTGGGCCGACCTTGCCGCCGTCTGCAGACAGATCACAGAACACGGAGGCGACCCCGCGATGGCCGGTACCTACGTGGCCGTCGCGGCGCCGGACTTCGCCGCCAATCCGGAAGCGATCACCAACCTGCAACGGCTCCTGCTCGTCTGCGAAGACGACCTCTACCGAATGGCATCCAACCCGCACACACCATCGCGGATCGCCCGGTTCTGCCGACCGCTCCAGGAGCGGCCAACGCTGGGATTCGGCACCGCGACCCACACGGCCGGCGCCCGTCCACCCGTCCGCCGCCCGATGGTCGACTTCACCGGCCTCGACCGCGACGACCCAGCCTCCTCGTACCTGCTGTTCCGGCTGTTCGACGGATCGTTGCAGCCCGGGCGCATCCAAGCACAGATCAAACTCGCCCTGGCCGCGACCGACTTCGCGGCCCGCCACGAGATCTCGCCGCTCGAGCCCCGCGTCCGGCTCGGCAACGGAATCACCCGACAGCGGGTGCTGCGTACACACGCCGAATGGTTCGACCCCATCACCACCAGCGGCATCCGCCGGCTGATTGACCAGCTGTTCCAGCGCGACGAAGACAAGCAGCAGATCGCGGCACTGTGGGCCGTAAGCACCTACCAGACCAACCCGGTCGAGGAAGCTTCATGAACCCCGAGGACGAAAACGAGATCGTCAGGGTCGTCCTCATCATCGCGGGCGCCGTCGCGCTGCTCGGCACCGGCGCACTCGGGTTCCACGCAGACGTCGGCAAGTGGCTCCGCACCAGCCACCTGCTCGTCGAGCACGCAACCCTGCCCGTTCCCGGGCTCGGCGGCATCGGACTCGACATCGCCCGCCTCGTCGTCCTGGCCGGCCTGCTGACCTTCGCCGGCGCGATGACCTGGATCGCCCTGCGACACCACAAGACCAACCACTGAACGACGCTCATAGAAGAGAACGGAGGACAGCATCATGGCCGCACCCAGGAACCTGGCAAAGCACGCGCTCACAGTCGACCAGGCCGCCACACACGACCGGCTCACCCGAAGGATTGCCCACTGCACCCAGTCAGGCGAGGTCGTTCCCTGCCTGTCGGAGCCTGATCTGTACGCCGGCGATGGACCCATGCGCGATCGCATCCGAGCCGCCCAGCGCTGCAGCACCTGCCCCGCGTTCGCTGACTGTGACGCCTTCCGGCTCACCGGCGCACTCACAGGAGGCGCCGTTGTCGCGGGTCAACTTGTCTGAACTCACTGCAACCGCAACCAGCGACGACAAGTACCGCCAGGTCAGGTCTTCCCAGGTCGCCGAGCTCACTGGGCTCATTGTTGACGCCAACCGGCAGCGACCTGTCCTCGTGATCACACCGGCCGGAACGCGCAGCGGACCACGCATCGATCCGGCCAACCTCCCGGCCGAGGTGTCCAACGACGTCGACATTCGGATCCTCAGCTCAACAGCCGCGGTCCTGCGCATGTCCGAACTGCTGCCCAAGCCGCTGCGTGTGTACGGGGGAGCGGCGAGGATCTACTGGCCGCGCCTATCCCTGGCTGACGGCCCACAAGATCACCCCGTGATTCTGGCCTTCGAACACACCGATCCGCAGGAACCACTCACGAGGATCACGGCCGAGGTGACCGCGTGGCGCAGCCGGGCCGAATTGCTGCCGCACGGAGGCAGTCGACTCGCCGCCAGACAGAAGAAGGTCCGCAGCCTCCACCGCGACCTGACGACCGCGCGCCAGACAGCTAACCAGGCGATCGTGCGCGCCGAAGCCGCGGAACGCCAGGAACAGCTGCTGCGAACCCAGCTCGAGCAGGTCCAAGCCCGCAACGCCGAGCTCATGGCCGAACTCGCCGCGCCGCACCCACCACTGTTCGCCGACCCCGTCCAGCAGCTCCGCCACGACCTTCACCTGACCTGGCTCAGAGCAACACCAGAGGCAGAACGCGACACCCAGCCACTACGGACGTACGCCGCCGGTCCCGACTTGATCGACTCGATGAACCTCGAGCTGGTGACCCGAGAACGTATCCTCCTGGTCATGGTCGACGTTCTGACCGGAGCCGTGCACACCCACCCAGGCCGCGCAGCCCACCGTCAACGCACGAACGCCGCCGGGAGCTCCACGGCTCAGATCCGTGGCGACAAGGCCATCGCCTGGCGATGCTCCCTCAAGACCAACACACCGGCAGCCCCGCGGTTGTTGTGGTGGCAACTGCGTGACGGCTCGATCGAACTGGACCGCGTCGTTCGCCACGAATAGCCGCGTCCACTCAACTGTCGCCCAGCAGGACTCCGCTCATGCCGGCATCTGAATCTTGATCCGCCCGTCCCGCAGCCACGTCGAGACACCGCAGATCCGAACCCTCACAGGAACAACTGGGCTCCACTACTCTGATCACCGTGACCAATCGCGACCCGCTGACCGCTCCACAGGTTCGCGCCATGATCGACGACGCCGGAGTCGACCGGAACGATCTGGAAATCGAAACCGACCCCGAAATCTGGCACGACCACCGAACCGGCGAGGACATCCAAGGCGTCCTGATCGGCCACGGCCCATCCCGCGCCGCGGTCATACGTGTACTGCAGTACAACGGTCTGCTCATCCATCCGCACGACGAGCACTACAGCTGGGTGATCAACCCGCCTAACCGCTGATCAGTTCCGGGCTGGCAGACGCCCGACCCATCGGCGGTTCTCCGCGCGAAGGCGCTGCATGCGTGGCTTGCCGTTCGGTTGAGCCGGCCGGGGGCATTACCGTGAGACAGGGCCCACTGCGCATGGCACGAAGGTAGCCGGTCGTCGGCGCGTCCCACTCCATGGAAGCAACAACCGTGAGCCGGACCGGTACGCCGAGGCATTCCTCGAGGTCAGCGTTGGCCGCACGCAGCCGCCGCGGTGGCGGCGAACCGACCACGATGACCTCGACACCTTCAGGGGCCGGTCCCGGCTCACCGTGGAACCGCTGTGCCCACGAACCGACGATGACGGCCCGTTCGATGTCCGGGACACTGGACAGTGCCTTCGGTACTGCATCCGCAGGACCGTAGGCGCGGCCCAGGATCTGCACGAGCGGCTCGTAGTACGGGCTCTCGAGGTTTGCCGAGACCAGCCGAGTATTGCCCGCTCGCCGTTCTCGCAGTATCCCGCACTCCACCAGCCGATTGACCTCGCGCAGAGTGTTCGGCTGAGCGATGCCGGCGATTGCCGCCAGAGTCGCGATGGGCTGTTCCCGAGCAGGGACGAGCAGCAGCCAGGCGAGGATTCGGGCTTGGGCCTGAGACCGGAAGATCGGCAGGATCGCCTCAGGCCGGCTCACCACATTCCGTATTTCACTATTCGGCAATCGTATAGCCGTGCGTGTTGCGAGAGTCTGGCGGTGAGGGTGTGTGGTGGCTCGGCTCGCGTACTCGGGCTACCCCGGCGACAGCGCAGCGGCGGATCGAGTTAAGGCCGACCTCGATCTCGTCGAGATCGGGAGGCCACTCGTCGCAGAGCGCGACTCCGGGGCCGACCAGATCGAGTTCGCCGAACACCGCCTCGATGTCAGGAATCGGCAGGAACCGGCCTCCGTGCAGCTCAGAGCAGAACATGGCACCGATTGTGGCGGCGACGGTTTCAAGACCGTCGGCGACAGCGAAGAATCCCAGGGCGAGGTGCGAGCCGACCGCGAGGTGAGGGATCCAGCCCTGAACGGTCTTGGCCGGGTCGACGCGTTCAGGATCGGCGAAAACCAACGGCATGGTGCTGATGACCCCGACCGGGCGATCCCAGTCGATCACAGCCCTGCTGCCCTGGTGCTCGCGGATCATCGCCAGATCGTTCGGATCGGCATCCAGTACGCCGATTCTGTTGTTGACCGCCAGTAGTGCCCGCCCGTGCGCCAGGACTTCTGGATTCTGGTCGACATAGAGCACCCGGGCCTCGAGGTTGAACTTCTGCACGATGTCGTGGGTGTTCTCGCCGAGCCGGGGATATCCGGGGCCGCAGTCGACGAATTGGTCGATGCGCGCGGATCTCACGAGGTGGTCGGCTACGCGCTGCTTGTACCGGTGGACGGAGTTCGCGAGGTCTGCGATGTCCGGCTTGGTTGCTCTGATTCTCTCGACGAGCTCACGCTCTACCGCTCGTGAGTCCTTTCCGCCGAGGAGGGCGTTCCAGACCTTGGCGACGGATGGCACCGGGACTAGGTTCGTGGCCTGCTCGGGGCGGGGCTGCTCGGGCTCGGCCGGCACGGTCATGATGCGGGTCCGGCGCTGACCGGGGTGTGACTGGAGGCATGGCGCGACTGGTTGACTGCGGTGGGCTCGATCGTGGGCGTCAGGGACCGGTACATGCTCGTCACGATCGCGGCGTGCTTGCGCGCCTCGTCCTCAGGTCCCGTGAAGTCCGTGATCGGGTGGGTGCCGAGCCAAAGGCGGACCCGGAGTTGAGACGTGCTCGGCGTCGAGCGCTGTCCGGTAGTGGCAGTGTCTAACTGTTGCATTGCAATCGCTCCCGAGGCGGCTGACTGGTCGGCCAGTTGCCCCGGGCTCCGAAGCGATCGCGGATCCTCGGGCCAATGCCGCCGAGGTCGCTGCTGCGGTCGTAGCAATGCAAGACAGAAGTTAGCAGCGCTGGACAGCAGCGGGATGCGCCGCGCCTGATCGAGATCGATCCGCAACCGGTGCAACGCAGGCCCAAAACGCCGAGAGCGTCCGGCCGGGTGCAGGTGTCGATCAGGCGTGCCTTCAGGCGGGAGCGCCAGGTCTCTTGCGGGTTCGGTGTCACAAATCGACCTGAGATTGGGCCTTCTGTGGATAGGAGAGAAGGCGCCTCTGGTGCTGGTGACCGACGAAGCGCCCGTGCCTCGGAGCGTGTCGTTCCAGGCTTGCACAGTGGACGCGTTTATGCCAATGTGAGGTAGACGCGAATATGCCAATCAGGAGGTGGGACGATGCAGACCCAGCCGCTTCGGCTGCAGACCAGCTGCCAGATGTTGCCGACCAACGACGGATACCTGGCCACGATCAGCGACCCGGCATCCGAAGCGCACGGCTTCTTTGCCTTCGGCCCCGATCACCACGCCGCACAACGAAGCCTCGCGCAGGTCGTCTGGGACCACCTGACGGCCACCGGCCAGGTGTCTTTGCACGTCGAGGGCATCGTCCTGCAGATCCAGACTTCCGTGACCTGGTTCCCGAACAGCGTCCTGACCCGACTGCCCTCCGCGCTCCTCGGTCTGACCCCGGCCGCGAAGGAAGTACGATGACCGCCCTCATCGATCTGGTTCCGCCGCCGGCCACCGCGCAGCCGGCCGTGAACCTGCGGATCCATGTACAGCGACGCGCCGTCGACGGATGGTGCGCCGACATCGACGATGAGCTCGACCGGCAGCCCGACGACCCCTATTGGTTCATCGGCGGCTGCGTAAGCCTCGCGGACGCTGTCACCGCGGCCTGCACCAAGCTCGCCGCGATGTCCGCCGAGCCCAGCACGATCCGCTCCACCGGCCGGATCAGCGGCTGGATCGACCCGATCCTGACCGAACCCGTGCCGCTGGCTGGGGCCGCCGGAGCAATGCGATGAGCGTCATCCTGATGCATCCGACGGCCAGCGGGGGACGTCCCACCATGGACGCCGAGGTCCTGTTCGGGCACAGCCACCATCCCCACCGCAGGACCAAGGTCCGCCAGCTCACGATCGACGGGGTCGAGTACTTCACCAACGGACCGCTCGTCATCCGTGGCGACCGGCTGCACGGCCTGGATCCTTCCTGGACGTGGATGAAGCGCCCGGTCACCATCGGCCTCAAGTTCCTGGCGGACGCACTCAACGACGAAGTGACCGCAGCCATACCGGTGCAGCGCTTCCACGCAGACGTCATCTGCGCGCTGGAGCAGTGCAATGCCCGCATCGCGGTTCTCGCCGGGACACACAGCGGCAACCTGCACGCCGTACTGCATGACGGCGCCCCTGTCGGCCTCGCCGTCCCGATTCCCGACCACCTCATGGCATCCCGCATCGGGGTGATCCCCGGTCACTGGAACCCCTCAGACCCGGCATCGCCCGACATGCCCTGGTTCGACGGCGACTCGAACCCCGAGTAGGCCCCGAACACCCGATATCCCGCGGAGAAAGAACACATGATGCGACACCTTGCCCGTGCATTGACCGTGATGCTCATCGGCACCGGAACACTGGTGGCCTGCAGCAACGATGACGAAGCCTGCGCCTCCCAGCCCCTGACCAAACCCCCCGGCCCGAGCCGGACCAACAACCGTCCGAGCTCCGGCCGGACAACCTCGAAGGTTCAGGACCGCACCAACACCAACAAGTCCGGCAAGTCCGGCAAGGCGACCCAGCGGCCGACGAACTGGTCCGGCTACAACGAGCGGGTCAAGCAGCACAACTGGTCGAAGCCCTACCGCGCCGGGTTCCCCACCCCGCAGCAGCCGGTGATCATCCACCAGTACGGCCACGACTACCGGACCTACCCCGGATACGGCGGCTACTACCCAGTGGGAACCTGGCCCATCGGCTACGGCGAACGGTACGGATGCCGCTCTGAGAAAGAGTCACAGCCGGACACAACCAGCAGCCCGACCCCGGAACCCACCGTCACCGTCACCGAACCCGTGACACCTACCCGAAGCTCTACCCCCACCACACCCGCAGCCCCCATCCCTACCGCATCCCCGACTAACACTCCGAGCTCCAGCCCGAGCTCCAGCCCGGTTCCCAGTCCGAGACCGGCGGCGTGAGCCATGACTGCTGAACGCCACGGACCTGAAGGCTGGGCTTGGCCCGCCGATCAGCACGATCCCCTGACTGCCAAGCGCATCCCGGTCACGACGCGCCACGACGACGGATTCCTCGTCGCCTTCGACGTCGAGAGCGTGAGCCGGCCGACCGATCTGGAAGCCGCGATCATCGCCTCGTTCACCGAGTTCGTGCGCACGATGGACTACGACCAGCAGGACGCGGAGCACATGGCCAAGGAACCCTTCGACTACGCCCCTGGCCGTGACACCATCCTGCTCCACAAGTACGGCGCCGACTCATGGGCCCTGCGACAGTCCTCGTGGAACCCCGATCAGTTCGAACCCGGACCCCTGGACAACCCCAAAACACTGACCGCGGTCCTCAACTACGACGCCACCCCGCTGGGCGAGTGGGTGCGCTGGCAGACCGAAAGACTCGATGTCTTCGCGACGCCGACGCTGGCCGGACCGGTACCGGCCGAGGCCGTCGACCTGGCCTGCCGGCGAGCCCACGGCGACATCGAATGGGCCAACCTGGCTGCGGCCGACAAGGAGATCAAACGCGCGGCGATGCGGTACGTGCTCGAAGGCGTCGCACCCCTGCTCGGCGAGCGGCCCGAGCCCGCCAATCCGACCCGCGCGCAACTGCTCGCCACCCTCGAGAACACGCTGTACCGGCGATCGATCGATCAGCACTACGTCGTCCCCGTGCTCGCGAGAGATCTCGCCGACGACCTCCAGTTGGCCATCCTTGGCGCCGAGCGTGTCCCTGCGCGGGTGGAGGCCTGATGCGGACCTCCGAGACCACGCGACACTCGCTGTCCAGGAGCGCCGCCGGCGACCCGGTCCTGACGATCACCTTGGCTGGCCGCCGCGACATCGACACCTTGGCGCGCGGCACGGCGAGTGTCGCCAGCCTCAGGCACCTGGCTAGCGAGGTCACCTCTGCCTTCCTCGATGGCCGGAACCGGACCGGCACTTACAGGCGTGACGGCGTCGAGAAGACTCGCACCGAGGAGATATCCGGCGCCGTCGAAACGATCGTCCTGGTCGGCTGGGACACTACCCATCGGCTCGCGTTCGCGATGCTCGGCTGGCGACCTAACTTTGCTGCGATGGGCTGCGAGATCCTGCGGGCTCACCTCCATGCGATCGGTCCTGACGCCTGGAAAGACCTGTGGACACGGACCCATGGCACGGACGAGGCCCCCATGGACCTGACAGGGATCTCGACGACAGCAACGCCTCAGCCGCTCGCCGCGGCCGCACGAACGCTGCAGCAAACGCTCTACCAGGATGCAGCGCTGCCCCAGCCGTTCGAGGAGCACGACACCGTTGTCGTGTCCGCGCAGGCTCTGCACACAGTCCTGTGCTCGCTGAAGCTCGCCGCGCCGCCGACAAGAGTCGAGTTCGTCGCGCAGAACATCGTCAACCAGCTCGGAGACCTCTGGGAGATTCCGGTCGACGTGCGCCAGGCGACCAACGACCGCTGCGACACCTTCGTCGCCGGCCTGATCCGGACCACCCATCCAAGCCGCGAGATCACCGGCCACTGCGGCGATCTCGGCTGCAGGGCGTTCATGTGGGGAGAGTTCCCCGGCATCGACGACCCGGTGCTGCTGTGCACCGCGCATCGGATGCCGGCGCCGGGGTGGGCCTACGAAGAAGCGGTGCAGCGATGACCAGCCACTTCCACATTCGCCGGCGCTCACTGCGCCTGCCGCGACGATATGGCAACCCCTTGTGGCTCCCGCAGAGAGAACCGCGCGCGTGGTGCGGCGAAAGAGTTCTCGATCGTGACCAGAATGACCGGGCCCGGCCAGGAACAGGGGGCGCATGGTACCCGGCCTGTCTGATTGCCCAGGACAACCACAGGGGCTACCGAACCTGGCGGATCGAGCGTGGCCTGACCGCCCACGTGCCTGTCCTTGACGGTGCGCAGGTAGTGAGCCTGGAAGAGATGCTGGCGCTCACAGTCTTCTTGATCGCCGGCCTGGTCCTCGTTCCGTTGCCCTGGGCAATCGGCGCGTACGGCGTCGCGGTAGCGATGTTTCACCTGTGGCTGCACAGCAACGATCGCTGCTGCGGCGGCTGCGGAGTCCACGCAAGCTCGAGGCGGCAGGCGACCCGCCAGGACGAAGGGCCGCGGCCGTGACCTACCTCTACCTGGACAGTTCTGGGAAAGTCATCCGGTCTGATCGGCCGCTCCCGGCGCCCGGGTGTAGCCCAAGTTGCTCGACAAGGACTCACGGACATTGCGGCGGCCGCGGTTGCAGCCCTCATCGGTACCTCGAAGCGCCTGGTGGTCATGCAGACGATGCGTCCGGTGTCGGCGAACACAACCTGAGCGATGCAGGACCCGCAACCGAGGGACAGCTGTGAAACCCACCGACGAGCGCCAGACCACGCCCACCGGCACCGACTCATCGTCACGCCACGACGGCCCGGCCGGCCCAGCTCATGACATGCTCCAACGAGCCGTGGCCAAGGCACGTCAGCTTGCCCCCTCCGACTCCCCGGGCAGCGACCTGATCCGAGCGGACGTACCGGCTGAGCAAGTGAAGATCGAACTCGCCGACCGGCGCGCTGCCCTGATGCGAAGCCAGTCCGAGATCGCAGACGCCCGGCGTGCCCTGGTTGCCGAGATGGAAGCCCAGATGGCCGCAGCGCGTGAAGCACTGGCACCGCTCGAGCAGGAATTGAAGCAGCTGCACGAAGGGATCTGGACCGTCAACCTCTACCTCGGCCGGGACGAAGAGATCGTCTCGCTGCGCGGTGGAGAACCCGCGCCCGCCGAGACCCCGATCCACCTGCGGCAGCTGGTGTTGTCGATGGACGAAGAGACCGCGATCGGTGCCGAACAGGGAGGCATCGACCATGCCGACATCACACAGTTCGACGAATGGCTGCTCGCGGACCCGAACCACCTCGACCAGGTGCTGCCAGAGCCACGCGGCGTCGTCGTTCTGGTCCCGAGACGCCGCGGCCGCGACTACGGCGACGTCTGGGCGAACGATGCCCGCAACAAGGAAAACATCCAGTCCTACTGGCTGATTCGCAATGGGCAGCGCCTCTACCGGATGCGAACGGACTTCGTGGTCGGCAAGACGATCCTGCCGAAACGGTCCGAGTTCACCGACCTGTTCTACGAGGACCACTACAACTGGCAAGAGCGCCGCCACGAAAGGGCTCCGATAGACCCCGGATCATCGGCCTGGCTGAAAGCCGAGGAGAAGCAGGACAGCAGGCAACGGCACTACATGCGATCGGCGCTCATCCTTCAGGGTCTGATCGACCGCACCTCCGTGTTCGACCCCAAACCCGCCTATCACGTGTCATTCGTCAACTCGACGTCGTACGAAGCCGGCCATGTCGTCCTCATCAACGACGCCGAAGACGATCGTATGCTCACCACTGGCCGTGAGCCGTTCTACACATGGCTCGCCCGGCTCAACAGCCAGCTCCATCCTGGTATGCGGATCATTGGCGCCTTCGAGACCGACGCATTCCGGCACGAGACGAGTGACGGCAACAAGTACGGCAGTCCCCACCTGCGCCTCACCCCGTCAACGACGAATCCCCCGCCCTCGAACGTCATCCACTACCTGGACGGTCGCCGCGACGGCGGACTCGTGTTCAAGTACCAACGCACCGACGAGATCTGGGACAACGCCGCCGGCGGGTTCCGGCCATCAAAGACCCGGGCCTCCTGCGTCGTGTACCCCAGCGACCGGTTCGTGGTCCCGTTCGACCTGGTCAGCATCGACGAGATGCGCAGCTACCTGCAAGCGCGGCTGGACCGTCACGCCTACGAAGACATGTTCCCGCTGCTCAACGCCGCGATCGCACTCAAGGAAGCCGAAGCAGCCGCCGAGGCGCCGATGCGAGATCTGATCACCGCACAGCTCATCAACGCGGGCGCGGACCCAGACCACGCAGCCGATGTCGTACCCGGCCTGGTCGAATGGTGGAAGCTCGCCAACAAGTGGCACCGGCCCCTGGTCAGCGACGGCGGCCCGAACGAAGCCAAGGCCATCAAGACCATCGTGGCCGAATACCGGCGGCGACAGAACGCGATCACCGACCCGGACCGCGACAACGACTTGATCGAGCGCCTCCGCACCACCGAGACGAATCTCATCGCCCAGCGCCGCGACGGCCGATGGGTCGTACTCGCCGAACCCCGCAGCGCCGACCGCTACTCCAGCGCGATCACGGCGAACACCTGGTGCACCGAGCACACCTACCCGCGGACCGGACACGGACAGCCCAGGACCAGAGACTGGGTACTGCCCGGGACCCGAACGGCCCAGTGGCGCGTCGTGTGGGCCAGCGAACGATGGGCCGGCTGGAACCTCGGAGCCTCGCTGTCGGACCACTTGTCCGGCCCCGAAATAGACGCCCTCGGGGCAGAAGCCCGCAGGCACACCCTTGCCGAGCACGGCGACGGCAACACCTACCTGGGAACCACCTACCAGCTCGCCCGGCACGACGACATCGAACGCACCCAGATCAAGGTCTGGCTGATCCCCGACCATGGCGCCGACCCCAACTACCCGGTCCGATACCTGACAACCACCTGGTCACGTAACAACCGCGGCCACGTCACCGCGCACCACGCCCGCTACCTGCACTCCCAGACCTACTCAGGGACCCAGCTGTTCGGCAGGTACACACGCGACGGCCAGCAGTGCGGCCCGGCCCTGATTCACGTCGACGACTCCGCTGTCACCGAGCTCAACAACCGGGTCGCCGGCTGGAAGTCCGAACGGGATGCGAAGCACGCCGAATGGGGCGAGCTCTGGGCACTCGAACTGTCCGTGCAGACCGAATGGGAACGCCGCTGGATGGTCGAACAATACGACCGGTTCATGGAGGACTACCGCGACGAGACGCTGTGGCCGGCGCACAAGGCCCGTCTGCACCCCGCCTACCCGCACCGCATCTCCCACCGCGGTACCTACGGCAACAGCGAGCTCATGACCATGCTCAGCGCGCTGAAGGCGACCGGCCACCGCCTCGACGGGAAGACCATCGCGGAACTCGCAGCGGCCTACACCCAGCTCGGCCACGCCTTCCAGGTACCAGACGACATCGCCGACATCACGCTCACCGCGCCCGCACCTACCAGCGCCCATGGCCCACGCGCCCACAGCGAGCTCACATCCAACTCACCCCCGGAGGCCGACCGCCGATGAACCACGCACACGACCCGTCACACCAGGCCATGACCGCGCCCGTCGGCTCCGTCGCGGAAAATGAACCGCGACCATCGCTGTCCGAACTGGTCGCGGCACGCATGTCGCCCGCGTCGCTTCTGGGACTCGACGACGACGAGTTCGACGCCGTCAGCGACTACGAGCGACACGTCAGTGAGGAACGTGCCAAACTCGCCGCCGGCATCACCGACGCGCTCGATGGCGCGGACCAGGCGACCATCGCGCTCAACGAGCTCGTCAGCGCGTCGGTGTTCGACGTCGAGTACGACGGCCAACCGGGGGACGACTTGCGAGCCCACCTCGAGACAGCCGCCCGCGAACTTCGAGCAGCGTCAAGGATCGCCGACCAGGCGGCCCGCCGATGAGTGAGCCGACGTCGTTCGATAGCGCGGTACCCGACCCCGACCCCGACCCCGACCGCGCTGCACCGGCACAGGGGCCCGCCCTCAGACGAGGTGAACCGACGTGCTGACAGTCAGCGACTTCCTCGACCTCATCGCCGGACACACTATCTGCGATTGCCTCAGCGGAATCCCGACGAGCGACTGCTCCGACCGGTGCCCCAGACAGTCTGTGGTGCGCGGACATGGATCCGCACAACCCGCGAGCAACCCAGCCCAGCAACCCGAGCTGGCGCTGATCCCACAGACACTGTTCCCGCTCGACCGGATCCCCGACTACCTGTCCGGATGGGACGTAGACACACCGCGGGTCGTCATCTCCATCCTGCTGTGGCGCATCACCGCCGAGTACGTGCAGGACAGCGAGCCACTGACGATCCAACCTGCACACAGCATCGCCGAGACCGCCGAACAGTACATCCGCGATCACTGGCAGGACGCCGAGGCCGAGCAGCCCGCGCGGCCCGGACCACTCATCAGCAGGTACCTCGACGACATCGGACTGCTCGAGGACTACATCCGGGTCAAGCAAAACCGACAGCACATGGCCTTCGTCCCAGGACCCGGCCTGAACCTGGCATGGACCCTTCGACGCTTCACCACAGTGCCGGGTGCCCTGTCTTCCAGCACGCCCGCCATCACGCAACGTGCTGCCGACAGTGAGAAACGGGTCCGGCAGGTCCGCAGTCACCTCACCGCCGGCCTCGACGTCCTCGACGAAGACGGCCGGCCAGACGGAACGAGCGTGGGTGAATGGCACCTGACCTGGGTCGAGAACGACGAAGGCCACGCCAACATCGAACTTACTGCGCCGTTGCACTCCTGGCACGCACTTCACCAGACACGCTTCGTTGACCTCGTAGCCGAGCTAGCCGGCAGCGACTCGACCACGCAAGTACCGGCAGAAGCACAGGTCGTGAAAGCGCTGATCGCCGCTGGCTGGGTCAGGTCGACCGAGTCCGCCTCAACCCCAGACCTCACGGCCAGTACACGAGGCGGCCGCCGATGAGCACCAGGTCCTCGATCGAATGGACCGAAGTTCTCTGCACCACACGCCTCCCGCGCAAGCCTGTCGGCGACGGGGTTTCGATCACTGACCGTGATCTAGGTCTGGGGTTTCTCGATCGCGCCGGCCGAGAGGGTGAACTGGTTGATGTTGACGTGGTAGCGGTTCTTCCCCGCGGTGTTCGCTTCGTCTTCCTCGGCGAGTGCTGCGACTTCGGTGGCGGGTGCGAAGCGGATGACGGTGTTGTCGCTGGTGAAATGAACGAAGGCGTAGAGAGCGTGGCAGCCGAGTTCTTCGGCGAGCGTGATCAGTTGGTGTGCCTTCGCGGGCTCTGTGCGGAATGGTCCCCAGTCGATGGTGGTGCCGCGGACCTGGATCAGCCATCGCTTGGAACCGATGCGGGCCAACAGGTCGACGATGGGCCAGTTGCCGGCGACGTCGTTGAGGTCAGTGACGGTGAAGCCTTCGGCGCGGAGCGCGGCGGCGGCCGCGGCTTCGGCCTGCTTGCCGATCTCCATGTTGTTAGCCATGTGCCTGGTCGTCCTTCTGTCGAGTCAGGTAGGGCTGCTCAGGGTCGCATGGGCCGCCGACACTATCGCCCGATCCGCCGCGCGGCGGGGGCTATCGGTCAAGATGGGGGAGTGAGCAAGACGTCCCCGCCGGCCTTCAGCCCGACCCGCCTCGCCCAAATGCGGGAAGCGAGGGGGCTGAGCCATACGGCCCTGGCCGAGTTGGTGGGCGTACGCCGCCAAGAGGTGATTCGCTGGCAGAACCAGGCATCGCCGCGGGTACCGCGGCCGCAGATGCAGAAGAAGCTCGCGGACGCACTCGGGGTCGAGCTCGTCGACTTGCTCGAAGCGACGACAGAGACGCTGGCGACCCTGCGCAGGAAACACGGCCTCAGACAGGAAGACCTCGCCGAGCGCGCCGGCCTGTCACGCTCAACCCTCCAGGCGCTCGAAACCGGAAAGATCGCCACCCTGCGGCCCGAGTTTGCCGAGCGCCTTGCCGAAGTCCTCGGGCTGAAGGCCGATGAGGTCGCACGGGCACACCAGGCGGGTCTCACCGAAGGCTCCTCCCCGGACAGCCACCACGCTGGGCCCAGTCAGGCACCTCACCTACGCAGGGCGCACGAACTGGCCGAAGGCGTGAAACAACTCGCACCGGTCCTGCAGCTACCCGACGAGACAGAGCGCCACCTCACCATGATCGCGGACGAGCTCGATGCTGAAGCCAACGCGACCGTGCCCGACCGCGGATGCCTTCTCCAGTTGGTCCACGACATCAACGAAGCCGTCGCAACGACCACGCCCAGCGCAGGCAAACAGGCCGTGCTCAGGCTGATCGTGGCTGCCCGCAGCTCCCTGTCAGCCTGACCGCGTGCCGCACGGGTGCGTCGACCAGTCCTCCCTGAGCCTGTCGCGCCGGCAGTAGGATTCCCGTCGACGGTGGTAGGCCGAGATGGACCCAGTGAGGGGGATGTTGGATGACGCTGTACCGCGGCGAGACACCGATGACGCCTGAAGAAGCTCGCGACTACGAGATCGAACGCGAGCTGGACGCCATGTGCTCGGAAGGGCTCCTTCTTCGAGTCGTGGCGGACAACGAACCCGCGCGATACATCAAGACCCGCAAGGGACGGGCCGAACTCGCCAGCCCGCAGGACGACTGAGTGCGGTTTCTGCTTTCTTCAGGTGAACCGGTCGAAGCCTAGTGACCTCGAGACTTCGCACGGCACTTGACGGGCTGACCGCTCGCCGGTGATCAGCTGTCGGAGTCCAGAATGGCCGCGACGATCTCCGCGAAGCCGCCTGGGCGCTGCATCGTGGTGTCAACGAGGTCGACCAGCAGTGCGGCTGTGAAGCACCAGGTCAGGTGTTCGCTGGGATGGACCGGGCCGAGAGACGTGCGCCAGCCGTACGGGCCGATATCGAGGAAGGCGGCCGTCAAGATTCCGGCAGCAATCGATATGTGCTCGTTCAGAACTTCCGGGTACTCTCTCTGCAGCCTGGTGACGACCGCAGACACGAGTTCCATCGGTCCTGCAGCATCGGGCTGGTCCGCGGCCGGCTGCAACTGCCGGGCGGCGACGTAGATGAGAGTGCCGAAGGCCTCGGTCACCACGTCATGCCCCCAGATCTTCAAACTATGCACGATTTCGTCGCTCACCCGGCCGGACGATGCGCCACCATCGCGGCCACACACGATCTCGACCATCTGTAGCGCAGCCGCCAGCGCTCCGCCGGGGACCGTTCGCTCGTCGTGCTCCATGGGCGCCAGAGTATCCGCCGTTTACGTCGCTTTGTGCTCCTGGCGGCATGGACGGGGGCCGCGGTGTCCTGCGGCTGAGGCCAGTCCGGAATCACGGGCCATGGGCAACAACAATGAAGGGGTTACGGTTGCGCCGGAACGCGGATCGCAGGGGCAGACGCGCGAGATCAGTTGGTGGAGGCGGCAGCAGCCGTGTCGTAGATGCGCTCGATTTCAGCGACTGCGTCGGCCACGTTCGGCTGCTGCTCGTTCCAGTAGTTTGGCTGCCGTGGTGGGAAGGTGGCGCAGACAGCGCTGGTAGAAGGCGAGTCCGGCCAGCGTGATGCGTAGGTCGCCGTGGTGCTCTACCAAGCCGCAGCGGATCGCGGCTGCTTCGTGAAGCTCGCTGCCGAGCAGGGACTTGAAGTACCGGTAGCGATCCGCATCAGGACTTGCAGCCTCTTCCGCGAGTCCTCGGACCAGCGCGAGGACGTGGACTGGGCTGATGGCGTAGTGGGGTGAGGAGGTGCCGCCCATTGTGTCGCGCCTTCCTCTACTCGAAGGTGACCATCTGAACGCCGACGATTTCTGCGTCCTCGACATCCCCGTAGTGCTCGATCCCGGCGATCTCGCCGTCCATCCAGGCGAGCGGGTCGTCGCCTTCGTTCTCGGAACGCTGCAGGACGTCCTGAGCGGAGTACCCGCGCTTGGAGCCGACGCTGATGACGCGGTCGTCGTTCAAAGTGACGGTGAAGTTGACCCGCTTCTTCTTGGCTTTGGCCTGCCGGAGCTTGTCCATCAACGACTGCCTGCCCCGCTCACGCCCAGGCCCCTCGGTCTTCGGGACCGTCATCCGGTACAGCTCACCAGTGGGATGAGTGTTTGTCGACTCGTCGAACTTTGACTTGCCGGGCTGGGGGCGATCCGGCGGGGCGAGAATCGACCGCGGGGCCTGCGGCGTGTTGTGAATCTTGACGAGTCCGCGCGGCGGATTCTTCAGGTCCGCCCGGCGAAGCTTCGCGCCTTTGGCCGGAGCCTTGGCCTGAGTGCCCATCGGAGCATCGGGTGGCACTACAGACGGCTGACCGGCCTTGCCGCGGACCTTCACCGGTTCGCCGGTCTTCGTGGTGCGCCGTGGCGGGGGGGTCGTGACCGTGCCGGTTCGAACGAGCTGGCCGAGTGCCTCCTGCAGGTTCTCGCCGGGCGATCTGCCGGCAGCGATCCGGCGTAGGCCGGACTCATGCCGCTTGAGGACCTGGCCGATACGCGCCCAGCTCATTCCGTCCACGCTGTGGAGGTGGTTGAGGAGTTCCCGGCTGGTGGGCTGCCCGCCCGGCGTGGCCGTCATGAAGGCCTCCGTGTCGCGAGCTGGTCGAACGCGGCTCCTGGGCCGGCAGCCTCGGCCTTCTTCACCATGGCGTCACGAGCGGCACGCGTGCGGGGGCTCGGGTGTGGCCCCGGGAGCCAGCCCTTCAGCCGCAGCTTGCCTTCCTTGCCGTCATCGCCGCCGCCGAGGCCGACCGGAATGGTCGCCAAGTGCGGCTGCGTCGTGACGATCGCATCGCCATTGATCGCGACCAGAGTCTGCGGGTCGACGTCAAGCGCACCCCACTCCTTCAGCTGAAGCCCGTTTGCAATGAACGGCGCGGTCGGCGCCAGAAGCATCCGGGCGCGTTCCTTGGCCCAGACCTGTGCAGGCAACTCGGGGCGATGGAAGAGTCGCTGGCGGTCGCTCAGCCTCTGCTCCTCGATGTAAATGAAGCGGTCACCGTACTGGACGACCGAGTGAATTGCCTCCGGCGGCACGACGCTGAGGTCTTCGACGATGTGAGTGCGGGCACGTCCGCGGGAGTGGAAGCCACCGATCGTCTGCAGCAGAATCGCCCGCAGGGCGCTCTTGACGAGTGACTTGAGCATGTCTGTCGCGTCGAGCTCGTTCGTGGCCGCCCGCGCCCGCAGCAACCGGTCGATGAAGGTGTCGAGGGGCCTGCCCTTGGTGAGCTGGATTCCCTCGAGGATCTCGATCCCGCGCCACCAGCCGGTATTGGTGTCGTGCACCAGCTCCGCCCCGTCGACCCACGTCTCGTACGTCGCGCCGGGCCGGTTCGGCCAGTGCCATGCCCTAGTCGTCGAGTCCGGGATCTGAACTCCGAACAGACCGAGGGAATCCCACATGTCCGGCACGGTGAACCGGATCCGATAGCGGGCTTTGACGTAGCGGCCTTTGTCTGCCTGGGTCCACAGCTCTGTTGCCTCGGCAGCGGTGAGCATCCGGGCAGGTCCGACGCCGAGCTCTCCCTTGGCCAGGCCGGCGTACATGAACCGTCCGTCCGCGGCCGCAAGGCCATCGATCTTGTCGGAGGTGATCAGCGGAACGCAGTCGCCGCAGCTGCAGCGTCCGTCGCCGGCGACGAAGCTCTCGGTTCGGTGCTGGCCACTGGTGGAGTGGATCAGATCGGCGATCTCGTCGGACACCATCGTGGCTTCGTAGTCGTACGTCGGGTCACGGGGCAGGGTGTGTGCCCACAGGTTCTGCCCGGTGCCGGCAGGAGATCGCAGCATCCCGCCGCCGGCGCCGTAGCGGCGGAGCAGGCTGGTCGTGATGTTCCAGGCCTCGCGCGCCGATGGTGCGGGCACGTCGTCGCCGGCAAACCATTCCCTGACCAGGCGGACTTCCACTTTGACGTTGTCAGCGATGTGGACGAATCTTCCTGTCGGCGTGCGTGCCTGAAGCCAGTGCCCGTCGCCGCGCCAGCCCGGCGTCTCGACGGTCAGCCAGTGCGGCTTGCCCGGGGTACCCGGCGGGATGGCGCCGGACAGCATGATCCGAGTTGCGCCGTGCTTGTGGGCCGTGTTCAGCAGGTCGACCAGCGATGGCTTGCTACGACGTCCGCCGATGACCGGCGTGATGACCTGCCCTGCGTCGTTGACGCCGGTGCCGTTGACGAAATCGAGCCACAAGGTTGAGTCGTCCGTCACGGTGTAGGGGATCGGGCGCATGGTCACTCGCCCGTCGTGGGGGAGTGGCTCGAGGCCGGCGTGCTCATGGTGTCAACACTAGGACGACCCACCTTGCGATCCCATCGAGCACCGAACGCGTCGACCAACTCCTCGACATACAGTGGGCCGTTCGGGCCCTCGATAGCTGCGGCCGGGAAGCCCTTGACGGTCGTGGCGATCTCCCGGGCACGCTGACGCGACACGCCGAGCTTCTGCCCGATCTGCGTGTAGCTGACCATCCGCGGGAACTGCGGTTCAGTCAGGCGCCGGCGAAATTCTCTCGTGGTCACGACGTTAACCCCGGAGGCTTTGGCCCCGGTCGCGCTCTCGATCAGGCGGATGGCTTCTGCCGCGGCCTGCCTCAGAGTCGCGGCCTCGAAGCTGATCGTGGCGGAGCAGCGCACCTTGTCGCGTCCCAGGTCTTCGGCGGGCTCGTCGTGGATTGCCGCGGACAGGCCCTCGAGCTGGCCGAGCCACTCGTCGAGCTGGGCCGTGTTGGGGGTGATGGGGTAGGTCCAGTCGACCACGGCGGTCCAGTCGGTCATGATTGTCGTCTCCTTCCTTGTCGCTGACAGTCAAGTGGAGGACGCGGCCCCCGGGTGCACTCCCGGGGGCCGCGCAGCCCCCTACTTGGCTGGGGGCCAAATGAAACCTGCCTTCCGCAGGTAGGCCAGCACGTTGAGCCACGCTCGGTGGTCCGACGCCGTCCCAGCGAGCGTGGCAACTCGCTTCCCGTTCGCGTCCCGGACGATCCAGTGGCCCTTCCTCGATTGCTTCACATCGAAGCCCTGGTCATCCAGTGCCTTGAGGATCCTGCGGAGATCTCCGCTCACTAGTATCCCCTCCTTTCCTTGTCGCTGACAAGAGAAACCTAACATCAATCCTTGTCAGTGACAAGGATTGATGGATGGCGAGAGTTGCCAGGTCCCAGATTTGGGGTGGATGGGGGCCGCGGCCCATCTGAGATGCGATCTGAGGTTTGGTCGGCAGTGGTGACTGATGTGGTGAGCCTCAGCCGCATGTCCGCCGCCGATAGGGTCGGGCGGGACGCCGACGAGTTCACCGAACCGCATGGCTCGCAGCCCCGCTGCTGCGGCGCTTACTCGGCAGAACAGGAGAACGCGAAATGCCCGAGTGTCCCGCAGGGACTATCCAGTTCTTCGACCCGCCGGCGACCGGCAATCGGGTCCACTTGAACGATGGCCGGGACGCGACGATCTGCGAGATCGACGCGGCGGCCGTGCCCTGCGAACTGAACACCCGGTGGAGGACACTGACCCAGAGCGTCAGGTACGGGCTGCCCGATCGAGGGTCGCAGCGATGAGCGGCCTGACTGCGGCCGAGGTACTTGCGCTCCTGGCGGAGTACGGCGAGTGCAGATGTTCCCCGGTTGATCGACAACTTGGGCGCTTCCGGGACGGTTGCCCCAAGCACCAAGCATCGCGCGCATCCAGCGATGCAGAACGCGCAGGTCCTATTGGGCTGATCCTGCCAGCGGCGGTGAACCCCAGATTTCTGAGCAGTTATCTCAAATCTGAGGGCGACAAGAACCGGGTCGTGGTCGCTGTCGTTCTGTGGCGAGTGGTCAGCAGCGTCCTGCGTCGCGACGATCCACTTCAACCTGTTGATGGGCAAACGTTCACCGAGGCGGCCGAAGCGTACGTCCGTGGGGCCGCACGTGCGCTCAAGATCAGGGCCGAGCCGGGAAGCGTTCTCCACCGTCAAGGTGCGGCGCTGTACCTGACGCAGGAGATCGAGCTGCTTGGCCTCAGCGCGCAGTTCCTCCGCCTCCTGGCAGCTGAAGGGACCTCGCGATGAACCGAAGCCGCGGCATGCGGGACGTTCACCGATACACCCACAGCATCGAGCACATCCGGCAGACGCTAGTCGACGGACGCGGTGACGAAACTCGCGCTCAAGTCGTCTGTACGACGCAGACGCGATCTCGGCAACGGGCGAGCCCACACGTTGAGGTCTGGTGCCACTCAGGACCGCGCCCCGAGCAGTGCGCAGCGCGACCCGCGGAATGTAGATCCGGGCGAGCCGGCGCTGGCACTAAGGTCACGGGGGATGCCGAGGGTTCGCTGTTGCATTGGCATCGCTCTTCATGACGCTCGGGGAGACGATGAATCGTAAATGGGTTGCGCTGGGGTTGGTGCTCGTGCTCGGTGTCGTTGGCGCCGTTCGCGGACCGGAATGGTGGGCGAAGGCATGGGAGAAGTGGCGGGGAAACAAGTGCCAGGTTCTGGCCGGTAGTGTGCCGGCGGATCAGCCGCTCCCTCCGATCCGGATATCGGCAGCAGCGAACCCCGATCTGAGCGGGTACAAGACGGCGGCTCTTCGCAATGCGACGGATGCGGTGGACCGGGCCAGGAGAATCCCATCCGACATCGGAACTCTGCGCAGTGTCGTGACGGCGCCGAGCGAGAAGGAACAAGGCCCGGACCTGGACGCGGTGAACCTTTTTGGCCTGGTCGACGGTGAGCCGCTGCTCAGGTTCAGCAGGATCTACCGAGGCAGCCGGGTCGCGCCTGGGGTCATGACCCGCATCGACACCAGGGCTGGTCGGCCGTCCTGGGCGCGGTGGTACCGCGATGACGAGTTGATGGCAACGAGCACTCCTACGAGTTTGGTGACAGTTCAGCGCGCCCCCAAGGCGCTGGCGCCACAGGTTGCCTCAGTCGGCCCGGATACGGGCGACATGCAGTGGTGCAAGTCGCTGGGTGCCGACTATCTGGACTACTACGGTGGCGAAGGGTCCGACATTGCCGCTGGAGATGGCGCCGTCTTTGCCGTTCACAGCGAGCGTCAAGCGAACGCTGAACAGGCACCGACCCTGATGGCTATGGATCCTGCCACCGGAAAGGACCGGTGGAAGAAGCGGATCGCCGGGTTTACGGCGGGCGGTGCCGTCGATGTGTTCGGAAAGTCCGTCTTGGTTACTCAGTGGGCTTTCGATTCGCGAGGTAGCAAGGCCTCCGGACGGCTGAAGGCTGACCCGGTGCGTGCGTTCAGCACGGCCGACGGCGCAGACGAATGGGAGTATCGAGGGCCTGACGCGACCGGGTGGGCCAACAAGGTGATCGGCGTCCGCGATGGCATCGTGCTGGTCCACTCCAGGCAGACCAGCTCCGCGCGATCCGTGGAGCCAGGGGCAGAGGGCCAGTACACCCGGAACTGGCTTGTTGGGCTCGGCCCGGACGGGAAGGAACGCTGGCGGCAGGATCTGTCGAACCGTGTACAGGCCCACCTCTATGACGGTGTCATGGTGGCGGGAAGCACGGTTCTGACGTTCGAGACACAGGACTCGGTCCAAGGACTACCCCAAACCGTCGTCGCGCGTGATGTTGCCAGCGGCAAGACTCGATGGACCAAGCACCTGCCGGCAGATCAAGATCTGGATCGCAATCCGAGTGCGCTCGCCGTCGTCGGAAACAACCTCCTGGTTCGGCAAGGCCTCCAGAAGCTCGTCGCCGTCGGTCTCGCGACCGGCGCGATCCGCACGCTGATGACCCAGGTCGATCTTGTGACCGGGTTCGCCATTGCTGCCGCTGGCAAGTCTCTTGTGATTGAAGTTGGAGGCGTGTTCCTGACCTTCGACCGGTGATCCCACCGAATAGGTGGCCGCGTCATCCTGCGCGGCTTCACGAGTTCTGTGGCCGCTGAACCGGTGATCCGGGGGAACCGGTGAACTGGGCCGTTCCCCATTCGGCGCGCAAAGCATCGAGCCAGTCCAGGAATACACGCCGGCCCGAGTCCCCGAGGGCGACGAACCCGTCGGCTTCGAGGCAGAACCCCACACCGTACTCGGACAAGGTCGCCAGCAGGCGTAGTTGGCACTGCTCGCCGTATTCCATCGCCGCCAAGAGCTCAGCGCGCGCAGGTACCGGCTCGGGTGGTACATCGATCGTCAGGTTGTTCCACCTGTCGTAGGCCGCGAAGTCGCCGGCGAGCGCTCGCAGATCGGCCGAGATCCCGGCCACCTGGTAGGGCATGAGTTCCGGGTCGAGATCGACACCGGACGGTTCGTCGACCACACAGTCGGCCTGGGCGAGGAGCGCGGCCAGGTGGGGATGGCGCCCGAGGAGCCAGACTGCGATCGCGTCCACGCTGTACCCCTGTGGCGGTGGGCGCCGTGTCGTGTCCGGCCACGATGCCGGGGAGGACCTTGGCTGGCTGTCGGAAGCTGTCACTGTGACCTCCAGAGGCAGATGGGGTGATGGCAATGATGCCCGCCTGTCGATTGGGCGGCGCGAAGTGACGCTGGTCCAGCGGGTCGCTTTGGTCGGTCCGGCAGCAGGTATCAGCCGCCCGGCTGATCGTGGGGCCGGGTGGTATCAGCAGTTTGCCGCCTGGTCCAGTCGGACCGCATCGTGGCCGCGTAGTCTGCGAACGGCTCGAGGCCGACCGACGCGCGGCGCTGATCGAGAGACTCCCGGTCGTGGATCGGCCGCGGTTGAGGCTCCCCGTTCCCGACGGTGATGAACTGGGTTCCGTACAGCTGGGGTCGGCCCGCGTTAACCCGAATCCGATCCTCCAGATACGCCAACAGGCGGGGCTCAGCCTCACCGCACGCCGCGGCAGCTGCCATGTGCTGGTGGAACTCCCGCTGAACGGCCGGCGCGTCATCTGAGTGTTGGGCCAGGATCCACGCCGCGGTCGCCCCCTGCTCACCGACATCAGAAATCCGAGGCCAGCCGCCGCTCGCGATGATCGTCGCGAGCCAGGCGGTGTTGTCGTGATCGATCCTGGCCACCGATGGCCATCGATCCAGACGCGCCTCGTCAGGCAGATCTTGTACTTCTGCCCGTGCCGACTGGTCGAGATCCATCCTCCGTAGCAACTCCTCTTTGAGGTCGCGTGCGGCCATGGCACCACGGTACTCAGGACGATCCGCCGCTGCGGAGAATGCGGGCGTGCTGACCAGTGAGTGCGGGCTCGCGACACCGCTCAGCTGAGGCGGGGACTGATCCCGGTGCGTACGCTCGTGAGGTCTGGGTGGGCCGCCTGAGATCGGAGTGAGGATTGAACGAGCGGCAGAGTTGTGTGATCGGTGGCACGGAGCTGACCTACCGACACTCTCCTGGCGAGGGTCCATGCGTCGTGTTCGTATCTGGGCTGGGCGAGGCCGGCGCTGTGTGGGATTTGGTGATCGACTGGCTGCCAGCTGGTACGCCCACCTTCACCTACGACCGGGCGGGCTGCGGCGACTCAGGGACCCTTGACGCTGCCGATCTCGGTCAGGCCCGATCGGTGCAATGGGGTGCGAAACAGTTGGCGATGCTGCTCGAAGCAGCGGAAGTGAAGGGGCCGTGGATTCTCGTCGGGCATTCGATCGGTGGGTTGATCGTCGACGCACTCGCCCGCAGCTGGCCCGAGCAAGTAGCAGGTCTGGTCCTGGTCGACGCGACAGATCCCGCGCTCCACGGGATCCTCGACGATCCTGAAGAGATCCTGGTCGACGGGCGCGAAGGTGAAGGATGGCAGATCTCGATGGCGGCCACTCTGGCCGAGTTCGAGCCCGGCCCGAAGCACAAGATCGACACGCTTGTCATCGGCAGCGCCCAGTGGCGCTGGCTCCGGGTCAAGGACCCGGCGCCGTATCGGCCCCTCACGCTAATCGAAGTCGATCAACGTTGGCACCGCCATCAGTTGGACCTCGCAGCGCGGTGGTCCGGCCATCTCATTGTTGCGCACACCGCGGGGCACCGCGTTCACGAAGAGGCCCCTCGACTTGTGGCCCACGCAACACGGACCTTGATCACTGCGGTGCTCGAGCAGAAGGCGCCCAGGCCGGACCAAGAAGCGCTGGTCAGGAACGGGGGGACAGTCCGTCTTGATGCAACCGGCGCGACTCTCGCGGAATGGAGTCCGACGGGCCCGCGCAACAGCTGAGGACCGCGTCGTATCTATGTCGAGGGTGGACCGTCGAGGCGGTGTTCGGCCGCGTCATCCCAGGTGAGTTGGGTCGGATTCCACCGTCCCGTGGTTCGGGCGCCGGCAAGCAGGGGCCCGAGGCAACGGCCGACGAGGCTCAATGCAGCGTCCAGGGCCTGTAGTGCTGGATGGAGGCTCGTTTCGGCTGCGGAACCGCGATATCCGTGACTCCACGATGGGCCGGGCGATGTGAGTGCATCGGGCAACTCGATGCCTCGCCGGCCGGCCTCACCTCGGAGGGCTCGGAGAGTCTGTGCGGCGTCGAGTTCGTGGGTCGTGACAATGAGGGTCAGGTCGACGAGATCTCGGTATCGTGAGGAGGGCATGTCACGATATCGGCCGTACATCGCGCAGAGCTTGTCGGCCACCTGTTCAGGAAGCGGGTACAGGGCGAACCGCGGCAACGGGTCGGCCCCGGGTAGCTCGACAACCGGTCGTGGCTGCTCCCAGTCGACCGGTTCGGCTGCACGCTGGTTCAGGGACAGATCGATCGGGAAGTTCCCGCCGTACTCGGCGGCTCCGATGTATCCAGTGACCTTGAGGGTGGCGACGACATGGTCGTGGTCCTGGCCGCCTCCGCGCTGGGGATCGCCGATGACGAACGTGAACAGGTCGCCGGCGAGTGCCCGTGTGGCAAGCCGGCGCAAGTCATCGACCGCCCCAGCAAGTTCCTGGTCGGCCGCGGCGTAAAACAGGTCGATGTCCTTGCTGTAGCGGGCGGACGGGCTGCGGACGACCAGACTCGTGCCACCCTTGAGGACCCAATCGTTCGTCGGGTCGACGAAGATTCGGGCCAGGAACCTCTGCAGGATCAGCTCTCTGCGAACTCGCTCTGCCGGCAGGCCACGCGCAGCCGCCGCGGCCTTGACGCTACGCTCGATGCCAACCCGGAACGCGTTCGCGTTCCGGTACGGCCTGCCGCTCACCGCTCGGCCCGCAGCTGGTTGCTTGCGGCGGCCTGGATGGCGGCCAGGAACCTCTTTCTCGTTTCAGGATCGAGCGCATCCCACAGCGCGTGCTTGGCCACTTCATCGACCGCGGCGCTGTCGACAGCCGAGACCAACGGCCGAAACAGTTCGGGATCGGTGTTTGCTGCGATGAACTTCGCGACCTGGCCGAAAGTCCCCTGACCGCGGACAAGATCGCTCGCCCGCTCAGTGGTCGCAGGGAGCCCCGCCTCGCTGACAAGCCGCTCAACGAGTGCTCTTCCGTTTCCGAGAGTGGCGTTGTAGCGGTGTGCGTAAGGTGCGAGCGCTGCGCTGAGGTCGTCGATGTCGACGACGGCGGTTGCCACGGCGTCCCTGACGATGCCGGCCAGGTGACCGCCATCGATATTCGCGGCCGCGAGATCCACGATTGTCGCCATGATCGTGGTTACGGGTAGACCAGCTACCCGGGACCACGATCTCGGGTCAATGGGTGCTGAGCGGGTGTGAAGACGTACGTCGGGACGGCGTGACTGCCGGCGCCCGTGGACGGTGAACTCGAGGACGTCGGCATCCAGATCTCCGAGGCCGTGCAGCGCCGCCGCGGAGCGGTGCGATACGACTGCGTCGACCTGCTGCTGCGCGAGCCGATCGATGGCGGTGCGTTTCGGGTCGAGCCCGAGCCATGCGGCTCGGAGGTCGTCGTGGGGGTCATAGGCGCTGCCGGTGATCTTGTAGACACCGTGAGTAAGCCTGGTCAGGGCGCCGCGGTCGGCCCAACGAGCCAGCTCTGCGGCGCTCACGCCTAGCTGTCTTGCCTGGCCTGTAGTGATCAGGCCCCACTGCTCACCAGCAAGCTCGGCCACCTGCATCAACCCAGACAATCTTCGACCTCCCATCACCTACTGCAATAGTCTACACCAGTGTGGAAGGTTGAAGTATGTGTGCGACTGCTGCGGAAGTCGCGTGAGACCTGAGTCTATTGGCGCAGGCCGCTTAGGACATCAGCGTGCACCTCGCATTCGGCGTGGGACCGCATCGCTGCCGTGGCGCCACCATGGCCCGCTACGAGATCCGTACCGCGGCACGCGTTGCCGCAACACGGCTCCCGAACGCACAGTTGTCCGGACAACCGGAATGGCGACCGGACTATTTCTTCCGCGGTCTCACCGATCTCCGCATCACCTGGTGAACCAACCAACTGCCAACTGACGCAGAGCCCGCTACAACTCGGGACCGAAGCACGTGGTTCCCGCTGCACCCTCTTCGTTTAGGCGCCGCGGGAGCCACACGCCCAGGCCGAGCTGTTCTCCGGGGTAAGGCGAGCAGGCCGACGGTTCACTCCGGCTGCCTGGGCTGGTCAAAGGGGAGTTATCTCAGGCCTCGTAGGCTTGTCGGTGCTGGCTGACGCGCCGTCGACGACGTCGGTGAGCAGAAGGGAGTCGACAACGATGGCGAGTTCAGTGGCTGTCGGCAACGCCTCGGGCGAAGTTCGCGATGCCGCCGATCGGTGGGACGCCGCCGAGAAGGAGCTGCTCACCCTGGACGACGAGTTCCGCACCGAAGCCGGCTACGCATACGACGACTGGAACGCTCCCGAGCTCCACGACATCGTCAACGTCTACGCCGCCGACGCCAAGGCGTGGATGCTCAACCACCTGGGTGACCACAAGTCCGGCACGTACGACCGGCACTTTCTCGCGCCCGCGGCGATGGACACGGACGCCGAGATCGAGCAGCAGAACAAGCCGATCCGTGAAGTCGCACAGCTGGCCGGAGAGCCCGGCGCCTGACGGGAAAGCCATTGAGGACCGCCCAGCGTAGCGGTCACAACTCCAGCTACGTGACGAGTCGTCGGGTGTAGCCGGCTTCGACGAGGCTGGCGTAGGCCGCGCGCACGTCCGCTGGCACAGGCTGGGGGATCGCGAAGCCCTTCTCGGCGAAGACGTCGATGCGCTGGGTGTCGCCGACGAGCATGTTGAGGACTCGGTCGGCGTCGCCGATGGAGGCGACGTAGTGCTCGAGCGGGAGCGGCTGGGAGGCGCAGACCGGTTCGACGTCGGGCCAGAGTTTGCGGCAGGTGGCATAGGCGCGGCGTTGTTGGTAGGGCCGAGAGATCAGCATCACGGTCTGCGGGAAGAGTCCTTGCTCAGCAAGCGCGGCCCGGGCAAGTTCAAGGTTCTCGCCGGTGTTGGTGGCCTTGGGTTCGATGATGATGTCGTCGGCGGGCACACCGAGTTCGAGTGCGTGCTCGGTGTAGTGGATGGCTTCGCCGCGGGGGAATCGTTCGATGGTGGTGGGGGCGTTCGCGCCGGTGAACAGGATCTTGGGGAACAGGCCGCGGTGGTAGAGCTGGGCGGTGTAGGTGGCGACACCGAGGTCGTGGCTGCCGAGGCCGATGCCGACGTCGACGGGCCGGAGCTCGTGGTGGAGGTCGTGGTAGTCCCACAGGATCTGCGCGGCGGCGAGGTGGGCGGCTGGGATGCGGGCGACGGTCATTCGGGGATCCGGAAGGTGTAGGTCCAGGAGAAGCGGCTGGCGGCGTGGATCCCGCGGGCGAACTCGACGACGCGGCCGCTTCTGGTCATGGTCGTGCGGTGCAGCTCGACGACCGGTTCACCGACGGCGGGTAGTGCGAGCTGTTCGATCTCGGCGGGTGTCGGTTCCCGCGAGTGGAAGGTCTCGGTGATGGTGTCGGGTTCGAGGCCTTGCATCGTCAGTACGGCGAATCCGCCGCCGCGGCCGGCGGGGCCTGGGGTGGGGTCGACCAGGGGCGTGCCCTCGACGTCGTCGGGCAGGTAGTAGCTGGTCAGGGTGTGAGTCGGGCTCCCGGCTGCGTCCCGCACCAGCCGGGCGCGTTCGTAGACCTGGTCGCCGATGTCGATGCCGAAGGCCTCGGCGGTGGCGGCGTCGGCCTCGACGAGTGCGACGGTTTGAGTCTGGTCGGTCGGTTTCCACGGTTGGCCGGATGCTTCGCGGTCGGCGATGAAGGCGACGACGTTCCCGAACTTCCACTTGCTCTTGGCGTACCGCTCGGCGCCGAGCCGGCGCATCGGTGGCCGCGCGCGGACGACGGTTCCTCGGCGGCGGACCGGGGTCACGAGGCCTTCAGTGGCCAGGAGCTGGATCGCGTAGCGAACGGTCTTCACGTTGACGTTGTGCTCGGCTGCGAGCAGTTGCTGCTTCGGCAAGGTGGAGCCGGGCGGGTAGTCGCCGCGCATGATCGCTTCGCGCAGTGTCGCCGCGATCGCCCGGTAGCCGCCGCCTGTCATCGTCCTCCTCGCGTGATCGCGCAACGGTAGCCGTGCGCTCCCGCCTCACGGCCTCCAGGGTAATAGAACCCCCTCTATTGACAGATGTCCGACACGACGGCTTAATAGAACCACCTCTAACCGACTGTGATCGGGTGTGTGGGATCAGTGTGACCACCTGGTCGCGGCTTCCCCGGATGCCCGGAGCCTGATGGGGGTCTAAGCCCGGTGGGCGGTCGTACTGGCCCTGCCCCTGCGACCGTCCGCCGTTCCAACATCCCTGCGCCGGTACCTGTGCCGACAGCTGCACCTGGAAGGACGTCGAATGGCTCACGCGGCCCGGTACGAAGCGCCGGCGTACCGGGCCGGGGGCGAGCGCGTTAACTATGACGCGCGTTCACCTCACGAAGGGACTTCCCGATGCCGAACCTGATGCAGGAACACCCTGGCTGGATCGCTACTCCGACCGGCTTCGCGCGGGTCATGCGGTCCGGAGCGACCACTTGGCACCTGACGTGGGAATCGGCCACCGGTGTTCTCGACGTGTCACCCGCGCGAGAGGCGCAGCTCGGCGACCCGCCGCCGTTCGTCGACGTCGTCGACCCGAAAGCGGCGGCCGAGCTGTTCAGTCCGCTCGGCGTGGCGCTGGCGGCCGCGGGGCCGGTGGCCCGGGTCCGCAACTGCGACCTGTGGGACGCGATCGGTACGGCGATCAACCGGCAGGTCGTGACGGCCGGCCAGGCCAGGGCCACGCATCAGCTGTTCTGCACCACGTTCGGCGAACAGGTGCTGACCCCAGCTGGAGTGATGTTCTTGTTCCCCTCGGCCGAGCGCGTCGCGGAGCTGGCTGATGGGGACTTCGACGGTCTCGGGATGAAGTTCAAGCGCCCGATCCTGCGCGCGGCCGCGGACGCGTACCTGGCCAACAAAACGACGTGGGTCGAACTGGCACCAGCCGAGCTCGTCGCTGCGCTGCGCAGGGTCTATCGGGTCGGCCCGTGGACCGCCGGTGCGGCCGCGGCGGACTGGTCGAACGACTTCACCCAGTACCCGTACTACGACATGGCTGTCCGGCACTGGGCGCGTAGCGCGGCGCCCGGCCTCGACTGGCCGGACACCGACGCCACGTTCGGGCCGCTGTGGCGGTCCGAAGCGGGCGACCACCTGTCTGCACTGACCCTGCTCACCCTTGCCCAGGGAGGCGCACGTGTTACCAGCGAACCTTGACCCCACCTGTGACCACGGTCTTGCCGAGGCAAGCGTTGTCGCCGGCGGCGATCCCGGCCGACGGCTGGATCTTCTGCTCGTCAACGCACCACTTCGTGACTACTCGCTCCGCCCCAGGGTGAACGACTTCACCCTCCCGGTTCTCGGGATGGCCTACATCGCCACTGCGGCCGCCGGTGCCGGGTTCAACACCGGCGTACTCGACGCCGAAGCCCACGGCCTCGGGATCGACCAGACCATTGCCCTGGTCAACCAACTCGCGCCGCGCTGGGCCGGGTTCAACCTCCTGGCCCCGACCTACGAGATCAGCGCGCGCATCGCCGCCGGTCTGGACCCGAGCATCATGCTGATGCTCGGCGGCCACCAGGCCAAGGCGATGCCGACCGAGATCCTCACCGACCCCCGCATGCGCGCCGCCGCTGCACTTGTCCTCGGAGAAGGCGAGACCCGGGTCGTCGAGCTCCTCCACGACCACCGCCGGCGCGCCGACCTTCCCGGCGTCATGTGGCGCGACCGGCTGCTCGGCACAATCAACTCCGGACGCGGAAGCAACGCCCACCTCGCGCCGCCGATCGACGACCTCGCGTACGTCGACCGCCGCTACCTGGTCCAAGACCCTTACCTGGCAGGCGACGGGCGGCTGGAAGCGAACATGGTCGGCGCCCGCGGCTGCCCCTACGACTGCTCGTTCTGCGGCGCCGCGGTCTCGGCGAACCCCGACATCACGATCCGGGTCCGTACCGCGGGGAACATCCTCGGCGAGATGTACGAGCTCCGCGACCGGTACGGCGTGACGGCGTTCCGGTTCGTCGACGACCTCTTCCTCGGGGTCCCGCGCGTGATCAAGGCGATGATGGAGCCGTTCGCCGCGGAGCGGGTGGGGGAGTGGGCCCAGTGGGATGCCACCGGCCGCATCAACGTCCTCGACAAGGTCGACGACGCCGGTCTCGACCGTCTCGCCGCGAACGGCCTGCGGGAAGTGGCCCTCGGCATCGAGTCGGGCAACCCACGGGTCCTTCGCTACATCGACAAGCGGATCGACCCCGGCATGGTGCAGCGCACCGTATGTCGGCTGACCGAGCGCGGGATCCGCGTGAAGGGCTACTTCATCCTCGGATTCCCCGGCGAGCAGCGCGCCGAGATGCTCGACACCGTCGCCCTGGTGCGCGAACTGTGGGAGATGACCGATCATCTGCCGGGCAGCTTCCGGGCCTCGGTGTTCGAGTTCCGGCCCTACCCCGGTACGCCGGAATGGGACCGGCTGATGGCGAGCGGCCGCTACACCGCCGAGCAGCTGCTCGCCTACGGGGCGGTCGACCTGACCGATGAGGGCCTGGACGAGGCGATGCGCTCGCGCGACGAGTTCAACTTCTCGGTTGGGATCCAGTTCGGAGAGCCGCCCGTGGACGAGGTCCGCCGGCACATGGCCGACCTGTCCCGGGAACAGTTCGCGCGCAACAGCGCAAGGGCGGTCGCATGACCAGGGACCGCCGGTGGCCCGGCTTCTTCGTCACCCTCGACGGCCCGGGCGGGGTCGGCAAGTCGACCGCGATCGCCGGCCTGACCGCCGAGCTCGCCGAGTACTGCATCCCGGTCCAGCAGACGGCCGAGCCCTCGCGCGGTGCGATCGGTCAGCTCGCGCGGCACGGCACCCACGAGTTCAGCGGCCGAGCACTGGCCTGCCTGGTCGCGGCCGACAGGTACCACCACCTCGACACCGAACTCCGGCCCGCGCTCAACGCCGGCCGGCTCGTCCTGTGCGACCGGTACGTCGCCACCTCGCTGGTGCTGCAGCGCCGCGACGGCGTACCGGTGGACTTCATCGACGCCATCAACAGCGCCGCCGACGCCCCCGACCTGGCCGTCATCCTGACCGCCACGGCCGCGACCATCCGGGCCCGGCTGCGCGCCCGCGGCGTCAGCTCCGGCCGGTTCGAGGACAACGGCGGCACCGACATCGACCTGGGCTACTACGCCGATGCTGCCGATCGGCTCGCGGGCCGCGGTGTCGACGTGCTGACCGTCGACGTCGACGCACACCGGCCGTGCGACACGGTCCGCGCGATCAGCACCGCGATCCGCGCCAGGTGGGCTAGCCTCGCTGAACCAACCCCGCAACTGGCACCCACCGACTACCAGCAAGGCGCGACAGCATGAAACCTGAGCGGTTCCGCACCATCATCGACGTCCACCTCCTACTGATCCGTGACGGCCAGATCCTGCTGGCACAGCGACAGGGAACCGGGTACGCCGACGGGCAGTGGCACATGCCGTCCGGACACCTCGAGGAGGGCGAGAGCCCCATCGAGTGCGCTGCGCGCGAGGCCTACGAGGAGACCGCCATCAAGGTCGACCCAGGCGCCCTGCGGCTGGTCCACGCGATGCACCGGAGTCACGCGACGGAGCTGCCTCGCGTCGGCCTGTTCTTCATCGCGACCGCGTGGGAAGGCGAGCCGGTCAACGCAGAGCCGCACAAATGCGGCGCGATCGAGTGGTTCCCGCTCGACCAGCTGCCAGACGACATGGTGCCGTACCCGCGCGCAGGGCTCGACAACTACCTCAGCGGTACGGCGTACGCCGAGCTGGGCTGGTAACACCAGCCTTTGCCCCGCGCCACACCACCGCACGGGCAATGTCGGACGGAATCACACCGGGGGAGTGCGGCGGGTTGCCCGCGATCGCCGCGATCGCAGCCTCGACGTGTGGGGCCAGCTTCAGGACGAATCGCCGGCAATCTTCCGGCATGAGCATGGCTGAAGCCTCGTCCGAACTCGGACAGAGTCTGCTGCAAGCTGTCGATCAACCCCTGCTCGAGCTCGCGCTCGTGGGCTGGCTCGGTGATGTCGAGGAAGTCGAAGACATAGGGATCGCGTGTGAGCTGCTGAGCGAGTTCCGAATCTGCAGGAGCAAGCAGGGAAGCGAAGTTCGAAGGTGCTGCGCCTTGACGCTCGTGTAGCCGGTTCTTGATCTGGTTGAGCAGCACGTTGCGCGACCAGCCGCGCTCGACCGCAGTAGCCGCGTGGCCCATGGCAATTGCGCAGCAGGTTGGTGCGCAATTGGATCGGGCCAGGCCTGGGCCGCGGCTGCCATGTACTGAAGGTTCCGCCCGGAGAACCCGCGCATCTCCGGGAACTCGGCGCGCAGGTCGTCCGCGAGCCGATGGATGACCCGCGTTCCCCAGCCCTCGCTGGACTGACGATCCAGGATCGCCTGACCGATGCTCCAGTACAAGGACAAGAGTTCGGTGTTCACGACGCGGTGCGCACGCAGCCGGGCGGCCCGGACCTCGTCCTTGAGCCGGGCGAGCAACTCACCGTAACCCGCGGGCTGGAGATCTGCATTCACGCGTGGCCGCCGGGTGTCAGGCGATGCGAGGTGCGCCGGTGCATGGCATGGGGCTGTCACCGAATCCGTCGACGGAGCATTTGCGCCGAGTTCGTCCGACAGCGCCTTGTGGGGCGCGGGCGTCCCTTGCCATCTGCATGTTGGTCAGCGTAGATCCCGTGCCGACCGTGCCGATCGTGCCGACCGCGCACGGGCGGGCGGTGGCGACTGTCGCAGAGGACTGACGACGGGGGCTCTACTCGTGCGAAATGGTTGACCCTGGTCAAGGAATGTGGAACGGTTGACGCTGGTCAAGAGTTTTGTGTCAGGGAGGTCGGTGGGACCATGATCATCGGAAGTGCCGGCACGTCAACCAGGACAAGTGCCGGCGGTAGAGCGTCGCCGAGCCGGGCTTCGATGGGCAGCCCCGAGTCCCGCGATCGGACCCGCCGGGCGCACGCGGCATTGCTAGGGGTGGCCAGGGGAGCGCTTGATCTGTGCCAGAGCGCGGCATTCGTGCGCCTGGCGTGGACACCGAACTTCGAAGTCACCGTCGTTGCCGTACTTGACGAACGCTGGACGGTGCTTGCGGACGGTTCTGTCGTCGATCACCTCGCCCCGTGGACGTCGGCACTGACGGCATCGACCTTCAACGTCTGGCAGCCGCATCTCACCCAGCTGGCACCAAGCGACGGCACGGAACTGTGCCTCATCGATATCGTCTACGTCATGGCGACCTTCGGTGACCTCTGGGCGCCGTAACCACCAGCAGGTATATGCGGGAAGATCGCCGGACACCGCGCGGCCGGCTGATGCCTGGCCAGCACCCTTGCATCAAAATGCGAACAGATAAGGAGGCAGCAGGTGCCTGACAGACTGCCCGGCGAGATCCAGATCGAGCGCCAGGACGGCAGCACAATGCTGCGGCTGCGCTGTCCAGACTGTGGAGCAATCGACAGCATCATGGAGGTCAGCGAGACCACTCGCTGGACCAAGGTCGATGAGGTATGGAAAGTCGGCGACGACCTTCATATCCACTGGACTACCACCGAAGTGGACTCCATGCATACGAGGTTCTGTTGCGCAGAGTGCGACGCGACCCTGGTGCTGGCCCAGGCGATGTATCACTCATCCGACGAGGCCCCTGACCCGCGCAGGATCGACCCGGCCGACCTGCAAGGTCCGTCCTCACCGGCCGCGCTGCCGGACCGTAGCCCGGCATGAGACCGGAAGGTGTTGCCGACCACGGCCCAGCCGGCCGCGGCGGAGGTCCTCTTGCCGTGCCCCCAATCGCGGACGGCGATGAGCAAGTCTGGCGACCTCGTGGGCTGCGAACCAGTGCTGCGCCTCAGTATCGGCTGCGAGAAGGCGAGGGCCGACCAAGACGCGTGCTGTGCCGCCACGAGCTGCGCCTCGCGCCCAGTCTCGGAGCCGAGGCGAGACCTGAACTGCCACTGAGCCCAGCTGAGCCTTCTCGGCGTATCCGACTACCAGATCTCTGAACGCCTCAAGCCGCACATCCTCCGCCATGCCTCTGTCCTTCATCACGGCACCGACAGCTCGCCACGAACACTGAGCGGCGAGTCGAGCACCAAGGTCCTCGAGGTCGGCGATACCGTGCGGAACGTGACCGAGACGGCGAGTCCGCAGTACGTGTGGTTTCCGTACGCCGTACCTGCGAACAAACGCATCGCCCAGGTATACGGCTGGCTTTTCGACCACCACGGCCGGGTCCTGATCCAGGAGACCGCTGGAGGCTGGAATCTGCCGGGTGGGTCTCCCGAAGACTTTGACGAATCGAGCGAGGCGACCCTTCGGCGAGAAGCCCTCGAAGAGTCACAGGTCGAGATCGACGATCTGGCTTACCTCGGCTACGAGTCCGGCTCACACGAGAACAATGCCGCGTGTACGCGCTATGCCGGCCTGATTGCCGGATTCCGCCCACGGCATGCGGATCCAGACGGAGGCGCTTTGCACGGGCGCTGGCTAGTCCCGCTCGACGAGGCCTGCCGATTACTGGGCTGGGGCGAGGCCGGAACACGGCAAGCCGCGGCCGCGGCCGCGGCTGCGGGAAGCCGTTGGCGGCTGCCTGTCGAATGCCCGACCGCAGCAGCGCAGCACGAGGACTGACTGAAGCTCCTTCGGGGCTAGTCGACTTCGTCGACGAGGCGAGCAACGAACGCCCTGACGGCCGCGGAATGGTCAAACCGACGACGTGCGTCGGCTTGAGCCCGGTCCCGCATCAGCGCACGATCCGCCGGACCGGTGTTCACTGCCCGGCGAAGTGCAGATGCGAGCGAGACCGGGTCGGCCGGAGCGCAGGTGTAGCCGGTAAGCCCGTCGGCTACCTGATCGACCAGGCCCCCGGCCGTCGTTGTTACGACCGGCGACGCTCCGGCTGCGTGCGCCTCGAGCGGGATCCTGCCGAAGGGCTCGGTGCGTGAGGGGACGACAACGACGTTCAGCGCCGGGTGCCACAGCAGGGACCGGACGGCCGGCGAGAAGGTCGTCAGCAGCGACACGTCCAGACCCTCATCGAGGATCCGTCGCTGCAGGTGGCGCTGGTAGCTGGACACCTCCAGTCCGTCGGTGACAGCCGCCAAGACGGTGTGCGGAACGGAGACATGCTGCTCGCGGAGGATGTTGAGCGCATCAAGCAGGTCGTCGAACCCCTTGTAGGGGGTCGCGCGGCCCATGGAGAGCACGAACCCTGCTGCGCCGTGCCCGGGGGGCTGCATCGGGCCGTCCAGCGGTGGTCGCCAATCGGCGTCGACGAGTCCATTCGGCAGATCAATGATCTGTTTGGGATCGACCAAGTAGTCGCTCTGCAGGTGCTGACGCATGTGGGCCGAGATGGCTGCCACTCGTGCTCCGCGGCCCGTCGCGGACGTCAGCGCGCGGGTTTCCCAGGCAATGCGTTTGGCGTCGTCCGGGGTATGAAGCTTCGCGCTCGAGCGGGGAACCAGGACCAGCCTGCCGGTTAGATCTGTGTCGAGGGCGCTGCCGAGGCCGAAGAACGGGACATCAAGGGCAACGATCCACGGTCTCGGGCCACCTGCGATGTTCGCGAACCGCGTTCTGAGATGCCGGGCGGCGTCCTGGGCTACGTGGTCGAAGCTGGGGATACCTGCGAATCGGACTTGACCGTCGGTGCCGTTCTCCAAGGGAACGACCGCGCAGCGCGATCCATGCGGACGTGCGTCCTCCAGAAGGGCTTTGGTTGCCATGTGCCACTGCCTGTCGTACTCGCTGCTGGTCGGGTCAAGGCGGACCGGCATCACGAGGAAGTCTGTGGCCGGAGGCAACTGTTCGATCAGCTGCCCGAGCAGGGCACGATTGGATTGGCCCGCGCCGGTACCGCAACCGTAGAAGCCGTCATGCATGAGGACCGCGACAGTGAGCGATCTCATCAGCCGAGGCCCTCGTGCTCGAGGGCGGCGACCGCCTCGGTAATGGTCGGGGCGTGCAGATGACGCCAGTTGGCGGCTGCAAGGCGCTGCGCGAGACCGCGGTGAGCCGGTGCGATGGCAGCGACGGGGTCTGTGTAGAACCGAGCGAGAAGGCCCAGCGCAGCCTGATGGGCCCAGACGTGGCCGGGGTTGAGGCGTGCGGCGCGTCGCGCCAGGCTCGTGCCCGGATCGACGTGTAGCACGACGTAGGTGTCGGCGATGTCGAGTTCCCCGGCGGCGAGGCATTGAACGGCCCAGGTTGCTCTGTGGGTGAGGAGTGCGTGGTCGGCGAGGCTCGCGGCGTACGCGAGGGAGGTGAGCCAATCGCGATCCAGCCACACCGGCTGTTGCCCCTGCCGCCGGGCGTTTCGGGCCTGCGCGTTCTTGATCAGCCAGTTGCGCTGGTGGGAGACGTCGTCCTCGACAGACGGATGCCTGCCGACCGGGACTGTCGTCCCAGCCGGAGTCGTGTACTCGCCGAGGACCACATGGCCCCTGCTTTCGAGGATCTGCAGCGCCGTGGTCTTGCCTGCTCCAGGCATGCCTTCGGCAACAACCAGCCGTTCGGTGCGTCGTGGGTGTGTCTCAGAAGAGGGTGTCGTCAGCATCGGGGCTCCGAGGCCGGGTCCGCGCAACAGCGACGATCCCGGCGGTGCGGTCGGCGATGGCAGGTGACGTGGGACGGCCGGCCAGAAGGCGGCTGTCGACCAGCGTCGGACCAGCGCCGACAAGGTCAATGAGGAGGTCGCGCCCGCAGGCGATGAGCACCGTGCCGACGAGAGCCGCGTCCGCGGCCAGATCGGTGAGCTCGTCGTAGCTGTCGGGCAGCGAGGCGATGCCGAACTGGTCGAAGTTGTCATGCACCTCCGGCCCGAGCGGCGTGATGTCGTCTGAGGCCAAGCCCTGGACGAGTCGACGCGCGGTCGCCAGTTCGCCAGCACGCGATGCGGCGCTGCTCGGCGACCACCACGCCGTCACCTTCTCGGGCCTGCGACGACGCTGAGGGGCGATCCGTGCGGCCGAGACTCGCTGTTCCAGGTGGCGAACCGCCGGCCTCGATCCAGAGCCGATCCAGACGTAGGCGATGGCTCCCTGCTCGGCGAGCCGATCTGCGCCACGCTCAACCGCGGTCATTCCGACCTTGAGCAGCTGAGGCCCGAACCACGCCAGGTAGAGCGCGTGGCGCCTTCCATCGTCATGGATCTCGTCGCGAGCGAACGCGCGGCCAGGATCACTCGCGCTGCAGGTCTCACATTGAGCCACGCCACCAGCCGCAGCGATCTCCCGGCCTTGCGGGCAGGGGCGGCGCCGCCCAGCCTCTGGCAGCCACCAGCCGACGCACCGTCGCGGCCCGCCGAGGCACACCGCGACGCGGTCACCCGGGGCGACAGGGACGTTGTTGGGGTTTCCTGCCCGGTCAGCGAGCGCGAGAACGGGGCTGCTCGAGTCCCAGAAGATGCCGGTAGTGATCCACTCGATCGGTCGCGTGTCCACTGTCGTACCTCCGGTACAGATCGTTGTGATCGCCGGCGAGCAGGCGCAGGTCGCACCAGGTTTCGCCGGGGTTGTCGGGCATGTGCAGGTGGTTGCGCAGCAGGTCACCGTGGCCGAGGGCTCGCCGGATTGATCGCTTGTACTCGGTGCCGGCGCGGGCCGGGGTCTTGGCCCGCAGGGTCAGGACCGTGCTCGGCGACGACGTCAGGTAAGCATCACGGCCGCTGACGAACGCGGCGCCGTAAGCGTCGGGGTAGAGCCGCCGTACGTCGGCGACGGTGAGGGCGCGTGTGATCCGCTCGTGGATCTCGAAGTCCACAGAGAGCAGATCGGTCACAGCGCCCAGTTCGGTGCCCGGCTTGACCATGGCCACGCCGGAGACGAGCGCCGGCCAATGGATCTGGGGTTCGGGGGAGCGCAGCGACACGGCCCAGGCCGTGAAGCAGCCACACTCGTTGTCGCCATCGGGCCCCGGGTGGGTCGGAGCATTGCTGGTCAGGTCGACGACAAGCCGCCGGCAGGCGTCGCACTCGGCCATGCGGGCGCCCAGTTGGAGCAGGTGCGCCAATCCGAGCGTGCTCGCGGGCAGCCCCGTCCGGAAGCAGACCCACCAGATGTCCCACGGACTCCGCGGCCGCCAACCGGTGACGTCGGGCAACTGGCCGGCGCTGAGCTGGTCGACCAGTAAGCTCAGGATCAGCGTGACCTGCCCTCGATGACCGAGGCCGGCGCGGACCGTCGGGCGGTCGGCGGCCGTCACAGCGACACCTCGACTCGTGCCGAGCTGGTCGGAGACTCTGCAAGCTCGAGAGCAACCTTGGTGACCCCCGGGCTCGGTGGCAGCTGGTTCATGACCCGGTCGAGAAGGTACGTGGCGATCGCCTCGGTGCTGGTGCTCGTTGTCGGCAGCAACAAGACGTCCTCGGCCGGCAGGCTGTACTGCTTGCCGGCACCGGTGACGACGACCTGGTCGCTGTGCCGCTCGATCGTCACCTCAGGAGTATCGAGCGCGAACAGCGTGCGCTTGCGCATCGGCGCGAGAACCGCGCGCAGCGCGGCTTTCACGACGACGAAGTCCACGACCATGCCGTCGGCGTCGAACGTGCCCGTGAGATGAACAGCCACCGTGAACGTGTGGCCGTGGAGACACTCGAAGCGGCCGTCGTGGATACCGCTGTGCGCGGCGGAGAAGGCGAACTCGCCGCCGCCGATCGTGATGGTGGTCGCGGTGGTCATCAAGGTCGTCGTCATCGCGTGCTCCCGGTCAGCGCCATGAACTCCTGGCGGGCGCTCGCGTCCTTCCGCAGCACGCCGCGAACCTCGGAGGTGACCGTCTCGGCGCCCGCGACCCGCGCGCCGCGGAGTCTCATGCACATGTGCTCGGCACGCATCACGACCCCGACACCCTGCGGCGAAAGACGCTCCTCGAGGAACCTGGCGACCTGCATGGTGAGTCTCTCCTGGACCTGCGGGCGGCAGGAAAACAGTTCGACCACGCGGGCCATCTTCGACAAGCCGAGGATCTTCTTGCCGGGAAGGTAGCCGACATCGGCGGTGCCGATGAACGGCAGGCCGTGATGCTCGCACACGCTGGCGAACGGGATCGCTCTCTCGATCACCAGCTCTCGGTACTCCTCGTCGTTTTCGAACACCGTGAAGTTGAACGGGCGCGGCGTGAACATCTCGGCGTACGCCCGCGCCATCCTGCCGGGGGTGTCAGCCAGTCCGCCCTGATCGAGGTCGAACCCGAGCGCGGACAGGAACCCTGCTGCAGCCGTCGTTGCGGCCGTCAGATCCACTCCCTGGTCGGCCGAGATAGGCGCGTGCGGCGCCTCTTCGCTCGGACCGGACAGATGCAATGCGGTCATTCCCACTCCCTTGGTGCAAGAGGGCCCGGACGGGCACGGTCTGCAGTGAGTCGCGATCAAGAAAACTCTTGACCGTGGTCAAGGATTACGTAAAGCATTGACCAGTGTCAATGGTTTTGGAGGGTCGGGTATCTGGTCTGCGAAGGGGAGCTACGATGCAGCGAGCCCGTTCCCAAGCACCTCCTGAACGGAGCAGGGACCGGCGTGGGCGTGGGGCGGTCCACTGCAGACCACCAGGCCCGTGACGGGACTGAGCACGCGCGATGAGCTGCGGGCCGCACGAATGTCGAGACGAAGGGAGGGGCCGGATCCATGAGCGAGCGCATAGTGCCGGACGAGAGCTTGTCGCCGGCGCAGCGCGACCAGGCCGTCGCCGCCCTGACAGATGCACACCGGCGGGCGATCGCCCTGACCCTCGAGGATCTCCGTGGCTGGGGCACCCTGCACGGCCAGTTGCGACGCTACGATCCACGCACCGGCGAGGAGTTTCCTGCCCCGCGGAGAGTCGTTGGTACCTACGACAGGCGTCCGCGACCAGGGCTGCCGCCGGATTGGATCGACCTGTTCATTCGGCTCGGATGGCTCGACATCGCGCGGTTGGCGAACGGCTGGACCGTCTGGAAACCTACCGCTGCCGGCGCTGAGGTCCGCGCCGAGTGGTTGCCGGACCACCTCAAAGAGCGGAGCTGAAAATCGGCGAGAACACTCGCCTGGTCACCAGGCCGGTGACCCCGCCGAGCGGTCCAGTGCGCCAGCGCGCCCGTTCACACGACCTACGGGCAAGGCATGGGGTGAAGGTGCGTCATGGATAGCGATCCGGAGATCGAGCGACGTGTGGCCGAAGCCGAGGCAGAGCTCGAGGCAGAGATGGAGGCCCGGAGGAACTCCGTCGCGGAAGAGGTGCGGTCGGCCGACGACCCCAGCGGTGTCGACGCCTCGGCGTTCGCCGTAGACGCCTCTAATGCGGATGTGGACCACGCCCAGGACATGCTGGCCTCCACCGGGATGATTCCTGCCTCCGATCTCGCAGGGCACCGCGGCGCCGTCGAGCTGTGGCGCACACACTGCGACCGGCGCCGCGGAACCGACCAGGCCACGCTGCGCGCTGAGCTCGACAAGGTACTCGCAGCGCCCAGACCACAGCACCCAGCCACCGGCAAACAAGATAGGCCCGTCTACGCCTGGGTGCGGCCGAGCGATATCCCCGTCACGAGTCACGAAGCCTTCCCGTACCACTGCACACCTGATGAACTCGCCGAGCTCGGGCTCAACTTGGTCAGGGAGGCCGGCGATCCGGCGGGCATGGACGAAATCCTCGGCGAAGGACTGTCGCTCACAACCTCCCTGACACCTCGCGGCCCCGTGCACCGCGTCAACGTGAACGGCAACCACCGCGCCGCCGCGATACGCGCGGCCGGCTTCCCCGTCGCGCTCGCCGAGATCACACTCGAACACGGCCCGTGGGCCGTCAGCGACAACGACACAAGCAGCCAAGCCCTGACCAGACTCCTGTACCGATGCGGCCTGCTGACCGATTACCGGCCTAACGATCCCTCCCGCCTCGGCCGCGACACCGTCGAAGCAGAAGGGATCGCATCATGGCTGCTCGGATTCCAATCGGCCACGGCTGCACGGAACAACTTGCTCGCATACGAGGCCATGTTCGGCCGGGACTCCGACAGCCGGCTCCTGTGGATCCGCGACCTTCGATCATTCAAACGGCTGCTACGCCATGAGCGGATGGAGCTGCCCGAGTTCGGACTCGATGTACTGCCCCGAGTTCAAGGCCAATGGCCTCCACGCCCGACACTCGGACAGCGCCTCGAGTACTGGCTGTCAGTCGGCCTGTCTGGAGGGGTGTGCCGCTGAGCCTGCGGTCAACTACTGCTCTGGAGCGAGTCCAGCGGCTGCCCTGTGCACATAGTCGAGATGCTTGTGCGGCTTCTCCACCGCGTAGGCGATCTCGTCCGGCGTGAATCCTTCGCTGGCCATCCAGCGCGTCATCACGATCACGTCGTCGTAGCTGATCTCGGATGTGGGGTCGACGTCCACGGTTTGGCCATCCTCTCGTGAGTGCCTGACGGCATCGAGCCACCAACGTAGGCCGGCGGCGAGCCCGGGACCCAAACCGGAACCGGTAAGTGGGCTTATCAGTCCTTAAGCGCCCGCAGGTCAGAACTCGGTCACGGCAGTGACACGGAGATGTCGCGTCGTCGTCTGGCGGACAGGTACCGTGACGAGGGATCGATCCCTGCGATGAGCAGGTCCTTGGACCCGGGCTGGGACAGGGCCGGCGATTGGGGGCACAGATGGGTGATGGTCCGAGGAGCCACGAGCACGATGCTGGCCTTTTGCCCCCGCCGGACGCGAAGGGACGGCCAGTCGACGGCCGGCTGCTGGCCGAGTATCTGGGCGCTGTCATCCAGGCATGCAACAGCTGCCAAGATGTCCACCTGACCTTGATGATCGAGGACCCGGCCACGACCGCCCGACTGATCGAGCTGGCCTGCGTCTCGATGAAGAAGCTCGCCGGCGGTTTGACTCCGGACCTCCTGGACGACGCGGTCCCCGGACCAGCCTCCCCCGAGTTCCGTCGTCTGGCCCGCATTGGCAGCAACCGCAACAACGACCAGATGTGGGCTGAGTGCGAAACGATGAGCCCCGCGGAACGAAGAGCGGCCGTGAATACGGCCGCGGACCTGCTCGTCGGCTATCTCACCATCATCGCAAGCGACTGACACTGTCAGCGGGACGACGGTGGCGTGAAAGGTGCCCCGGGCTACGAGTGGCGTCCGGAGTTCCAGAACGTGGGGGCTCAGCGTACGGCGGCTGTGTCGAGGCGCCGGTGGATCATCGACAGGGTGGTAAGGAGCTCGAGCAGCTCGTCGTCGGCGACGGCCCGGGTCAGCCGCGGGTCGTGGGCGACCGGGTTGCGATACAGCCCTGCGAGGCCCTTGATGAGGTTCGCGAACCCCTTCTGCTCGTCCCGCTCTGTGGGCGTCTGCAGCGAGTTGATCGCGATCTTCGGCATGCCGGACTGGCCGAGCGCGAGTACGTCGTCGACGAGCTGAGCTCCGTCGCCGTGTGATCCAGACAGGACACGGAGCCTGTCGAAGACGCTCTTGGCGGCCTCGAGCTGGGCGTGGAAGTTGTTCTTCGCAAAGACCTCGAGGGTGCAGTACCGCAGGACCTCGGCATGGGTGCGACGTCGGCGTAGTTCCGATTGGAGCGATGCTGCGTGGCGCGCTGCCTCGTCCAGCGTCGACGAGGAAGCACCCCTGGCGACCTGCCCTGTGTCGGTGACTCGGAGGCCGGCGAACGTGAGTACCTCGTTCAAGTGGTCCTGCCGCCACGTGAACAGATGCTGGGAGCCGACGTAGCCCGCAGGTGCCATCGCGTAGGTGATGAAAGTGACGATGCGCTTGGCCGAGCGGTCCTGGTTGTGTCTTGCGATGAAGGCCTCCAGCAGCCGCGCCCGTTTCGACGCGGCCGGCTGCGGATCCGGGAACCGCAACCGCCCGAGCAGGTCGGCGATCTGACTGCCTGTTAGGCCGTTCTCGGTGTCGCCCAGGACGTCGGCGACGCCGCGCAGAACGTCGAGCTTCCAGGCCTCTGTAGCAGTCATACCGTCCATTCTCCCGAACCCCCAACCGGCGGTCGGCACGCGCTCCGCCGGGGCACCCGGCATGGGGTCCAAATGGCCCGGATTCCGTCCCTGCAGTCTGCCTAAGTTGTCGTCACCAACCAAGACCGGGCTAGCCACCCGGAGATGTGAAGGAGTGCCGACGACATGAGCGATCTTGCGACCACGGTGACGGTGATCGACGCGTGCGGACGGGCCGGTGTCCCTGTCCTGCTGCTGGGCGATCCGGGGATCGGAAAGTCTTCACTTGTAAGGGGAATCGCCGCGAACGAGGGCCTGTTGTGCGAGACCGTTCTGGGGTCGATCCGCGAACCTGCGGACCTGGCGGGCTTGCCGGTGGTGACCCCTGCGGGCGTAGTGCTGGACCCCCCGGCGTGGGCGAAGCGTCTTGCGGCTGAGAACGCGGGATACCTGTTCCTGGACGAGTTGACGACCTGCCCGGACACGGTGCAGGCGGCCATGCTGGCCGTCACGGTGGACCGTACTGTCGGAGACCTTCACCTGGGGCGTGACGTACGCATTGTGGCGGGCGCGAACCCTCCGGACACGGCGGCAGGCGGCTATGAGTTGGCTGCTCCGCTGGCGAACCGCTTCTGCCACGTGCCGTACGCGCCGACGACCGACGAGTGGATCGACGGCGAGACGACGGGATGGTCTGCTCCGCCGACCTCGCGGGCGATCGGGGCCGACGACCTGCGGCGGGCCACCCTCATGGGGGCGGTGACGACGTTCATCCGGACGCGTCCCGAACTGCTGCACGCACTGCCCAAGGATGCGGACGGCACGGGCGGGGCGTGGCCGTCGCGGCGGACGTGGTCGATGCTTGCGCGCTCGCTCGCGCATGTGCGCGATGGCGACGACGCTGCGGTCCAGGTGCTGGTTCTGGGCCTTGTCGGTGAGGGTGCCGGAACCGAGTTCCTCAAGTGGCGGCAGGAGATGGATCTGCCGACGCCTGACGCGGTGGTCGCCGACCCGTCGATTGTGGCATGGAATGGCAGGCCGGACCGCGTTTGGGCTGTCCTGTCGGCGGTCGTTGCCTGGGCGGCGTCTCGTGGCTCTGTGCAGGCTTGGCGCGAGGCGTGGGGGCCGATGGTCGCGGCGGCTGAGAACGGGGCTGCTGACGTTGCTGTGGCCGCTGCGCGGACCCACATTCGGGCTCGCCCGCCGCGTGCGACGTGGCCCGCGTCGGTGCGTAAGGCCCTCGGTCCGGTTCTCGAAGCGGCGGGGCTCACGGTCGCGCCGTTGTCCGAGACTGCGGCTGACGTTGCGGGTGCGGCGTGAGCGGGCCGGTTCGCGCGCTGTCAGGCATCGAACTGGACGCGTTCCGTGCGCTTCGGGTGGTGGCGGGGGAGTCGATGCCCTACTTCCTGCACGCGCTGTTCGCGGTCTCGCCGGTCGCTGCTCCGGGACTGGGGACGTTCGCCGTCGATGCTCATTGGCGTCTCTACATGGACCCGGACCTGCTCATCGGCCCGGCCCGGTGGTCGCCCGTGGAAGGGGGTGCGGCGCTGCTGCACGAGGTCAATCATCTGCTTCGTGACCACGCGGAACGTGCGGATGCGTTGCCGATCCCGCGTAGCCACATCGCGTTCAATCTGGCGGGGGATGCGGAGATCAACGATGACCTGATCGCGGCAGGCGTGCGCCTTCCCGAAGGTGTGGTAACCCCTTCCGCGCTTGGCCTCCCGGACGGCTTGCTGGCAGAGCAGTATTACGCGGCGCTGCGCAAGGCCGCTGAGGCGCACCCGGATCTCCTGGCGGGGATGGACGACGGCGGGCCGGGGTGCGGCTCAGGCGCAGGTACGTCGGCGGTCGCCGGTGAACTGCCCGCGCCGCAGATCGACGGTAACGGTCCGGGCGCGGGTGTGCCGGATGGAACGGGTGGACTGTCTGCGGCTGCTGCGGGGATGGTGCGCAGGGCGGTCGCCGTCGCGGTGCAGGAGTACGGCGTCTCCAAGGGCCGGGGGACTTTGCCGGCGGGCCTGGAACGGTGGGCTGCGAGCACGCTCGCGCCGTCGACAGTGGCGTGGACGCGGCTGCTGCGGGCTGCGGTACGGCGGGCGGTGTCGGCTGCTGCCTCTCGGACGGACTACACCTACTTACGTCCGTCACGGCGGCGGGTCGCGGGCGTCGTGTTACCGGCCATGCGGGGACGCCAGGTGCGTGTGACGATCGTGGTGGATACGTCGGCGTCGATGGGGGCTGAGGATCTTGCCGCCGCGATGGGCGAGGTCGGCGGCGTGCTCCGGGCCGGTCAGGTGTCTCGTGATCGGGTGCGGCTGCTGTCGTGTGACGCGGAGACGGGGGTGCCCCAGAAGGTGGCAAGCGTCGCGGCGATCAAGCTGGTCGGTGGCGGCGGCACGGACATGCGGGTAGGGATCGATGCGGCCATGGCGGACCGCCCGGCCCCGGACGTGGTGGTCGTCCTGACCGACGGGTATACCCCGTGGCCGGGGCAGCCGATCGATGCTCGGCTGATCTGCGCGGTGATCACCGACGGGTCAGCGCAGTGCCCGCAGACGCCTTCGTGGGCGACCACGGTGACGATCCCGCGCCTGCCGGGGCGGGACGCGGCATGACCGGGGTCGGCAAGGATCTGCGGGAGTTCGCGGACAGGCTCCTGGCCGGTACCGGGCTCACGGTCGAGCAGGCGATCGCGGCGGCGTCCGGCGCTGAGGCTGCGGCGGCACCCGCCGCGTCGGTGGAGGCGCTGCGCGACGGGTGGCGCGGGGCTGAGAGAGCAGAGAGGGCAGAGAGGGCAACGTCATGACGGTCGAGCTGTTCGACTTGGCCCAGCGCCTCCACGCTGCGTCGTCGGGTTGCCCGGTTGCGCGGCTGAGTCACGCGCCGTTGCTGCCGGTCCGGCGTCCGGTGGCGGTGCGTGCCTGGCGGTCCAACGGGAGCATCAAGGTAGCTGCGGTGGTTCCTGACGCGGCGGTGACCACCGCATCGGGACGCGATGCGCTCGACCTGCTGCATGGGATGGGCGTCCGGATGTCTGCCGATTCGTGGGCGACGCTGGTCACCGATGACGAGTCGACGTTGCCGCTCCTGATGGACCTTGCCTACGGCAACGACGGAGACGACGAGTACGAGGACGCTGCCGCGCACATTGCATGGTGGGGTGAGCGGTCGGACTTTCCGGGCAGCACGGCTGTGGTTCCGCTCGTGCCGCTGTGCCGGACCAGGTGGGTCACCGGCGAGACGCCACACGCCGAGTCATCGGCGCAGGTGTGGCGTCGGTGGTTGAAGGTGCTCGGTGACGACTGCTCGACCCTGCTCGATCTTCTGGCGCTGGTCAGTGATGGTCGCGTGCTGCCGGGACTGGACGCGGTCGCGAACGATGACGACTGGTCGTGGAGCTTCGCACAGCGCGAGCACGCGGATGGTCAGGACTGGCGCGGCCCCGACAGCGTGAGCCGCGCGGCGACCGGGCTGCGGGAGCGGTGCGACGCTGCCGACCTGTACGACGCGGCGTTGCTGGCTGATCCGCTGTGGTGTCGGCGGGCGTTGCACACGGGCCATGTGAGCAGTGGTCGCGTGACTGGCGGGCTGACGGGTTTTCCGGCGACGGCGGTCGGGGTCGCGTGCGATCGGTTCGCCACCCGTCTGAAGTCACAGAGCAAGATCGTGGGCTGGGCCGGGTACGCCGATGGTCGGCAGTTGGATGGCCAGTTCTCCGGCACCGTGCTCGACATCGTGGTGGTCGATGGGGAACTGGTTCTCGTGCTGTCCGTCGTGGCGGCGAGACGGCCGGTCTCAGGGGCTCGCGTGAGTGTCCGTGCGGCCCCTCCGTCGCCGGAAGCGATGAAGGCAACGAGAGCGCGGTATCGCCGCCTGTACAGCGCTCGCCGGTCATGGCTGACCACCGGAAGAGCGCCGGTGACGAGTCGCCGTGATGTGCCGCTGGACGTGTTCCTCGCTGCTTCCGAATAGCCCACCAATGAGAGCCTGAAAGGACCAAGACGATGCGTACTCTTCCCCGTCGCGTGGCGGCGGATCCGCGAGGAACCGGACCCGAGAAGTCCTCGGCCCGTGCTGAGGTCGCGCCCGTAGTTGCTGCACCGCAGGTGCAGTGGCCTGGCTCGCCGCTGCTCGACGCACCCGAGACGGCTCGGGTGCTGCATTCGACCTGGAGCGGCGATCCGGCCGTGGTGGTGCGCTCGCCACCGGGAGCGGGCAAAACCCGGCTGGTGGTGCTGCTGGCAACGGCCCTGGGCCACCGTGCAGACCTGCGGGTCGGCGTGGCGGCGCAGACTCGCGCACAGGCGATCCAGATCGCGGAGCGGCTCGGTGCGGTGAGCGACCGTGCACGGTTGCTGTGGGCCACGAATGACCAGAAGAACAGACCGACGATCGAAGGCGTTCCCGTTGTCTTTGGCGCGAAGGAGACGTTCTCTCCGGATCACGGCGGCTGTGTCGTGGCGACGACGGCTAGGTGGTTGTCCGGAGACCCGGCGAAGCTTGGCTGCGACGTGCTGATCGTTGATGAGGCGTGGCAGGCGACCTATGCCGACCTGGGTGCATTGGGTGCCTTCAGCGGATCGGTTGTGTGTGTGGGCGATCCTGGTCAGATCGATCCTGTCGTGACTGGACGGACCGGACGCTGGCGGCGTTCCCCGACCGGGCCGCACCTGCCCGCGCCGGATGCGTTGCGGGCGGCGCACGGATACGCGATCGAGACTGTTGCCTTGCGCCACACGTGGAGGCTCGGCCCGGAGACGACGGCTCTGATTCAGCCGGTCTTCTATTCGGATCTGCCGTTTACATCGAAGCGTCCGGACGAGAAGGTCATCGACCCGTCCGGGGTGAGCGTTCCGGAGGTGGCCCATCGGTTGGTGCCGGTCACCGGTGGGATCGGTGATGCGGGGCTCGCAGACGCTGCTGTCGATCGGGTCCGGGCGTTGCTCGGCGCAACGTTGCGCACGGCGGCAGGTGACCGGGATCTGGTGGGGGGCGATGTGGCAGTGGTTTGCCCACACACGCAGCAGGTCGGCAGCATCCGGGCGTTGCTTGCTGATGAGCCGGACGTCCTCGTGGGCACCGCCAACCAGATGCAGGGCCTGGAGCGCGCCGCGGTCGTCGCTCTGCATCCGCTGGCGGGCTACCGGGATCTGACCGAGTTTGCCTTGGACAAGGGCAGGGCGTGCGTGACACTCAGCAGACATCGTGCGCACCTGACCGTCGTCATGGACTCCCAGACCCCCGATGTTTTGCGGCGCAGTGACGACGTTGACGGCGTCACGAGGCACCGCCTGCTGTGCGAGGCGCTGGCCGGATCCCCGGCGATGTGAGCCCCTCCTTGTGGTCTGCGGCGGTGACAGGACTCGTGGGGGTCTTGTCAACCGCCGCCGGCGCACCCCGCATGGGGTCCGCCGGCGGCGCGAACTCGCCTCTGAACGTCGGTGGCCGCGGTTAGTGTTGTCGGCAACCAACCAACGGGATCTAGCCAATCCCGCACGGCAGTTAGAGGAGTTGTCGTCATGTCTGTGACCTTCACGATCGAGTCGAACCCGACCGGAGCGTTTCAGTTCGACTGTCACGACGGGCTTGGGCCAGTTCGGATCCAGCTGAACGCTTCCAGCTACGAGTCGGCTGTCCAGGAGCTCGCCGCGCACGAGGCGCAGTGCGCGACCTGCGGGATCTATGGCGCCTGCGTGCAGGCAGTCCGCGACGTCGACGACGACCTCGACGTCAACGTGGCCCAGACCAACGCGGTGGTCCTCCTGTATGCGCTCGGTCTGCACAACGAGGACCTGTCCGGCGGCACGACCGCGCAGGACTTCTTCGGGCGCGTGATGTTCGCTCTTGCTGAGGAGCGCGACGACACAGGCATCCCGGCGAGCGACTACCGGCACCACCCGCAGGGGCTGACCCTTATCGACTGTGGGATCCGGCCTGGCTACTACGCGGACGTTTTCGGCCGGCTGTCAGCTCTGGCTGCCGAGGCGATCCGTCTCGGCCGCGACATCGAGTGGTGCTGATGCGTACCGGAGCGCAGGATCGCGAGGCCGCGCCACGGTACGAGCTCGAAGCCCGCGACGAGCAGGGGCGATATCCCGTGACGGTCGACGGCCTGCTCGCTGGGCACGTTCGCCGGACGCGCCGGACGTGGTGGGCTATCAGGCTCGGGGACAAAGGTCGGGACCGACCACACCACACGGGCCGCGGCGGCCGCCGGCCTCGTGAGACTGGTCGACGTGCCGGCCCGGACCGCGGCCGAGCTCGAGCGCAGGATGCGAAGTCGCACCGTGGCGCCTGACGGGTGGATGTTCAGTATCTGGGCGGATGTTGGGGAGGGCTCGATAGTCCGTACGCCGGGCGGGTGTCGGCCGGTCGAAGCAGACCGGCCCGCCGGCTTGCTGTACCCGGAGTACTGGAGCGATCCGATTCGCCTGACCAGTGTCGAGTACATGCCGAACGGGTGTGTCTTCGCGCATGGAGTCGAGGGAGAGCAGCCGGCGTGGCTTGGCATGGGCCACGTGTTGTCCGTTCCCCAGTACGTCGAGGTCGGCGTCCTGGTGCCGCAGAAGACCGATGGTGTGTTGCCGTCGAGTCGTGACAACAGCAAGTGCCGGAAGCGATAGGCCATGATGAGAGCCAGGAGGTTGGCCACGTGTTGAAGAAGAGCGAACGACTGCGAACGGCTGCTCGGGCCTACGTGGAGCATGGGATTGCTGTGATGCCAGGATTGCCGATGGTGCCTGATCCCGACGCGACGAGCTGGCGGACCACGTGGCGTTGCAGCTGCCGTGATCGCTGGTGCGACACGCCAGGCATGCACCCGCTGGAGCCGGAGCCCATCTCCGTCCCGAGCAAGGTGGATGAGGTCTGGCGTGTGCCGCTCCCACCGAACTTGCTGATCGCGTCTGGGCCGGCGGTGGCCGTTTGGCGGGTTCCGCTCGTCCTGGGGTCGTATGGCATGCGGCGCCTCGAGCACCAGCGTCTGTCGGTCTGGCCTCCGGTCATGCGTATCCCCGGTGGTGGGTGGGTGTTCTGCACCGCCCCGGTCGCGCAAGGGCTGATTGCCGCGCCAGGCGTCGAGCTGGTGACGCCGGCCGCGCCGGTGCTGGCTCCGCCATCGCGTGGGGCCGGAGGAGTGCGTCGGTGGCTATGGTCACGGAAGTTCCCGTCCGCGCCGCTGACGGACGCCGAGCTGGTCATGTCGGCGCTGACCGCGGCTCACGCAGATCACCAGGCGATCAGCGTCTGAAGCCTCCGGCACCCGACCGCCGTCCCGCTGTTGGAGATGCCGACGCCGGAGCCCGTGTGTTTGCGGTTGGCAACCGATCATCACCGGGAGGACCCCATGCGGGGTGTCCCGGTGATGATTTGGGGCTGATTTCGGGGGTGCTCGGCGCTAGGTTGGAAGTGACCAACCACCGGGGCTAGCCACCCCACAGAAGCGCGGAGGACCTCCTCATGCAGGGTAGATCTCTGTCGGTATTGCGTTCCCTTCCACGTCGTCTCCGGGGCAACAGCCACACGTCGGGGCAGCAGCTGCGCGGCGTGCGCTATGACCGGTTCCCTGACCCGACCAGGGGCGGGTGGTGCAGCGGAGCACGCGACGACCCGACGACGGGCCTCGTTGCCTGGCCGGACTTCTTTGCGTGTCTTCCGACGATCCTTCAGCTGACGTTGCGGGGCGGGATCGGGTTCGGGCTGGCGATCGGTGACGTGGACAACCTCAAGTCGTTCGTTGAGGGCCGCAGAGCGGTTGACGCGCAGTCGTTCGGCCACCTGGCGGGCAACGCGTTCATGGGACGGCTCGGGACGATCGCTCGGGGCTGGCTGCATGCTGCTGACCTGCCGCTGGCGTGCCTTGCAACCTTCGGTGGTGACGAGATCGTGGTCGTTGCCGCGATCAACGACACGACAGCCTTCACAGAGCAGATCGGCGAGCTGCGCGACCAGCTGTGTGCTGGTCTGCCGAGAACTGTCTCGTTCGGCACGGCCACCATCGCGGCGGCCGCCATCCCGGCTGTGACGGTGGGGTCGCACTGGTGGCGTGAGTTCGCGGTCCACATCATCGGCGAGGTCGAGCGTTCGCTGTTCGACGGCAAGCAGGCACGCAAGGAGGGGGCCGACGTGCCGCTTGGGTTCATCACCGAAGCGGTAGTGCGGGGCCAGAAGGCGTAGCAACTGGAACGTGGGAGGGGCCAACTCGACACCGGGGTTGGCCCCTCCCAACGTTTGCCCGCCGGCCAGGACCCCATGCGGGGTGCGCCGGCGGGCAAAACCGGGCGTGATTGTCGGTGGGTGGCGGTAGCGTTGGTGGTGAACCAACCAAGAGGGATCTAGCCAATCCCCACGTAAGGAACGGGAGTTCCCATGTCGAGTTTCGATGACGACCGCCGCGCTCGCGCGGCACTGACCAGGGTGATCGAGCCGGATCACGCGATGCGGTCGGCGTATCTGACTATGCCGCCGGTTGAGCTGCTGAACCGGATCCGCAGTGCTGGTTTCGAGGTGGAGGAGTGGGCAGCGCGGGCCGTTGGGGTGGATCCCGTTCGTGATCTTGAGGTCGCCGCCCGCGATGGTGTGCGGTTCGTGATCCCGGGCGATGACGAGTGGCCTGTGGGCGTCGAGAGCCTGCGGGGCTTGAAGGATGTGTCCGGGCAGGATCTCCCCGGTGTGCCGTTCGGTCTGTGGGTGCGGGGCGGTGGCAGCCTGCGGCGCGGGGTGGCTCGGTCGGTGGCAGTCGTTGGGGCGCGGGCGTGCTCGTCGTATGGCGAGTACGTCGCATCGGAGTTCGCGTCCGGCCTCGCGGAGATGGGCTGGTCCACGGTGTCAGGTGGGGCCTACGGGATCGATGCCGCAGCTCACATGGGGACGCTGGCGGCCGGTGGGACGACGGTTGCCGTCCTGGCCTGCGGAGCCGACATGAGCTACCCACGCCGGAACGAGGGGCTGTTTGATCGGATCGCCGAGCACGGGCTGATCGTGAGCGAGCTTCCGCCAGGCTCGGCGCCTACCAGGCGCCGGTTCCTGATGCGAAACCGGCTGATCGCGGCCCTGGCCGGAGGAGTGGTCCTGGTCGAGGCAGCCGAGCGGAGCGGCGCACTGATCACGGGCAAGTGGGCCTCGCTCTGCAGCCGGGTGCTGATGGCTGTTCCTGGCCCCGTGACGTCGCGGATGTCGACGGGTTGCCACGGCGTGATCCGTTCGGGTGGCGTGCTTGTGCAGGGCGTTAGGGACGTGCTGGACGCGGTAGAGGATCAGCAGGCCGGACCGGCAGGAGTCCACTCATGAGCGAGGCAGAGCTGACGGTCCTCGTGGTCGACGTCGACGGACGGACACAGTGTGAGAGCTGGACTCGGACCGCCGCAGATGACGGGATGGATGGGCTGCGACATGTGCTCGGCGGGGCGGTTGAATGCGTGACGCTGATCGAGGGCGTCCTTGAAATGTGGGTGCTCGGCGACGGGATCTACCTGTGCTCGACTAACCCCTTTGCATCGGCGATCAGCGCGGAGCTCGCTGGTACCCGCCAGCCGTACTACGGTCGTGCGGTGTTTGCTGGTGCCCGTGGCACCGGTTCTTTGCGGTCGATCAGTGACGACACAGCCGCGGTTCTGACTGCGATGGTGACGCGACTGAGCAACCGTCCGCGCAATCTGAGGGCTTTGCGGGCTGTTGGCAAGGTGTTCCAGGATGCACACATGTAGGCGGCCCCGCCTCACGTAATAGACGTCAGTACGGGTGGCTCTCCGAAGAAGCAAGAGAGCCACCCGTACTTGCGTGGCCGGCGGGACCCCATGCGGGGTGATCCGGAGAGGTTGTAGGCCCTGAAGTGTCGGTGTCGCGGGATAGTGTGGTCGATACCAACCAAGGGTCGGGGATCTAGCCAATCCCCTTATTTTCAAGGGGTCAGTCATGACCATTGCGAGTATCGAGAACTTCTATCCTGACCGGCAGAGCTGGGCGTACGTCGTCGTGGAGTGTCCGGCTGATCTGACTCCAGAAGGGATCGAGGACTGGTGGGAGGACGTGGTCTTTCCGCACACAGGCGACGGCAGGGGCCAGCGTGAGTACGCCATCTACACGGCGACCGTGATGGTGTCAGACCTGCCAGAGCTGGCAGGCTTGGTATGCGAGTGGGATGGGTGAGAGTCCGATGGATCCGAACGAGACTCTTGCGATGATCCGTGCACTGGTGTCGAGCCAGCTTGAGCTGGAATGCGGCGGTGAGCTGGCCGAGCTGGTGCAGGCGCTTGATGAGTGGATGTCAGGGGGCGGGTTCCTGCCGCATGACTGGCAGGTTCATTGGATGCGGATCGGCATCTGAGGCCTGGGGAAAGCCATGTCCAACAACGGAGTTATCCGGCGCGCAGCACAGAACGCGTTGCACGCCTACAGGGCATCAGCTGGGATCTCTGCAGCGAACGAGATCGATACATCGATCGCGGACCTGATTGCGGACCTGATGCACCTTGCTGACCGACGCGGCTACGACGGCGCAGAGGTCGCGGAACGGGCCATTGACTACTACAACGACGAACAGGATGCCTGAACCAGCCGATCAGCCGATCAGCACCATCCACACCCTTGGCTGAACCGGCCCACAAACCTGAAGGAGACCCGATGACTTGATCACCGCGACCGCCAACAGCGCCCACGTCCTCACCTTCGATGTACCCACCACGCGCGACTACCTCAACGGCGGATTCGGTGATCTGGTCGCCCAGTGCTCCTGCGGCGCGTACGACTATGTGCTCTCGACCACCGAAGGCGCGTACTGGCACAGCCTTCACCTCGCCCAGCCCAACCGGCATCCCTTGTACCTGACCCTCGACGCTCCCATGCCCGAGGGCTGGACTGAGCCGCTTGCGGCGTGGCACAAGCACCTGTACCGGCTCGAGCGCCAGTACAGCGCTCACGGCCGCGTCAACTTCCAAGAGGCTCGCTGCGAGTGCGGCTCGGTCGGGACCTTCTCGTCCCGGGCCTGAGGTTGCCTGGGGCCCCTGCCTGTTGTGTGGGTGGGGGCTTTGGGTTGGAGGTGACGGGGGTGTGGTGGTTTTTGGTTGTGAGTCGTGTCGGCGTTAGAGTAGCAGGTTGATGTGTGAGTGGCGGCCGGCGGCAGCGGGGGAAAGGGGAGGAGGGGTTGTTGCTGGTGGCAATGGTGGGGGTTGGGTGCCCTTGTGCGTAAGGGGTTTGGGGGTTTGAGTTTGCGATGCGTCAGCATCGTGAACGTGGAGCCGTCAGGCTCGTGTTGGGCGTGTCGGCGCGTCAGCGCCGGGCACGTCCAACACAAAGGGTGAGCACTTGCCTAGGGCAACCTTTGGCAGCCCGTCAGGGCTGGCTAGTGGGTCGGCGCGTCAGCGCCCCCCC
>NZ_JBHWKR010000027.1:0-68349 GCF_042730855.1 Kribbella sp. NPDC059898
GCGCGTACGTCACACCCCCAGGCGCCCTGACGAACCGCTGGCTCTACACCGGCACCATCCAATCGATCCGCATCACCTCATGACCGGGACAACTGCCCGGCGGAGCGTACTTGCGGGTGCACTCGTGGGTTCCGTCGGGATCGCCTCGCGGAAGACTGGAGTCCTTCCGGTTCTGGAGCCGGACGACGACTTCGGAGCGTTCCTCGCGTCGCATCCGCAGGTCGAGTTGGTGCCGGCGGCGTCGTACGTACTGCCGGCACCGGTGGAGGTGCCGGACAATTGCGTGATCATCGGCAACGGTGCGCGGATCACGGTCACCGGGACAACCGCCGCCCTGCGGATCACGGGCCGTCGCGACGTGACGATCCGCGACGTCCGGTTCGTTGGCCAGCCCGCCGATCCGCTCGGAGCCGACCCGGTCTTCGAGCACGTCGCCGTCCGGATCACGCGCAGTACGAACGTCCGCGTCGTCGACTGCGACTTCGCGAACTGGCGCGGCGCCGGCGTCGTCTCGACCGGATCGGTGGCCGACGACTACTTCGGCTACCGCGTCAAGCTCCGCGGCAACTCGTTCATCCGGTGCTATTTCGGAGTCTCGGTGGCCGATCGCAGTGAGTACTCCGTCATGTCCGGGAACAGCTTCACGTACTGCCGGCTGGCGATCTGGAACTCGTCCGGGAACTGGGAGATCAACGACAACGACATCATCGGTTGTTATGGCGCCTACTACTCGTTCAACCGCACCTCGCCGTACGGCGTCGCATCGTCCGACAACTGGGGTCACGGCTCGTTCGCCGGGAACACTGCGAATCACAGCAATGGCGGCGCGAAAGCGCTCTGGTCGACCGGCACGTCGTTCCCGATCGGTGGCGTCCCGACCGACCCGGGGCACGGCATCGTCGTCAGCGGCGTCCTGCCGCCGACCTTCACCGGCAACACGTTGTGGTACACGGATCTGACTGCGAAGGATCTCGCCGACACCCGCTGGTTGATCACCGGCTGTACGCTGTCCAACCTCACGGTGAGCGCGACTGGCGCTGTACCCGTACAACTGGTTGGCGTTCAGTCGAACGTTGCCCCGATCCTTTCCGGCAGCGTGACCGACTTGCTGGCTTCGCTCTACTGACATGCTTGAGCCCAGGCAGTTGCCCGGGCTCAAGCGTCAGGTGCCGGAGTGCGTTCCGAGTACGGTCTTGGCCTTCGTCACCGCGGCCGTGGTGACGCCGTCGATGTCCTCCGGGGCGCCCGTGGGTTCGTGCCCGCCTTCGGAGCCGATACCTGGCTGACGCTGATCGGAGACCGGCCCTCACCCGGGATCGTCAGCGTCATCGTGCGGCAACTGGCGATCGCGTGCTGGAAGGAGCAGCGCAGGGCCTGGACGGCACCGGGGATCCCATCGGGTCCAGACTCTCGTCGATGAACGGCCCCTGGGCGCCGGCTGAGTACGACCGATTGGCGGACGCCTTCGAACCGGGCGGGTGGTCGGCATTGGTGAGGGCGACGAGCCGCGCGCAGCGTGCGTCCATGGACGAGACCGAGACGTCGGCACCTCCATCGCCGCTGTCGTCCTTGTCGATCGAGAATCCGGCCGGCAGTTCGGCGAGGGCGAGCAGCTGGCCGCCGGAGTTGACGGTGCAGCGGTAGGTCTGGTCACCACCGGAGTGCCGACGTCGGCGTCGCTGATGGGTCGCGGCGGTTTGGCCGTTAGCGGTCGAACTGGCGGACTGGGGCTTCGAGTCGCCGGAGCAGGCGGTCACCGCGAGCAGACGGATCGTGCTTGCGACGGAATGCTTTCGGAGGGAGTTGGGCATCGAGGGCTCTGCTCGAGCAGGGGCAGACCGCACAGTGTGTTACGGCCGTCGCCTGATCGTGACCGCACCCGATACGACGCCTCGTGTCCGCGTGTGGGAGCGTGATGGTGACGTCGGTGGTCGTATCGCGCTTCACGTCTCGGGTCGAGCCCGACCCATCCGCGGGGACGACGGCACCGAATTGAGAGTGTCCGGCAGTGCCCCTGCGCGGCCGGGCGCTCCGGGCGACGAGTAGCAGGTTGCCCGGAATGAGCGCGCCGTTGGATCAAAGGGGCGCCGCGCAGGACTCGTGGGTGCCGGCGGACTTCCCGGATTCGTCGTCCGCCCGGTCGGCCTACGGGCAGGCGGCCGGCTCCAGCAACTGGAGCCGGCCGTCGTGCATCCTAGGGAGGTTCGCATTGAGTGATGAGTCGGATCAGCCGGCTTCGGCAACAGGGGGTCTAGAGTGCCAGCCGAGAAGCTGAGTCAGGACTACCGTGCTCGGTTGGCCGAGTTGCTCGGTGAGCCGGTGATGGTCGACGACCCGTTGATCACCACCGCGCAGGCTGCCGTACTGCTCGGGGTTTCGCCGCAGCGCGTCGCCGGGCTCGTGCGCGCCGGGCACCTGCCGGCGCGCACGCGCACCCATCGACGGCTGCTGCTGTCCGACGTTGTCCAGTCGGGCCTTGACCACTGGATGTCGGTCTTGGAGGCGGGGGCGGTGCTGGGGCTTGGTTCTACCGGAGTACGGCGGTTGATTTCCGCGGGGCTCCTGCCTGCGTACGGCGCGCTGTTTCCGCTGCGCCGTGCCGACGTCGAGGCATTGGCCGGGTTGCGTGCCGCCTGGCTGGCGTTGCCGGCGGCGGCGAGTGCGCTCGGCGTCGATGTCAGCGAAGTTGAGCAACTGCTGCGGACCCGCGTTCTGAGCCACACAGGCGACGCCGCTCGCCCGGAGGACCGGAATGCTGTCATCCGCCTGCCTGCCGAACGATCCGCCGACCGTAGTGGGCTGAATCAGTAGCTGGTTTGCAGCGTCCAGGCCTCGCGGAGGACGAGGCTGATCAGCCCCGGGTCGGCGAGGTCGATGCGGACGACAACCTTCTGGTGTGCGTCGAACCGCGGCGGAACGAAGAGCGCCTCCGGGTACTGCTGCAGGAGTATCTCCCGCCGGGCGAACCCCATCCTGACGACCAAGGACTGCTCGTCGAGTCGACGGGCGACCAGCCGCCCGCCGATGGTCCAGCGGAGTGCTCCGTCGGTCGGGTACTCCTTCACCCCGGCGAGCGACCTCGCGATCTCGCACACTTCTGGCCACTCCATACGGCCAGACTCGCACGGATCCGCTGCGGTGGCGTCACAGGATCATCGCACCGACGTACAGACCTCGCGCTCGGGCTCTGCACTTTGCTGGGGGTGCCCCTCGGCGAGGGGGGAGGGCTGAGAGGCACCCCGGCCTGGGGCTGATGCCGAGCAGCCCATGGGTGCTGGTACCCACCGCCCGCGATTCGACGCATGGCCCGCTGGAACTGGCAGGCGACCCCAGCTGATTGGTGCGGCGCAGCGGCCCACAGTAGCTTGACTGCTGGCGTGGTCTGGCGGTTTACCCCCGTTGCGGCCAGACCCGTCGTCATCGAGCGCGCCCCGGTCGGCTACGGCATCGACTTCTCCGGTACAGGGTACGAGATCGCCCGCCGAATGGGCATCCTCGATCGACTCGCGGAGCGTCCACTGCGCTCGGACTCGATCGCATACGTCGACGACTCCGGCCGGGTCACCGGCCGCCTGGACAGGCCGCTCACGGAGAAGGTGCGGCGCGGCCCGTACCTCGCCCTGATGCACACCACGCTCGAGTCCGTCCTCGCCGACGCCGTCCGGCACCACGTCGAGGTCCGCCATCGTCAGAGCATCGCCGAGGTACAGCAGCGCGACGATGCCGTCGAGGTGATGTTCGCCGACGGCACCCGGGAGAAATTCGACGTACTGGTAGGCGCCGACGGTGTGCACTCGCGTACCCGTGAACTCGTCTTCGGTGCCGAGTCACGATGGGCCCGCGACCCTCGGATTTACCATGGCCTGCTACGCCGTGCCCGACGTCGCAGGACTTACCAACGTACGCGCCCACTTCGCAGAACCCGGGCGGCAGACCGTTCTCTATCGCACCGACGAGGTCGGCACCTCGATCGCACTGTTCCTCTACCGGGACCCGTCGCACGAGTACGTCCCGCGCCCAGAACGGGCGGCACGGTTGCGGACGATCTACGCCGGATCCGGCTGGCACACGCCCGAACTCCTCGCACACGCACCCACAGGCGACCTCTTCATGGACACCCTCACCCATATCGAGACGCCCCGCTGGTACGCCGGTCGCGTGGTACTGATCGGCGACGCCTCCGGTGCGCTGACCCTCGCCTCCGCGCAGGGTGCCTCGCTCGCGATGGCCGGCGGCTACCTGCTCGCCGAAGCGCTCGTTGCCCACCCCAACGACCCGCGGCCGCGTTCGCCACCTACGAGACCCGCCTGCGACCGGTCGTCACCGCCCGCCAACGCCGTACCCGCTCGTTCGCCCACAGCCTCGTACCGGCCACCCACGCAGGCCATGCGGTCCAGCGCCTGGCCGCCCGGCTGATCCTGCGGGGGAGCTGGGCGCCCTTGCTGCGCCGCGGCTTCGGCGACACCAGCAGCATCCTGCCCACAACACCAATTATGTAAGGAGAACAACGATGAGGGTTCTCGTCGCCGGCTCCACCGGCTACCTGGGACGCCACATCGTCCGCGTCCTGAAGGATCGCGGACACTACGTACGAGCGCTGGCCCGCAACCCCGCCCGGCTAGAGCCGGTGCGCGACTCGGTCGACGAGGTGTTCACCGCCGACGCCACCGACCCGAAGACACTCGCGGGCTGCTGCGACGACACGGACGCGGTCATCAGCTCGATCGGACTCGTGGGCAAGGCAGGCAAACAAACCTGCTGGGACGTCGACTACAGAGCCAACAGGAACCTGCTCGAAGATGCAGTCCGCGCCGGAGTCAGCAAGTTCGTCTATACCTCAGTAGTTCGCGCGCCCGCCCTCGAGAAGCTGCAACTGGTCCGCGCGAAGCGGGCCTTCGAACAAGAACTTCGCGAATCCGGTCTGGCGCACACGATCCTGCTGCCCAACGGCTACTTCTCCGACTTCGACGCGTACCTCGACATGGCCCGCAAGGGTCGCGTCTACCTCTTCGGCGACGGCAACTTCCGGATCAATCCCATAGACGGCGCCGACGTCGCCGCAGCAGCAGTCGACGCCCTCGACGCCGACGCGAGCGAGGTGGAACTGGGCGGCCCCGAGGTCCTCCCTCACGAGGAGATCGCCCACGAAGCCTTCGGCGCATTGGGTACGCAACCACGGATCACGCACATCCCGACCTGGATCATCGCGTCGAGCGTCGCGCTGATGCGGTGGCTGACGCCACTGCGCGTGCACGGCGTCGTCGAATTCCCGCTCACCGTCCTCACCCACGACGTACTCTCCCCGACCACCGGACGGCAACGTCTCCGCGACCACTACAAACAGACCGCACTGTGACCACTACCTCGACTCCCGGTACGGGCGGGCAAGGTCGATCATGTGAGGATGCAGATCAAGACGCACGAGGAACTCCAGCGTGCCGACGAACGCTCGCTCGCCTTCACGCCAAGGGGCCTCGGGCACATGGAGGCCGCGGCTGCGGCTGAGTTCCAGCAGGAAGTGGTCAGTGCGATCGAGCTGTCGAGCGATCTCGCCGCGCCGACGCGACGAGCGTTCGAACGGCTTCGCACCGTCTACGCGCACGGTGTTCTGTGTTACGAGACGTACACGTTGGTCCATGACCACTCGCTGCTGCTCGTCGAACGAGCATTACGAGATCGGCTGCTCGAGCACTACAACAACGTCGTACCCCTGGTGGACAAGCAAGGCAAGACGATCCCCGTCGAGGCTGACAACTACGAGACCGTGTTCGAGGCATGCCGCCGTAACCCTCGCCTGCTGGTCGGCGGCAACGATCCGATCCTGCCGTTCAGAGGAATGCTGGGACACCTCACCGACTGGGCGCGGAGAGTGGGGTACTTCCGCGGGCAACAGAACCGCCACCAAGAGCGTACCCACGGCGACCTGCGCAACATGATCGCCCATGGCAGCCCGCACCTGACCAGCCCTGTCGCCGCGTCCAACGAACTGCGTGCGGCGGCCGAGATCATCAACCAACTCTGGGGCCATCCGACACCAAACGGAAAGTACTACCCAGCACGGCGGCAGCGGCAGATCATCGCCATCGGCTGGTCCGGGGCCGGCGGCATCCAGATCGTCGACGCGCACCGGCTCGACGCCGAACCGGGCGTACACCAGGATTGGAAGTACACCGTCGTCAGAGCCGTGGCCGACGACCCGGACCTGTTCGACTTCAACTCGCGGTACGAGCAGACCGCCTACGCGGCCGAGTGGCTGTGGGGGCCCGGGTCAGTCGATGATGCCGTGGCATGGATGAAAGCCGCAGCGCCTGCTGTCGACGAACAGGACCACCTGGACCGAGTCTTCGCGATCCGGATCCACGACGGCCAACTGTGTGCGCCACAGCGACCCGAGATCGCACTCAAGGCCGCTCCCGCCGACCAGGCGGGGGAGTGGTCCGCGGTCAGAGCCGACTTCCCGACCCAGGCCCTGGTCCACGTCCGCAACCGGGTGACCACCGAGTACTGCCAAGACAGCGGGCCGTGCGAGACCTGCGCCGCAGACCTCCTCGCGCACGGTAGCTACGACGACATCCGCGAGACGCTCAGCCAATCGACCAGCCGGACTATCGACCAGCTCCCTCCGGAAGTGTCGACGCCGAGCTTCGTTCACCACCGAGCGGCGATCCAGTAGGCCGGCCGGTCACTTGTCGAGGAGGCGAGGTGTCACGGCCCGAACGCGGCGCCGATGTGTCGCGGAGCCGGGAACGGGCTGTTGTCTATTGGTGTTCGAGGCGGACGCAGCAGTGGCCGGGCGAGGGGTTGAGTTCGGCGTGCAGGTCGGTGGTCTTGAGGCTGGTGAGGAGGGCGTCGAGTAGGCAGAGGTTCATTTCGCAGACCAGGTCGGTGTGGTGCTCGGCGAGGGTGTGGAACGGGCAGTTGCCGAGCACGATGGCCGTTCCGTCGGTGCGTGGCTCGAATCCGTGGGCCTCGACTACGCGGAGTACTGCGTCGGGTCCGGCGCCGGCAGTGGCGGCGAGTTCGTTCCCCAGTTGGCGTGCGCGGCGGTTGAGGGCGGATCGGGGGGAGTCGCCGGTGGTTTCGGCATCCTCGATGGCGGTGGCGAGGAGTTGTCCGGCGAGGTCGTAGCGGTGTTCGGGCAGTGACACTTCGATGTGCCGGTCGGAGCGGAGGTACAGCTTCGACGGCCTGCCGGCGCCTGGTCCGGAGCGGCCGTTGCGGCGTTCGTGCACGGCGTCGAGGAGTCCGTCGCGGACTAGCCGGTTGAGGTGGAAGGCGGCAGTGGCTCGCGGGAGGCGTAGCGCGGTGGCTGCCTCGTCGCGACCCACCGGCTTGGCTCGTCGTACGACGTATTCGTACAGGCGGCGTCTGGTCGGTTCCTCCAGCGCGGCGACGGCGGTGATCCGTTCGGTCCGGCTCTCGTCCACGTCCTCATTCTAAACACAACGTTGATTGACGAAAGCTGGTTGACACTTCTAAAGTCAAAGTAGATCGATTTTAGAAGGAGTGGTAGCTATGAAGACCGGCGTACCGACTACCGGCACTGCCCGCCGCCCCGACCTGTCCGATCCGGCGTACCAGGCGTTCCTGGCGTTGCGGACCGTTTCACGGTGGCGCCGATCCTGTTCGGGCTCGACAAGTTCGCGAATCTCCTCACCGACTGGCCGCACTACCTGGCGCCGTGGATCAACGACATAGTCCCGGGCTCCGGGCAGGACGCGATGTACGTCGTGGGGATCATCGAGATCGTCGCCGGCGTCGCCGTCGCGTTGATCCCGCGGTACGGCTCGCTGCTGGTGGCGGCCTGGCTGCTGGGAATCATCGTGGACCTGCTCACGGTCCCTGGCTTCTACGACGTGGCACTACGGGACTTCGGCCTCTTGGTCGCGGCCGTCGCATTGTCCCGTCTCGCCCTGAAGTACCCGGCTCGGCGCTGAGCGCCGCCGGCCGGGAACTCGTGATCGAAGAGTGTTATGAGCAAGGAATCGACGTACGTGATCGTCGGCGCCAGCCTGGCGGGTGCTACCGCCGCGCAGACGCTGCGTGAGCTGGGGTTCGGTGGCCGGATCGTCCTGATCGGCGACGAGAGCGAACTGCCGTACGAGCGCCCGCCGCTGTCGAAAGGGTACCTGGCTGGCCGGGACGAGCGCGCGAAGATCTACGTCCACGACGAGGACTGGCACGACGAGCGCGCAGTCGATTTGCTGCTCGGCCACCGAGTGACCAGGCTCGAATGCGCGGCTCACCAGCTGGAACTCGAGGACGGCGAACGGATCGGGTACACGAAGTTGCTCTTGGCAACCGGAGCGTCGCCACGGCGCCTCGGCGTACCGGGCGCTGACCTTGACGGCGTGCATTAGCTGCGGCGCGTCGGCGATTCCGATCGGCTGAGGGCCGCGATCGCCGCCGGTGGCCGGATCGTCGTGGTCGGCGGCGGCTGGATCGGGCTGGAGGTCGCCGCGGCCGCGCGGGACGCCGGTGTTGAGGTCACTGTCATCGAGCCGCAGTCCGCGCCGCTGCTGGCGGCAATGGGCGAGGAGATGGGTGCGTTCTTCGCGGGCCTGCACCTCCACCATGGCGTCGATCTGCAGTTTGGGGCTCGCGGTCACTGGCTTCGAGGGCACGACGCGGGTGACCGGCGTCCGCACGGACGACGGCAGGGTGTTCGCGGCGGATGCGGTCGTGATCGGCATCGGCGCCATACCGAACGCCGAGCTCGCGGCGCAGGCCGGACTGGACTGTGCTGACGGCATCGTCGTCGACGAGGCGCTGCGCACGCACGATCCGGACGTCTTCGTGGCCGGTGACGTCGCAAGTGCGTACCACCCGTTCTACGGAACGCATCTGCGCAGTGAGCACTGGGCCAACGCGCTCCACGGTGCACCAGTTGCTGCCAGGTCGATCCTCGGCCGGCCGGCGGCCTACGACCGGCTCCCGTACTTCTACACCGATCAGTACGACATCGGCATGGAGTTCTGCGGACGGATCGGACCCGACGGTTACGACCAGCTGGTCACCCGCGGCGACGTCGAAGGCGCGGTGTTTCAGGCGTTCTGGCTGACCGACGGTCGCGTGGTCGCGGGCATGCACATCAACCTGTGGGACGACGGCATCGCACCAATCGAGGAACTGATCCGTAGAGCGGAGACCGCAGATCCGGCACGACTGACCGACCCGTCCATCCCATTGACAGCTGACACCGTCCCTCGCTAAGCCGATTCGAGCAGTTTGCGCCCCGCAACCTCGATCCGCAACGCCAGGGTCAACCTGCCGTGCGGATCCGCGAGGTCGACGCGGTCCACTTCTGCGGCGCACCTCAGCTCCAGGGCGTTCTCGCGGATGCGCACAGCTTCCGTGGCGGCCGGAATGTTGCGTGAGCCTCCACCCCGCGCGCCGGCCGAGCGATTTCAACCGCCCGCATGGCAATTACCAGGGACCGCGTGGCCTGCGAGGCACTCGCCTGGGATTGGAAGCGGGCTGCAAGGGGCGCTCCAGGACGCCGCTGTAGGTGGCGATGGTGCAGCACATTGGTAGCGATCGGGTCACACCGACAGAGCTGAGTACGTCTGACGCCGAACGGAAACGAACGCGCGGACGCGTCCTTCGCACCGCGGGCAGCCCTCGGTCACCGGCACCTACGCCGACTACTCGCCAGACATGTGGTGCTCGTTCGCCGAACTGGCCTGGCCAGGCGCCACCGATCCGAGGTTCCAGCGCGCCCTGGATGCCGTCGCGCGGCAGCAGCGGCACGGCCTAGTGGTGGTGGGCAACCAGTTCGTGCGCTGCCGTCGCCTCCGGATCGAGGGGTTCGGCGTGGATGGTGGCCGAGGTCAGTCTCCGGACGCCGTGCACGAGGTCGTGCTCGACCTGGTGGCTGAGGTGGTGGGCGTCGACGAGGGAGGTGTTCGTGTCGACGCTGATCCGGGCCTCGGCGCGCAGGCTGTGCCCGAGCCAGCGGAGCTGGACGCCGTGGACGTCGATGACGCCGGGCGTGGCGCGGATGACCTGTTCGGCCTGGTCGACGAGCGCCGGGTCGACCGCGTCCATCAGCCGGCGGTACACCTCGCGGGCGGCGTCGCGCAGTACGAACAGGATCGCGATCGTGATCAGCAGGCCGATGATCGGGTCGGCCAGGCGGAAGCCGAGCCACGCGCCGACCGCGCTGAGTACCACGGCCAGGCTGGTGAAGCCGTCGGTGCGGGCGTGCAGCCCGTCGGCGACCAGCGCGGCCGAGCCGATCCGCTTGCCGGTGCGGATCCGGTACTGCGCGACGACCTCGTTGCCGAGGAAGCCGACGACACCGGCGATGATCAGTACGCCGACGTGCCGGACGTCGGACGGGTGGATGAAGCGCATGATCGCTTCGTAGCCGGCGTACGCCGATGACAGCGCGATCAGGACCACGACGACGATGCCGGCGAGGTCCTCGGCGCGGCCGAAGCCGTAGGTGTACGCGCGGGTCGCCAGCCGGCGACCTACGAGGAATGCGATCGCCAGCGGGATCGCGGTGAGGGCGTCGGCGTAGTTGTGCAGGGTGTCGCCGAGCAGGGCGACCGAGTTCGTGTAGATGACGATCACGGTCTGGATGAGCGCGGTGCAGATCAGCCCGGCGAAGCTGATCTTCAGGCAGCGCATCCCCTCCTGGCTGGCCTCGAGCGCGGAGTCGACCTTGTCCGCGCTGTCGTGCGAGTGCGGGACAAAGATCTCCTTCACCTTGCCCAGGAAACCCTCGTCGTGTTCATGCCCATGACCATGCCCGTGACCGGCAGTCGGCTCGGGTGCGTGGCCGTGCCCATGTCCGTGACCGGCGTTGGGGGAGTCGTGGTGGGGGTGTCCGTGCTCAGTCGCGCTCATCGGCTCTTCGTCCTCTGAAAGGTCAGGAGTTGGCAGCGGTCGGGTCGACGTGCGTCACCGCACCGGTCGCCCGGTGGTGCTCGGGGAAGCCGCCGCTGGAGTGCTCGGCGTGGTAGATGGCGTCCTCGACCAGCTGGCTGGCGTGTGAGTTCTCGATCCGGTAGAAGACCTGGTTGCCCTGCTTGCGGGTGCGCACCAGCCGTGCCATCCGGAGCTTGGCGAGGTGCTGCGAGACGCCGGCGGGCGACTTGCCGACCGCGTCGGCGAGTTCGTTGACCGGCTTCTCGCCGTCGAGCAGCGCCCAGAGCAGCCGCACCCGGGTGGCGTCGGACAGCATCCGGAACACCTCGACCGCGAGCGCCACGTGCTCTTCGTCCGGGTCTCGCCGCGGTTGCTTAGTATCTGCACGCATACGTAGATACTAAGTCTGTCAGACACCTTCAGGCAAGAACCGCCGAGATCAAGCCGAGATTGACTGCCGCAGCGTGTTCGCGTGATCGGCAAGGTGGCCGGAGGCGTTCAGAGCTACGACAGCCACTGCGGTGTCGCCGCGGTAGAGCGCGATGACGACGGACTCGGCGCTGATCGAGCCCCACACCACGCGGCTCCGGTTCGCCGCCTGCGGGAACCCGGTCGCGCGGACGACCGCGCCGTGGATCGTCGTACCGAAGGTGGGCAGCGCTGACCAGGTCTGAGCCGCCGCCGGTCCGTGCAGCAGGTTGCGAGCCGCGAGGGCGGCCTGGTCGATCGCGCTGGCCCAGTGCTCGGCCCGGACGGGCGTTCTGCCGAGCAGTGGGTGCGGGACTCTGACGGCATCGCCGGCGCCGACCACCCCATCGTTGCCGAGGGCATGCAACGAGGGTCCACAGTTGAGGCCGTCGGTGACGTCGAGACCGGATCGGTCGAGCCAGTCGGTGTTCGGTTTGGTTCCGGTCGCCATGACCACGACGTCGGCTGGGAGCCGCAAGCCGTCGGACAGACGTACGCCGGTCACGCGGCCGGCCGAGCGGTCGAGATGTGCCACCCGAGCACGCCGGATGACACGTACGCCTGCCTTTCGATGCAGTGCCAGCAGATGACCGGCGACCGGGAGGCCGAGGTTGCGATGGGTCGGCAGGTTGCCGCTGTCGATCAGCGTGGTGTCATGACCGAACCCGACGGCCGCCGAGGCGACCTCAGCGCCGATGAGTCCGCCGCCGACCACCACCACGCGGCGGCCGCCGCCGGTCAGGGCGTTCCGCAGCAGGTGTCCGTCTTCCACGGTTCGGAGCACGAAGGCACCCTCGACGCCCCGGACGGTGGCGCAGTCTCGTGGGCGTGCGCCGGACGCGACCACCAGGCCGTCGTACGGGAGTTGGGTGTTGTCGTCGAGGTCGAGGATGCGTCGGGACAGGTCGACGCCGCGCACCCGCGTGCCGAATCGCCAGCACACGTCGGCGGCCGGGTCGGCCAGGTCGAGTGCTTGCCGGTCGGTGTCTCCGGTGAGGAACGATTTGGACAACGGGTAGCGGTCGTACGGGCGGTGTGGCTCGGCTCCGATCACTGTCAGGCTGCCGTCGAATCCGAGCCGGCGGAGGGCCTGTGCGGCGTGGTGGCCGGCGAGGGAGGCGCCGACCACCACGATGCGCCGCAATGCCACTGTCATGGGGCCGTTCGGTCTGCCTTGCGCCAGGCGGACCGTGCGAGCAGCCGGAGACCGTTGAGACCGACGACCATTGTCGAGCCTTCGTGGCCGGCGACGCCGAGGGGCAGCGGCAGGATCCAGACGATGTCCCAGATCACCAGGACCGTGATGACCATCGCGGCGAAGACGAGGTTGGCCTTGACGAGCCGATGGGCACGGCGTGCAAGGCCGATAACCTTGGGTACGGTGGCGAGTTCGTCGCGGACGACGACCGCGTCGGCGGTTTCGAGCGCGAGGTCCGATCCGTTGCGGCCCATCGCGATGCCGAGTTCCGCGGCAGCCATGGCGGGTGCGTCGTTGACACCGTCGCCGACCAGCATCACGCGCTGGCCTTCGGCTTGCAGGTCGCGTACGGCGGTCACCTTGTCGGCCGGCAGCAGGCCGGCGCGGACGTCCGTGATACCGACCTCCTCGGCGAGCCGGCGCGCGGCCCGCTCGTTGTCACCGGTCAGCAGGATCGGGCTGCGGCCGGTCAGCTCGGTCAGCTTGGCGACCGTCTCCCGCGCGCCGGGGCGAACTCGATCGGCCAGCCCGAGCACGCCGACCGCGCGTCCGTCCGCGACGACGACCACCGCCGTACGACCGGCCTCCTCCAACTGCGAGACCAGCACGTCGGCCTCCTTGTCGGCGACATCGTTCAAGAGCACAGGGGAGCCGACCTGGACGATGCGACCGTCGACAACAGCCGTGACTCCGCGCCCTGGAGTGGAAGTGAAGTCCTCGCCGTGTGGTACGGCGAGCTCCGCCTCGTGCGCCGCCAGGACCACGGCTCGCGCGAGCGGATGTTCGCTCGGTCGCTCAGCGGCCGCGGCCAGAGTCAGCACCTCCGCGGCCGTCAGCCCGCCTGCCGGGACGGCCTCGACCTCCGAGACGCGCGGAGTTCCTTCGGTCAGCGTGCCGGTCTTGTCGAACGCGACGAGGGTCGTCGTACCGAACTTCTCCAGCGCCACGGCCGACTTCACCAGCACGCCGTGCCGGCCGGCGTTGCCGATCGTGGACAGCAGCGGCGGCATGGTGGCCAGCACGACCGCACACGGGGAGGCGACGATCATGAAGGTCATCGCGCGGAGCAGGGTGGGCTCGAACGCCGCCCCCAGGACGAGCGGGATCGCGAACACCGCGAGGGTCGCGACGACGACCCCGACGGAGTAGCGCTGCTCGACCTTCTCGATGAACAGCTGCGTACGGGCCTTGGTCTGTGAGGCCTCTTCGACCATCGTGACGATGCGTGCGACCACCGAGTCGCGCGCGGCCCGGTTGACCATGACCTTCAGCGCGCCGGTGCCGTTCAGCGTTCCGGCGAAAACCTCGTCACCGACGGTCTTCGCTACCGGCAGCGGCTCGCCGGTGATGGATGCCTGGTCCACCTCACTCAGACCGTCGAGAACCTCACCGTCCGCACCGACACGTTCACCCGGCCGCACCAGCACGACGTCGCCCACAGCGAGGTCGACGGTGTCGACGAGCTCCTCGTCGCCGGACGTGGTGAGCCGGGTCGCGCGCTCCGGCGCGAGATCGAGCAACGCCCGGACCGAGTCCGCCGTACGCCGCGTGACGAAGGCCTCCAGGGCTCCGGACGTCGAGAAGATCACGATCAGCAGGGCACCGTCGAAGATCTGGCCGATCGAGATCGCGAGCAGGGCCGCGACGATCATCAGGATGTCGACGTCGAGCGTCTTCTCCCGGAGGGCCTGCAGCCCGGACCATGCGGGCTCCCAGCCTCCCGTGACGTAGCAGATCAAGTAGCACGCCCACCAGACCGGTGCCGGAAGGCCCAGTGCCTGGAGACCCGCACCGAGGAGGAAGAAGGCCGTTGCGAGCGCGGCCCAGCGGACCTCCGCCAACGAGAGCAGCGTCCAGAGCTGCGAACGTCGACTGATCGGACCGCTCTGGGGCAGTTCACGGGCAGGTGCGGACAAGGTCGAGGTCATGCCGGAAACGGTAAAACATGAACATGTATTCATGCAAGCCTGTGTCTGTGAGATGCTGTGCGGTATGGGCCGCGGAGTGGATGCGCGTGCTGTCACGTCGACACGGCTGGACCTGGTGTCTGAGAAGGCCTTCGAGGCGATGCTGCAGGCCTCGCCTCCTCCAGATGGAGTAGTCCGCGGTGTCCCATCCGCAACCTCGGACCGGTCGAGGGGCGTCCGGCGGGGCGCACGGTCGTCTACTCCCCGGGGACTTGTCAGCGGGGGCGTGGCCTGTGCTCTGGTCAGAACCGCTCGGGGGAGAAGCGGTCGATCGGTAGTTCGGTGGCGCCGTCGATCGCGAGGTCGACCGCGACGTCTCCACTGGCGCTCGCGTGTTTGAACCCGTGCCCGGAGAAACCGCCGGCAAGGACCAGGGATGGTGCTTTCTCCGGAATTCCGATGATGAAGTCTCGGTCAGCGGTGCGTGAGTTCATGCACGGTTCCGCGGCCTTGGCAACTGGGTCGAGTCCTGGAAATGCGCGCTCGCAGAAGCGCTCGCACGGGCCGGTGTCTCGTTCGTCGATCGGATAGGAGTTGTCGTCTGCGCGGTCGAGCAGCGGCTTCGGGGCAGACGGTCCGGCGCCGATCTTGACGCCTTTGCCGTCGATGTCGGTGATACCCCATCCGTCGAGGTCACCGCTCTTGCGGACGAAGACGGGGAATCGGTCGGGGCCGTAAGCAGCCCGATCTGGTCCGGTGAACCAGACCAGTGGGGAACGCACGATAGTGAGGGGAAGCGCGAGATCGGGGACGAGGTCAGTGAACCACGCCCCGGTGGCCACGATCGCGCGGCGTGCGAGGACCTCATTGCCCCCGCATACGATGCGTACCCCTTGGTCCTCATGGTCGATGCTGTCCACTCGCGCGTTCACAGCCACCTCGGCACCGTGCTGACGCGCCTGGGCCACTGCCGCCCGGATGCTCGCCTCGGGGTTCATCACGCCGGCACCGCGTTCGAAGACGGCGACATCGCCCTGGATGTGCGCGTGCTGCGGATACGTGCCGGCCAGGATTTCCTCATCCAGGAGTTCGTGTTCGAAACCCCCGGCTTGCGCCGACTCGAGTGCGACCTTGATGAGGGAGCTGCCGGCGGGACCGATCGTCAGGCCGCCGGTGCGCTGGAACAACTGGGCGCCCGATTGCTGCTGCAACTGCTGCCACAACCGCTTCGCCCTCCTGGCCAACGGGACGTACTCGACGCCTTCGAAGAGCGTCTGACGGAAGATGCGCGAGCCGCCGTGCGAGGATCCCCGTGGATGTCCGGGCTCGAACTGCTCGAACCCGATGACGCTCGCACCACGAGCGGCAGCCCGCCACAGCGCCGAGGCGCCGACCGCTCCGAGGCCGAGTACTGCGACGTCGTACCGCTGCGGGTTTGTCACTGTTCGTCTCCTGACTCTTCAATGGGTATTGGCGTCACCAGGCATAGGCCTCAGGTGCTGGACCCATCGGCGGAAAGATCTCGTCGAGGCGCGCGAGCACCTGCTCGTCGAGCGCGAGCGCGGTCGCCCGGAGGCCGACCTCGAGGTGTTCGATGGTTCGCGCGCCGATGACGGGTGCTGTGATGCCCGGTTGGTGAAGCAGCCAGGCGAGCCCGACCGCGGCCGGGTGTTCGCCCAACTCGGCACAGAGCTTCTCGTACTGCGCGATCTGGTCCTGGTACTGCGCCAACCCGCCGACCGCACGGCCGCTGGCGCTCCTGGAACCCTTGCTCGACTTCTGCAGTACGCCGGCCAGTAGGCCCGAGTTGAGCGGGCTGTAGGCGATGAGTCCGATGCCGAGGGCAACGCAAGCCGGAAGCACCTCGAGTTCGATATTGCGCTGCATCAGACTGTAGATGCTCTGCTCGGCGACGATTCCGAACATCCCGCGATCGACCGCGGCCAGCTGCCCCTGAACCAGTTGCCACGCTGCGTGGTTGCTGGTGCCGGCGTACACGATCTTGCCCTGCTGGCGAAGGACGCTGAGCGCTTCCCAGATCTCGTCCCAGGGAGTGTTCCGGTCGACATGGTGCAGCATGTAGATGTCGATGTGGTCGGTCTGCAGCCGTCGCAGCGATGCGTCGCAGGCCTTGCGGAGATGTACCGCCGACAGGTTGCGGTCGTTCGGCGCGGCTCCCATGGTCCCGAAGACCTTGGTGGTCAGCACCACCCGGTCACGTCGTCCCGGGGCCCCGGCGAACCAGCGGCCGAGGATCTCCTCGGTGCGGCCCTTGGCGGCGCTGACGCCGCCGATCGTGCGGTTGGCGTCCGCGCCGTACACATCTGCTGTGTCGATCAGGTTGACGCCCTCCGCCACGGCGGCGTCGAGGATCGTGTGAGCCTCCGGCTCGAAGGTGACGGGGCCGAAGTTCATCGTCCCGAGCGCAACGGGACTGACGCGTAGACCGCTGCGTCCGACCAGTCGACAGTCCATCACACGATCACCTCGTTCGCCAGGCTGCATGGTTGCCTGACCAATATTGCGCACCCTTTGCGCAGTTGGCAAGAAGGTCGCCCAATCCCTTGACGACCTCCATCGCCTGATGCAGATTGGTCAGGCAAACAGGTTACCTGTCGTCTTTAAGGCGGTTGAACATGGACCGGATGCGCAGTACAGAACCGCACAACGACGCTCGGCTCCGTCGTCTCGAGCACGACTTCCTCGGGGCCTGCGAAGTACCCGCGAGCGCACTTTTCGGAATCCATACGGTGCGAGCAATGCGAAACTTCGAGCTGGGTGGCCGGCGGCTGTCTGACCAGCCGACGCTGGTCGAGGCGCTGGGTGTGGTCAAGATCGCGACGGCCAGGGCGAACAAGGAGCTGGGGACGGTCGACCCCGAGCGCGCCGACGCGATCATCGGCGCCGCGCAGGAGCTCCGGGAGGGATCGCTCGATTCCAGTCTCCAGGTCGGCATGGTCGCGGGCGGCGGCGGTACGTCGATCCACATGAACGTCAACGAGGTCCTGGCCAACCGCGCGGGACAGCTTCTGGGGCATCCGGCCGGCAGCTACCACGTGCATCCCAACGACCACGTCAACCGAAGTCAGTCCACCAACGACGTAATCCCGACCGCTGCCGGCATTGCCGTGTATCTCGCGGGCCAGACGTGTCTCAGCCGTCTGGACCATCTGCGGCAGGCGCTGATCGAACAGGCGGAGCGGCACCAGGGCTGGGATCACCTCGGTCGAACCTGCCTCCAGGACGCGCTTCCCGTGCCGATCTCAGCGGTGCACGAATCGCAAGCCGCGGCGCTGGCGCGAGCGGCCCGCGGCCTGTCCGACAGCCTCGCCGCTCTGCTGGAGGTACCACTGGGCGGGACCGCGGTTGGGACAGGCGCCGGCGCGCCCCCCGGATTCCGGGATGTGGCCGTGGCCCGTCTCGCCGAAGAGACGGGCCTGCCGATCAGTGCCGCGGACAACCCGTTCGAAGGCCTGGCGTCTCTCGAGCCGCTTGTCTCCGTCGCGGACCGGATGTCCGCGGCGGCGCGGACGTGTGCACGAACGGCCGCGGATCTCCGGCTGCTGGCTTCCGGACCGGTCGGGGGCATCGCCGAGGTGGATCTGCCCCCTGTGCAGGCCGGGTCGTCCGCGATGCCAGGGAAAGTCAATCCGGTGATTCCGGAACTGGTGCTGCAAATGTCCTTCCGCTTGGCCGGCTCCGCACACACCGTCCAGCTCGCGGCCGGGGCGGGCGAGCTGGAGGTCAGCCCGATGGCGCCGGTCGCCATCGACGAGCTTCTCACCGGCCTTCAGATGCTCGGTCGAACCGCGCAGATCTTCGCGGACCGCTGCATCGCCGGCCTGAGCTGGTCCCGTGACGCCGTCCAGGCGAACCTGCGCGGGTCACTGGCCGCGGCGATGCAGAACGTGCAGAACGACGGCTACGACTCCGCGGCCCAAAGCTACTACGAAGACTCCAGGCAAAGGGCACGGCTCGTCGCCCTCCCGGCTCACCGATTCCCCGCCGGCTGGGAGGTCGAGCGATGAAGACTCCGTTCGCACTCCGTGCGCCGCAATCTCACGTCCAAGGTCGGCCAGCGACCACCGGAGCACCTGAGAGCCGGGTTGCGCTGGAGCTGACCGGGTTGCGCAAGGAGTACTCCGGTCAGCCCGTGGTCAACGACGTCGATCTCGCCGTCAACCAGGGCGAGTTCGTCACATTGCTCGGTCCCAGCGGGTCCGGGAAGACCAGCATCCTGATGATGATCGCAGGCTTCGTGATCCCGGAGGCCGGGAGTATCGCGATCGGCGGACGGCCGGCAACAAACACCAGCCCGCACCAGCGAAACATTGGGCTGGTCTTCCAGAACTACGCCTTGTTCCCGCACATGACGGTCGCCGACAACCTGGCGTTCCCGCTGAAGATGCGGCATCTGCCGAAGTCCCAGATTTCCCGCAAGGTCGACGAGATGCTGGACCTGGTCGACCTTGCGGAGAAGGCACACCAGAGGCCGGCGAGTCTCTCAGGAGGTCAGCAGCAGCGGGTCGCGCTGGCACGGGCACTCGTGTTCGATCCCGCCGTCGTGCTCCTGGACGAGCCGCTGTCCGCTCTCGACCGCAAGTTGCGTGAGCGTCTGCAACTCGAGATCAAGCGTATCCAGCGCAAGATGAACGCCACGATCATCCTGGTCACCCACGACCGCGACGAAGCCCTGACCATGTCAGACCGGATCGCGGTGATGCGGTCGGGTTCGATCCTGCAGTGCGACCGGCCAGAAGTCATCTACGAGCGGCCCCAGGACCGGTTTGTCGCCGAGTTCCTCGGTGAGTCGAACCTCCTGTGCGGCCGGGTGCGCGAGAGCACTCCCAGTGTGATCAGCGTCGAGGACCAGGACCTCGGCGTCGTACGGCTATGCCCGGATCCCGGCCGGTCGATCGCGGCCGGCGAGTGGGTCAGCGCAATCGTTCGGCCGGAAAGGATGGCGCTCTGCCGCGAACGCCGTCCGAACGCCGTCAACCAGTTCGCCGGACGGGTAACCGAGGTCGTGTACGTCGGCGACGCCGTGAGATACCAGATCGAGTGTGGCAACAAGCACTTCGTCGTCAAGTTGTCCAGTATGGACGCGGCCGCGCTGTCGCTCCACGAAGGCTCCGAGGCATACGCGCTCTGGACCGCCGCGGACGCCGTCGCGCTCGACCGCGAGCCGCTACGCGAGGCAGACGTCTGATGACCGCGCAACTGCTGCAAACGCCCCGGATCGACGCGCGGCAAAGCACGCGGACGAAGCGAGGGACGCAGCGTCGCGGCTATCTGGCGCTGCCGGCCGTTGTGTTTCTCGCCGTGATGTTCGTCCTCCCGCTGGCGAAGATGGTCATGCTGAGCGTTGGCCTTCCCAATGGTTTCTCCGTGGAGACCTACCGACGCATCCTCGGTGAGCCGGAATATCTGCGAGTCTTCCTGACCACGTTCGAGATCGGGGCAGTCTCTGCCCTGGCCAGCCTGGTCATCGGATACCCGTTGGCCTACATCCTGACCACATCGTCCCGCTGGATGACCGCGGTGTGCATGGTCGCGCTACTGGTCCCGTTCCTGACCAGCATCCTCGTGCGGATGTTCGGCTGGATCGTCATCCTCGCACCGAACGGCCTGGTTCCGGACGCCTTGCGGTCCCTCGGGCTCGGCGACGTCCCCCTGCTCTACAACCGGACTGGCGTACTCGTGGGGATGGTATACGCACTACTCCCCTACAGCGTGCTGACCGTGCGCACCGTGATGCTGCAACTGGATCCCCGGCTGATGCACGCCGCGCGAAGTCTCGGGGCGAGCGGCTGGCACACGTTCCGGCGTGTCTACTGGCCGTTGACGCTGCCTGGAGTCGTGGCCAGCCTGACCCTGACCTTCGTACTGTCCATCGGGTACTTCATGGCGCCGCGCCTGATGGGCGGCCCCAAGGACCAGACCGTTGCCTCGGTCATCGAGAACGCGGTGGAGGTGACGTTCGACGAGCGCCTTGCCGCGGCACTCGGAGTAGTGCTCCTGGTCGCCGTACTCACGCTTGTCGGCATCGTCAGCCGGATCGTCGGGCTGGCCCGGCTCGTGGACGTGAGGCGATAGCGATGAAGCCAGGCATCAAGATCCTCCGAGCGACCTTCGCCACCGCCGTCGTTCTCCTGATGGTCTTCCCGATGGTCGTCGTCGTGGCGTCGTCGTTCAACCCGGCGACGTACATCAGCTTCCCCCCGCACGAGCTGTCGCTCCACTGGTACGGGTCGTTGGCCAACGACCCGTTGTGGGCGATGTCGGCCGTCAACAGCGTGATCGCCGGCCTGGTGGCGACGGCGATCACGTTCGTCATCGGTCTGCCGGTATCGATTGCCCTGGTGCGAGGGTCCTTCCGTGGACAGCGGTTGATCTACGGATTGGTGATGTCCCCGATCATCGTGCCGCAGATCCTCACCGCACTGGGCCTGTACTACGTGCTTACCCCGGTCCATCTCACCGGGTCCCCGCTGATCATCGGTCTCGGTCACGTGGTGTTGTGCCTGCCGGTCTTCGTCCTGATCGTGTGCTCGAGCCTCGCCGGGTTCGACGTACGGCTGGAGGACGCAGCCGTGAGCCTTGGCGCCTCCCGGTTACGAGCCGTCCAGAAGATCACCTTGCCGGCGCTCGCACCGGGGCTGATCGCCGCGTGCCTGTTCTCGTTCCTGACGTCGTTCGACGAACTCGTCATCGCGTTGCTGCTCAGCGACCCGACGAGCAGGACGCTTCCGGTCAGCATCTGGAGCTCGATGATCTTCGAGACCAACCCGATCATCACCGCGGTCAGCGTGTACGTCTTCCTGCTGACGATCGCCGCGTTCGTGCTCACCCACCTCTTGAGTCGCGCGCGCCGGCAACAACGCGAGCAATCCCCTGCTGCTCTCCCAGCAGCCCGCACCCAGGAGTAGTCATGAACCAACTGAATCAGCCAACCCTCGGCCGACGGAGCCTGCTCAAGGCTGGAGTGCTGCTGGCCGGTGCCGGTACGGCGACGTCGATGACCGGCTGCGCACTCGGGGCGATCGGCAATGCCGGCTCGAAGAAGCTTTTCGTACGGTCGACGGCCGGGGCCAGGGAAGACGTGATGCGGAAGTATGTCTGGCCGCAGTTCACCAAGGAGACCGGGGCCGAGATCGTTCCGGTGACGGCGAACACTGCCAAGATGGTCGCGATGCTGAAGTCGGGCAGCGCTGATCTCGACGTGGTTGACACCGGCGGGCTCGGGATCGGCAAGCTCCGCAAGAGCGGCGGCCTGCTGCAGTTCGAGATGGATCGCTTCAAGCGGTTCAAGCTTGCGGACATCAGGCAGTCCGCACCGGACTGGCTGAGCCAGCAGATCTACTCGGAAGTGCTCGTCTACAACACCAAGCAGCTCAATGGAGCAGCACCCGCGAGCTGGGCGGACTTCTGGGACGTGAAGGCTTTTCCCGGGCGCCGGGTTCTCGAGGACGCGGCGGGGGAGAAGCCTCCGCTGGAGCAGGCGCTGATCGCCGATGGTGTCGCCCTCGACGCGCTCTACCCGCTCGACGTCGACCGGGCGTTCCGTGTCCTCGAGCAGATCAAGCCGCACATCCTGAAGTTCTGGACCTCCGGCTCCGAGAACGAGTCCCTGTTCTCTACCGGTCAGGCTGCGCTGGGCCAAGGCTGGTCGCCGCGGATGGCGGCGCTTGCCCATGGTGGCCTGCCGTTGCGGATCGTCTGGGCCGGTGCCGGCAACGCTGCCCAGTGCCTGGCGATCAACAAGGCGACCGCCAACAAGGACCTCGCCTACAGCTACGTGGACTTCATGATGTCGCCCGAGGTGAACGCCGAGTTCTCCACCTGGTTCCCCGGCGGGCCGGGTAACAGGGTGGCGCTCGGGCTCATCAAGGACCGCACCCGCCTCGCAGACTTCGGGAACGCCGATCAGTACAAGGGAAAGGTCTTCGACATCGACATCTCGTGGTGGGACGCGAACATGGCCGCGGTCCTGGATCGATGGGCGCGCTTCGTGTCCGCTTAGCCCGCCGGCACGATCACTGCGTCTCTCCCCTGCCCAGCATCTCGTCGCGGTACCGGAGCAGGTGGCTGCGCCATACCTCGGCCGCCTGGTCGGCCTCCCCGCGGGCGATGTGGTCGACGACCGCTCTGCTCTCGGCGACGTGGCTGGCGCGGTTGTCCTCCTGCGTCAGCGCGCGCGCCCGGAGCTCCGTCCACAAGTCCGTGTTCTGGTGCCGGAGGGCATCTTCGAGCGCCTCCTGGAGGAGCGGGTTGCGGGCCGCCCTGGCGATCGCGCGGTGCATCGCGAGATCGCTCTGGTAGGCGTGGGTCGCGGCGAACTCCTCCTCGAGGACGGTAAGGACCTGGCGCAGCTCCTCGATGTCCTCCGGGTAGCGTTTCGTCGCGGCCAGTGCGGCAAGATGCGGCTCGATCGCGATCCGTGCTTCGAACACCTGCGGTGGAATGATTTCCAGCCCCCAGGTCGCCACCTGCGCCGGCGTCGCGATCACGACGGTGCCGCTGCCGCGCTGCGAGCGAACCAGGCCGGCAAGCTCGAGCGCGGCAAGCGCCTCGCGGATCGTCGGGCGGCTGACACCGAAACGCTCGGCCATCTCGCGCTCGGTCGGCAGCCGGTCGAGCACCCGCCCCTCGCGAATGCCCAGCACCAGCTGGTCCGCCACCTGAGCGGCGGCACTGCGATGGACAACAGGCGTCATCCCGCTCAGCGGATGATCAGTCGACGTCACGGCTACCTCCAGTGGATCCACACAACCAAGATAAGACTAGCCTAGTTGCCAGGCTAATTGAGGACAGCAACGGGCCTGGCGGCGAACGCCGCCAGGCCCGTCCGGCGAGCAGTGACTCTCAGCGTCGACTCGTCACTGGCCCCAGACCATCTCGCGGAACAGGCGCTGACCGATGCTGACGCGCCATTGGTCCTTGTCCTTTAGCATCTCCGCCAGTTCTGGCCGGTCGGTCAGCAGTTTGGTCCGGTTCTCCTTCTCGATCCGGCCGAACTCCTCGTCCGGCCGGTCCAGGGCCGCCATGTTCTCCAGTTGCAGCAGGATGGCGAAGTTCCAGTCCTGAGGCGACCGGTACCGCGAGGTCACGAATTTGTAGTCGAGGATCAGGCCCGCCTGCTTCTGGGCCTCGATGTCGTGGCGATGCACCTCGCTGATGAACCGCTTGTAGTCCGCCCGGGTTTCCGCCGGAACATGGCAGAACCAGCCCTTCCAGACCGGCCCCGAACCGATTCCTGAGCTCTGACTCTCTCGCATGGACCCTCCAGAACTTATGTAAAGTAGCTAGGCAACTTGGCTTCCAACTATGCAGACACGCTGGAATGCCGTCAAGACGGAAGATCAGAATTTGCCTGACCACTTGTCCAATTAGGGCTCCTATGTTAGTAATTACGTAGATAGGCAGATTCGCCAGAGAGCACCAGGAAGGGAAGCTCATGAGCAGGCGACGCGAAACCATTGTGCTGATGTCGAAGCCGGGCAAGGATGCGCAGGCGCAAGACGCCCTACGCGCCTTTCTGCGGGAGATCGAGGGCCATCCGGGCTACCTCGGCGGTTCGGTGACGAAGAATTCCTCGGCGAGCGAACTACGCCATCTTCCGGGAGAACTCTTCGTGCTCACGTTCGACTTCGAGTCGACCGACACTGTGCGCGCGTTCCGGAAGGCGATCGGCGACGGCGTCAACCCGATCACCCAGGACGACAAGGCGACCAAGTCGAAGGACCAGGGTGCCGTCATGTTCGACGAGCAAGCCTCGGGCGAACTCGACTACGAGAAGGGCGGCGGCGTGTTCGCCCAGCTCATGCACGTCCATGCCTATCTCGTCGACGAGTATTCCTCGTCCTCGGCGTGAGGCGCCCTCATATGAACACGTGTTCATGCAATCTGGTGTTCATGTGTGTATGCTCTGGTGCATGGGGCATGGAGTGGAGGCGCGCCCGGGTGCGGCGGCCCGCCTGGATCTGACGTCGGCGAAGGCGATCGCCGCGACGTTGCAGGCCCTTGCCACGCCGAGCAGGCTGCTCATCCTCGGGCGGCTGCGTGAAGGGCCGGCGTCGGTGGGGGAGCTGGCGGAGACGGTCCAGATGGAGCAGTCCGCGGTGTCTCAGCAGCTTCGGGTGCTGCGGAATCTCGGTCTCGTCGACGGTGCGCGGCAGGGCCGCAGCGTCGTCTACTCGCTGTACGACAACCATGTTGCCCAGTTGCTCGACGAGGCGATCTACCACGCGGAGCATCTCCGGCTCGGCGTACCCGACCGGCCGTCGGACGCCGTCGGCTGACGGCGACATGGGGCTCGCCGGGGATCTCGTCGTACGGAACGGCCGCGTCGTCGATCCTGAGTCCGGTCTCGATCGAACGGCGGATGTGCTGGTGTCCGGCGGCCGGGTCACGGCGATCGGTGCGGGACCGTACGACGCGCCGCTGGCACTGGACGCCCGCGGACTGGTCGTCGCGCCGGGGTTCGTCGATCTGCACAGCCACGCGCAGAACGTCCCCTCGCAGCGACTCCAGGCACTCGACGGAGTCACGACGGCGCTCGAACTCGAGGCCGGGGTGCGAGATGTACGACGTGCCGTGGCAGAGGCAGCCGCCGAAGGCCGCCCGATCAACTACGGGTTCGCGGCGTCGTGGACCGCGGCCAGGATGCGGGTGCTCGACGGCTTCTCGGGATCGGACGAGAGCATCTTCGACTTCACCGCCGGAATGGAGGGGACGTCCTGGCGAGCGCCCGCGAGCTCGGCCGCACTCGTGCGGGTGCTGGGTCGTATCGAGGACGAGGTCGCCGCGGGTGCGATCGGCATCGGTGTGCTGCTCGGGTACGCGCCGGACACCGATCCGGGCGAGTACCAGGCCGTCGCGCGGCTCGGTCACCGGCTCGGGGTCGGCCTGTTCACCCATGCCCGCTCGAAGGCCGGTGAGGGCTCGGCGCCGCTGGCTGGTGTCGCCGAGCTGGCCGAGGTGTCGGCGGCGACCGGTGCGCAACTGCATGCCTGTCACCTGAACTCGACCTGCTTGCGCGTCGTCGAGGAGGGCCATCGGCTGGTCGAGAGCGCCCGGGCGAACGGCGCGCGGGTCAGTACCGAGATGTATCCGTACGGCGCGGGCATGACCGCCGTCGGCGCCGCCTTCCTGGCTCCGGATCGGCTGGCCGGTCTCGGGCTGGTGCCGCACGACCTCGTCGTCGCCGGGACCGGGCGGCCCGTCCACGACGCCGAAGAACTGCGCCGGCTGCGCGCCGAGGCACCGAGGACGCTGGTGATCATCCACTATCTCGATGAGAACGCCGAGCTGCTGCCGCGGGCGATCGCGGGCGCGGATGTGGCGGTCGCGTCCGACGCGGTGCCGTTCGTCGACAGCGAAGGGCGGATGCTGGATCGGGGCGATCCGGTACCCGGGGAGAGCCGTACTCATCCCCGGAGCGTCGGGACGTACGCCCGTTTCCTGCACACGATGCGGACGACCGGACGGCTGGATCTCGCCGCGGCGCTGCGGCGCTGTTCGTTGCTCCCGGCACAGATCATGGAGCCTGCCGCGCCGGTGATGCGGCGCAAGGGCAGGGTGCAGGTCGGTGCCGATGCGGATCTCGTGGTGTTCTCGCCGGACGAAGTACGCGATCGCGCGACGTACGCTGATCCGACCCTGGCGTCGACCGGCATGCGGCATGTGCTGGTCGGCGGCGTGCCGGTAGTCCGCGACGGTGTTCTCGACCGGTCGGTGCGCCCCGGCCGCCTGGTCAGGCCGTGACCGGCTCCACGATGTGCGCCAGTACTGCCTGAGCCAGCACCAGCGCGGGGTCGATCAACGGCCACGGCATGTCAGCCGGTGGCAGACCCAGTGGGATCTCCGTGCACCCAGCGATCAGCACCTCCGCGCCCTGCCCGACAAGCCCGGTCGCAGCCAGCAGGAGGTCTCGCCTGACCTGGTCACCGCGATCGCCTGCCTTGACGGCCCGCACGGCACGGTCCACGCGCAGACGCTGGACAGGCCCCGGTGGGACCACCGCGCGGATGTCCACCGCCGACAAAGCCTGCTGGTAGAGGCCAGCGCTCACTGTCCCGGCTGTTGCGAGTACGCCGGCCGTCCTGACGTCGGGCCTGGTCGCCGCCAGGAACTTCGCGACCTCGTCGATCATGTGCACCACCGGGATGTTCACCTGACCGGTGATACGAGGCAGGAAGGCGTGCGCGGTGTTGCAGGGGATCGCGAGTACGGTCGCGCCCGCCCGCTCGAGCGTCCGTACACCGTTCAGCAGCCACGGCGTCGGGTCCGGTCCGTCGCCGGTCAGCGCACGGGAGCGATCCGGAACGGTCGGGTCGGCCCAGATGACCACCCGCGGCTGGGCCTGGTCGGTACCGGCCGCGGAGAGCATCACGAGTTTTGTGTAGAAGTCGGCCGTTGCCGCAGGCCCCATACCGCCGAGGACGCCGATCACTCGGCCCGTCATCAGAGCCGTCCGGGTGCCAGGAAGGACACGTCGCGGGCGGTCGATCCATTGGTCGCCAGGTCGGCCGCGACATCGCCCAGCACCGGCGCGAACTTGAAGCCCGCGCCGGAGAACCCGCACGCGATCACGAGCCGTGGGTCGGACGGCGCGAGTCCCAGCAGCGGCAGGTCGTCCGGGCTGTATCCCTCGATGCCCGTCTGCAGGTTGACCGGGTCGGGGTGCAGACCGGGGAAGAACTCGCGGACCACCGTGGCGAGACGTGCCGCGAAGTCCACGCCTACCGACCGTTCGACATGGTGGAGGTCGTCGACCACCGGGTGCTGCTCCAGCTTGATCCCGATCTTGACGGTCGCGCCGTCGAGCGACGGGAAGCCGTACGCCGAGACGTCGCCGACGCGCTCGAAGACACCGAAGACCTCCGGCCGGTAGTCGGCCGGCCTGCGCGCCAGGTACCAGGCCTGCACGAGCCGTCGCGGTACGACGGTCTTGGCCGCCGGCACCAGCTCACTCGCCCAGGCACCCGGTGCCAGGACCACGCGGTCGTAGGCTTGCCGGCCGGCGGCGGTCACGACCCGTATGCCGTCCTCGCCTGCCTCGATCGCGAGAACCTCGGTGAAGAGATTGACCTGCGCGCCCAGTGCGGCCGCGCGTTCGACGGCCGTGGCGACGCTCGCCTCGGGGCGCAGATAACCCGCGAGCGGGTCGATGACGCCGACGTCTGTGTCCCGTACGGCGTGCTGCGGGAACCGCGAGCGCAGGACGTTCGCGCCGAACAGCTCGCACGGGAGTGCGTTCTCGTCCGCGGAGGCGATTGCCGACAGCAGCGCCGGCGTACCTTCGGGCCCGATGATCACGCCGCCGGTCTGGTGGAACAGTTCGCGGGCGGTGACGTCGGACAGCTCGCGCCACAGGTCGAGAGCTTCCACCGCGAGCGGGGTGAAGCGGCGTTCGCGCTGGCTCTGCACCGAGAAGCGCCGGGTCTGTCCGGCCGAGGCGCCGCGATCGTGCGCGAGACCGAAACGCTCGTACCCGTGCACGACGACGCCGCGCTGGGCGAGCCGCCACAGGGTCATCGACCCGATTGCCCCCAGGCCGATGACGGCCACCTCGGTCATTGGCCGATCCTCTCTGTCACGAAGGCGGTTACATCGGTTGTCGACGCAGTACCGCCGAGATCCGCGGTGCGGGTCTTGGGATCACGCAACGACTCCTCGATCGCGGTCATCAGCGCGGCGGCGGGCTTTGGCTGGTGGAGGTGCTCGAGCATGAGTACGACGGACCAAAGCATGCCGACCGGGTTGGCCAGGCCCTTCCCGGCGATGTCGGGCGCGGAGCCGTGGACGGGCTCGAACATCGACGGTCCCGGTCCGTCCGGTGCGAGGTTGGCCGACGGCGCGATGCCGATGCTGCCGCAGACGGCGGCGGCGAGGTCCGACAGGATGTCGCCGAACAGGTTCGAGGCCACCACGACGTCGAAGTCGGTCGGGTGCAGCACTATCCGGGCCGCCATCGCGTCCACGTGCTCACGGTGCAGCGTGACACCCGGGTGCCGCGCGGCGACCTGGTCGACCACCTCGTCCCAGAACGTCATCGTGTGGACGATCCCGTTGGACTTGGTCGCGGACCGGACCTGTCCTCGCCGGGTCTCTGCCAGTGCCATCGCGTATTCCGCGATGCGCTCCACGCCGACGCGGGAGAACGTTGCCTGCTGCAACGCGACCTCCGACGCCCCCTTGCCGAGCCGACCGCCCACCTCGCCGTACTCGCCCTCGGAGTTCTCCCGCACGATCACCAAGTCGGTACCCGCCGCACCCCGCACCGGAGCCGGGACGCTCTCGAACACCCGCATCGGACGGAGATTGACGTACTGCTCGAAGGCACGCCGGATCGGGATCAGCAGACCCCACAGCGACACGTGATCGGGTACGCCGGGCCGGCCGACCGCGCCGAGCAGGATCGCGTCGTGCCGGCCGAGGATCTCGAGACCGTCGTCGGGCATCATCGAGCCGGTCCGGTCGTACCGCTCGCAGGACCAGTCGAGCTCTGTCGTCTCGAACGTCGCGCCGTACCGGTCCTCCACGGCCGACAGCACCTGCCTGGCGGACTCCATCGCTTCGAGGCCGATGCCGTCGCCGGGGATGAGCGCGAGCCGGGTCACAGCTGGAACCCCGGTGACGACAGGTACTTGAAGTTCAGGTACTCGGCCAGTCCCTCTGGCCCGCCTTCACGTCCGAGCCCGGACTGCTTGATGCCGCCGAACGGCGCCGCCACGTCCGACACCAGGCCGCGGTTGATGCCGACCATGCCGCTCTGCAGCCGGCTCGCGATTCGGCGGGCGCGGTCGATGTCGCGGGTGATCACGAACGCGGCCAGGCCGTGCTCCGTGTCGTTGCCCGCCGCAACAGCCTCGTCCTCGGTGCCGAACCGCCGGATCGCCGCCACCGGGCCGAAGACCTCCTCGCGCAGGATGTCGGCGTCGCCGGGCACGTGGTCGAGCACGGTCGGGGCGGCGTAGTGTCCCGGGCTGTCCGGGATCGGCGCGCGGGCTACCACGACCGCGCCCTTGGCGACCGCGTCGTTGACCAGCCGGTTGACCTTGTCGACGGCGCGCGCGTCGACCAGCGGTCCGAGTTCCGAGGTGTCGTCAGCAGGAGGGCCGACGACGACCGAGCCCATCCGGCCGGCCAAGGCGTCGACGAAGGCGTCGGCGATGCCGTCCGCGACCAGGAACCGGTTGGCGGCCACACAGGACTGCCCGCCCATCCGCATCTTGGCGATCATCGCCTCCCGGACGGCGACGTCGAGATCCGCGTCGTCGAAGACGATGAACGGCGCGTTGCCGCCCAGCTCCATGGAGGTCCTCAGCACCCGGCTGCCGCTCTGTTCGAGCAGCAGGCGGCCGACCGCGGTCGATCCGGTGAAGGAGATCTTCCGCAACCGCGGATCGGACAGCAGCGGTCGGGAGACGTCGGCGGGAGTGCTTGTCGTGACGACTGTCAGCACCCCTGGAGGTGCGCCGGCCTCGAGCAACAGTTCGCCGAACACGAGTGATGTCAGGGGGGTGAGCTCGGGCGGCTTCAGTACGGCGGTGCAACCGGCAGCGACTGCCGGCCCGACCTTGCGCGCCGCCATCGCCAGCGGAACGTTCCACGGCGTGATGAGCAGACAGGGGCCGACGGGCTCGGCGACGGTGACAATGTGGTTCCGGCCGTCGGGTGAGACCGTACTGCGACCGTGTGGCCGCACGGCCTCTTCGGCGTACCAGCGGATGTAGTCGGCGGCGTAGACCACTTCGCCGCGGGCCTCTGTGATGGTCTTGCCGACTTCGAGCGTGAGCAGCTGGGCCAGCCGCTCCTTGTTGCTGTGCAGGAGTTCGTACAGGCGATGCAGTACGTCGGCCCGCGTGCGTGCGGTCGAAGCCGCCCAGTGCGGGGCGGTCCCGGCCGCGGCGTCAAGGGCAGCGAGAGCGTCGGCCGGCCCGCAGTCGGCCACCGCGGCGATGGGTTGTTCGGTCGACGGGTCGAAGACGTCGAACGTCGCGCCACCCGTCGCTGCCCGCCAATCGGTTGCCAGAAACCCGGCCGGAACAGATTGGAGGGCGTCGGTTTCCTCAGCGATCGTTGTCATGCGGCGTACCTTTCGGCGAGTGCGTCCGCCATCACGTCCGCCGCGAAGCGGATCTCGTCGGGAGTGATCACGAACGGCGGGCAGACATGCAAGGTGTTGGCGGCCAGCAGCCGGGTGAGAACACCACGTTGGCGACAGCCGCGGATCACGTCGTCGGCGGCGACATCGGGCAGCAGTTGGACGCCTGCCATCAGCCCGACCGAGCGGACCTCCTGGACCAGCGGTGAGGCGGTCAGCGCCCCGAACGCCGCCGCCAGCACCGGTTCGAGGGTGCCGACCCGCTCGACGAGGTTCTCGTCCTCGATGATGTCGAGGTTCTCCATCGCCACCGCGCACGCGGTCGCATGGCCGGCGTACGTGATGCCGTGCCGGAAGATCGGAGCGTCGTCGCCCGCCATGAACGGTTCGGCCACCCGGTCGGAGACCGCGACCGCGCCGAGTGGCAGGTAGCCGGACGTGAGGCCTTTGGCCATCGTCATCAGGTCCGGCTCGATGCCCCACCGGTGGCCGGCGAACCACTCGCCGGTGCGGCCGAAGCCGGTGACGACCTCGTCGGCGATCAACAGGATGCCGAACTCCCGGCACAGCGCCTGCAGTCCGGCGAGATAGCCGTCGGACGGCGGATGGACGCCGCCGGTGCCGACGACCGGCTCGGCGACCAGCGCGGCGATGTTGTCCGGTCCGATCCGCTCGATCTCCGCCCGCGTGCCGGCCAGGTCCATGAGGGGGATGCGCGCGGTTTCAGGGATCAGCGAATCAGTGCCGTAGCCGGCCCGGTTGAAGTCCAGCCCGGCGATCGACGTACCGAAGCCGTGCAGACCGTGATAGCCGCCGTCGCGGCTGAGAACGATCGTCTTCGTTGGCCTCGCCAACTGCTGCCAGTAGCGGCGGGCCAGTTTGCAGGCGGCGTCGATCGAGTCCGAGCCGCCGGAGGTGAAGATGATCGACGCGTCGCGGACCGGCACCAGAGCGCGGAGCCGTTCGGCGAGGTCGAGGGCCGGCCGGTTCGCGTGGATCCCGAACAGGTGATAGGTCTCCAGGGTTGTCAGCTGCCGTGCCGCTGCCTGTGCCACCCGCTCGCGGCCGTGGCCGATGTTCGCGTACCAGAGTCCGGCCGGCAGGTCGAGGAGGCGTTGGCCGTCCTCGGTCGTGAGCCACACACCCTGCGCGGACGCGATGACGAGGCGCTCCTTGAGGGTGGTGGGCATGTGGGCCTGCGGATGCCACAAGGCAGTGGACACGGCGAGCCCCTGTTACCGCACGCCGGCTGGCTCGGTGCTGAACTCGTCCGCGACGGCCGCGTGGATGTGCAGCATCCGGGCGAGCAGCCCGTTGCCACGGGTGTAGTTGAGGTCGGTGCTGCCGTCGAAGAACGCGGTGCCCTGGTCCGGCGACTTGTCGCTCTTGTCGTCGGGGTACAGCGGGTTGACGGTGTTCTCGATCTTCGGCCAGAGCGCCCGGGCCGCCTCGGTCGACTCGAACTCCAGCAGCATCACGAGGGTGTCCGGGAGGAGTTCGCCGGCCGTTTCCTCGAGCACCGAACCACCCAGGTAGCCGGGGTGTTCGCCGAGCGAGCGGAGCCAGTCGCCGAGGTAGGCCTTGGCCTCGATCGCCTTGCCTGGCTGGGGAACGAAGATGAAGATGTCGCGTCGCTTCACAGGGAAGTCCTTTCGGTCAGGGGGAGTTCGAAGAAGATCGCCCGGGTCGTGCCGTTCACGTCGTCCTCGACGACTTCGCAGCCGAGTGACTGCCAGAACGGCAGTGCGCCGGGGGAGTGTGGATACGTATGCAATGCGATCGTGTCGTAGTGGCCTTCCGTGCGGGCCCGGTCCAGGACGGCCTGGACGAGCGCCCGGGCGATGTGCCGCCGGCGGTGCTCCTTCAGGACGTACACGCGGACGAGTTGGCCGGTGCGGCCGTTGCGGTAGCGCTCGACGAGGTGTTCGGGGCTGAGTCCCTCCTTGAGCGCGCCGCCGCGGATGCCGCAGGTGGCGATCACCGCGCCGGTGATGGTGTCCTCGGCGACGAGCAAGAACGGCCCGTCGGGCTCGACGTACCAGCCCGTGATGTCGTCGATGTCGGCGTGCACGACCGGGTCGTACGTGGCGCCGAAGTCCTCGGTGACCGAGCGCATCATGACTGCCTGGGCGGCGGGGATGTCGGCCTCGGTCAGGTCCCGGATCCGAACGCCCTCCGGGCTGCTGGGGATGTGGGTGGTCATGTCCCGTCCTCTCCGGCCGCCGACCACGCGGCCTCCGGTTCGCTTCATGATGGACCACAGGACGGATTGTTGACAACCCTTCATCGCGTAATCTTGCCGTCATCTGAGCGTCATCGCCAAGAGTGGCTTCGCTGACTCATCCATCGACAATATCCCTTGTATTTAAGGCGTTCTGAGCTTCCGGGATCGCTCTCCAGCAAGTTACGCAGCGAAGTCTTTTTCGTCGACAAGCGATTCGCGGCCGTCGAGTTGTTGACAATCTTGCGCAGCCGCTCCTACCTTCCCAAACAACATCTCCTACCGATCCAGGTGGTGAAGCATGCGACCCATTCGTCCCCTGCCCGGCGCCGCGCTCGCGCTCGCCGCACTCCTCACGGTCACGGCCTGCGGAAGCTTCACCAGCTCCGGCGGCTCCGCGAACGCCGCGGACCGCAGCCTGACCATCGCACTCCAGTTCACGCCGAAGGCCGGCTACGCGCTCGAGACCGACGACGCGTTCGTGCTCTCGCAGGTCGGCTGCCTCGAAACGCTGCTGACGTACGACTTCGACGCCGGTGAGCTGAAGCCGTTGCTCGCCACGAAGTGGACGCAGACAAGTCCGACAGCGTGGGACTTCACCCTCCGCCAGGGGGTGAAGTTCCAGGACGGTACGGCGCTCGACGCGACCGAGGTTGCCTTCGCGCTGAACAGGCTGCTCAAGTCGGCGACACCGCCGCGGGCGTTCACACCGAAGGTGGTCACCGGCGTGCAGGCGGTCGACGCGTCGACCGTGCGGATCACTACTCCGACGCCGAGCGCCTTGCTGCCTTATCGTCTCGCCAGTGTGAACACCGGCATCCTGGCCAAGGCGGCGTTCGCCGGTCGCGGTGTCGATGTGATCAAGCACTGCACCGGGCCGTTCACCATCACCGCGCAGACGCCGCAGCAGTCGATGTCCCTGGAACGCAACGACGGTTACTGGGGCGACAAGGCGAAGCTGGCGAAGGCTGTGGCCAAGTTCCTCCCGGACGGCAACGCCCGGGCGACCCAGGTTCGCACCGGTGAGTCCCAGATCGGCCTCGGCATCCCTTCCGCGGCCATCGCCGAACTCAAGGCCGACAAGAGCGTGACTGTCTCGGATGCGAGTACGCCGCGGACGACAGGCCTCTACCTGAACGACGCGAAGGCGCCGTTCACGAATCCCGATGTCCGCAAGGCGATCCAGATGACCGTGGACCTGGACGCGATCGCGAAGACGATCTACGACGGCACCGCCACTCCGGCGTTCGGGCCGTTCTCGGCGAAGGAACCGTGGGCACCGAAGGGCGTGGAGCCTGCCAAACCCGACGTGGCGGCGGCGAAAGCCTTGCTGCAGAAGGCCGGTTACGGTCCGGGCAAGCTCACGCTCTCGCTGCGGGGCTACACGGAACGTCCCGAGTTCGGCGACCTTGCCGCGGTGGTTCAGGAACAGCTCAAGCAGATCGGCATCACGGTGAACGTGTCGATGACCGACTACGCCGGCCTGGAACCGTCGCTGCTCAGCGGGAACTACGACATGGCGCTGCTGTCGCGGAACCACCTCACCGACATCGCGGACCCGATCGGCTTCCTCGAATCCGACTACACCTGCAAGGGCACGTACAACATCAGCCACTACTGCGACCCGGCGTTCGACGCGAAGCTGGCGCAGGCGAACGGGGAGAAGGATCCGGCGGCTCGCTACGTGATCTACGCGGAGCTGGCGAAACAGCTGCAGGAGCGGGCGATCACCGTCTCCCTCGTGACCGAAACGACGATCGCGGCCCGGCGGTCCGGCGTACAGAATTTCGTCGACGACCCGCTGGCCCGGTACGCACTGACACCGCAGCTGTCTCTCACCGACTGAAAGGGCCTCCGATGGATCTCCTCGGGTTCAAGCCGAAGTACATCACCTTCGACTGCTATGGGACGTTGACCAACTTCCAGATGAACGACGCCGCGCGCCCGCTGATCGCGGACGTGATCGCGGCGGAGCAGACGGACCAGTTCCTGAAGGACTTCCGGGCGTACCGGATCGACGAGGTGCTCGGGGAGTTCAAGCTGTACCCGCTGGTCCTGCGGGACGCGTGGCAGCGGACCTGTAATCGTTGGCGGATCCAATTCAAACCGTCCGACGTCGACGCGATCGTCGCGGCGCTCGGCTCGTGGGGCCCGCATGCGGACGTGCCGGAGCCGTTGCAGAAGCTGGCGTCGCAGTACCCGTTGGTGATCCTGTCGAACGCGGTCGACAGCATCCTCGCGGGTAACGTCGCCAAGCTCGGCGTCGACTTCCACCGGCTCTTCACCGCCGAGCAGGCCGGCGCGTACAAGCCGCGGTACCGCGCGTTCGAGTACATGCTCGACCAGTTGAACGTCGACCGCACCGAGATCCTGCACGTGTCGTCGCACATCTGGTACGACGTGATCCCCTGTCACGAGCTGGGGATCAAGCACAAGGTGTACGTGAACCGCGGGTACGACCCGTCGACGCCGTACTACGAGTACGCCGAGACCACCGACCTGACCGGGGTCCCCGGGCTCCTGGGGCTCTGAGGCGATGAAGCTGACCTCGTACTGGCTCGACACCGCCAAGCCCGCCGGCGACTTCCGGCACCAGGATCTGCCGGCGTCGGTGGACGTCGCTGTGGTGGGCGGCGGCCTCACTGGCCTGTCCACCGCGCTGCACCTGGCCAAGCAGGGTGCGAGCGTAGCGGTCCTGGAGGCACACACCTTGGGCTGGGGCGCGTCGGGGCGCAACGGTGGGATGGCGACGACCGGGTTGGCGATCGACTTCACCAAGGCTGTCGAACGGTACGGTCTCGACGACGCGACGCGGATGTTCAAGCTGTACGACGAGGCGATCGACACCGTCGAGAACATGGTCGAGGCCGAAGGGATCGACTGCGACTTCGAGCGCGTCGGCAAGCTGAACCTGGCCTGCAAGCCCGCGCACTACGACGAGTTCGAGCGATCCGCCGACCTGTTGGCACGGCACGCGGATCACCAGATGACGCTGGTGCCGCGGAGCCGGATCCGCGAAGAGATCGGCAGCGACTTCTACAGCGGTGCGATGGTCGACCCGCTCGGTGCGGCAGTGCACGTCGGCAAGCTGTGCAGCGGACTGGCGATGGCCGCGTCGCAGTACGGCGCTTCGCTGCACGAGGACTGCGAGGTCGTGAAGCTGGTACGGATCGGCGATCGCCGGCACCGGGTGGTCACGTCGCAGGGGTCCCTGGTCGCCGAGAGCGTCGTCGTCGGGACCAGCGGGTACTCGGGCAAGTTGCTGCCGTGGCTGCGGCGCCGGATCGTGCCGATCGGCAGCTTCATCGTGGTGACCGAGCCGCTGGACCGGGCCGTCCTCGACGAAGTACTGCCCAAGCGGCGGGTCGCGTCCGACAGCAAGAACCTCACGTACTACTTCCGGATCACCCCGGACGGCCGGCTGCTGTTCGGCGGCCGGGCGCGGTTCGCGATGTCCAACCCGGGGTCGGACCTACGCTCGGGCGACATCCTCCGGCAGGCGGTGACGAAGGTGTTCCCGATCCTGCGAGGCGTCGGGATCGACTACTGCTGGGGCGGACTTGTCGACATGTCACTGGACCAGATGGTGCACGCCGGCTGGAAGGACGGCGTGTTCTACTCGGTCGGCTACAGCGGGCACGGCGTACAGATGGCGACTCATATGGGGAAGGTCGTCTCGCAGGTGCTGGGTGGCGACACCGGAGCCAATCCGTGGGGTGATCTGACGTTCCGCGCGGTGCCGGGCCATGTCGGGCCGCCGTGGTTCCTGCCTCCGGTGGGGGCCTATTACCGGTTCTTGGATCTAGTGAAGTAGGTCGTCATGCGATTTCTGCTCAGGCGATCGGCGGTCCTGGCCGCCGCGCTGCTCGTGGTCTCGTTCCTGGTGTTCCTGATTCCCTACCTGACACCGGGGGATCCGGCCCGCAAGATCCTCCGCGGGCGCGTGAACGCGCTGGAGATCGATCCGGAGCAACTGGCCTCACTGCGCAAGCAGTACGGCCTGGACCGGCCGTTGCTGGTGCAGTACGGCGATTGGCTGGGGTCTGTGCTGCACGGCAACTTCGGGTACTCGTACACCAGCCAGGCCGCTGTCATGCCGCAGATCGGCGCGGCCGCGATCGTCACGCTGGTCCTTGCGGTCGGTGCGCTGACGCTCGCCGTCGCGGTGGCCCTGCCGTCCGGGATCCTGGCCGCGATGCGGCGCGGCGGGGCGGTCGACACCGCGATCACGACGGTGACGCAAGGGTTCGTCGCGGTGCCGGAGTACTGGCTGGCCCCGCTGCTGATCCTGGTGTTCGCCGTCAAGTTCGGGGCGTTGCCGTCGGCGGGCTGGGCAGGGCCGGCGTGGATGGTGCTGCCGTGCGTGACGCTCGCGCTGCGGCCGATCAGCTACTTCACGCAGATCACCAGGGCGTCGATGGCCGAGGTACTGGATTCGCCGTACATCGTGGGTGCGCGTGCCCGCGGGCTGAGCTACTACCGCACGATCCTGCGGCACGGTATCCGGAACGCGTTGATCCCGGTGCTCACCTTGTTCTCGGTGTGGCTCGGCGGTCTGCTCGGCGGATCGGTCGTGGTCGAGGTGATCTTCGGGATCCCCGGGATGGGCCGGCTGGTCTACAACGCCGTACACAACGGGGACATCCCACTGATCCAGGCGTCGATGGTCACGATCGTGACGATCACTGTCGTGCTGGCGACAGTGACGGACGTGCTCTACACGGTGATCAACCCGACCGTTAGGGGAAGCCATGTCGGTGCTTGAGAGACCGAAGAGCATTGCCTCCGGGACGCTGGCGCCCGCAGGGCAGAAACGTTCCAAGCGTGTGTTGCGGCAGCCCTGGCAGCTCGTCGTGGGCGGCACGGTGCTCGGGCTCGTGGTGCTGCTCCTGCTGCTGACGCCATGGATCGCTCCCTCCGACCCGGCACAACAAGACCTCGGCCAGCGGCTGGCCGGCAGCAGTGCGGCGCACTGGTTGGGTACAGATCAACTGGGGCGCGATCTGTTGTCCCGGTTGATGTACGGCGGCCGGTTCTCGGCGACGATCGCCGGCATCACGGTCGTGATCTGCGCGGTCGTCGGTACGTTGCTGGGTATCTTGTGCGCCCGTATCCGGGGAGCGTTCGACGAGGCCGTGATGCGCGTCTGCGACGTACTGCTCGCGTTCCCTGAGATGATCGTCGCGATGTTCGTGGTGTCGATCCTGGGGGCGAGCAAGACGACGTTGATCCTGGCGCTGGCTGTGGGCGGCTGGACGCCGTTCGCGAAGCTCGCCCGCGGTGTCGCGATGGAGGTCGACGCGCGCGGCTTCATCGAGGCCGCGCGGGCGCTCGGCTGCTCGCGGCGGTTCATCGTGCTGCGGCACCTGCTGCCGAACTCGCTGAACCCGCTGCTGGCACATGCCGCGCTGCGCTTCGGGCACATGCTGATCACCGTCGGGGCCTTGTCCTTCCTGGGGCTCGGGGTGCAGCCGCCGGCCGCCGACTGGGGTTCGATGCTCGCGGCCGCGCAGCCGTTCCTGAGCCAGGCTCCGCACCTGGTGATCTATCCGGGTCTGACGATCTTCGTGACGGCGCTGAGTGTGACGATGATCGGCCAGGGCATCAACGCGCGGCGCGGGAGCCGGTCATGAGACGGCCCGTCGGGGGTCCGAAAGGGGACGAAATGGCGAAGAACCCAGAGGTACGCAAACGTCCGGCGCGGGTGCCGAAACCGACGCTCGCGGCGGTGATCACCGCCGAGCTGCGCGACGCCATCATCAGCGGGCGGATCCCGCCGGGCAGCCAGATGAACGAGGTGGAGCTGGCCGCCCGGTTCTCGACCAGCCGCGGGCCGGTGCGCGAGGGGATGCAGCGCCTGGTCCAGGAGGGGTTGCTGGTCAGCAGCCCGCACCGCGGCATCTTCGTGCCGGTGCTGTCCGCGGAGGACGTGGAAGACCTGTACTTCGCCCGGTCGGCGCTGGAACGGGCGGCGATGTTCCGCCTCGTCGATCGCGGCGTCCCGGCGGCGACACTCGCCGTACTGGAACAGGTCCTGGGGGAGATGGAGCTCGCCATCGCCGACGCCGACCCGGTGGCGGTGGCCGCCGCGGACCTCCGCTTCCACGAGGTGCTCGTGTCCGCAGCCGGGAGTCCGCGACTCAAGCAGATGTACGAGCAGCTGATCGGGCAGATGCGGCTCGGCCTGAACCTCGTCATCGACACGTACGTCGAACGGGCCGGTCTGGTCTCCGAGCACCGCGACATCGTCCGGCAGCTGAAGACCGGTGACCGGATGGCGCTGATGAGGGCGATCGACGAGCACTTCGACGTCGCCATGGACGACCTGGAGGCCGGCGCCGACAGCGCGGGCCATCGACATCACACCGCCCGGGCGACCCGCCGGGCCTGATCGCTGCGGGCGGGTCACTGCCCGGTGAGGAACGATCATGGAAACCCTTCTCGAGGTGGACGGCCTGACCGTCACGACGCAGGACCGGTCGAAGTGCCTGCTGGACGAGGTGAGTCTGCGGGTCGGCGTCGGCGAGGTACTGGCCGTCGTGGGGGAGTCGGGGTCGGGCAAGAGCCTGACCGCGCTCTCCGCGATGCAGATGCTGCCGCGCAACCTGACGATGTCGGCGCGCGGGATGACCCTCGCCGGTACCGACCTGAGGTCCTTGCCGCATCGCGAAGTCGACGCGTTGCACGGCGGCCGGATCGGCATGCTGTTCCAGCAGCCCCGCCGGATGCTGGACCCGACCGCGACGGTCGGCAGCCAGGTTGCCGAGCCGCTCGTGAAGCACCTGCGAGTGAGCCGGTCCGAGGCCCGCCGACGGGTGCTCGAGCTGCTGGCCGACGTTGGCATCGACGAGCCGGCGCGGCGCGCGCAGGCCTATCCGCACCAACTGTCCGGTGGGCTCGCGCAGCGCGTGATGATCGCGATCGCCATCGCGGCGTCCCCGCAGCTGCTGATCGCCGACGAGCCGACCACGGCACTCGACGTCACGGTCGAGGCGCAGATCCTGCAACTGCTCGAACAGAAGAAGCGTGAGCTCGGGATGAGCGTGCTCTTCATCTCGCACGACCTGAACGTGGTCTCCTCGATCGCCGACCGGATCGCGGTCATGTACGCCGGACGTGTCGTCGAGGTGGGGACCGCGGACCAGATCATGACCAGCCCGGAGCATCCGTACACGAAGGCACTCATCGAATGCGCGACACTGCGCCCCGATGCCGACGGTCAGCTGTACGTCATCCCGGGCGGCAGTGACACCGCACGCGAGCTCGACCACGGCTGCCGCTTCCGCCCGCGATGTGGGCTGGCGCAGGAGGCACGCCTGGAGAAGGTCTGCGGCGCGGACGAGCCTGTGCTGCTGTCGATCGGGCCTACCGCGACCGATCACGAGTGCCGCTGCTGGGGCACGAAGGAGGGGGCATGACGGCTCTCAGGCTGGAGAACGTGGTCAAACACTTTCCGTTGCGACGCCGCGGGTTCGGGAAGCGGGAGTTCGTCCATTCCGTCGACGACGTCACCGTCAGCCTCGACAGCGGACGGTCCCTCGGCATCGTCGGCGAATCCGGATCGGGCAAGAGCACCCTCGCCCGCATCATGCTCGGCCTGCAGGTACCGGACTCGGGACAGGTCGACGTCGCCGGCGTGCGCGTCACCGGCCTGAAACGCAAGGACGACAAGGCGTTCCGGCGCAAGGCGCAGATCGTGTTCCAGGATCCGCACGCGGTGATGGATCCGCGGATGACGGTTCGCGAGAGTCTGGTCGCCGTACTGGCGCAGCACCGGATCGGCACCGGCCCGGAGCGTGAGCGGCGCGTGGTGCGGGCACTGCAGGAGGTCGGGCTGGATGCGTCGTACCTCGACCACTATCCGGCGGACTGCTCTGGCGGTCAGCTACAGCGCATCGTCATCGCCCGGGCGCTGCTGCTCGAACCCACGGTGCTCGTGTGCGACGAGCCGACGTCGGCGCTCGACGCCTCCGTTCAGGCCACCGTACTGAACCTGCTCGGTCAGCTGCGGCGCGAGCGGGAGCTGACGATGGTGCTGATCTCGCACGACCTGCGCGTGGTCCGGCTGACGAGCGACCGGGTCGCGGTGATGTACCTCGGCCAGATCGTCGAGATCGCGGACCGCGAGCAGCTGTTCACCGACGCGCGACACCCGTACACCCTCGCCCTCCTGGCCGCGGCAACACACGCGAAAGGCGAGGAACGAGTAGTCGCCCAGGGCGAGCCGCCGTCCCCGGTCCACCCACCCACAGGCTGCCGCTTCAACACCCGCTGCCCCCTGGCCACCGACCGCTGCCGCACCGAAGCACCACAGCTGATCCCGGTCACATCACCGCCGGAGCCGCCGTCCGCCGGGGCGACCCCGACCGTCAACCCGACCCCGACTGGCGGGCCGACCCCGACTGTCAGTCCGACGGCGAGCGAGCGGCAGGCGGCGTCCGGCGGGGCGGGTTCTGGCGGGGTGGCACTGGCACGCGCGGCGACGCCGCCTAGCGGCGAGGTTCTGCGGATGGGGGTGTCCGCCGGGGGTGCGTCTGGTGGGGTGGAGGCCGGCCGGGCGACTCGGCCTGGCGGTGGGTTGCCGCAGCTCCCGCTTGTCTCCTCACCCGCGTCGCCGACTGCTCCATCGCCGAGCGGCGAGGGGCCGCCGGTGCACCGTGCGTCGTCCGCGCACGAGGTGTCCGCGGGGCGCCTGGAGGCGGGGGGACATGAGGTGCGGTGTTGGCGTGCTGCGGAGAGTCGGGAGTTGCTGGCGTGACATCGGCGGTTGTGTATGAGCCGCCGGGGTTCCAGCCCGCCGGGGACGCGTATCTGGAAGGGCGATGGATCTGGGGATCGCGTCAGCTCGAGGTCCTGGATCCAGGCACTGGCGAGGTCGTCGGTACGGTTGCCGAGTCCGGCGTACCCGAGGTGGACCGTGCCGTGTCCTACCTGGCCCGCGAATACCCGCGCGCCGACTGGCCGCTGTGGGCGCGCCGGGAGGCGATCACCGCGGCCGCCGGGCTGGTCGCCGCTCGCGCCGGCGAACTGGCCGCGGTGATCACGGCCGAGTCCTCGAAGACCCTCCGCGAAGCAGAGTCCGAGGTACGGCGTGCCGCCGAAACCCTCCGCCTCTCCGGCGAAGCCGCGACCGCGCTGGAGGGACGGACCGTACCCTTCGACAACACCGCGCGCGGCGCCGGCTGGACCGGTTGGTACACGCGCGAACCGGTCGGCATCGTCGGCGCGATCACGCCGTACAACGACCCGCTCAACCTCGTCGCCCACAAACTCGGCCCCGCACTCCTCGCCGGAAACGCCGTCGTCCTGAAGCCTTCCGAGCTGACCCCGTTGAGCGCCTACGCCCTGGTGGAGATCCTCATGGAAGCCGGCGTACCAGGCACCCACCTGGCCGTTCTGACCGGACTGGAAGCAGCCCGCGCGCTGGTCGCCGACGACCGGGTCGACGTCATCTCGTTCACCGGCGGCCGCCGTACCGCCGACGCCATCGCCCGCCACGGCCGCGCCCGCAAACTGCTTATGGAACTGGGCGGCAACAACCCCCTCGTCGCCTGCGCCGACGCAGACCCCGCCGAGGTAGCCACTGCGATCGTCGACGGCGCCTTCGGAGTAGCCGGCCAGAACTGCCTCTCGGTCCAGCGCGCCCTGATCGCCCGTCCCCTGTACGACGAGATCGTCGAGCGGGTCGTCCGCCAGGCCTCAGCGCTCCGCGTCGGCGCCAAGACCGATCCCAAGACCGACCTCGGTCCGATGATCACAACGGAGACTGCGATCACGGTGACCGAGCGGATCGCCACCGCCGTCGCGGAAGGAGCCGTCCTCCACTGTGGTGGCCAACGGCAACGGTCCTACGTCCGCCCAGCGGTGCTCACCGACGTACCGCACGACTCCACCCTGTGGCGCGACGAGATCTTCGGCCCGGTCGTGCTACTGGAACCCTGGGACGACCTCAGCACCGCGATCGCCGCCGCCAACGACATCGACACCGGCCTCCAGGCAGGCGTCTTCACCAACGACCTGGACCGCGCCCTGCACATCGCCGATCGCCTGCGCGTCGGCGCCGTCCTGATCAACTCCAGCCCCGATTTCCGCATCGACGCCATGCCCTTCGGCGGCTTCAAGTCCTCCGGCATCGGCCGCGAAGGCATCACGGCCGCGGTCGAGTCGTATACCGAGTCGAAGATCGTCGCCATCCGACGATCGACAACTTGAGGTTGCCATAGTTGAGGTGGACGAGTTGGCTGCTTCGCAGGATCCGTTGGAGACTGCGGTGCAGGTCGCCGAGCGACTGCACGAGTCGGCCGACGGGATGGTGGGTCACTACGTCGGCGGGTCCGGGAGCGCCGGAATGTGTGGACGGAGGTCGGGGATCGACTCGGCGTCTCCAAGCAAGCGGCTCGTCAGCGATACTCCGCCAGGATGGAGGCTGGTGCGGCGATCTCGAGGGAGTTCCCGGTGCCCGCACCTCGACTAGCGGCCTGTTTTCAGGTGGCTCCTGCGGTCGTTGAGGCGGAGTGCACGGTCGCGGGTATGCAGCATCTGCTGCTCGGCTTGTTGCATGTTGGGGTGGCAGCGAATGTCCTGGATCGGCTTGGCGTCTCGCGCGAGGGGGTAGGGGCGAGAGCGCCACATTGCTGGAGGCCCGCGAGACGACAACCGGCGGGCGAGCGATCGGCGACGGCGAGGCGGAGAACGCCCTCGCAGAGGCCCGGCGGCTTGCGGCAGACGCGGCCAGAACCTGACGGGAACTGGGCACTTGTTGTGCGGCACCCCGCCGAGCACGTTGAAGGCGTGGACGTGACCCTCGAAGAAGGCTTCCTGCCCAGCCGAGGCACTGACGCTGTGCACGGCCTTGCCCGACTAGGAGAGCCGAAGGCTGAACAGCGCGCAGGTTACGAGCTCGCCGCGCAGGCGGATGGCGACGTCGCCGAAGTCAACCTCGGCCCCGCGGCCCGGGAGGTGCTGTTGCGGGATGAACGCGTTGGCAGGTTCCCGTCCGACCTCGACGCGAATCTCACGGCGTCGGGTGGCGACGTACTCGCGGACCATCCAGTACGACACCACCCCGGCCCCGTCATGTTCGTCAAGCAGTCGATCGAAGATCCGCTTCGCGGTGTGTCGCTGCTTCCGCGGCGCGTCGAGGTCCGAGCGCAGCCAGTCGTCGATCACCACTCGGTACGCGTCAAGCCGTGGGCCGCGTTTGGGCGGTTGCTTTCTCTCCTTCGGCCATGCAGATTCCAGCGCCGCTGTCACGGTTCGGAAGCCGACGCTGTGCTTGCGCTGCAGCGCGCGGTTGGACATCCCAGATCGGGCATCCCGTCGGATCGCCGCGTACGGTCGACCCGGGAACGCGGCTGCGTCATCGGTGGCACTCCTGACGTGAGCACGCCATGAGCACGCCGTGGGCACGACTTTCGGCACCGGGCCACCGCCCGGGAACGGTGACCGCATGCGACCACAGCCCGGAATCACTGGCCCTACCGAGGTGCCTGGTCATGTGCTGCGCAGGGCTTCGGTGGGCGGTACTGAGTCGGCCCGGAGTGGAGGGTACGACCGACGACAGAGCCGATGAGCAGCGAGTAGGCCAGGTCGAGTCCCACTGAAGCCCAGGTCAGTACGACGGCCCGGCCTTGTGTGGTGGCGAAGACGTTGGTGATGAGCACGCCCAGGATCAGGCCTGTGATGCCGCCGACGACATCAACCTCGACACCACCTGTCCGCCCCGTGTCCCTGGCGCGACGAAGATCTGCTTGCGCGGTGCCTAATCGGTATTCCCGCAACACCTCGCAGGCCCCTCAGTGTTCGCTGCTGAAGAACCGTAGCAACAGCGGGCCGACGGTCTGTGGGTCGACGACGTGATCCGGCCCCTCGAGGGTCTCCCGTTGAGCGTGGGGTAATTGGTCTGCAAGCTCGTCGGCTGCGCGGTCGAAGAAGTCCGAGGGCAGGCCTGCCATATAGGGGACCGTGATCGGTCCTCCGGTGGTGACCAGGACCGGTTGGGTGACCGTTGCCAGTCGATCGGCCGGCAATTGGTAGCGGTTGTGGAAGACGCTGTCGTGGACCAGCGTGGGCGCGAGGGCGACCGAATCCGCCCAATGCGCCGTCTGCTTGCCTGCCGCTTTCCTGGCCGCGATGTTGTCGTCGGAAGCGCCGCTCAAGCGCATGAACAGTTCGAGAACCTCCTCGTCTCGCCCGGCGTCGAAGGCGCGTTGGGTGTCCGCGACGTACTCCTCGAATCGCGGGCGTATGTCGTCCCCGACCGCGTAGGGCACCTCCCACACGGCGATCGTGTCGATGGCTGACCCGGCCGCGGCGGCTTCCAGCGCGAGCGCGCCGCCTGAGGACGCCCCGAACAGGTGTGCCGAGCCGCCCGCCTCCGCGATCAACGCATCCAGGTCCTCGATCTCCCTCTCCACGGCGTACGGCTCGGTGAAGCCGCTCGCGCCGCGTCCCCGACGGGCATAGTTGTAGACCGTGAAGTGCTCGGCGAGAGCCGGCGCCAAGGGAGCGTTCTCCACCCCCTCGTCGAGTGCTCCGCCCACCAGAATGACGGCCGGACCGCTTCCCTTCCGGTCGTAGGCGATGGTGGTGCCATCGTTTGATGTCACGCAAAAGCCCATCTCGGTCATCTCACATCTCCGTTCGAGAGGTTTGTTTCAGCGCCTGACCAGCGTGCCGACGACGGCCTCGGTGCGCGACCACCGCGTCCTTGCGATCACGGCCGCTACGACGAGTAAGGCGAGCGGCAGCCAAGGGCTCTGCTCGAGCACGAACTGATCGGTGATGACAGCACCGGTCAGCAATGCCGCCAACCCGAGACTGGCCAGGCCCGCCAGAGCCGGGATCAGAAGTCCAACCCCTCCCGCGACCTCCAGCGCTCCGACCAGGTACCGGAGCCACTGGCCAGCCCCGATGCCGGCGAACATGTCCACCATGACCGGGTCGCCGGCGAGCTTCGAGATTCCGCCGCCGGCGATTATCGCCGCCAGCACGACGTGCAGAATCCAGACCCCGATGCTGCTCGCCCGCCCGGGCGTGTCCGCAACGGTTTCCGAGTTTTTCTTGGGGATGGTGCTCATTCGGCTCTCCTTGTCGTGTCCGGGCCTGTAGCGGCATCTATTGCTTGTTGCGGTAGAGGACCATGGTGATGGGACCGAAGACCGCGACGAGAAGTACGGACGAGACGAGCACCCAGCCGATTTCCCCGGCGGGCACCGAGCCGTCCATCAGGCCGCGGACCACGGTCGCCAGGTGGCTGATCGGGTTGACCTCGACGACCGCCTGCATCCACCCGGGCATCGTCTTCGGGTCCACGAAGATGTTGCTCACGAACGTCAGCGGGAACATCACCATCATGCTGACCCCCGCCACCGAGTTCGGCGTGCGCAGGATCAGGCTGAGCATCGTCCACAGCCACGACAGGCAGAACGAGAACACCAGCAGCAGCGCCACCGAGAGCACCACGCCGACGGCGCCGCCCTCCGGCCGGAACCCTAGGACCAGTCCGAGCGTGATCACGATCGCCGACCCGATCGAGTAGCGCATCACATCGCCGAGCAGGGCGCCGACCAGCGGCGACGGTCGCCACACCGGAAGTGACCTGAACCTGTCGAACACCCCCTTCTGGATGTCGGTGTTCAGCGTTATGCCGGTGTTCATGGTGATCATGACGTTCGCCTGCACCAGGATCCCCGGCAGCAGGAACTGCAGGTACTCCTGAGTCGACCCGGCGAGCGCGCCACCGAACAGGTAGGTGAACATCAGTGTGAACATGATCGGGAACATGGTCACGTCGACGAGCTGCTCCGGGACGTGTTTGATCTTCAGCAAAGCGCGCCAGCCGAACGTCAACGAGGTGCGCACCGGGCCGGGGCGAGACGGCCGCTCACCGGCCAACAGCACGCTGCGCAGCGCGTCCTCAGTGACCGGCGCCGACCCCTGCTCCGCGGACGTGGCGGTCATGCGGCATCCTCCTCGGGTGTCTCCTCGGCGGCGTGTCCGGTCAGGGTGAGGAACACCTCGTCCAGGCTCGGCTGACCGAGCGCGAACTCGGTGACGTCGATGCCGCTGCGGGACAGCTCGGCCAGGGAACGGGCGACCCGCTCGGGGTCGGAGATCCGCGCGGACAGCGCGGCCGGGTCAGCGGACGGCTCAGCCGCCACCTCGAGGACGCCGGCGAGGACCCGCTCTGCCTCGGCCCGCTGCTCGGGCGCACGTAGCCGTACGTGCAGCGAGCCGGCGCCGACCGATGCCTTGAGCTCGCCGCTCGAGCCCTCGGCGATCACCTTCCCGTGGTCGATCACCGCTATCCGGTCGGCCAACTGGTCGGCCTCGTCGAGGTACTGCGTGGTCAGCACCACGGTGGCGCCCTCGGCGACCATGCCCCTGACGATCTCCCAGACCTGGTTCCTGCTGCGCGGGTCGAGCCCGGTCGTGGGCTCGTCGAGGAAGATCAGTTCGGGGGTGACGACCAGGCTCGCCGCGATGTCGATGCGCCGGCGCATCCCGCCGGAGTACTTCTTCACCTGCCGGTCGGCCGCCTCGGCAAGACCGAACGCGTCGAGCAGGTCGGCCGCCCGTTCCCTGCCTCGGCGGCGTGAGTAGCCGAGCAGTCTGGCGAGCAGCAACAGGTTCTCCACCCCGGTGAGGTCTTCGTCGACCGACGCGAACTGCCCGGTGAGGCCCACCCTGCTTCGCACCGCCTGGGCGTCACGCACGACGTCGTAGCCGAGCACTTGCGCCTCTCCGGCGTCGGGGCGCAGGAGCGTGGCCAGCATGCAGATTGTGGTGGTCTTGCCCGCCCCGTTCGGACCGAGCACGCCGTACACGCCCCCGGCGCTCACGGCCAGGTCGACACCGGCGACCGCCTGGGTCGTGCCGAAGCTCTTCTTCAAACCTCTCGTCTCGATCGCGAGCTTTCCCATGGGTTCGATTCCTTCTCTCGGCGTTGCGAACGGATTGCTTGAGCTAGTCAAGTTTGACTACTCGGCCAGAGCAGACGAGGACGAAGCGTCTAGTCAAGTTTGATTAGAGGCGCATCTTGAGGTGATCGGGGACCGTTCGCCACGAACCCGGATCATCGGCCATGGCGTAGGCGCCCGCAGACAGTCGCTTGCTCAGGCTCTTCGCCCACTCCAGTTCGGTGCGTGCCTGTCCCGCCCACAGTTCGACCTGATCGCGGACGTGCTCGGGGGCGTCCCGATTGGGGTGCTCCCGCCACTTGGCCTGCTCTACGAGCTCCGCTTCCAGGCGCGCGACCCGCTCGTTAACCTGCGCGATGGCATCTGTCCTGGTCAACATGGGCAACATGGCGATGGACGCGTTGAGCATGTCCGGGTCGTGGGTGCGCCGCAGACCGTCGCGGACCAGTTCGACGATCTCCTCGCGGCCCCGAGCTGTCGCGCGGTACAGAACGCGCTCCGGCCCGGAGTTGCCCGGCTCGGCGTGTTCGGTAAGGAGGCCATCAGCCGCCGCCTTCCTCAGCGCGTGATAAATCGAGCCGCGCTTGATCTTGGCCCAACTCTCCGCACCCCAGCTCTCCAGTTCGGACCGCACCTGGTAGCCATGCGCGCCGCCGGAGAGGTGCACGATACCGAGCACCAGGAGCTTCGTCGCCGACGTGCGCCCACCTCCGCTCGACCCTTTCGTCTCGATCGCGAGGTTTCCCATGGGTCGATTCCTTCTCCCGGTGTTGCGAACGGATTAGTTGAGACTAGTCAAGTTTGGCTACTTGGCCAGAGTGCACGAGGAGGAGCGTCTAGTCAAGTTTGGCTAGAAGCGCATCTTGAGGTGATCGGGGACCGTTCGCCACGAACCCGGATCATCGGCCATGACGTAGGCGCCCTCAGACAGTCGCTTGCTCAGGCTCTTCGCCCACTCCAGTTCGGTGCGTGCCTGTCCCGCTCACATTTCGGCCTGATCGCGGACGTGCTCGGGGGTGTCCCTATTGGGGTGCTCCCGCCACTCGGCCTGCACTACGAGCTCCGCTTGGGCGCCCGCCAGGGTGGTGGCGACTCCCACCAACACTAGGGTGCCCTCCTGGTCCGGGTGGTGTCAGCACTGACCTACAAACGGTGCTGGTGGAGACCTCCAAAGCCAGGCGCAAGTCGGAGCACTGGTACGCCAGGATGTCGGCTTCACTTCGGACCCGTCGCTGATGTCTGCCGGCTCGGTCATAGCCGATGGCACGCCGGACGGCGTCAGGCCGCCTGTTCTGCCACCAGCATCGTCGAGGTCGCCGATCTCCATCCTTCATGGTCCCTGAATTGTGGGAGGAGTGGCAGGATCTTAAGTTCGGTTCGGAGCAGCGCATAGGACGTGCGCTTCAGCGGCTCAGCCGTGAGTTGGTGGTCACGACGGATCGCGAGAGCCCTGGGCGGATCACATCGTCGACCTCAGTGCCGTCAGTTGCCGCCTCGATTCGCCGTAGCGACAAGTGCACGGTCTCGGATACAGCGATCGGGATAGACATCGATGTACTCGGCGATGAGTTGCTTGACTCTCCCGTCCCGGCGCCGAGCGATCTCCGTCTGCCACACCTTGGCCAGGGCCTCGCTCAAAGTGGCGGCGCTGGCGGTGCGTCTGATCTAGGTGAGGATGGTATCGACTTGAGGAGTGGCTCCGCCGATTTCACAGCTCGCCGAGTGCGGGGCGTAGTGGTTCTTGAGCGCCCCGCGGTAGGTGATTAGGGACGTAGGCGAGCGCGTGCCGTTGGCGATCAGGACCTCGAATCGCTTCTCCAAGACGTCGGGAGATGGTCGAGCTTGTGGATCCGGTTCAGTTCGATGGACTGATTTGGGTCCTTGCTCGGTTCTGCAGCATCTTCACGCGGCGCGCTCGGCGGCGGTTTGCCGAATGCAGACACGACGCGGATACCGCCGTCGTGGTCGCGAAACTTCGCCTTGGCGCGGTAGGTAGCCGGCCTGTCTTAGTCATCGGTTCTCAGCATGCGGTTCGAGATGTGTCCGCGGCATGCGGTGGGCAGCGGTGGTCTCGACATCTCGGGCCACAACCCGGGCGATGGAAGGCAGCTCAACGCGGAGTAGCGCCGAGAATCGGAGAAGTCGGCAGCGATGACAACCGACGTGAGTTGAGAAGGGAACGATCGGTGGAGGTGCTGGGAGGCGGAGAAACGACGGTCTTGCCGAACGCGGTTGATGGGTCCTGGATCCCGCGATCGCGGTTCAGGGCACTTCGGACTCCCGTGATCGTCGTGCCATGGAACCGGACGCTACCCAGGCCATGGCGGAGAATCCAAAGACGCGGCAACCTACTGCTGGCCCTTGGGTGCACAGTCCCGCGTGGAGCATCGGCCAGCTAATCGATTTGATCGATGCGGCGATCGACTCGGCCGGGGCTCAGTTGGCGCGGTCGGCGGGGTTGTGGGCCGATTCGCCGAGCCCGTTTGACGAGCGCGAACGACCTGTGAGGCGCCGAGATCCGCAGGTGCTTGAAACACGAGCATTGTTGGAGCAGCCCGACGGCGACTGCGGTCCAGATCCAATGTGACCGTCGGTCATCGGCTGCGGATGCAGTCCTGGATGTCTGGTTCCAGGTTCTGATCGGTGTTGGTGCGCGATGAGCTTCGAGGCAGTCAGTTGTTGATGCTTCGGAGGTTGTTGTGGTTGGTCAGGATCTTGGGTTGTCAATGGATGAGCGGCGGCGGATGTTGGAGGCGAATGCCGCTGCGGCGCAATTCTTTCGGCGGGAGTTGCTTCGGGCAACGGGTGGATGGCCGTTGGAGTACTTGAGGGCGCATGGGGCGGATTCTGTGTTGTTGCCGGAGTCGCCGTGGAAGTTTGGTTACGCGCCGCGGACGGTGACGAACTTGGTGGATCACTTGCATGATCAGGGGTTCGGGTTCGGAACCTTGGCTCGGGCGGGGTTGTTGGACTGGAACGAGTTCGGGGAAGCGACTGATCTGCATCGTGACAAGTTGATGCTGATGGCTCGGGACCGGCGGTTGTCTGGGGTCGGGTTCGTGGGGATCGGGCCGGATGGTGTAGCGCGGTCGGTGAGTCCGGTCACGGCGATTCATCGGCCGGCGGGCGTGGTCGTGGGGGTTGCGGAGCAGCGGGAGTTGCTTGCACATGGTGCAGTGCCGGTGCTTGTCGACTCGCCGATGGACGCAATTGCCGTGTCGAATGTGAGCGGCGAGTTTGTAGCTGTTCCGTTGTGTGGTGGTGGTCTGTCGACATCACAGGCCAAGACGCTGCGGGAGTTCAGCGTGAGCGACAAGGTTGTGGTTGTCCTGAGCGGCAGGGAGGCGGAGCGGAAGCAGTCGCTCGAGCACGTTGGCGATCTTGCCTTCTTCTTCGATCGGGTGCGGGTGGTTGGGCTCGGGCCTGGGGAGTCGCTGGCAACGCTGGCGCAGAAGGATCTCGGGGCCGCTCGAGTGAACGACGTACTCGAGAACTCGCACCCGGTGATGGCGTACAGGTCCAGCGGCCGGGCGTACATCCCGGCGCAGACTGGTGACCGCGATCCGCCGGGTCCGGGCTTCTGAGGGTGGGACTCCTGGAAGCTGTGATCCGGGTTCGGTTGCTGGGTGTCTGAGGTGATCTTCGAAGTCGGATTGTTCGGCTTTCGGAGGTCATGGTGAATGACGATCTGCGCCAGTTGCGAGAGGCAACTGTCATCGCGGCACAGTTCTTTCGGGGCGAGTTGCTCCGCGATACGAGTGGGTGGCCGGTTGAGTACCTGAAGGAAGCCAGCGTCGAGCAGGTACTGTCTGCGGATTCGGACTGGAAGGTCGGGTACGCGCCGGACACGCGGACAAGCCTTGTCGATCATCTCGCCGCGGAGAACTTCTCCTACTCGACGATGGAGCGGGCCGGGCTGGTCAATCGGACCGGCGAAGCGGACGTCGTGGACAGGTTCCGGGACCAGCTCGTGCTCATGGCCAGGGACACCCAGCTGCGACCGGCTGGGTTTGTCGCGATCGGGTCGGACGGAACGATAGACATCCCTGGCCAGGCCGGCGTGCTCCATCAGCCGTCGAACGTTCTGATCGGTATCGAGGAGCAGTTGGATCTACTGCGGGGCGGCGCGACGCCTGTGGTTGTTGACCATCCGATCGATGCGATCGCCGTGTCGAACATCAGTCGGCAGCTGGACGGGCGCTGGGCTGGGATTCCGGTGTGCGGCGATGCGATGTCGACCGCACAGGTGAGGATGCTGCGGAAGTTCACGCTCGGGGACACGGCGCTCATCATCGCTTCCGGCGATGAGCATCGGCGGAAGCTGACCTCCAGCTACCTGATCGATCTGGCGAGGTACTACCCCAAGGTCCGGGCGCTGTCGTTGCCGGAGGCCCCGAGCCTGATCGCGGCCGGCGAGGACGGTCCGGAGTATCTGGCGACGGTGATGAGTACGACCCGGCCGGTCATGACGTACCGGATCGGCGCCACGGCCGATGTCGTCCACGATCCGCAGCCACCGGATCTCGGACAGGACTTGTGAAGGTTCGCCTGTACGCCGCCCACACTGAGGCGGTGGCGTTCTACCGGCAGGAGCTTGTCGACAGCCCGTCCGGTTGGGCGATGGAGCACTTGAGGAACCGCGGGCTTGGGGCAGTCGTGGAGCCGGACTCGACGTGGTCGGTGGGCTATGCACCTGACGGTTGGTCTCGGCTGGTCGGCCATCTGCGCAAGGAGGGGTTCGTTGACACCGAGATTGTGGCGGCGGGCCTGGCGTTCGTGACGAGTAACGGCTATCTGGTGGATCGCTTCCGGGACCGGATCGTGTTCGCGGCGCACGACAGCGAGCTCCGGCCGGCGGGCTTCATCGGACGCTCGGACGGCACCCGGCTGCGCTATCTGAACACGCGCAGCACGGAGATCTACTCCAAAGCGCGAACGCTGGTCGGACTCGATGCACAGCTGGCACGGCTGGGGGAAGGCGCGGTCCCGGTATTCGTGGAAGGCCCGATGGATGCACCGGCCATTAGCCTGGCTGGGGATGAGTGGGCGGGCGCCGCGTGCTGCGGTACGGCGATCACGTGGGAGCAGGCCGTGATGGCGCGCCGCTGCTCGCGGACGGGCACTGCGATCGTGGCGCTCGATGGGGACCTCGGCGGCAGGATGGGCGCAGTGCGCAGTCTGTCGGTCCTGGCGGCGGTGTTCGACGAGGTGCTGTTGGCGTATCTCCCGGATAGGCAGGACCCCGCGGCTCTACACGCCGCGGGTGGAGGCCGGTTGCGGGATGTCCTGCGCTCCGCGGCCCCGCTGGTCGATTTTGCGATCGAGATCGAACTCGCGAAGTGGGACAACGTTCTCGACCATCTCAGCGGACAGGTCAACGCCGTCAGGGCTGTCGCGCCACTGGTGGCGAGCATGCCGGCCACACGCATCGCGGGAGAGATCGCCAAGCTCGCGCGAGCTGTTCACCTTGATGAGCAGATCGTGTCCAACGAGGTCATAGCTACAGTCGGGCGCCGCGGGCGGTGCGGCGGCCGGCGCCTCAGTGGTCGCGCGCCGGCGCGCAACCATGACGTCGAACCTGGCCCTGAGCAAGCCGACTATTCCAGGAGTCCCTGATCCCGAAATCAAGGTTCTGGGATGCGTCGCCGGCCAGCAGATTGAGGGCATGGACGTTGATCTGGAGATATTGATCGCCGATGCGGAGCGGTCGGGTTGGGCGCCGGGGCCGTCGCGGAGGCTGGCGGACGGGATCGAGGCGCGGATCGTCGTACCGCTGTCGAGCAGGCTCCGCACCGCGCTCGGTCCCGACGAGGCGGCACAGCTGGCAAGGGTGATCGCCTGGGAGCGGTGCCTCGAGCTCGCGGTTGACCCGCCTGAGGACGGTGTGTCGTGGGGGTACCTGGCGAACCTGGTTCGCTGGCGACTACAGGACGCAGTGAGGGCCGAGGTGCTGCGGCGGCGCCGGCACCCACTCACGCCTCAGCTGCCAGAGGGTGAGGTGGGGCACGGCCCGGCGCTGGGTGAGCACTTGGAGCGGATCGCGCGCGAGCTTGCAGCCGAGGGGTTGCCGTCGAAGCACAGCCGGCGCCTGATCAGGGCAGCCGCAGACGGGCCGCCCTTCTATCGCGCGGGGATTGTTGCGCGGGTACGGCGAGCGGGCGCGACGCGCGGACAGGCCGAGGCGCTCGCGTGGCTCCTGCGCGGCGGTGCTGGACAGCCCTCAGCACTCGCGCGGCTAGCGACAGGTGAGCGCGCGACAACGGTGTTCGCGGACCCGATCGTGCGGCGCTGGATCAGAACCGCTTCGGGGCGTGACCTGCGGTTTTTCGGCAGACCCAGCCGCCCCGTCCACCGCCGAACGGTCGACGTCGAGTGGCTGCGAGCTGCCTGACGAAAAGTCTCGTGGTCTCAACCGTTGAGGCCACTCATGACCAAGAACTACCTGCGTCCGCCTGCTTACCACCAGTTCGCTCGGTGCTTTCGCGCGCCAGTCGGGATCGCGTTTGGCCTGTTCGCCGCGGCCTCGATCCTCGCCCGAAGTACCCGACCTACCCGAGTCCCCATCGGAGGACAGACTGTGAAGTCATCGCGCCGCTCCAAGATCCTGATCGTGCTCCTGGCGGTGGTCGGTGTGGTCGTGCTGATCGTGAGTCTCATGTCCAGCTGGCAGACGCCGAGCAAGAGGTCAGGTGCGGCGGCGAACCCGGGAGCAACGATCGTCCCGCCGGTGTCGGCCCAACAGCTGGAGGCCTGGCGGCGGCCCAACACGACCGACCCTCGTCAGTTCGCGATCGCCTATGCCCGGACGATCTGGAGCTACGACACGACCCGGCACAGCTATGTCGACTGGCAGAACGCCGTGAGTGTGTACGCCGACCCGACCTCGGCAGCCGCGCCAGAGGTCGCTAAGAGCCTGCTGCCGCAATGGTCGGAGTGGGATCAGCTCCAGCTGCACAAGGCCCGCGCGACGGCCAGCGACATGACGGCTCAGATCACGCCGGAACTCGAGGCGATGGTGAACCGCAGCGAGGCGCCACCGGGCTGGCACGCGTACGTGATGCGGGGCCGGCAGACCGTGGTGCTGGACACCGGCACGAGGATCCTCGATCGGCAGGCAGCGGTGGCTGTGGTCTGCACGCCGAACTGCCGCTTCTGGTCGGCGACCCCGCAGGTATCGCCGTGATCGGTAAGGCGCTGATCGCGTCCGCGGCGTTGGCCGGATCAGTCGCCATGATGGCACCGCTGGCGTTGGCGGGCGGCAGTGGCTCCTGCGACGGGGCAGCGTCGGTGAGCTGCAAGAAGCCCGTCGCCACAGGGAGCTGGTTACCCGGTGCGGATCAGGCAGTTGCTCGGGCGATGCGCCTGGTTGGCAGCCACGGCTACTACCAGCTGTGCGCTCGGCTGGCCGCCAACATCTGGGGCCGGCCGCGCGCCGGCTACTTCTCCGCCGCCGACCAGTGGCACCAGATGGTCGCGACCAACAATGCACACCCAGGCGACCGGCAACCACCCGCGGGAGCCCTCGTGTTCTGGGCGACCGGCGGACCGTACGGACACGTCGCGGTATACCTCGGCGACGGTCGCATCGTCTCGAACGACATCGACGATGACGTACCCGGCGAAGGCGGCGTGTACTTCGTCGACTTCCGCCTCATCGAGGCCAAGTGGGGCGCGACGTACCTCGGCTGGGCGCCGCCCATCTACTCAACTACGTGAAGGACATCGACGTGTTCAGCTACCTGATCCTGCAGGACCCGGGAGTCAGCCCAAACACCAGCGGGCTGCCGGGCTTGTCCGAAGTACGGACGCTGGCCGGCGCGACGATCACGTTCGCACTGGTCTCCTGTGTTGTGGCCTTGATCATCTCGGCGGCCGCGTGGGCCCTGGGCAACATCAACGGCAACCCGCACGTTGCCGGCAAGGGACGGCTCGGTGTCCTGGCTTCGCTCGGCGCGGCGATCCTGATCGGCTCGGCCAACAGCCTGATCCGCTTCTTCAGCGGCATCAACATCGGCTGAGCGGGGCAGAAGATGTCCTGGAAGGACTGCTTGTTCAACCCACAGGGATGCGTCACGTCAGCCGGGAAGGACGCGATCAGCCAGACGTTCTGGGACGCGATCGGCAGCTGGCTGGCCAAGGGCCTGACGGACATGACGACGAAGGTCTTCAACAAGGTCACCGCCAGTACGACGCCGGACTTCAACCAGGCCTGGTGGCACGACAACTTCGACCTCATAGTCACGATCTCACTGCCATTACTGGTACTGGCCTTCGTGCTGCAATGCGCAGCGGCTGCGATCCGTCGCGAACCGGCCCGCCTCGGTCAGGCCGTCTTCGGAGCGCTCCTCGGTACGGTCGGAGTGCCGTTCGCGGTCACGGTCGTCGCGGCCTGCGGGCACATGGTCGATCGACTCTCGATGACCATCCTGGGTACCAGCGCCTCGGTGACCAAGGGCTTCCGCAAGATCATCGATCTGACCACCGCTTTGGCCACGATGAACCCTCAGGGCGGAGTGTTGATCGCGGCGATCCAGTTCGCGATCTTCGCGACGCTCGCGCTGTACTTCGTTCTCATCGTTCGCGAGGTCGCATTGATCGCGTTCGTCGTACTTGCGCCGATCGCGATGGCCAGCTGGACCTGGACCGCGACCAGGCACTGGCTGCGTCGCTGGGTCGAGATCGTCGGCGCGCTGTTGTTCTCGAAGATGGTGATGGCCGTCATCTTCGCGCTCGGTCTATCGGCGATGAGCAACTCGGACCAGAGCGGTGACTCCAGCCTGGGCACGTTCCTGGCTGGCAGTTTGCTGTTCGCGATGGCGGCGTTTGCGCCGATGGCGACGTACTCGTTCATTCACTGGGCCGGTGATCAGGGGCAGGCAGCGCTGTACGCCGTGCAGCAAGGTACGGCGGGCGTATCAGCGGTCAAGGGTCGGGTTGAGCAGGCCTACCGTTGGGCGGCGTTCGACTTCACCGGTTCGCGACCCGGGCCGGGCAGCGTCATCAACGGGACGGGTGAAGACGAGACCGCTCCGAGCAGCCACGACACGGCCACGCAAGACCAGACCACAAGCCACGCCGAGCCCACAGTCACGTCGTCTGCCGACACAGCGCGGACGACGCAGGCACCGGTTGATCGATCCGATGGGCAAGACCATCACCGCAGGAATCAGCCAGGTGAGGAGACACGGTGACTACTCCTGACCCCCTCGCGACGCGTTTCCCACGCCCTGAGCAGAACGCCGTGATGCTCGGCCTCCGGCCGGTGCAGGTTGCGCTCCTGCTCGCTGCGGTTGCCGTGGTCACGCTGTCGTTTGTCATCCAGATGGAGCCGATCTCGCGGCTCGCTGGCGTGCTCGTGGCGGTGTTCTGTCTGATGGTCGCGTTCGGCCGGGCGGAGGAACTACCTGTGTACCGGTGGCTGGTTCTGCGCGGGATCCACGCTTGGCGATCGGCGCTCGGCCGGCAGTCATACCGCGCCCGCGTTCTTGAACCGCGTCAGCACGGGCGCCTGCAGTTGCCTGGGGAGGGCGCGGCGATGCGGGTGATGACATCGGTGTCCGGGCTCGGCGTCGTACATGATCCAGGTCGGCGACGGCTGGTCGCGGTCGCTCGGATCGAGGGGCCGGCACATCTGCTACAGAACGCGGACGAGCAGGACCGGCGCGTAGCGGCGTACGGACAGCTGATCGCTGGCCTGTGCCAGGGCAATCGCATCGCAAGGGCGCAGATCCTGGAACGCACGCTCCCGGACCCGGCCGACGAACTCGGGCAATGGGCCACCTCCCGCAAGCTCGACCCGCAAACGCCCGCCGGTGAGATCTACGCAGATCTGCTGTCGCAGGCCGCACCGACCGCGGCGAAGCATGAGACGTTGTTCAGCTTCGCGGTGAACCTCGATGCGGTGTCGCGCGAGGTTCGCAAGAACGGCGGCGGCCTGGTCGGCGCCGCGGCAGTTCTGGAGTCTGAGGCCCGCGCTTTCCAGACGTCGCTTGCCGCGGCGGGAGTGGCTGGGGCCTGGCTGAGCGCCGGTGATCTGGCGACCAGCCTCCGTACGGCGTTCGACCCCGTGGCGACGCGTACCCTGTCGGACGCGCAGTCGCTGGACGCCGTCGACGCCGGACCGTTGGCCGTCGACGTGAGCTGGGATCGGCTCCGGACGGACTCTTCGCTGCATCGGGTGTACGTCGTGACCGAGTGGCCGAGGATCCGGGCGACGCCTTCTTTCCTCAGCCCGTTGCTGCTGAAGCCAGGGATCCGCCGTACATTCACGCTCGTACTGGAACCGATCCCGATGGCGAAAGCACTTCGTGACGCCCGACGCCACCAGGTCGAGCGCGTCTCGGACCGAGCTACCCGGTCCAGGATCGGCCAGCTCGAGACCGAAGAGGACCGCCAACTCGACGCCGACGTCGCACAGCGCGAGCGCGACCTTGCCGCCGGCCACGGCGACGTACGTTGGCTCGGCCTGCTCGTCGTCTCAGCGGACACCGAGGACGCGCTCGACGACGCCTGCATGGAGATCGAGATCGCCGCCACACAAGCACTGCTCGACCTGCGCCGCCTGGTCGGACAGCAGCTCGAAGGCTTCATCGCCGCCGCTCTGCCTTTCGGGGTGGGGCTCGGATGACCCGACACTCGGCGTACTTCGAACACGACGGCGCCGACCGCGCCACGCGACGCACGAATCGGCGAGCCGGGAATGACGCGTCACGCAAGCCGAAGGTCGATCACCTCGAAGGCGAGGCAGGCAGTGGCAGCGGCCGTCGGCTGCGAGCCGACACACACCGCGCGACAACCAGGATCCTCCGGGTCGCCTACCCGTTCCTGGCCGAGGGCGGTCTAGGGGCCGACGGCACCTACATCGGATCGGATGTGTTCAGCGGCGGCTCGTTCGTCTACGACCCTTGGGTGCTCTATCAAGCACGCGTCATCACGAACCCAAACGTCCTGCTGGCCGGCGTGATCGGCAGCGGCAAGTCCTCAACAGCGAAGGCCCTCATCACGCGGTCGGTCGCCTTGGGCCACAAGGCCTACGTACCTTGTGACCCGAAGGGGGAGTGGACCACGGTCGCTGAGGCTATGGGCGGTGTGACCATCAAGCTCGGGCCTGGCCTGCCGACCCGCCTGAACCCACTCGACGCCGGTCGCCGGCCAACAACTGTCGACGCGGACGAGTGGCAGCGCATCGTATGGTCGCGCCGTCGCGCGCTCCTCGGGACGCTGGCCGAGTCGACGCTCGGCCGGCCGATGACGGCCGTCGAACACACCGCGCTGGACCTGGCGCTCGAGACCGTGACCAGCCAGGTCGAGGCACCGACCATCCCTGATGTCGTGGTGGCGCTCTTCACTCCGGACTCCGAGTTCGCGCGCCGCGCGGCCCTGCAGACGACAACGCTGACCGACGATGGCCGCGAGGTTGCGCACGCGATCCGGCGGCTTGTACACGGTGATCTGTCGGGGATGTTCGACGGCCCGTCTACAACCAAGTTCGATCCGGAGCTCCCGATGGTTACCCTGGACTCGTCCTGGCTCGGCGCCGGCGGCAACGACGAAGCCCTCCGCCTCACCTTGGCCTGTGCATCGTCGTGGCTCGAGGCCGCCGTCGCAGACCCGGCGGGCGGCAACCGATACATCGTGTACGACGAGGGCTGGCGCGTGATGCGCGACGCAGCGCTGCTGCGCCGGATGCAGGAGCAATGGAAACTCTCCCGCGCCTGGGGCGTCTCCAACATCCTCATCGTCCACCGCCTGTCCGACCTCGCCGCCGTCGGAGACGTCGGATCCGAGGCCCGCGCCCTCGCCGAAGGCCTCCTGGCCGACTGCTCTACCCGCATCATGCTCCGGCAAGAACCCGACCAGCTCGCCCGCACCGCAAGCCTGCTCGGCCTCACCGACGTCGAGATCGCCACCATCGCCAAGCTCCCGAAAGGCCGCGCTCTCTGGCGACTCCCGAACCGGTCATTCGTCGTACAACTCGTCCGCCATGCCCGCGAAGTCGAACTCTTCGACACCGACGCCCGGATGTAGAGCCAATGAACCAACGACCCTCACACGACTTCAACGAGCTCCTCGTCGTCGGCGCAGGCATCATGTTCTGCGGCACCGGTGTCCTCTACGTCGCCGGCGGTGTTGCGAGCCTGCTCGCGACCGGGCACTGGCCAAGATCGGCCTGGATCGACGCCTCACTAGTCGTGATGCATCCCGGCGACCCGGCGATCGCGTTCGGGATGACCGCGGCACAGTTCGGCCCAGTGAGCTACTGGCTAGCCCTGCTGGCCGTCGTCGCGCTACCGACATGCGCTGGCCTAGTCGGCGCACGGCTCTGGCAAGGCCGACGCTCAACGCCGGCGAACCGGCGGCGCGCTCTGGCCGCACGTCCCGGCCTGGCCACAGTCACCGAGGTCGAGGCCGCAGTAGGGCGCCGGCAAGTCGTACGACGCGGCCAAACCGCGCGACCGCAGGCGCCGACGCGGAATCCGTCCGAGGTCGGAACGCTCCTCGGGCATTCGCGCGGCAGACAATGCTGGGCATCCGTCGAGGACTCACGCATCGACGTCGGTCCGCCGCGCTCTGGCAAGGGCTTGCACCAGATCGTGGGCGCCATCATTGACGCACCAGGCGCCGTAGTCACCACCTCGACCCGGCCCGACAACCTCGCCGCCACCCTGGAGCTCCGTCGCGAGATCGGCCCCGTCGCAGTATTCGACCCACAGGGCCTCGGACGAGCCGAAGGCATCCGCTGGTCACCGGTCCGCGGCTGCGAAAACCCGACCACCGCGATGGTCCGAGCCAGCGGACTCGCCGCAGGCGCCGGCTTCACGAAAGGCGGAGTCACCGACGGAGCCTTCTGGCACGGCCAAACCGAGATGGCGTTGCGCGGCCTTCTCCACGCGGCGGCAATCGATGGCGCAGGCATCGCTCAGCTCTACCGCTGGGGACTCGAGCCGGCATCCGCCACCGAAGCCGTGACAATCCTGAACCGTTCCGACTCCGCGGCCGAGGGCTGGGGCGACACCCTCGACGGCATCGTGCGCATGGACGGCCGCACCCGCGACGCCATCTGGGCCGGCGTCCGCTCCGCCCTGTCCGCACTCGCCGATCCTGCCGTACGGCGCTCCTTCGACCCGCCACCCGGCGAAGGCCTCGAACCCGCAGAGTTCATCCGGGGACGCGGAACCATCTACCTGCTCGGCACCGGAGCCGGAGCCAGCGCGACCTCCGCGTTCATCGCCGCGCTCCTCGAGGACATCACCGAGACGGCCCGCCAGTTAGCCGCGCACAACCCAGGAGGACGGCTCGAGCCGCCTCTCGCGCTCGTCTTGGACGAGATCGCCAACCTGTGTGCCGTACCGTCCTTGCCCAGTCTCATGGCTGACGGGGGAGGCTCGGGGATCTCCACTCATGTCGTCATCCAGTCCCTCGCTCAAGCCCGCGAACGCTGGGGCGAACAAGCGGCCGCCGCGATGTGGGACGCCGCGACCCTCCGCCTCATCCTCGGCGGCTCCGCCCAACCCCGCGACCTCCAAGACCTCGCCGCCATCTGCGGCGAACGCGACGAAGAGATCCGCAACTGGAGCCGTGGCCCCGATGGCGGCCGCACCACCTCCACCAGCACCCGCCGGATCCCGATTCTCCCACCCGACGTCATCCGCACCCTGCCCTTCGGCACAGGCGTACTGCTGGCCCGCACGGCTCCACCCATCCTGCTCACCATGACCCCCTGGTACGACCGACCCGACGCCGCCAAGATCCGCGAGAGCATCGATCGCACGGTCCTCCGATGAACCGCGACGACGACCTCGCCAGAGCACTCGCCTACGTCCCACCCACCGACCCGTACGTCGTCTGCTGGCGAGACCTCGACCCCACCAGCACAACCGAAGAACTGGAACGCCTCGCCGACTGGGTCACCTGGGCCACCACGCGCTACAACCTCGACCACAAGATAGTCCCACCGTGCTGGCCCCATCATGGCGCCATCCTCGAAGAACTCTCCGCTCTGCGCACCTTCTGGGAATCCTGCTACCAACCCGATGCAGCCCCCTCAGACCCCCTCACCTTCCACCGCGACCTAACCCTCGCCGTGCGCCGCCTCCGCGACTGGAGCTCCCTCCTCGGCTGCAGCCGTACATCGCACCGCCCGGAGGCAGGCGAGAGCTGAACGGTACAGGGCTAAACCGGTGACCTGTCGATCTCGCGGTCACATGACGTACGAGCGCAGAAGCTGCCGGTGAACTGCGGGCCTTCTGCGCGCGGCGCGTTGCCGGTCCGCACGATCAGAATCGCCGTGCGCGCATCACGGGATGAGAACAGTGTCACCCAGACCGGCGTACAGGTAGCGGTCACCGAACGCCTCGCTCAGTGTCAGGAAAGCGGGTTCACCCGTGCAGTGGCCTGGGGCGACGGTCTGCACAAGCCACTCGTCGCGGAGTGCCTGTGCGACGCGACGCACCTCGGGCTCCTCGGCCAGGACGAGGTGGAGCCCTCCGGCGATGCAGCGGACACGGTCGTCGATCGTGGCAGCGGCCTCCAGGATCCGCTCGATCCCAGGGTGCGAGCAGCCCACCACCAGCATCAGTCCCTGCGAAGTCTGCAGTGCGAGGGAGAGCTCGCGCAGCTCACTGGTTCCCGCCACCTCCGAGACAACGGCGAGCAGCCACGCGCCGTTTCCCAGCGGGGTCGTCTCCTCGATCCAGGTGAATCGTGCCCCCGGCCACGGCGTGCCGTGGCGGATGACGTCGGGCGGCTCGCCGTCGTAGTACTGCATGGAACGGGGCAGCGACGGGCGGCGCGGGTAGAAGTGGCCGGGAAGGCTCGAGCCGAAGACGCCGTACAGCTCGGCCGGCACGTAGACCGGCACGTCGGGGTTGACGTGCAGCAGGTGCTCGAGCCCGGAGGTGTGGTCGCCGTGGCGGTGCGAGATCACGACGAGGTCGATCGTGCGCAGGTCGACATCGAGAGCCTCGGTATTGGCGGCGAACGTCCTCGAGTCGTTCCCCGTGTCGAAGAGGATCCGCCGGCCCTGGAACTCTACGAGCGCAGCGAATCCCCAGTCCTTGATCAGGCCGGGTCGGCTCCCGAACGCGTCATAGAGCACCGTGATTCGATTGGTACTCCCTTCCTGAGGCTCCATGCACTCACATGACCACACCGCACGGCGCACGTCGAGAGTTGGCACTGACCGTCGCGTCGTGCCGCGCTGATTCAGTGGCCCGGCGGCGGGGCGGCTGATGGAGCAACGGCAGGGGTTGCCTTCGGACGTGTCGAGCCGGTTGGGCTGGTTCGGCGTTTGCCGGTGGGGCCTCGGGTTTCGCGTCGCAGGCGTGGTTCTTCGGTTTTTGCGTACTGCCGCCGGCCCGCTGGGCAGGCTCCTCGAACTGCTGCTGGTGGTGTCCACCGCTGCAGTGGTGCTGGGTGGCGTACTCGGTGGTTCGACGATCGGCGACCTCGCCGACAGCGGGCTGCCGAACGCGCTCATCGGTGGTTACGATCGTCGGCCGCGCCGCCGACGTACTCGTGGTCGGCGCCACAGCGGTCGTGTTCCTAGGCGTGGTGATCCGGTTTGCCTGTTCCGAACGGATCGCGCGTCAGCAACTGAAATGGCGCGATCTCCGGCCGGACGTCGTACTGATGGATCTGCAACTGCCGCGGATCCACGGAATCGACGCCACTCGGCAGATCGTGACCAGGGCACAACGAGCCGGGGTGCTCGTACTGACCGTGTTCGATGACGACGCGACCGTGTTCACCGCCGTCCAAGCCGGCGCACTCGGCTACTTCGTCAAAGGCTCGGACAATGCCGACATCATCGCCGCGGTACGCGGTACGCGGTACGCGGTACGCGGTACGCGGTCCGCGCGGCCGCCGCGGCCAGCCCGCCTTCGGCGCCACGCTTGCCGGGCGGCTGCGCGGCTGGGTTCGCGACACCGCCGGCCCGGCCTGACGCGTTCCCGGAGCTCACCCCACGCGAACACCAGATCCTCGACCACCTGGCCGCTGGCCTGTCGAACGCCGAGATCGGCCAGCACCTGCACCTGTCAGCGCAAACAGTCGCCAACAACCTCACAACGATCTTCGCCAAAGTCCACGTCACCCACCGCAGCCAGGCCATCATCCGCGACCGAGACGCCGGCCTTGGCAACCCCAGTTGACAGGTTCACCGCTCGACCACAACGCGGGCGTCTTCCGCGAGGCGGTGCGCGAACTGCGGCCGGGTGGGCTGCTCGCGATCGCGGGCATCATCTGGGTGACGGCCGTCGGTCGTGGGCAGCGCATCGTCGTGCTGTCGCTCGCGCAAGCGGCGCGTACGTGGCCCAGGGGTGGTGGGAGGGTCTGAGAAACTCGATGCTCTGCATGGAGATCCGTGAGGTCGAACGGACAGTACGGCCGACATCACCGCGAACGTGGTGTACCCGGGTCACGCGTCGATGCCATGCAACCACGCGATGCCGATGCGCCGTCCCGTGGGCACCGCCCGGTTGTGCCGCCGCTGCGGCCCGAGCGATCGTGGCACTTCAAGGACGTCGCGAAGGCCGCCCGCTCAAGCATCCACTTGGCGGCGGCGCCCAACTGGAAGGCCTCACTGGCGAGTACTTCGACAAGAACGCGATCGACACGGCCTGGACGGAGAGCTTCCTCGACGAACGTAACCGTTCGGCCGTCTGGAAGCTGTGCGATCGGACGGTCACCGCGTCGTAAGGCCGGCGGACAGTAGCCATCAACTCATCAACAAAGGTGGATTGCCGGCGTCAGCGCGCAAGGTCGACGTCCGCGGGATCGCTTGCGGACGGGAGGTCGAATGGGGTGGTGGAGACTGCGGAGAGGTGCTGCGCCAGTCGGAGGTGTCGCGTTCGTTGCAGGGCTGTGTGGTGGCTGGGGGGAGCGCCGAGGATTGTCGGCCCGCGGATGTTGTAGAGCTCTCTGTAGCTGGCGATCGCGCGGGCGATGGATCGGAGCGCCTCGTTTGGTAGCGCGACCTGCCGCACGAGTTCGTCGTACCAGTCGGCACCGTCCTCTGCGGCCTGTTGGACCAGGTCGTCGGCGCGCTGGCTGATCTGAGCCTCAAGCTCGCGCAGTGGGGCGACCAGGTTGGGGTCGCTGACGTTGACGGCCGGCGTGACCAGCCCAGCGACCGGTTGGCGCCCAGAGCGCCGGAGAGTTCGGCTGACGAGGCGTTCGACTCTTGCGTGGAGTACTGCGGCGAGGTCGACGGCGTCGGCCAATGTTGCCTGATCGACGGCCCGGCCGAGAACGTCCGACGCGCTCAGGCCAGCCGCCTCAGCCCGGCGTAGTTCGGCGACGAGAGCGCCGTACGCGGGGGAGGCTTCGAGCGCCGCCCGGTCGCCGGCGCAGAGCCCGGTGCTGGCTGATGCGGCGCGGTATCGGGCGCGGGCATCGAGCTGGCAGAGGTGTTCGTGAACGGGGATGAGCCGGTCGAGGCGGGTCACGTTGTCGAGTTCTTGACGCATGATTTCGTGAGCGGACTGTTCGACACCCGGGTTGTTGAGGACGGCTTCGAGGACGTCTTGCATGGTCTGGTCGGGGTGCGGTTCGTGGAGGTCGGGCATGCTCTGATGGGTCGCTACGTAGCCGATGTTGCTGTGACGACCGCGCGTCATACCCACGTACAGGAGGGCCCGGGTGAGTTGGTCGGTGACGTATACGTGAGCCGTGTCGACGGTCGTTCCTTGGGCTCGGTGGGCCGTGGTGGCGTAGGCGAGTTCGACGGACTCCTGCACGTAGCCGGTCGGAAGAGTGACGGTGTCGCCGGAAGGGTTTTGGACGGTGAGCGAGCCGTCGGGCCAGCGGTGGATGACGGTCCAGCGGTCGCCGTTCTTCACGAATTGGCGGTGACCGTAGGGGAGACGGCGGTTGTTGAGGCGGGTGACGATGTGGTCGCCGAGGCCGACGTGGTTGCCGTTGTGGAGTTCGATGCCGTCGGGTTCGACCTCGCCGGTGGTGATGCGGTCGAGGCGGGCGCGGGCGTTGAGCCGGGCGACGGTGGTGTTGTCGCCGGCGATCAATAGGCTGGCTTTGCCGTGATTGGTGTCGGCGAGCCAGGCCTGGTACGCGGCGTCTTCCATGCGGTCGCTCGCGCCGGCGACGAGGCGGTCGTGCTCGTCGTACATGTCGATCGCGGTGAGCTCTCCGCGGCGCAGGGCGAGGCCGGCGTCGCGCTCCCAGGGGTTGATGAACCGCCATACGTCGGTCAGCTCGGCAGCGTCGGTGTCCTGCGCGATGAGGCGGAAGGCGCCACCGGTGTCGGCCGCTCCGAGTTGGGCGTCGTCCCCGACGAGGAGGAATTTCGCGCCGGCGGCGTTGGCGGCGCGCGCGAGAGTGGCGAGTTCCATGGTGCCGGCCATCGAGGCTTCGTCGACGATGACGAGCTGATTCGCGCGGAAGGTCCACTGATCCTTCTCCGCACGGAGCGCTGCAAGTTGCACAGCCAAGCGCTGCCGGCGGCGTCGACGGCGCGCCTGATCGGCGAGGCGTACGGCGTACTCGGTCTGCATGATCCGTTCCCGCCGCTGCTCGGCGCCGAGGCCGGTGGATTCGTAGATCCACTTGGCGATGTTCTCGGTGGGGGTGCCGATGGCGTCGGACAGGATCGTGGATGCCGCCGACGACGGAGCGAGAGCGATGACTGATCCGTCGCCGTACGCCGCCTGCCAGTCGGTCACCAGGATGGAGAGCAAGCTGGTTTTGCCGGTGCCGGCAGGTCCGATCAGGGCCTCGACCTTCTGGCCGCTGGTGGCGATTCGGTGGAGGGCGCGGGTCTTGTCGGCGCTCAGGCCTTGATCGTGGACTGTGCTGATGGTCGGACCTGCGGAGTCGTGCGCGAGGTCGAGCAGGAGCGACTCCGCGCCGAGGATGACGGGGGAGGTGAAGATCTCGCCGTTGTGGACGGTGAAGACGCTCTCTCCGCTTGCCCTTATGAACGGTGTCGAGACGACGTCGGGCGCCGTCATGCTGATCGAATGGTGCTCGGCGCGTTCGACGACGGACTGCAGTACGGCGAACCGGTCCCCGGCGGAGACGATGCGGAGCAGCCGCGTCTGGCGTGCGGCCTCGGCGAGGAGGTTCCAGCGGTTCCAGGTCGCGCGTTTGGTTTGGAGCGTGAGGACGGTCGCGGCGCCGTACGCTTCGATGGTCTCCGGGCTGAGATCAGCGGCGGCGAGCGGACGGTCGCCGGCCCGCCGGAGTGACTGTTGGATGGTCGCGACGGCCTGACCGCCGATCGCTTGGTCGGCGCGCGTCCGCCATCGGGCCATCATCGCGGCGAGCGGTTGTGCGAGGTGCTTGGGCGGGCGGTTCATGAGCGTCGCGCGTTGGCGAAGCACGTACATCTCGCGTCGGCCGGGTGGGTGCTGTTGTTCCGCGAGAAGCGCCGCGAGATTGGCCTCGATCTGTTCGGTTCTGGCGGAGAACTCGGCGATCAGCGCATCGGGTACGGCGTCGATTTCGAACGCCGGATTGCGCTGCGAGCCGCGTTCTCGCAGCTCCCAGTTCACGCCGAGCCGGCGGGTCAGGTTGTCGGCGAGGAGCACATTATGGATCTCGGACATCGCGACGATCGAGCGGTGCAGGGTCCTGCTGTCGAGCGTCCGCCACTGCCCGTCCTCGCCCTGCACCCGATTCGCAACCACGACGTGGGTATGGAGTTGCGGATCACCGCTGCGCGTGTCCCAGTGGTCGAAGGCGGCGGCGATCAGGCCGCGCACGTCGACCTGGGCGGCGCCTTGGCCCCCTGTTCTGGTGAACGCCGCCTGTTGCTCGATCAGTGCGATGACATCGCGAATCGCCTCGTGATGAGCGGCGACGATCTGCTCCTGGGTGCCGACATCCGTAGTCGCCCATAACGCCGAAACCGACTTCACCGGCGAGAAGGTCAGATCGAATCCGGCGACCGCCTGCTTCGCCTTCCGCCGCATCTCACGCTTCCAGATCTGGTCGATTTCGCCCTGCCGCGCGGCGTCATCGAGCCCGGGGTCGAGCGCAGCAATCTGGTCCTCAACCCGCTCCGACGGGCTCTTGAAAACGGGGTACGGAAGCCCGATCGGCTGGCCGGTCAGCGGGTCGTTGGCACTCCCGAAGAGGGCGGCCATCTGCGCCTCGGTGACCTCATCTCCAGGCGAAAGCTCACCCGCGCCGAGCCCACCCAAGCCGCTGCCGATCCATCGCCCGGCCGGGTAGCCGACGGCCATGTAGTACGCCGTCAGCGAGGTGGACATGCGACGATCCACATCGCCGGAAGCGATGTGACGCAGCAAGTACCGGTAGCCATCCCCGGCGGTTAGCCTGTGTATCGTCAGCATGGTTGCCGCCGCCACAGAACACGACCTGCTCGAACTCCACGACCCGCCACGACAGCTCAACGCGCGGACCGACAAAGGTCCGAGTCAGACAGCCACGGCGGCGCCCGCTCCACAGGTGCCAGATGTGTGTCAGCGGTCGACCTCATCGCCGCGCCTGCCGAACGATCTCTTCCGGATCCGAGGTCCACGACACCAGGAGGTAGAGCTGATCCGTTGTGCTGCGGTCGATGAATTCTGCTCTAGTGTCCCCCGCCAGGAATCCTTTGAATATATGCGTTGAGTCGTTCGAAGATCTGGTCGGCGGTCTTGGTCCAGGTGAACGGTCGCGGGTTG
>NZ_JBHWKR010000028.1:0-52218 GCF_042730855.1 Kribbella sp. NPDC059898
ACCCGCGACCGTTCACCTGGACCAAGACCGCCGACCAGATCTTCGAACGACTCAACGCATATATTCAAAGGATTCCTGGCGGGGGACACTAGTACACCCCACGCGTGCTCCGCAGGTGCTCCGGTCGCTGCCGCTCCCTCCCGCACCTGCTCCGCGCGCTCCCACCCACCCCACCGGCTTAGCGCCGGCTCTTTGCCCGCTGCCGCGGGCGGGTTGCGAGCTGCCGCTCGCGAGTGACTGCTTGGCGAGCGCACTCTGTTGAGCCACTCGTGGTGAGTGGCGCGGGTACCTCCAGCTCGCCTGCGATCGGGCAACCGCGCGCTGGCCGCCGCAGTCGCCCACGGCAACTCAGACGGCAGCGGTCGCTGATCCCACGAACTCTGCTACGGCCCCTGATGAGTATTCACGGCCGTGGCTGCCAGTCGCCAAGGTACAAGCCGTCAGCTGACGGCCTCGGGCCATGCTCGCCACTCGAATGATCCCGGTCGTGCGCCGTTGCCGGAGACGAATTCCCGTGCCGCCCGGCGCACCTGCTCGATTGTGACTTCGGAGTCCTGCGGCCAGCCCTGGTCATGACCCGCGTAGTAGTAGAAGACCTCTTCGCGGCTGCTGACCTGCCCAGGTACGTACCAGCTGCCTTCCTGCGCACCGTCGTCACCGGCGTATCGAATGCCGCCGACGTTGGCCTCGGCGTGGAGGGCGACTCGCAACTCGTGGTCGGGTACGCCGGCCGCCACCAGAGGGCGGGCAGCGCTGTAGAGCGCGATGACTGAGTTGCCGAACGGTTCGGCCAGAACGGTATCGATCAGGGCGTCGACGTCGTCGGCATTCTTGAGCAGGGTCGGTCCGTCGCTGGGTCTGTAGTACGCCTCTACGGTCTTCGACATCTGTCGGTCGTCCGTTCTCACTCAGGTTTTGGATAGGTCTGCTTGAAGCCGTCTGGGCCGAAGATGGTCAAGGTACCTCCCGGTGGCAGGAACAGTTTCAGCAACTGGTCGCAGCCGAATCGGCCGGGACATGGGACCTTGTTGACTACGATCGTCTCGTGCATTAGTCCGCGCTCGCGCATGAACAGCGCGAACTTGGCCTCGACGTGCGATGCCACCATAGGGTCGGCGTCCTGGCGGCCGATCCGGTGCTCGCGCATGAACTCTTTGACCTGTTGGTAGTACGGGTCGTCGCCACTGCTGTCGCTGTTGCGTCGGCCGCTGGTGAGCGGGTGTTCTTTGTCATCGGCATCTTTCCAGATGCCTCGCGTCTTCGGACGGCCAACAGCCGACTCCTCCCGCTTCGGCAGCTTGCCGAACAACCGCCGTCCTTCTTCGTCGCTCACCCGCGCCGTCGGCGACTCGTCCTCGGGCCCCACCTCGTCGCCAGTACCTGCGGACTTGTTGGCTTTGGGCTCTTCGTGTCGCGGTTGTCCAGGAGACTGCTTTCGACCTGGGAAGAGCGGTCGGTTGTCCGCTGATCTTCGGGTTGGTTCGACGGTTCGGATGCCGCTGACCATCTGTTCGACCCACTGCTTGGCGCGAGCCTCTGCCATGGACAGGTGATGAGCAGCCTCCTCGCACCGCCGCGCTGCGTCATCGAGCTGCATGGCGGCCATGCGGGCGTTCGGGTTGCTGCTCTGGTTGCCGATCCAGGCCGCGGCGTCGCGACACTTCCTGGCTCGGTCATGCAAGTAGCCCACTGCTCGTGGTGCCTCGGTGAGACAGGCGAGCATCCGCTCAGCTACCCGCTGCAACTCGGACTGCATGCGCGCCGCCTCGGGCGGCTAGATCTGATCGGCGTAGCTACGGCACCCGGCTTCGGCGATCTGCAACGACTGAACAGCTTGGTCAACCGACTTCGCGGCGGCATCCAGCATGATGGCGATGTCTTGGTCTGCCCGCGTGGCGGTGCCGCGGATCAGGGCGTGAACCTGCTGGCTGGACTGCTCGAACCGCTGCTTGAACCCAGCCAGACTGGCTGCGCCCTGTCGCGACTGATCTGCTAGCGCATGCAACTGCATCTTCATCTGCTCGACTTGGGACATAACGGCCTGCCTCACTCGTGGTCATGTGTGGACGGGGCTGACCGGATGGCTTCTCGCCCAGGCACACTGCGCCCAACCACCCGGTCAGCCACGTGGCCGAGGAACCCGTCCGGACCTCGGCGTGGAGCGGCTGGCGCAGGACGGACTCGCTTCACGTCCCGCGCCAACCGGCTTGAGATCCCTGGCCGAGTCCTCCGCAGGGGACGAGACGGCTCGGACAGGGACCGATCCGAGGCGAATGTCGCCACAGGATTGCCGTTCAGGGGCCGGCTACGGCGGCGGCCGTCGTCATTCGCCGCGTAACTCTTCGGCGATGTCCCGCAGCATGAACAGGTACAAGACGGCTGCAAGCAGCCAGAGAGACCACATTTCCGGTATCACGTAGCGTCACCCCGATGTCACGGTTGCACTGTTGGTGACGAGAAGCTTGATGCCGTGCCAACTGACATCACCATGAATGACACAGGACAGATCTCTGCCATCCGACTGCCATTAGGTCGTGGGCGGCATCTGAGGGCATCTGGACGCCGACACGCCAGATGTCAGTCCTGACATTCGGCTGCCATCCGGCGGACGTTCGGCTGCCACAGCACGCGAGACCGACACATCGGGGACCTGGCTGACGTACGGTGAATGGGTGGCTACGGCGCAGCACAGAACGCTGCTCGAACAGATCGTCCACGAAGGATCGTGGACGATCGACGAGACATGCAGGGCGTTCGAGCGCAAGGCAGCGGAGATGGGCGAGTCGGCAACGCTCTCGCCCCGCCATCTTGCTCGGTGGATGAGCGGCGAGGTCGGCCAGGCACGACCGGCCACACGCCGCGTCGCCGAGGAATTCTGGGGACACCGTTTCGAGGTTCTGCTTGGTTCGGCCCAAGATTCGTTCGAGTTCGAGCGCTCCTGCGGAACGGCCGCGCCTGGCCTGTCCGTTGACGTCGAATCGTTGGAGGCAGCGGCAGTCATGGCCGCCCACGAGAGTTTCGAACACGCAGCCCGAACCGCCGGCACCGTCGACTCAGACGACATCGCGATGTTGCAGGAGTCGGTCCTGGCATTGGCCCGCGACTACCAGATCAAACCGCCGTTGCAGATGCTCATCGAGGCACGCCATATCCGTGATGTCGCCTATCTGTTGCTCGACAAGACTCGCATGCCGGCCCAGACCAGCGAGCTGTACCAAGTCGCCGGACAAGCCTGTGGCCTGCTCTCGGTCGTGTCGTTCGACCTCGCCCGCTGGGACGCTGCCGAGGAGCAGGCCCGCTCGGCACGTACATACGCCGAGCTGATCGGTGATGCCCACCTGCAAGCATGGGCACGTGGCACGCAGGCCGTCATTGCCAACTGGCGCGGGCAAAGCCGACGAGCGATCAGCCTGATCGAGAGCAGCGTTGAGAATGCGCCGGACGGAACCTCGACGGCGAGGTTGCGTGCCATCGAGGCACGAGCTTGGGCCGAACTCGGAAATCCGGATCGGGTCAAGGCTGCGTTGCGGCTGGCAGATGTCGAGATGGGTCGTGCACGCGACAACGAGCTGTATGGCGCGTCAGGTGGCGAGTTCGGGTGGGGACCTTCTCGGCATGCAGCCTGTGCCGGGACGGCGATATTGACGGTCGGCCAAGGCGAGGCTGCGGTGACTCGGATCAGCGATGCCATCAGCCTCATCCCGGAGGACCCGTTCGGTGGCCTTGCGCCGGCCCGTGCGCACGTCGATATGGCCGCCGCCGAGCTTCTGGCGGGGCGTCTTGATGCCAGTGCCGGCGCGCTCGACGCCGTATGGACGATCCCTGCGGCACTGCGCCGCCAAGGACTCACCGGAAGGATGGGACTCCTGTCACGCCAACTCGCGGGTCGGAACTGGCGTGACACCCCCGAAGCGATCGAACTGCGGGATCAGATCGAGGTCTTTACCGCAGAGGCTGCTTCTCAGCTCGCGCTACCCGGTGCGTGACGCCTGAGCTGCGTCCCAGGCGGCAAGGAGTTCAGCTTCTCGCTCGGGAGGCAGGCCGAGTTGGGATTGGCGCGGGTGGTCGATCAGTCCCTCGCGGTCGAGCGCTTCCTTGAAGTCTCGCATCGTGTCGCCGAACGGTCGGCAGACAAGCCCTGTCTCGGCCGCACGTCGACCGTCGACCTGCCAGGTGCCTCTGGCTGTTCGCCACAGCGGGACAGCGGTCCACTGACGGACGCCTTGCTCATCCAGCCATTGGGGATCGACCCAGACCGGTTGCGCACGGCGTCCTGTCAGCTCGAGGCAGGTGTCGATCAGCTCGCCGTAGGTTGCATGGCCGACTGGAGCCACCAGATTGAATGCGCCGTCCCGCTTGGTCTCGATCGCGTCGAGGATGAAGGTCGAGACGTCGCGAACGTCGATCGGCTGGATGGGTTCATCGGACGGTCCAGGTAGCAACCATCGGCCGCCGCGCTCAGCTCGCTGCACCAGCTTGAGTCCGCGTCCGACGTACTCACCTGGGCCCAGAATGACGCCTGGCCGCACTATCAGGCTGCGTTCGGCGCCTTGTACGGCGGCCGCCTCACAGCCTGACTTGAGCGTGCCGTACCGCTCGCCGATGGACATGCCGGCCAGCTCCGGAGAGGCCTCCGTGAGCGACGGCGAGGAAGGCCAGAGCGGCGATGATTCGTTCACCACGGATGCCGGCCAATCCCGATAGGCGCTGACGGTCGAGACGAGTACGTACTGGTCCACTCGTCTCGCCAACGCGTCAGTGACCAGCGCGATGTCAGGCGGCTCGTAGGCGCTGGTGTCGATCAAGGCGTCCCACGAACCGGACTCGGCCAGATGCCGAAGGCCTTCGGGGTTCCTGCGGTCGCCTCGGATGTGCAGGGCTCCCGCCGGGGGTCGGCCGCTCTGACCGCGTGAGAAGGCCGTCACCTCCCACCCGCGAGCCAACGCGTCGTCGATAAGTCTCTTCCCGAGGAACCAGCCGCCGCCGAGAACGAGGAGGCGCATCGCGGGGTTGGGTCGCCGATGGTTGCCCATGCACTGGAACTTACCTGTACGGCACGTCTGCCGCGCGCGGGAGCGGCCCCGTCATCTCATCACCACCCGCGCCACCCACCACACGGGTCTTCGTGCACCACCTCCGCCTAGTTGTCACTCGCGAGCGGCAGCTCGCAACCCGCCCGCGGCAGCGGGCAAAAGGGCCGGCGCTAAGCCGGTGGGGTGGGTGGGAGCGCGCGGAGCGGGTGCGGGAGGGAGCGGCAGCGACCGGAGCACCTGCGGAGCACGCGGGGGGCTAACCGCATCCTCCTTGGAGCGCGACCGATCCCTCACCGCGTTCGTTTCAGGCGGGGAGTTAGGCCCAGGTTTCGGCGTGGGTGGCTGTGCCGTTGGGGGCGATGAGTTCGGTGATGACGTCCTCGGCGTCCGCGTCGAGGGGCTCGAAGGGGGGTTCGGGGACTACGTAGGCGCGGGCGCCGGCGATGAGTTCGGTGCCGGGGAGGTCGAACCAGGCTTCGCCGACCTCGCGGCTGATTTCGTAGATGGCCTGTTCGGCGTTGTCGACGGGCTCGCGGTCGCCGGACTCGTCGAGTTCGGCGGGGTGGCGTTCCTGGGCGGCCCGGCCGGCTTCGAGGAGTTCGTCGAGGTCGACGATCCGGAGGTCGAAGCGCGAGACCACGCTGATCAGCTGGTCCGGCTCGGTCGCCTCGTCGTCTTCGTCGTCGGTCGAGTCGTCGAGCAGCAGGGCCGTCGTACCGGTGTGTTCGAAGACGGCGTCGTTCCAGTCCTCGACGACGCCTTCGAGGGCCGCGTTGTGCTCGAACAGGGTGGTGTGGTCCTCGTCGCCGGTCATCGCGAGCAGCGCGTCCGTGTGCGCCTGCAGTCGCTCGGCGAGTGTGCGGCTGGCCTCGGCCAGCGCGGCCCGGGTCTCCGCGGAGAAGAACTGCTCGGCGGGGGCGGGGGTGTCCAGTTCAGTCACGTGCGGAATCTTTCCTTCGCTCTCGGGTGGAGATGCCAGCCGTAAGTATGTGAGAAGCCTGTGAGAGGTGTGTCGGCGGGTGTGAGAGACCTGCGAGAACCCTCCTGACGGGGCAGTCAGCGGTGTGCAGTGAAGGCATGAGGAATTCTGCTGCGAGGTGGTGCCGTCATGGGTGACGTCATCTATCTCGCCGTCACCGTCGTCGTCTTCGCGGCCGTCTGGCTCGCGTTGCGTGGAGTGGAGAAGCTGTGAGCGCCGAGACTCTACTAATGCCGCGACTCCGTCGCGGCGCGTCATTGGGCTGTTGCTCCCGTCCTTCCCTCGTCGCTCCGGTCGCTCCGGTCGCTCCGGTCGCTCCGGTCGCTCCGGTCGCTCCGGTCGCTCCGCTCCCTCCGCTCCTCAGTCCAGGACGGGAGGCCCAATGACGATCGCCGGCCTGGTCGTGGCCGTTGCTCTGGTCCTCTATCTGATCGCCGCCCTGGTCTTTCCCGAGAGGTTCTGATGTCCGACACCGCAGCCGGCCTGTTACAGGTCGGCCTCCTACTCGCGTGCCTGGCGGCGGTGTACCGCCCGCTCGGTGGGTACATGGCCAGGGTCTACTCGTCCGGCAAGGACCTCCGGGTCGAGCGTTGGGCGTACAAGCTGTTCGGCGTCGACTCCAAGGCCGACCAGACGTGGGCCGTGTACGCCCGCTCGCTGCTCGCGTTCTCCGCCCTCAGCGTCGTGCTGCTGTACCTCCTGCAGCGCCTGCAGCACTGGCTGCCGCTGTCGCTCGGCCTGCCGAACGTACCGTCCGGCCTGGCGTTCAACACCGCCGCGTCGTTCGTCTCGAACACCAACTGGCAGAGCTACGTGCCGGAGGCGGTGATGGGCCACCTGGTCCAGTTCGCCGGCCTCGCGGTGCAGAACTTCCTGTCGGCGGCCGTCGGTATGACCGTCGCGGTCGCGCTGATCCGCGGGTTCGCCCGGTCGAAGACCGACCGGCTCGGCAACTTCTGGGTCGACCTGACCCGGACCTCGCTGCGGATCCTGCTGCCGATCGCGGTGATCGGCACGGTGGTGCTGGTCGCGACCGGCGTCGTACAGAACTTCTCCGCGGGCCACGAGGTCACCTCGGTCGTTGGTCAGACCCAGCATCTTCCCGGCGGCCCGGTGGCCAGCCAGGAGGTCATCAAGGAGCTCGGCACCAACGGCGGTGGCTACTACAACGCGAACTCCGCGCACCCGTACGAGAACCCGAACGGCCTGTCGAACCTGTTCGAGATCTTCCTGCTGCTGGTGATCCCGGTGTGCATCACCCGGACCTTCGGCCTGATGGTCAAGGACAAGCGCCAGGGGTACGCGATCCTCGGCGTGATGGCGACCATCTGGTCCGCGTTCGTCGTCCTCGCGACGCTCTTCGAGGTCCAGGGAGCGGGGACCGCGACCCAGGCGGCCGGTGCGGCGATGGAGGGCAAGGAGACGCGCTTCGGTGAATGGGCGTCGTCGCTGTTCGCGGTGTCCACGACCGGTACGTCGACCGGCGCCGTGAACTCGATGCACGACTCGTTCACGCCGCTCGGCGGCGGCGTACCGCTGTTCCACATGATGCTCGGCGAGGTGACACCGGGCGGTACCGGCACCGGGTTGTACGGCATCCTGGTGCTCGCCATCCTGACGGTGTTCGTCGCGGGGCTGATGGTCGGCCGTACGCCGGAGTACCTGAAGAAGAAGATCACCGCGCGCGAGATGAAGCTGGTCTCGCTGTACATCCTCGCGACGCCGACCGTCGTACTCGTCGGTGCGTCGATCGCGATGGGACTGGCGACCGCCCGGGCGTCGATCCTGAACACGGACAGCCCGCACGGCTTCTCCGAGGTGCTGTACGCGTTCACCTCGGCCGGTAACAACAACGGCAGCGCGTTCGCAGGGATCAGCGCCAACATCCCGTTCTACAACACGGCTCTCGGGCTGGTGATGCTGCTCGGCCGGTTCGTGCCGATCGTGTTCGCGTTGGCGCTGGCGGGATCGTTCGCCCAGCAGCAGCCGGTACCGGTGACCCAGGGCACGCTGCCCACCCACAAGGCCTTGTTCGTCACCATGCTCGTCGGTGTCGTACTGATCGTGACCGGCCTGACCTATTTCCCTGCACTGACTCTTGGACCCCTCGCGGAGGGACTGTGACCATCCAGACGATGACCCCGGCTCCGGCGCCGAAGCAGACTGCCGAGCAGGTGGTGAAGAAGGCGCCGTCGGGTGCGTTCGACCCGAAGATGCTGCTGACGTCCTTGCCGGACGCCCTCCGCAAGCTCGATCCGCGGGTGATGTGGAAGAACCCGGTGATGTTCGTGGTCGAGGTGGGCGCGGTGGCGTCCACGGTCAAGGCCGTCACCGACCCGAGTGTGTTCGTCTGGTGGATCGTGGTCTGGCTGTGGCTGACCGTGGTCTTCGCGAACCTCGCCGAGGCCGTCGCGGAAGGCCGGGGCAAGGCCCAGGCGGAGACCCTGCGCCGGGCCAAGACCGAGACCACCGCCCGCAGGCTGACGAAGGACGGTGCCGAGGAGGAGGTTCCCGCCACCCAGTTGCAGCTCGGCGACCGGGTCGTGGTCGAGGCCGGCCAGATCATCCCCGGCGACGGAGACGTCATCGAGGGCGTGGCGAGTGTCGACGAGTCGGCCATCACGGGCGAGTCGGCCCCGGTCATCCGGGAGTCCGGTGGCGACCGCAGTGCGGTCACCGGCGGTACCAAGGTGCTGTCGGACCGGATCGTCGTGAAGATCACCACCAAGCCCGGCGAGAGCTTCATCGACCGGATGATCGCGCTGGTCGAGGGCGCCTCGCGGCAGAAGACGCCGAACGAGATCGCACTGAACATCCTGCTCGCCAGCCTGACGATCGTGTTCCTGATCGCGACCGCGACGCTGCCGACGTTCGCGAACTACGCGCACACGAACCTGAGCATCGTGATCCTGGTGGCCCTGCTGGTCGCCCTGATCCCGACCACGATCGGCGCCTTGCTGTCCGCGATCGGGATCGCCGGCATGGACCGGCTGGTGCAGCGGAACGTACTGGCGATGTCCGGCCGCGCGGTCGAGGCCGCGGGTGACGTGAACACGCTGCTGCTGGACAAGACCGGCACGATCACGCTGGGCAACCGGCAGGCGGCCGAGTTCATCCCGGTCGCCGGGGTGTCCGACACCGAGCTGGCCGATGCGGCGCAGCTGTCCAGCCTGGCCGACGAGACGCCGGAAGGCCGGTCGATCGTCGTACTGGCGAAAACGGGTTACGGCCTGCGTGAGCGGCACACCGGAGAGTTGCCGCATGCAACGTTCGTGGAGTTCACCGCGCAGACCCGGATGAGCGGGGTCGACGTCGACAACCGGCAGGTCCGCAAAGGCGCAGCGGGCGCGGTCAACGCCTGGATCGGCGAACACGGTGGTACGGCGGATGCCAAGCTCGGCGAGATCGTCGACGGTATCTCCGCGTCCGGCGGTACGCCGCTGGTCGTTGCCGAGAGCATCGACGGTACGGCGCGGGCGCTCGGCGTGATCCACCTCAAGGACGTGGTCAAGGCCGGGATGCGGGAGCGGTTCGACGAGATGCGCCGGATCGGCATCCGGACCGTGATGATCACCGGCGACAACGCGCTGACCGCGAAGGCGATCGCCGACGAGGCCGGGGTCGACGACTTCCTGGCCGAGGCGACGCCCGAGGACAAGATGGCGCTGATCAAGAAGGAGCAGGAGGGCGGTCGGCTGGTCGCGATGACCGGTGACGGCACCAACGACGCGCCCGCGCTCGCGCAGGCCGACGTCGGCGTCGCGATGAACACCGGTACGTCGGCCGCGAAGGAGGCCGGCAACATGGTCGACCTGGACTCGAACCCGACCAAGCTGATCGAGATCGTCGAGATCGGCAAGCAGTTGCTGATCACCCGCGGTTCGCTGACCACGTTCTCGATCGCGAACGACGTGGCGAAGTACTTCGCGATCCTGCCGGCGCTGTTCGCGGCGGCGTACCCGGGTCTGGACAAGCTGAACGTGATGGGGCTGCACTCGCCGAAGTCGGCGATCGTGTCCGCCATCGTGTTCAACGCGATCATCATCGTGCTGCTGGTGCCGCTGGCGCTGCGCGGCGTCCGGTACCGGCCGTCGTCGGCCTCGGCCATGCTCCGCCGCAACCTGCTGATCTACGGCATCGGCGGTCTGGTCAGCCCGTTCATCGGCATCAAGCTCATCGACCTGGTGATCTCGCTGATCCCGGGTCTCCGCTGAAAGGTATTTGTCAATGGCAAGCAATCTCCCCGGCTCGGTACGGCAGTTCGGGGTCGCGATCCGGGCCCTGCTGGTGTTCACCGTGGTCCTCGGCATCGCCTATCCGCTGGTCATGACCGGCGTCGCCCAGGCACTGTTCCACGGGAAGGCGAACGGCTCGGTCATCCAGGTGAACGGCAAGGACGTCGCGTCCGGCCTGATCGGTCAGGCGTACACGATGGACAGCGGGAAGAAGGACGACAAGGGCAACGCGATCATGGTCGCCGACCCGAAGTGGTTCCAGACCCGTCCGTCCGCGAGCGCGTATGACGGGGCCGCCAGCGGCGGGTCGAACCTCGGTCCGAACAACGCCGACCTGGTCTCGGCGATCGACGAACGGCGCAAGGCGGTCGCGGCGCTGGACGGCGTCGAGGAGTCGCAGGTCCCGCCGGACGCGGTGACGGCCAGCGGCAGCGGTCTCGACCCGGACATCAGCCCGGCGTACGCCGCGATCCAGGTCGATCGGGTGGCGCGCGAGCGCGGGTTGTCCGTGGACCAGGTGAAGCAACTGGTGAAGGACAACACGCACGGTCGCGTACTGGGCTTCCTGGGGGAGCCTTACGTCAATGTCGTCACGCTCAACGCGGCGCTGGCATGATCGCAGTATGAAGCGCGGGCACCTACGGGTCTATCTCGGTGCCGCGCCCGGTGTCGGCAAGACGTACAAGATGCTGGGCGAGGGCCAGCGCCGGCGTGCCCGCGGGACCGATGTCGTCGCCGGGTTCGTCGAGACGCACGGCCGGGAGCACACGGCCGAGATGCTCGACGGGATCGAGGTGGTGCCGCGGCGGATCGTCGACTACCGCGGTGCCAGCTTCACGGAGATGGACCTGGACGCCGTCCTCGCCCGGCGCCCGGAGGTCGCGCTGGTCGACGAGCTGGCGCACACGAACATCCCGGGCAGCCGAAACGAGAAGCGCTGGCAGGACATCGAGGAGCTGCTGGCCGCCGGGATCGACGTGATCTCGGCCGTCAACATCCAGCACCTCGAGTCGATCAACGACGTGGTCGAGAAGATCACCGGCGTACCGCAGCAGGAGACGGTCCCGGACCGGGTGGTCCGGGCCGCGGACCAGATCGAGCTGGTCGACATGACGCCGGAGGCGCTGCGCCGGCGGATGGCGCACGGCAACGTGTACGCCGCCGACAAGATCGACGCTGCCCTGGGCAACTACTTCCGGGTCGGCAACCTGTCCGCGCTCCGGGAGCTCGCGCTGCTCTGGCTGGCGGACCGGGTGGACGCCGGCCTGCAGCAGTACCGCGCCGAGCACGACATCGACTCCACCTGGGAGGCCCGGGAGCGGGTCGTGGTCGCGCTCACCGGTGGTCCCGAGGGCGAGACGCTGATCCGGCGGGCTGCCAGGATCGCGGCACGGTCCTCCGGCGGGGACCTGCTCGCCGTCCATGTCGCCCGCTCCGACGGGCTGACGGGCGCTAACCCGAGCAAGCTCGCCGAGCAACGGAACCTGGTCGAGCAGCTCGGCGGCACCTATCACCAGGTGGTCGGCGACGACATCCCGGCCGCGCTGCTGACCTTCGCGAAGGCCGAGAACGCGACCCAGTTGGTGCTCGGCGGCAGCCGGCGTTCGCGGTTCGGGTCGCTGTTCACCGGGCCGGGGATCGGCGCCACCACGATCCGCGACTCGGGCGAGATCGACGTACACATCGTCACGCACTCGCTGATGGGCCAGGGGCGGCTGCCGCGGCTGCGGGGGAGCTTGTCGCGGAAGCGGAAGATCCAGGGGTTCGTACTGGCGATCGTCCTGCAGCCGCTGCTCGCGCTGGTCCTCGGGCTCGGCGGCGACACGCTGAACCTGACCAGCAACGTGCTGGCGTTCCTGCTCGCGGTCGTGATCGTGGCCCTGGTCGGCGGTATGTGGCCGGCGATGCTGACCGCGATCGCGGGATCGCTGGTCCTGAACTGGTTCTTCACACCGCCGAAGCGGACATTCACGATCGCCGAGTTGAACAACGCGCTGGCGCTGCTGATCTTCATCCTCGTCGCGGCGATGGTGAGTACGGTCGTCGACCGGGCGGCGCGGCGGACCAGACAGGCGGCCCGGGCGGCCGCGGAGTCGGAGACTCTGGCGACCCTGGCCGGTTCGGTACTGCGGGGCGAGACCGCGCTGCCCGCCCTGCTGGAGCGGGTGCGCGAGGCGTTCGGGATGACCGGCGCGTGCCTGATGGAACGGGTCGACGAGGACGAGCTGACCGAGGAATGGCGGCCGATCGCGTCCACCGGCGTACTCACGTGCACCCGGCCGGAGGAGGCCGACGCGGAGATTCCGGCGCGCGACGACCTGGTGCTGGTGCTGCAGGGGCATCAGCTGGAGGCAGATGAACGCCGGTTGGTCGGCGCGTTCGCGGCGCACGCGGCGGCGCTCGTCGATCGGGCCCGGTTGAGCGAGGCGGCCGCGGAGGCGAAGCCGCTGGCAGAGGCCGACAAGCTGCGTACGGCGTTGCTCCGGGCGGTCGGGCACGACCTGCGCTCCCCGTTGGCGTCGGCGAAGGCGTCGGTGACGTCGCTGCGCAGCGACGACGTGGAGTGGAGCGAGTCCGAGCGGGCCGAGCTGCTGGAGACCGCGGACGAGTCGCTGGACCGGTTGTCGCGGCTGGTGGACAACCTGCTGGATCTCAGTCGCCTGCAGGCCGGCGTACTGCCGGTGTTCACGCGGCCGATGGCGCTCGACGAGATCCTCCCCGGCGTACTGTCCGAACTCGGGGACGACGCGGACCGGGTGACCGTCGACATCCCGCACACGCTGCCGCTGGTCGAGGCGGATCCGGCGCTGCTCGAGCGCGTGGTCGCGAACCTGCTCGCGAACGCGATCCGGTACTCGCCGCCCGGACGGCCGCCGCTGGTCACCGGGAGCGCGCTCGGCGCCACCGTCGAGGTCCGGGTGATCGACCGTGGTCCGGGGATCCCGCGGCAGGACCGGGACCGGGTGTTCGCGCCGTTCCAGCGGCTCGGCGACACCGACAACACGGTCGGCGTCGGGCTCGGGCTGGCCCTCGCCCGCGGACTCGCCGAGGCGATGCACGGCACGCTGCAGCCGGAGGACACGCCAGGTGGTGGACTGACGATGGTCGTCTCGATCCCAGCAGCCCAAGCACCGGACGCCCCGGTTCCAGGCGTCCGCGAGAGATCAGGGGAGATCGAGTGACCAGGGTTCTCGTGGTTGACGACGAGCCGCAGATCGTGCGGGCGTTGCAGATCAACCTGAAGGCACGGGGGTACGAGGTGCACCTGGCCGGCACCGGTACGTCGGCGTTGAAGGTGGCGGCGCAGCACCCGCCGGAGCTGGTGATCCTGGACCTCGGGCTGCCGGACTTCGACGGCGTCGACGTGATCCGCGGGCTGCGCGGGTGGACCGACGCGCCGATCCTGGTGCTGTCCGGGCGGACCGACCAGACCGACAAGGTGGAGGCGCTGGACGCCGGCGCCGACGACTACGTGACCAAGCCGTTCGGGATCGACGAGCTGCTCGCCCGCATGCGCGCCGTACTGCGCCGCAGCAACATCGCCCAGGACCAGCCGATGGTCACCGTCGGCGGCATCGCGGTCGACCTCGCCGCGAAGCGCGTCACGCTGGAGAACGGCGAGGACATCCGCCTCACCCCGACCGAGTGGCACCTGCTGGAGGTGCTCGTCCGCAACCCCGGCAAGCTGCTGTCGCAACGCCAGCTGCTCACCGAGGTCTGGGGCCCCGGCTACGAGACCGCGAGCGGCAACCTGCGCTTCTACATGGGCCAGCTCCGCCGCAAACTCGAACCCGACCCCGCCCGCCCGAAGCACCTCCTCACCGAACCAGGCATGGGCTACCGCTTCGAGCCGTGATGCGGATCCCCAGGCCATCACAACCGCGTTCGCCGTGTGATCGCCACGCTCAGCAGATGCTGGACGGGCCGATTGTGATGGCCTGGAGATCCGCTGTCCGATTCGTTCAAGACAGTGCGGGACGTTTCGGGGCAGGGTTAGGCCATGGACATGTACACGGCAGCACGGGACTTCGTACGGCGGGATGCTCGACTGGTCGAGCGGCGGCTCTTCGCGACGGTCTTCGAGGGGGCTGATCCGACCGGCGTGGTGGATGCGTTGCGCGGGTTCCAGAACGCCGACGGGGGCTTCGGGTGGGGGCTGGAGCCGGACAAGCGGTGCCCGGACAGCCTGCCGCTCGACGTCGAGGTCGCGTTCGACACGCTGCTCGCGGCCGGTGCCCGTGACGACGACATGGTCCGGCGGGCGGCCGACTGGCTCGCCACGGTCGCGACGCCGGACGGCGCCGTACCGCTGTGCGGCCCGGCCGTCGAGGGGTACCCGCGGGCCGAGCACATCACCGAATGGACGTACCAGCCCGGCCTGAACCCGACCGCTGGACTCGTCGGCCGGCTGCACCAGTTGGGCATCGAGCACCCGTGGCGCGACAAGGCCGCCGCCTGGTGTGAGGCCGAGCTCGCGAACGGCCTCCCGGAGGACGCGCACGGCATGAGCGAGGTACTCCAGTTCCTCGCACCCCAGGAGGACGTCGACCTCGACCGGATCCGCGAGTGGCTCCCGAAGCTCGCGCACTTCCGCGCCGACGCGGCCGACCCGTCGTACGGCGTGACGCCGCTGGGGTTCGCGCCGACGCCGGACAGCGTCTGGCGACCGCTCTTCACCGACGAACAGCTCGACGCCCACCTCGACCGCCTGATCGCCGACCAGCAAGCCGACGGCGGCTGGGCCATCACCTGGGAACCGCCGGGCCCCGCCGCGGTCCTCGAGTACCGCGGCATCGTCACCGTCGGCGCCCTCCGCACACTCAAGGCCTACAACCGCCTCTGACCGCTATAGTGCGTGTTGCGCATAATTGCGTGCCACGCACTATAGTGGTGGCATGACCGGTCTTCGGGAACGCAAGAAGCTCGCCACCCGGCGGGCGATCGGGATCGCGGCGATGCGCCTCGCGGTCGAGCGCGGCCTGGAGAACGTGCTCGTCGAGGACATCGCCACGGCGGCCGGTGTGTCGCCGCGGACCTACAACAACTACTTCGCGAACAAGTACGAGGCGATCTGCTCGCTGGCGGCGGATCGCGCCACCCGGACCGGCTGGGCGCTGCGTGCGCGCCCAGCCGGCGAGCCGTTGTGGGACGCCATCCGGGCGAGTGTGCTCGCGGAGTACGAGGCCGGTGACCCGGACCCGGAGTGGGTTGCCGGTGTCCGGCTGGTCACGAGTGCGCCGGAGTTGCAGGGGGAGTACCTCAAGGCCCGGAACGCGATGGAGCGTGAGTTGGCCGCCGCCATCGCCGCCCGCGCGGGCGCCGGGCTGATGCCGGTCGTCGTCGCCGCGGCGGTCAATGCCACGGCCGAGCTGGCCGTGTCGCGCTGGCTGGACGCGGGCGGCGCGGAAACGATCCACAGCTCCGTCGAGAACGCGTTGGACGAACTCGAATCGATCATCGGAAGGCCGCAATGATGCTTGCCGTACCTGGTGCCGAGCTGTACTACGAGACCGCGGGCAGCGGCCCGCTCGTCCTGCTGATCCCGGGCGGCAACGGCGACACCCTGCCGTACGCCGGCCTGCTCCGGCTGCTCTCCGACGAGTACACCGTCGTCGCGTACAACCGCCGCGGGTTCTCGCGCAGCCCGATCGTTGGTCCGGTCAACGCCGAAGGCAGGCTGGACGCGGATGCGGACGATGCCCTGGCGCTGATCGGGCACCTCGGCTCCGGACCTGCGCACGTGTTCGGCAGCAGTTCGGGCGCGATCGTCGCTCTGCGGCTGCTCACCCGTTCGCCGGAGCACGTCGCGACGTTGATCAGCCACGAGCCGCCGCTCGCCAAGCTGCTGCCGGACGGCGACGAGTGGCTCGCGTTCCTCGACGAGCTGTACGACGCCTGGCGCGCGGACGGCCCGGCCGAGGCGATGCGCCGGTTCGGTGAGCGCATCCTCGGGGTGACCGAGGACGACTCGTCCGACCGGTTCGCGGCGCTCCCCGACGAGCAGCGCACCGAGCTGATGCAGCGGATGGGTGCGAACCTGAACTTCTGGTTCGAGTACGAGCTGAAGACCTACCCGCGCTACGAGCCCGACCTGACGGTGCTGTCCGGGCTGACGGATCGGCTGGTGCTTGCCGGGGGCAAGGAGTCCCGCGGGCTGTTCCCGTACCGCCCGAACACCGTGCTCGCCGAACGCCTCGGGCTGCAGGTCGTGGACTTCCCCGGCAACCACATCGGGTACGCCACACACCCGGTCGAGTTCGCCGCGCAGCTCCGCGCGCTGCTGGCTAGCCGGACTCGGCCGGATGCTCGACCTGCCGATCGCCCCACTGGGTGAGCAGGCCGCGGGCGATCTCGAGGTCCTCGCGGAGGGAGCGGTCGGTGAGGTCGCCCGGGAGCGCGGCGAGCGCGTCGGCCAGCCACGGGCCGACGGACGCGGGGGACAGGTCGTCGGGGGTGAGTCCGGCGAGCCGGATCGCGCGGACCGCGGTGACGAGTTCGCTGGCGAGGACCTCGCGGAGCGCGTCCAGGAGCTGCTTGGTCAGTACGGCGGCCTGCGGGGCGAAGCTTGCGTGCAGTTCGGCGCCGCGGGACAAGGTCGCCGTACCGAGGGTTGCGGGCTGGGCGGCGGAGCGGACCGCGGCGAGCGCGTCGTGCGCGACGTACTCGATCATCATCACGCCCGAGCTCGCCTCGGCGCCGCTGGCGAGGAAGCGGCTGAGGCCGGTGTAGTCCGGGTCGACCAGGTTCGCGACCCGGGTGGTGGAGAGGGTCGCGACGCTGTGCAGACTGAGCCGGAGCGAGTCCAGCGCGAGCGCGATCGGCATCGCGTGCCAGTTGCCGTTGTGCAGCACGGTGTCGCCGGCCACCAGCGGGTTCTCCGCGGCCGCGTTGATGTCGATCCGCACGCTGTTGCCCAGGGCATCGGAGTGGTCGACGGCCGGTCCTAGTACCTGCGCGAAAGCCCTTATTCCGAAGGGGTCCTGGATGCGGGCGGGTGTGAGCGGCAGGCCGTCGAGCAGCTCGCGCATCCGGCGGGCGACGCGCAGCTGCCCGGGTTGCGGACGGGCCTCGTGGACGCGGGCGTCGTACACCTCGGCGTTGCCGCGGAGCGCGACGTGTGACAGGGCGCCGACCAGCGGTACGACCTCGATCAGCGTGGACGCCTCGACATACGCGAGGCAGCATTCCGCGAGCGTGAACGCGTTGCTGGACAGCAGCGGGAGTGCGCTGGTGCCGTCGATGACGTCGCCGAGCGCGAGCCCGAGTTCGGCGAGCGGGCCGAGGTCGCCGGTGCCGATCGCGCCGCCACGGTGCAGGTCGGGCAGGTCGTCGTCGTTGAGCAGGCCAACGATCGCGTCGGCGACCGCCGGGTCGAGTCCCGAGCCGCCGGCCGCGAGCTGGTTCAGCCGGATCAGCAGCCCGAGCCGGACCACGTCCTTCGGGTACGACGTCGTACCGGTCGTCGAATGCGACGCGAGCAGCCGCGCGCCGTGCTCCGGGTCGGACGTGAGTACGTCGCGGTTCGCCCCGACCCCGGTGGTCCGCCCGTACACCGGCCGCCGCGCCGCCACCTCGGCGACCACCTGCGCCGACTCGCGCATCCGTTTCCGCGCGTCGTCGCTCAGCCGCACCGCCGTCCGCCGCTGCCCCAGCGCGACAGCGTCGAGCGGCGCCAAGCCGGCACCCGAGAGCTCGACCGGTTCCATCTGCACAGTGTGGAACCGGCAGCCGCCCCGCGACACCCGGCGCGCGGGTTCCTCCGTCTCGAATCCGAGACGCCCAGGGTTGGGGGAAAAGAACAGCCCGTCATCCTCGGGTGGGATGACGGGCTGGTTGTTGGCGCGGGTTACTTCTGGCCGTAGCGCCTCTTGAACTTCTCCACGCGGCCCTGGGTGTCCATCACGCGCTGCTGGCCCGTGTAGAACGGGTGGCTCGCGGACGAGATCTCGACGTCGACGACGGGGTAGGTGTTCCCGTCCGTCCAGACGACGGTCTCGGTGCTCTGGCGGGTCGAACCGGTGAGGAAGCTGAAGTTGCCGGACTTGTCCCGGAAGACGACCCGGCGGTAGTCGGGGTGGATGTCCTTCTTCATGCTGCGGTACTTCCTTCCAAGTAGGGAGCGAACGGGTCGGTCAGGGGGTGGACCGCTTCGTCCGCACGGAGTACACAACCGTCGAGGAGGCGCTGTAATTCCCGGACGTCCAGCGCGGGACCGGTCAGCGACAGGTACGACGCGCGGTCGCCGTACTCGGGGTGCCACTCGAGCGCCGACCGGGCCTGGTGCTGCTGCCCGACGGAGGGCCAGCGGTCCGCCGGGAGGTCGGCCAGCCACGGGCCGAGTACGCCGAACACGACGTTCGTGCCGAAGCTGTCCCAGCTGACGCGGTGCCGGTGCTGGGTCGCGATCCAGAGCGTCCCGCGGCCGCGGACCGTACCGGCGACCAGGTCCTCGAGGGCGTCGTACAGCCGCTCCGGATGGAACGGGCGCGCCGCCTGCCAGACGAGCGTCAGCCCGTCCGCCGGCGCGGCGACAGAGCCGGGCTCGATGGTCCGGGGGAGCTGGGGGCGTACGTCGAGGAGCCCTGCCGGGCTGGTGCGGGTCGTGAGGCGCGGGTTGATCGCCTGGAGGAGTCGGGCGGTGGGTTCGTCGGCGGTGCTGAGGACGGCGGCGTCGGCGTACTCGAGTTGCCGTACGACGACCTCCGCGGTCGCGCGCCCGTCCTCGGCAGCGGTCGGGATGCCGCGCTCGCGGAGCAGGTCCTCCCCTTGCAGGTCCGTCAGGACAGTTGCGGTGTCGACGCTGGTGAGGACGCGGTCGAGGCGGAGGTCGGGGTGCTGGTCGATCTCGGTCGCGATCGCGTGCGTGTCGCCGGCGGCCGGTACGTTGACGATCGCGACGGCGTACCGCTCGACGGCCGCGATGCTCGCGAGCAGCTGGACGAGGGACCCGCGCATCGCGCAGGAGACGCACGGGTGGGCCATCGTGATGACCTCACGGTCGATCACTCCGGTGGCGGTCCGGGCGGTACGGACGACCGCGGTCAGGTCGCGTACGTCGTACTCCACCAGCACGCCGGCCGGCCCGGCCTCGGCCAGCAGGTTGCCCGCGACGGCCCCGCGGAACCCGTCGTCGAGCCCCGTCAGCAAGGTCACCGGCAGCATCGACTCTCCTCGTCTTATTGAAAACGATAACCAGTGCAATGTACCCTGTGCGGTATGGCAAAGCGCAACGACCTCCGGCCCATCGTCAAGCTCCGCAGTACGGCGGGCACCGGGTACACCTATGTAACGCGGAAGAACCGCCGGAACAATCCCGACCGGTTGGTGATCCGCAAGTACGACCCCGCCGTTCGCACCCACGTCGACTTCCGCGAAGAGCGGTAATGGCGACCGCGGCGAAGATCGCCAGGAACAACCACCGCCGCCGCGTCGCGTCCCACCACGCCGCCCGGCGTGCGTCCCTCAAGGCGATCATCGCCGTCCCCACGACGTCTGACGCGGCCCGCGCCGAGGCCGTCACCCGCCTCCAACAACTCCCTCGAGACGCCAGCCCCACCCGCATCCGCAACCGAGACACCCTCGACGGCCGCCCCCGCGGCTACGTCGGCAAGGCCGGCTTGTCCCGCATCCACTTCCGCGAACTGGCCCACCGCGGCGAACTCCCCGGAGTCACAAAGTCCTCCTGGTAGACGCGGCTCCCTCACCGCCCGCCGACTCCCACGATTCAACGAACGGCGGGGTGTTCCTGCGCGGGTTGCACCTCGCCTGTTGGTTGGGCTAGCCGTGGAGGCGGCGGGTTAGGGCTTTGGCGGCCTGGCGGATCTTGTGGGCCAGGTGGGGGCGGTCGGTGGGTGGGACTGTGTCGGTGCGGAAGGTTACCGAGATGGCGGCTACCGGGTGGCCGGCGTGGTCGACGGCGGCGCTGGCTACTGAGGCCATGCCGGGGGTGATGAAGGAGTCCTCCACGGCGAAGCCTTGGCGCTTTTCGTCGGCGAGGATCCGGCGGAGTTGGCTCAGTGACTGCGGTCCGAGATCGGTTCGGCGTACGAACGACTCCGTCGACGGGAACAGCGCCCGGACCTGAGCCGGCGGAAGCTCGGCGAGCAGCGCCCGCCCGGACGCGGTGAGCGTGGCGGGGAGGCGTACGCCGACGTCGGTCACCAGCGTTACCGGCCGCGGCGGCTGCTCCTTCAGCAGGTACACCAGCTCTCGACCATGCAGTACGCCGAGATGCGCGGTCTGCCCCACCTCGTGCACCAGCTGCACCAGCAACGGCCGCGCCAACCGTTCCAGCGGGTCATGTCGCAGGTACGCGGACCCGATCTCGAACGCCGCCACCCCCAACCCGTACCGCTTCTCCTCGGGCAGATGGACGACGTACCCCTCGTCGATCATTGCCCGCAGCAAGTGGTACGTCGAGGAGCGCGGCAGCCCGACCGCGGAGGCGATGCGCTCCATCGGTACCGGCCCGGGCTGGGTGGCCAGGAACGTCAGCACCCGCAGCGTGCGGGTCGAGGCGGGAACGTTGCCGCTCACAACGGCAGCGTAACCCTCAAACGCCGGACGAATCCTGCTTCTTGGCGCGGCTGCGGGACAGCCAGAAGCGGAAGCTCTCCCCGGCGACCGCGATCGCGAACAGGCCGACCGCCACGCCCCAGTCGATGAAGTCCGGCCCGGAGACCGCCATCCCGACCCCGAACGACAGCACCAGGAACACCATCAGCGAGACGACGAACCGCTTCACAGCGGCTTCTCCGCGGTCCACGCGCCCGACGTCTCCCGGTACCCGAGCCACCGGTTGACCGCCAGCATCGGCTCGTTCGCGGCGTCGTTCCCGGTGGAGGCGACCGTGAACCCGGCGTCCCGCGACCGCGCCAGCGCCGCGGACTTCGCGACCTTCGCGAGGCCGCGCCCGCGCGCCGATGGGATGGTCCCGGTCAGGTTCGACCAGATCACCCGGCGGTCCGGGTCGGCGGTCGTGGTCACGAACGACAGCACCCGGTCCCCGTCGAGTACGGCGACACTCAGGTCGTACCGGTTGTCCGGGTTCCCCCACGTCGTACGGACCCATTCCTCGTACGCCGGCCCGCCGGACAGCCCGCTCGGGTCGTCGTCGCGCACCTGGACCTCGGCGTCGTACAGCTGCCGCGGCTCGAGCTCGTCGTACGTCGCCAGCCGCAGCCCGTCCGGCACCGGGAGCGGCTCCCGTACGGCGGTCAGGTCGGCCGCGGAATGCGTCATCCGCCGCCCCACCGTGAACCCGTGCCGCTCCGCGAACCCGGTCGAGTCCTCGGCCACCGCGGTCAGCAACCGCCCGGCGCCGAGCTCCCGCGCTCGCGTGGTGATCGCCTCCAGCAGGGCGGTCCCGATCCCACGACCGCGGTACGCCGACGGCACCTGCAGCGTGATCCGTACCCGCGGCGCCGCGGCGTCCGCGGGCGGCCGGTACAGGTTCGCGTACCCGACCACGTCGGGCCCGTCGACGGCGATCAGCACCTCTTGCGAGTGACCGTGCCGCAGCTGCAGCTCGACGGCCCGCGCCGTCTTCACCAGGTGCGGCATCGTGGCGGCCCAGACCCGGGCGATTCCTACCGCGTCTTCCGGCTTCGCCGTCCGGATCTCGAACACCATGTCAAAACCTTACGGCTACTGAGGGTCGCCACCCTTGTCTCGGATTCGAGACGGAAAGTCCGCGCCGCTGCTGTCCGGCACCGACGGAGCGCGGTGCAATGTTCGGGTGGAACACACGGTGATTGTCGGCGTCGGCCCGCTGACCCCGGCCCAGGTGGTCGCGGTCGCGCGGTACGGCGCGCAGGTACGGATCGACGACCAGGCCCTCGAGGAGATCGCGAAGTCACGCGCCGCGATCGAGGCGCTGGCCCACGCGGACACTCCGCACTACGGCGTCTCGACCGGGTTCGGCGCGCTCGCCACGCGGCACATCGCGCCGGAACTGCGGGCGCAGCTGCAGCGCAGCCTGATCCGGTCGCACGCGGCCGGCTCCGGCCCGGAGGTGGAGACCGAGGTCGTCCGCGCGCTCGCGCTGCTCCGGCTCTCCACCCTCGCCACCGGCCGCACCGGGGTGAAGGTCGAGACGGCCCAGGCGTACGCCGGTCTGCTGAACGCGCACCTCACGCCGGTCGTGCACGAGTACGGCAGCCTCGGCTGCTCCGGGGACCTCGCGCCGCTGTCGCACGTCGCGCTGGCGATCCTCGGCGAGGGCAAGGTCCGCGATGCCGACGGCAACCTTCTCGACGCCGGCGAAGCGCTGCGCGAGCACAACCTGACCCCGGTCGTGCTCGCGGAGAAGGAAGGCCTCGCGCTGATCAACGGGACCGACGGCATGCTCGGCATGCTGGTCCTCGCGCTCGCCGACCTCGACCGGCTGTTCAAGACCGCCGACCTGGCCGCCGCGATGAGCGTCGAGGCCCAGCTCGCCACCGACCGCGTGTTCGCCGCGGACCTGCAGGCCCTGCGCCCCCAGCCCGGTCAAGCAAAGGCCGCGGCCAACCTGCGCGCGATCCTCAAGGACAGCGCGATCGTCGCCAGCCACCGCGGCCCCGACTGCAACCGCGTCCAGGACGCGTACTCGCTGCGCTGCTCGCCCCAGGTCCACGGCGCCGCCCGCGACACCGCGGCCCATGCGCTGAACGTGGCGACCAACGAACTCGCCGCCGCGATCGACAACCCGGTCGTGCTCCCGGACGGGAGGGTCGAGTCGAACGGCAACTTCCACGGCGCGCCGATCGGGTACGTCCTCGACTTCCTCGCGATCGCCGTCGCGGACCTCGCCAGCATCAGCGAACGCCGTACCGACCGTTTCCTGGACGTCTCCCGCAACCACGGGCTGAACGCGTTCCTCGCGGACGACCCGGGCGTCGACAGCGGCCACATGATCGCGCAGTACACCCAGGCCGCGATCGTGTCCGAGCTGAAGCGGCTCGCCGTACCGGCCAGCGTCGACTCGATCCCGAGCAGCGCGATGCAGGAGGACCACGTCTCGATGGGCTGGTCCGCCGCCCGCAAGCTGCGCAAGGCTGTCGACGGTCTGCAGCGCGTCCTCGCGATCGAGATCCTCACCGCCGCGCGGGCGCTCGACCTGCGCGCCCCGCTCACCCCGGCCCCGGCGACGGCGGCCGCCCGGGCGGTCCTGCGGGAGTACGTCGACGGCCCGGCCACCGACCGGTACCTCGCCCCCGAACTCGAGCACTCCGTCCAACTCGTTGCCAACGGCACCTACGTCGAAGCGACCGAGGCCGTCACCGGCCCGCTGAACTGAAAGGCTGGATCACCCATGTCCGGACCACGTCCTGTCCGCGCACCCCGCGGTACCACCCTGACCGCCCGCGGCTGGCAGCAGGAAGCCGCGCTGCGGATGCTGCAGAACAACCTCGACCCGGAGGTCGCCGAGCACCCCGACGAGCTGGTCGTGTACGGCGGTTCCGGCAAAGCGGCACGGGACTGGAACTCGTTCGACGCGATGGTCCGCACGCTGACCACGCTGAAGGACGACGAGACGATGCTCGTCCAGTCCGGCCGCCCGGTCGGCGTGATGCAGACACACGAGTGGGCGCCGCGGGTGCTGATCGCGAACTCGAACCTGGTCGGCGACTGGGCCACCTGGGAGGAGTTCCGCAAGCTGGAGGCGATGGGGCTCACGATGTACGGCCAGATGACGGCCGGGTCGTGGATCTACATCGGCACCCAGGGCATCCTGCAGGGCACGTACGAGACGTTCGGCGCGGTCGCGGAGAAGAAGTTCGGCGGCACCCTCGCCGGCACGATCACGCTGACCGCGGGTCTCGGCGGCATGGGCGGCGCGCAGCCGCTGGCCGTGACGATGAACGACGGTGTGGCGATCTGCGTCGACGTCGACGAGTCCCGGATCCAGCGCCGCATCGAGCACCGGTACCTCGACGTACGGGCGTCGTCCGTGGACGAGGCGCTGCAGCTGGCCGAGGAGGCGAAGAAGGCGCGCAAGCCGTTGTCGATCGGGGTGCTGGGCAACGCCGCGACGATCGTTCCCGACCTGCTGCGTCGCGGCGCTCCCATTGACGTGGTGACCGACCAGACGTCGGCGCACGACCCGTTGATGTACCTGCCCGTCGGGGTCGAGTTCGAGGACTGGGCGACTGCGCGGGAGAAGGACCCGGCCGGGTTCACCGAGCGCGCGCAGGAGTCGATGGCCAAGCACGTGCAGGCGATGGTCGAGTTCCAGGACGCGGGCGCCGAGGTGTTCGACTACGGCAACTCGATCCGGGACGAGGCGCGCAAGGCCGGGTACTCCCGGGCGTTCGAGTTCCCCGGCTTCGTACCGGCGTACATCCGGCCGCTGTTCTGTGAGGGGAAGGGCCCGTTCCGGTGGGCGGCGCTGTCCGGCAACCCGGCCGACATCGCCAAGACCGACCAGGCGATCCTCGATTTGTTCCCGGACAACGAGCACCTCGCGCGCTGGATCAAGCTGGCCGGTGAGCGGGTCGCGTTCCAGGGGCTGCCGGCACGGATCTGCTGGCTCGGCCAGGGCGAGCGGGACAAGGCCGGCGTCCGGTTCAATGACATGGTCGCCTCCGGTGAGCTCGAGGCCCCGATCGTGATCGGCCGCGACCACCTGGACACCGGCAGCGTCGCGTCGCCGTACCGGGAGACCGAAGGCATGCTCGACGGCTCGGACGCGATCGCGGACTGGCCGTTGCTGAACGCGATGGTGAACGTGGCCAGCGGCGCGTCCTGGGTGTCGATCCACCACGGCGGCGGCGTCGGCATCGGCCGGTCCATCCATGCCGGCCAGGTGTCGGTTGCCGACGGCACCGACCTGGCCCGGCAGAAGCTCCAGCGGGTACTCACCAACGACCCGGCGATGGGTGTGATCCGTCACGTCGACGCCGGCTACGACACGGCGGTCGAGGTCGCGGACGAGCGCGGGGTGCGCGTCCCGATGCGGGAAAGCTGACTGTCTGCGACCAAGATAATCTGTAGCGCTACGGTACAGATTCCCGCAGTGCGAGAAACCGTGCGACCGCGTGGTTTCGGTCTTTCGTTCCGCTAGGGTCTTTCGGGCGACCGGACGACGAGCGCGAAGGGGCGCCATGATCGAGTTCGAGGACGTCACCAAGCAGTATCCGGACGGCACCGTCGCCGTCGACACACTGTCCCTGCGGATCCCGAGCAACCAGATCACCGTGTTCGTCGGCCCGTCCGGCTGCGGCAAGACCACCTCGCTGCGGATGATCAACCGGACGATCGAGCGCACCTCCGGGACGATCTCGATCGACGGTACCGACATCAACTCGCAGGACGCCGTGACGCTGCGGCGCGGGATCGGGTACGTGATCCAGAACGCCGGGCTGTTCCCGCACCGGACCGTGGTGGACAACATCGCGACGGTGCCGAGGCTGCTCGGCTGGGACAAGCGCAAGGCCCGCGACACGGCGATGGAGCTGCTGGAACGCGTCGGCCTGGACCTGAAGATGGCCGAGCGGTACCCGGCCCAGCTGTCCGGTGGCCAGCAGCAACGAGTCGGCGTCGCGCGGGCGCTGGCGGCGGACCCGGCGATCATGCTGATGGACGAGCCGTTCAGCGCCGTCGACCCGATCGTCCGGCACCAGCTGCAGGAGGAACTGCTCCGGCTGCAGCGCGACATCGGCAAGACGATCGTCTTCGTCACGCACGACATCGACGAGGCGATCAAGCTCGGCGACAACGTCGCCGTACTGCAGGTCGGCGGCAAACTCGCCCAGTTCGCCCCGCCGGCCGAACTGCTCGCGAACCCCGCCGACGACTTCGTCCGCGGCTTCGTCGGCCAGGACCGCGGTTACCGCGCCCTCACGTTCCTGCCGGCGGACCAGCTGGAACTGGGCCCGTTGCCGGAGAATCTCGCGCTCGGATCGGGCGGCGAGCCGCTGGGCTGGCGTGACGGGACGATGGAGCTACTGCCGGTCGGTGCCACTTTCCGCCGGGACGACTCGCTCCGGCTGGCCCTCGACGCGGTTCTCACCTCGCCGAAGGGACTCGGCGTGTGCGTCGACGACGCCGGCAAAGCAGTCGGCGTGGTCGACCAGACCGCGGTTGCCGGGGTGCTGGCGTCGTGACCTGGATCGGCCAGAACCTCGACATCATCTGGGCAGCCCTGCGCGAACACGTCTACCTGGCCGTGGTGCCGGTCCTGCTCGGCTTGATCATCTCGTTGCCGCTCGGGTACGTCGCGACGCGGTACTCCTGGCTGGCGAACCCGCTGGTCGCGCTGGGCGGGGTGCTGTACTCGCTGCCGTCGATCGCGCTGTTCATCGTGCTGCCGGTGATTCTCGGTACGAAGGTGCTGTCCCCGATCAACATCATCACCGCGCTGACGATCTACACGGTGTCCCTGCTGATCCGGAACGTCATCGACGGCCTGCGGTCGGTGCCACCGGAGGTACGCCAGTCCGCCATCGCAGTGGGGTACGGAACCTTTCGCCGGGTGCTCACGGTGGACCTGCCGATCGCCGTACCGGTCATCTTCGCCGGCCTGCGGGTGGTCACGGTGGCCAACATCTCGATGGTGAGCGTCGGTGCGATCATTGGTATCGGCGGTCTGGGTGACCTGTTCACCGATGGCTTCCAGCTGAACTTCCTGACTCCGATCGTGGTGGGGATCGTGCTGTCGCTGGCCCTCGCGCTGCTGGCCGACCTGATCATCGTCGGTCTGCAGTGGCTGCTCACCCCCTGGGACCGGGCAGCCACCGTACGGAAGGCCGGCTGATGCTCCAGGGAATGTTCGAGTTTCTGACCGATCCCGCCAACTGGCGGGGAGCCGAAGGCATCGGCACCCGGCTCGGAGAACACGTCTGGTACACCTTCCTTGCGCTCGCTCTGGCCCTCTTGGTGGCGTTCCCGGTGGGAGTACTCATCGGACACACCCGGCGCGGCGCGTTCCTGGCCATCAACCTGGGAAACGCGGCGCGAGCTCTGCCGACCCTCGGGCTGTTGACCATGGTGGTCCTGCTGATGGGCAAGATCGGCTTGCTTCCGGTGCTGATCGCGCTCGTCGTGCTCGGGATCCCGCCGATCCTGACCGCGACGTACGCCGGGATCGCCGGCGTCGATCCGGTCACCGTCGACGCCGCCCGCGGCATGGGGATGACCGAAGGCGAGATCCTCCGCCAGGTCGAGCTGCCGATCGCGCTGCCGCTGATCATCTCGGGCATCCGCAGCGCGACCCTGCAGATCGTCTCGACGGCGACGATCGCCGCGCTGGTCGCGCTCGGGGGGCTAGGCCGGTATGTCGTCGACGGGCTCTCCCTGCGAGACTTCCCGCAGATGCTCAGCGGTGCGGTCCTGGTCGCGTTGCTCGCGATCGTCCTGGATCTTCTGTTCGCCCTGCTCACCAGGCTGACGGTCTCCGTCGGTCTGACCGGGCGGGTCGTCAAGACCACAACTCACACCACGCCGGCACCCGCCGGCACCTGACGGACCCTGGAGGATCCCGTGCTTCAACGTGCAGCCATCCGCACCGCGATCGCCGGTTTGGCGATGGCACTACTCGCCGCGTGCGGCGGCGGTGGTGGCAACCCGCTCGACAGCGGAGCGTCCGGGGACGGTAAGGCCCCGGCGAAGGTCACCAGCATCACGGTCGGCTCGGCCAAGTTCGCCGAAAGCGAACTGCTGGCCGAAATGTACGCGCAGGCGCTGCAGGCCAAGGGTCTGACGGTGAAGAAGCAGCTGAACATCGGTCAGCGCGAGGCGTACATCGCGGCGATCAAGGACGGCTCGGTCGACGTGCTGCCGGAGTACACCGGCGCTGCGCTCGACTACTTCAAGAAGGGCGCCGAGACCGGGGACGCCGACGCGACGTACGCGTCGCTGAAGCAGGCTCTGCCGTCCGGCCTCGAGTTGCTGGACAAGTCGCCGGCGGCTGACGAGGACACCGTCGTCGTCACCAAGGCAACCGCCGACAAGTACCACCTGAAGTCGATCGCGGACCTGAAGCCGGTGGCGAAGGACCTGGTGGCCGGTGGCGGTGCCGAGTTCAAGATCCGGCGCTCCGGGCTGGCCGGGATGAAGGATGTCTACGGCGTCGAGTTCAAGGAGTTCAAGACACTGGACTCGGGTGGGCCGCTCAGCCTGCAGGCGCTGAAGAGCAACCAGATCCAGGTGACGAACTTCTTCACCACCCAGTCGGTGATCAAGGAGAACAACCTGGTTGAGCTGCAGGACCCGAAGCTGATTCTCCCGCCGAACAACGTCGTCCCGCTGATCCGCACGGACCACAAGGACAGCACCGTCGCCGACGCACTCAACGCGATCTCCGCCAAGCTCACCACCGAAGAGCTGACGGATCTGGTCAAGCGTGTCGAGGTCGGCAAGGAACGTTCCGAGGACGTCGCCAAAGAGTGGCTGACGAAGAACAGCCTTGTCTGACTCATTCGAATCCCTGTGGGCGGACCAGTCCGCCATCGGCCGTGACCCGGAAACAGGCGGGTACACCCGTGGCGGCTGGTCCCCGACCGAACGCGAAGCAACCCACTGGTTCCTCGACCAGTGCGCCACCCGCAACCTGTCGGTCGAGTCCGACCCCATCGGCAACCTCATCGCCTGGTGGGGTGCGTCGGACGGTCCCGGCGTGGTCACCGGGAGTCACTTGGACTCGGTGATTGATGGTGGGGCGTTTGATGGGCCGCTGGGGGTGGTTTCGGCGCTGGCGGCGGTGGATCGGTTGCGGGCGGAGGGGTTCGAGCCGGGGGTGCCGATCGGGATCGGGGCCTTCGTGGAGGAAGAAGGGTCGCGGTTCGGGATGCCCTGTTTGGGGTCCCGGGTCGCGGCTGGGGTGCTGTCTGCGGAGAAGGCTCTGCAGTTGAAGGACCGTGCAGGTGTCGGGCTCGCGGAGGCGCTGGAGAAGGCCGGGCTCGACCCGGCCGGCCTGGGGCCGTCGCCGCTCCTGAAGCGGATGGGGACGTTCGTAGAGCTGCACGTAGAACAAGGCCGCGGACTGACCGCACCAGTGGGTGTGGCGAGCTCGATCTGGCCCCACGGGCGGTACCGGTTCACGTTCGGTGGTGAGGCCAACCACGCCGGTACGACGCTCATGGAGGACCGGCACGACCCGATGCTGACGTACGCGATGACCGCCCTCGCCGCGAACAAGCAGGCCCGCCTCGCCGGCGCCCGCGCCACCTTCGGCCGGGTGTCCGTCGAGCCGAACGGCACCAACGCCGTACCGTCGGTGGTCACCGCCTGGCTCGACGCCCGCGCCGCCGACACCGCCACGCTGGAATCGTTGCTCGCGGCAATCACCAGACAAGCGACCGAACGCGCCGAGCGCGACGGCACCACCCTCGAGGTCATTCCCGAATCCGTCTCGCCGATCGTCGACTTCCCGGCCGGCCTGCGCGACCGCCTGGCCGCCGTACTCGACAACGCCCCGGTGCTGCCGACCGGCGCCGGCCACGACGCGGGCGTGTTCTCCGACGCCGGCATCCCGACCGCGATGCTGTTCGTCCGCAACCCGACCGGTGTCTCGCATTCACCCGCGGAGTACGCCGAGATGGACGACTGCCTCGCCGGCGTGGACGCCCTGGCCGCAGTACTGAAGGACCTCGCGAAGTGACTTTCTGGTGCGAAACCGCGCTCCTCCCGAGTGGTCTCGCCTCGCGCGTCCTGCTCACCGCCGTCGACGGCCGGTTCACTGCTGTCGAACCGGACACCGACCCCGGCGCCGCGACGGTCCTGCGCGGGCTGGTGATCCCCGGCCTCGCGAACTGCCACAGCCACGCGTTCCACCGCGCGCTCCGCGGCCGCACGCAGACCGAGCGCGGCACGTTCTGGACCTGGCGCGAGCAGATGTACGCCGTCGCCGCCGCGCTCACGCCGGACACGTACTACGACCTCGCGAAGGCCGTGTACGGCGAGATGCTGCTCGCCGGGATCACCGCGGTCGGCGAGTTCCACTATCTGCACCACGCGCCCGGCGGCCGCCGGTACGACGACCCGAACGCGATGGGCGCCGCCCTGATCGCGGCCGCGCGCGACGTCGGGATCCGGATCGCGCTGCTCGACACCTGTTACGTTGCCGGCGGCATCGACCGGCCGCTGAACGAAGTACAGCAGCGTTTCAGCGACGGCGACGCGACCGCCTGGGCCTCCCGGGTCGCCGGGTTGAGCGGCGGCGACGACGTGGTGATCGGCGCGGCGGCGCATTCGATCCGGGGCGTGCCGCAGGACCAGCTCGGCGCGGTCGCCTCGGCGTTCCCCGACGTACCGCTGCACATCCACCTGTCCGAACAGGTCGCCGAGAACGAGGCAAGCCTCGCGGCGTACGGGCGTACGCCGACCCAGGTGCTCGACGAGGCGGGCTTCCTCAGCGGCCGGACGAGCGCCGTACATGCGACGCACCTGACGTCGGTCGACGTCGGCCTGCTCGGGAGCTCCGCGACGTACTCCTGCTTCTGCCCGACCACCGAACGGGACCTGGCCGACGGCATCGGGCCGTCCGTACAGCTCCGGGACGCGGGCTCGCCGCTGACCCTCGGCTCGGACAGCCACGCGATCATCGACCTCTTCGAGGAGATGCGCGCCGTCGAACTCGACGAACGCCTCGCCACCCAGGAACGCGGCCACTGGTCCGCCCCCGAACTCCTGAAAGCCGCCACCACCGACGGCCACCGCTCCCTCGGCTTCCCCGACGCCGGCACAATCGCACCCGGCTCTCGCGCCGACCTGGTCGCAGTGGATGTGCAGAGCGTTCGGACCGCCGGCACCGGCGGCGGTGGCGAGACGGTCGTCTTCGCCGCAGCCGCCGCCGATGTCACGGACGTCGTCAGTTCCGGCCGGCATGTAGTGGCCGGACGGCGTCACTTGGCGATCGACGTGCCCCGAGCGTTCGCCAGCGCCCTCGAGAAGGTCTTGGCCGACTGAGACTGGGCAGGGTCGCTGATGTTGAACACGGTCCCGCGCTGATCGTCGAAGCCCAGCAGATAGTTCGGTGTCACTGCCTGGACGCCGTCGCCGGCATCGACCGACCGCGCCGTCATCAGCAGCAGGTGGCGGCCCTCGCGGTACTCCGCCAAGTCCGGTGAGAGCCTGCTTACGGTTCGTTCGTTCGCGATCGTTCCGCCGAGGGCGCGTACGGTGACCGTCTGGCCGGCGGCAAGACCACCCCGAACACTCCTCTCGACCTTCATCAGAACCGGTGTGTAGATGTAGGCCGGTCCGTTGCCATTGGCCACGACTTTGCGTGGCGCTTCGGTCCGTACGACCCGAGCCTCGAAGATCAGCTCGTTGCCTGGGAACGCCGTTGCCGCGGTCAGGCTGGGGTCGAGCTCGTAGCCGTCGATCACGGTGGTGGCCGGCTCAGCCTGGGCAGTCTGTGGCGCGACGCCTCCGGCCGGGCGCCCGACGGTCAAGGCGGTTACGGCGGCCGCGGTCGCGGCGATGCCGGCGGCGAGGATGAGAATCTTCTTCATGGTCGGCTCCTCTCAGTAGATCGCCGCGATGCCGGCACGGTCGTCGGAGTTCGGCACGCGCTTACGTGTCCAGTTGACGTACATCACGGACGCACGCTCCGCGGCGGTGACCGGCCCGCAGTTCGAGTACGGGTGTGCCAGCCCTGAGGCGTGGCCCATCTCGTGAACGGCGATCGTCCAGACGTCGACCCGGCGCTGTGCCTGGTTCATCGTGCCGGCGGTGTTCCAGCTGAAGCGGCTGTTCAGCAGCACCTCAGCGGTACGGTGCGTGCCCGACGATCCGCTGACACCAAGCGTGATCCCCGGCACGTCGGGCAGGCCGGAGTTGGCGAAGTTGTTGAGGTACAGCAGGTACTCAGGGTTCGCGACGCCGCTGCGGAACTGCGGACCGTAGTACCTGAGCGCGGAACCGGGAATGCCGCTCCATTGCCGCATCGCGCTGGTGATCGACGAGTTGAAAGACGCCGGGATGCTCGAGCGGACATGCATGGTGTAAATGGTGTAGGTCCACCGCGTGATGCCCAGCCGGCAATATTCCGCTCCGGATTCGGCGGCGACCGCCTGCGGGCTCGCCGTCACCAGCGAGGCAGCGATGCTCGCCACCGCCACTACTGCGGCCAGCACTGTTCTTGCCCTGTACATGTGATTCCCCCTTGTCATCACTGAGGTGATCAGCTGAACACAGTGCGTGATCGGCGGCAATGCTCCGAGCGATGTCAAAAGGTGCAATTTCGGTCGACTAAGCTGAGGCGGTGACGTCGATGCTCTTGACCGGAATCGGTTCGCTGGTGACCAACGACCCGGCCCGCGGCGGCTTGCTCGGCGAGCTGCACGACGCCGCACTGGTGATCGACGGCAGCACGATTGGTTGGGTTGGCCAACGAACGGAGGCGCCGTCAGCCGACAGCTCAGTCGACCTCGGCGGCCGTGCGGTTGTCCCCGGCTTTGTGGATTCCCACTCGCACCTCGTCTTTGCTGGTGACCGTGCCGAGGAGTTCGCTGCCCGGATGACCGGTACGCCGTACTCCGCCGGTGGTATCCGGACCACCGTCGCCGCCACTCGCGCCGCCACCGACGAACAGCTGACCGCGAACGTGTCCCGGCTCGTCACCGAGATGCGCCGCCAGGGCACCACGACCGTCGAGATCAAGTCCGGCTACGGCCTCACCGTCACCGACGAGGCGCGGGCGCTCCGCATCGCGGGCCTGTTCACCGACGAGACCACTTACCTGGGCGCCCACGTCGTACCGGCCGACCAGGATCCCGTGGCGTACGTCGACCTGGTCACCGGGCCGATGCTCGACGCGGCCGCGCCGTACTCGAAGTGGATCGACGTCTTCGTCGAACGCGGCGCCTTCGACGCCGACCAGGGCCGGGCGATCCTCCAGGCCGGCATCGCCCGCGGCCTCCAGCCCCGCGTCCACGCCAACCAGCTCGGCGAGGGCCCCGGCGTACAGCTGGCCGCCGAGGTCGGCGCCGCGTCCGCCGATCACTGCACGTACCTCACCGACGCCGACGTGGACGCCCTGGCCTCCAGCGGCGTGGTGGCCGGGCTGCTCCCTGCGATCGAGTTCTCCACCAGATCGCCGTACCCTGACGCCCGCCGCCTCCTCGACGCCGGCGTCACCGTAGCCCTCGCCACCGACTGCAACCCCGGCTCCGGCTACTCCTCCTCGATGCCGTTCTGCATCGCCCTCGCGGTCCGCGAAATGCACATGACCCCCGCCGAGGCCCTCTGGTCCGCCACCGCCGGCGGCGCCACCTCCCTCCGCCGCCCCGACCTGGGCCACCTGACCCCCGGCGCCCCGGCCAACTTGGCAGTCCTCGACGCCCCCACCTACCTCCACCTCGCCTACCGCCCCGCCGTCCCCCTCATCACCCAAACCTTCATCGCCGGCCGCCTGGTATAGGGCGAACCCGCACGCCATCACCGTTGCGCCGGGACAGCTCGGAGTGTGCTCGGCCGGCGGAATCGATCACCTGCTGCCGGTCGCGAGTCAGTTGAACAGGGCCGTGCGGTGGGCTACCGCGGCGGCTTCGGTCCGGCGGGAGACGCCTAGCTTGGTGAGGATGCGGGAGACGTGAACTCCGGCCGTGCTCGGGGACATGAAGAGCTCGGCGGCGATCTGGCTGTTGGTGCGGCCGTCGGTCAGTAGGCGCAGCACGTCGAGCTCACGGTTGGTGAGGCCGAACCGGTCCTCCGTCTTCGGCTGGGGCGACTCCGGCACGGCGAGGTCGAGCCGGCCACGGACCGCCAGTTGCTCGATCTCGCGGCTCAGCGGCGCGGCCCCGAGCTCCTCGGCCAGGGAGGCCGACTCCCGTAGTCGTTCCCCAGCCGCCGCCCGCTGCCCGGCGGCGACCGCCGCTTCCGCCGCACCAAACAGCGCCTGCGCCAACCGATACGGCTGGGACAGGACCCGCCACGCGGCCACCGCCGCGTCCCAGGCGGCCACATCGGCGGCACCATCGACCTCGGCGTCGAATGACAGCCGTTCGGCAAGCTGCGCAGGCCGGTCGGCCGTGCACTGCCGAGCCAACTCCCGAAGCTCATCCTCGCGTTGCGCGACGCGAACCCCCGATGACCGTTGAAGCTGCACACCCGCGTGGAGTACCGACCAGGGATCACCGAAGAATCCGGGATCGCCCAAGGCGTCCGACAGAATCCGGTCCGCGGCGGCGAAATCCCCTTGTGCAAGAGCAACCCGGCAATGAACCCCGGCCACGAACACGGGCACCGTGGTCCGGCCGGCCTCACGCGTCAGCAACGGCGTCGACCTCGACACAGCATCCGCCGCGACAACCGGCTCGCCTTGCGCGAGAGCGATCTCCGCCAACTGGTCGAGCAGGATGCCGGCCATCATCGCCGGCGGCTCCTCCGCGAGTGTGTCCTCGACGACCTCGCGTGACTCCGGCCACCGCCCGAGTAGCCACAGTGCCTGAGCCAGTACGGCGGCCAGGTCGGCGCCCCTCGAACGCCCCTGCCCGACGCGATACGCCAGCGACCGCCCCTCACCCGCGACGACCGCGGCCTGTGCGTAATCGCCGGAACCCATCAACGTGTAGGCCTCGGCCAGCAAGGCGGTGAGCAGGGTGTATTGATCGTTGGCGGACCTCGCGACCCGGCCCGACTCCTGGAACAGCCGGAGCGCCTCGTCGGACTTGCCGGCGAGCGCGGCGGTTCGCGCGGATGCGATCAGCGCCGTCGCCTGGACGGCGAGCAGCCCATGATCGCGACCGATCCGGAGTGCCTCCTCGGCGTACTTCGTGCTTTGTTGTGCATCCCCGTCCCACCGGCTCGCGTTGACCGCCAGTTGCGCGAGGATCTGCCCTCGGAGGTCAGCGGACGCGTCGGCGGGCATGGCATCAAGGGCCGCCTCGAGATCAGCGTCTCCGGCCCGGCCGGCTCGGCGGTTCAGGAAGCCGCGGACGGCCAGGACCCTGGCGCGCAACTCATCCACCTGAGCGAGCTGGTCGAGCGCCGCCGTCGCATGGGCGATGCCTTGCTCAAACTCGCCCGCCGAGCTACAGGCCTCGGCCGCGCGATGGAGCACTACTGCCTGCGACACCCCGAGTCGCGTCGCGGGCTCAGGGACCTCGTCCCACCAGGCCAGCACACGGGTGAGCATCCGCAACTGCTGCTCGTAGGCGTACGAGCGCTCAGCCTCGTCGGCTGCCTCCCACGCAGGAGCCAGCGCCCGCTCAAGATCTCCAGCCGCGCCCCACCGCAGCGCCAACTCAGCCGCCGGCTGGGACACCAAGGAACGGTTCTCGGCTATCGCCTCGGCACAGCGCGCGTTGAGTCTGCGGCGCTCGCCCGGCAGTACGTCGTACAGAACCGCGTCGCGGAACAACGCATGCCGGAACGCGTACCCGTCCTCCCGGACAACCAGCAGCTGGCGGTCGACCAGCTCACGCAGAGCGGGTTCGAGCTCGGAGTCCACCAAACCGGACGCGGCCACAAGCAAGGCGTGCCGTACCTCCTGGCCGGCGACCGCGGCAGCGCGAAGTAACGAGCGGGCGGTTTCAGGGAGTTTTGCTATTGCCGCGGCCAGCCAGTCCCGCAGTGGCGCAGGGGCGACGGCGGCGGGATCGGCGGCGAGTGCCTCGACGAACAGCGGATTTCCGTCGCTACGATCGTGCACTCGCGCGACCAGACCGCGGTCCGGCTCACGACCGAGCAGTCCGGCCAGGAGTTGCGCGGTCTCGACCGCACTCAACGGCTGAGGGTCGATGAAGTGGTGGCTCGGACGTCGAGCGAGGTCCGCGAGCACGGGACGCAGCGGGTGCGCAGCGCCGACATCGGTGGGCCGATAGGTGCAGATCACGAACAGGCCGGCCTGTTCGAGATTGCGGACCAGGAAAGCCAGCAGATCGACGCTCGCCGGGTCCGCCCAATGCAGGTCTTCGAGCACCACGACGAGAGGCCGAACCGCCGCTGCCCCCTCCAGCACCGTCAGCACTTCTTCGAACAGCCGCGACCGGCCCTGGAGCGCATCGTGATCGGCTGCCGCCGGACCGAGTTCGGGGAGCCAGCGTGCCAGCGTCAGCTCACCCGGCGGAAGGAGTTCCCGGATCGTCTCCACGCCGAGGTCGCGGCGCAGCCGGCGTAGCACGGCGCGGAAGGGCGCGAACGGCAACTGGTCCGCCCCCAGCTCCAGGCAATCGCCGGTGACGACCGTCACGGCGGAATCGAGCCCGGTGGTGATCTCGCCGACCAGCCGGGATTTCCCGATACCGGCCTCACCGGCGACGACCGCGAAAGTGGCGCCCCCGGTGACGGCGACCCGGTACGCCGCGACCAGATCCGCCGACTCGGCCGCCCGGCCGACGAAGACTGGGCTCGTCCCTCGCGTGGTCACCGCAGTCATGATGCCAGTGCCCGGCTAAAGACCCGCACGCGGACAGGTAAAGAGCCGAGCCGCGGATACTGACAGTTCTCCCGATGTCCGGGCGGCCGGATCACGACAGATTTGCCCTATGAGAATCCACCGCCTGGTCGGCACCCTCCTCGCAACCGGCATCATCACCGCACTGCTTGCTCCGGCCCCCGCTTCCGCATCCACCAGCCGCTGGACCGCCGCCTGGACCACCCCGGTCCAGCGCCCGATGGGCGAGACCTGGCAGGGCAAGAACTGGTCGCTTGACGGCTTCGCCGACGAGTCGATCCGCCAGGTCGTCCGGATCAGCGCGGGCGGTTCCCACCTCCGCATCCGCCTGTCCAACCGCTACGGCAGCACCCCGCTCCGGCTGACGGGTGCGACCGTGGCGAAGGCCGGCTCGGGCGCCTCGGCCGTGGCCGGCACGACGCGCGACCTGACCTTCCGGCGCGTACGCTCCATCGCCGTGCCGGCCGGTCAGGATGCGGTCAGCGATGCGATCCCGCTGCGAACGTCTGCCCTCGAACGCCTCACCATCACCCTGTACTTCGCTACGGCCACCGGTCCGGCCACCTTCCACGAATCCGCGGCCGCGACGACCTACAAGGCGACTGGTGATCACCGGTACGACTCGGGCGTCACCGCCTTCACCGGGGAGAGCCACTCCTCGTACTACGTGACCGGCGTCGACACCTCCGGCAGCTCGGCCCGATCGACCGTGGTGGCATTCGGCGACTCGATCACGGACGGGGTCAGTTCGACCCATGACGCCGACAACCGCTACCCCGACCAGCTCGCCGAGCGGCTGGCGGGCTCACGCCTCAGCGTCGTGAACGCCGGCCTCTCCGGCAACCGCGTATTGGAGGACTCGGACTGCTGCGGAGACAGCGCGTTGAGCCGGTTCCGCCGCGACGTACTCGACCAGCCGTCCGTCCGTACGGTCATCGTGTCCCAAGGCCTCAACGACCTCGGCTTCAACCCCGAGGTGACCGCCGACCAGCTGATTGCCGCGCATCGCCGGCTGATCAAGGCCGCGCATTCCAGCGATGTGCGGATCGTCGGCGGCACGATCACGCCGATGAAGGGCTCCATGCTCGACTCGCCGCACGGTGAGCTCGTTCGCCGGCAGGTCAACCAGTGGATCCGCACCAGCGGCGAGTACGACGCCGTCGTCGACTTCGACGCTGTCTTGGCCGATCCCGCGGACCCCGCGGCGCTCCGGTCCGCCTACAACGCCGGCGATGCGCTGCACCCCAACGATGCCGGCCTCGAAGCGATGGCCGCCGCGATCGATCTCGCCTCCCTCTGAACGACCCCGCAGAACTCTGAACGCCATACAGAACAAGGAGAACATGATGATTCTGGTCACCGCCGCCACTGCCCCCGTCGGCCGCTCGATCGTCGAACAACTCGTCGCCGCCGGCCGCCAGGTCCGCGCCCTGACGCGCGATCCGGAGAAGTCCGGTCTGCCGGCCGCTGCCGACGTGGTCGCGGGCGACCTCAGCGATCCGGAGTCCATGCGCCTGGCGATGGAGGGCGTCACGTCCGTGTTCCTGCTCGCCGTCGTACCGGGGTTCGCTCCGGCATTCATCGCCGCTGCCAAGGACGCCGGAGTACGCCGGATCGTCTTCCAGTCCTCGGGATCGGTCGACGACGAGGCTCAGGAGCAGCCGCACGTGGTCGCCGCCTTCCACCACGACATCGAGCAGGCGCTGCGAGAGTCCGGCCTGGAATGGACGTTCCTGCGGCTGGAGCTGTCCGCTTCGAATGCCCTGCAGTGGGCCTTCGATGTTCCGGCGCAGGTCAAGGCCGGGGACGTCGTACGCGGGCCGTACGCAGAAGCGGCCGGCGCGCCGATCCACCCGGCCGACTTCGCCGGGGTCGCTGTCGCCGCTCTGACCGACGACAAGCACGCGGGACAGACCTACCAGATCACCGGTCCGGAGTCGTTGACTCATGCCGAGCAGATCAAGCTCTTGGGCAAGGTACTGGGCAGGCCATTGCGATACGAGGAGCTGTCGGCCGACGCAGCACGGGAAGCGATGGGCCCGTACGCACCGGCGGACGTACTCCTCGACGACTGGGCGGCGCACGTGGACAGCGCCGCGCCGGTGACCGACGTCGTCCAGACGATCACCGGCCGGCCAGGCCGCTCCTACACCCAGTGGGCCGAGGACTACCGGGCCGACTTCAGCTAGGGCCAGGCGTCACCCTTCGCGCCATACGCGAACAGCTTCTTGCCGCCGCGGTCGGCGAAAACCACGTGCGGCACTCGGCGGGGTGCGGGAGGCTGGAGGTGTGGACACCAAAGCACGGCTCCGGAGCGCCTTCCGGTGGCAGACAGATCGCGGCGCCTGAAGCAGCTTCGCCGATCTCACCGGATGGTGGCGGGACGCCGAACTGCTCCGGGAGCTCGGTCCAGCGCTCGCGGGGTTGTACGACGAGGTGCCGACGGTGGTGCTGGGACCGGTGTCGCGGGGGTCGCTGGTGGGGGCTTTGACGGCGGCTGCACTGGGTGTGGGGTTCGTGGAGATGCGGAAGGAAGGCGGGAGCTCGGTCGACAGTGAGCGGTGGGTGCGGCGGACGAGTGGGCCGGACTATCGGGATCGGCAGCAGGTGTTCGGGTTTCCGCGCCGGCTGGTGCGGGCCGGGGACCGGGTGTTGATGGTCGACGACTGGGTCGAGACCGGCGCGACGGCGCGGGTGGCTCGCGGGTTGGTCGAGGACTGCGGGGCGCGATGGGTCGGAGTGGCCGCTGTCGTCGACGGGTTGACCGAGCCGCGGGTGCGGCACGAGTTGCCCGTGCGGGCGCTGCTCGACGTACGGCGGCTCTAGGCGGTGTCTGGCAGTTCCTTGGACAGTAGGGCGGTGGAGGTGCCGTTGGCTAGGCGTTGGCTGGCGACCTCGTGGTAGCCGCGGGTGGTGTGGAAGGTCAGGCCGGCGGAGTCGAGCGAGTCGGAGCGGACCCGGGCGACGGCGCGGTCGAACGGCTTGGCGGCCCGTTCGATCGCGTTGTACACCGTCGAGGCGATGCCCTGGCGGCGGTGCTCGGGGTCGACGACGATCCGCTCGATGTACAGGAAGCGGTCGGCGTAGGTCTGGGTGAACCATCCGAACTCGGGGCCGTCGTACGCCGACCCGGGGGTGAAGGTGAGGACGAAACCGGCGGGCCGGCCGTCCACGTCGACCACGACGGCGTGGGCGGCGATCAGGCGGAGCCAGTCCAGGCGGTCCGGGCCGAGTGGTTGGACCAGACCCTCCGCGGCGGCGTTGAGCGCAAGTACCGCGACGAAGTCAGCGGCGGTCATCGGGCGGAGTCTCACCGGCACACCATCCCATGGAAAACCCTGACTGAGGCAGGGGCAGTTTCTGGATGCTCCCTGGCCCGACCCTGGCCCGGACCCGGAAAATCGGGGGTGGCCTTGGGAATGACCTGGGCGGTGTGCAATGTTGAGCCTAGTGAACTCAAGTTTGTTGCGTCACGGATTTGAACCGAGGCGGACGAACGGGCAACATTGAGTCTGCATCACTCAACTTCGTGGAGGTAACAGCATGGCCCGCGCGGTCGGAATCGATCTCGGTACGACGAACTCCGTCATCGCCGTACTGGAAGGTGGCGAGCCCACCGTCATCCCCAACGCCGAGGGAGCGCGTACGACGCCCTCGGTGGTGGCCTTCGCCAAGAACGGCGAGGTCCTGGTCGGCGAGGTGGCGAAGCGCCAGGCCACCACGAACGTCGACCGGACGATCCGCTCGGTGAAGCGGCACATGGGTGAGAACTGGTCCGTCGACATCGACGGCAAGAAGTTCACCCCGCAGCAGATCAGCGCGTTCGTGCTGCAGAAGCTGAAGCGGGACGCCGAGGCGTACCTCGGGGAGCAGGTCACGGACGCGGTCATCACCGTGCCGGCCTACTTCTCCGACGCGCAGCGCCAGGCGACCAAGGAGGCCGGCGAGATCGCGGGCCTGAAGGTGCACCGGATCGTCAACGAGCCGACCGCGGCCGCGCTCGCGTACGGCCTGGACAAGGGCACCGAGCAGACCATCCTGGTCTTCGACCTCGGTGGCGGCACGTTCGACGTGTCGTTGCTGGAGATCGGCGACGGCGTCTTCGAGGTGAAGGCGACCAGCGGTGACAACCACCTCGGTGGTGACGACTGGGACAACCGGATCGTCCAGTGGCTGGTGACCCAGTTCAAGAACAAGAACGGCACCGACCTGTCCGGCGACAAGATGGCCATGCAGCGGCTGAACGAGGCCGCCGAGAAGGCCAAGATCGAGCTGTCCAGCGCGGCCGAGACCACCATCCACCTGCCGTACCTGAGCCTCACCGACTCGGGCCCGCTGCACCTGGAGGAGAAGCTCTCCCGCGCCGAGTTCCAGAAGATGTCGAACGACCTGCTGGAGCGCGCCCGCGCCCCGTTCAAGGCCGTCATCAAGGACGCCGGTATCGACGTCAGCAAGATCGACCACGTGATCCTGGTCGGCGGTTCGACCCGGATGCCCGCGGTGGCCGACCTGGTCAAGGAGCTGACCGGTGGCAAGGACCCGAACAAGGGCGTGAACCCGGACGAAGTTGTGGCAGTCGGAGCGTCGCTTCAAGCCGGTGTGCTGAAGGGTGAGGTCAAGGACGTCCTGCTGCTCGACGTGACCCCGCTGAGCCTCGGTATCGAGACCAAGGGCGGCGTGTTCACCAAGATCATCGAGCGGAACACCACGATCCCGACCAAGGGCTCGGAGATCTTCACCACGGCCGAGGACAACCAGCCGTCGGTGATGATCCAGGTGTACCAGGGCGAGCGCGAGATGGCCCGGGACAACAAGTCGCTCGGCAACTTCGAGCTGACCGGCCTGCCGCCGGCGCCGCGGAACGTGCCGCAGATCGAGGTCACCTTCGACATCGACGCGAACGGCATCGTGCACGTGAACGCCAAGGACCTGGCCACCGGCAAGGAGCAGCGGATGACGGTGACCGGTGGCTCCGCGCTGCCGAAGACCGACATCGACCAGATGGTCCGCGACGCCGAGCAGTACGCCGAGGAGGACCGCAAGCGCCGCGAGGCGGTGGAGAACCGCAACCAGGCGGAGTCGCTGGTCTACCAGACCGAGAAGTTCCTGCAGGAGAACGAGGACAAGGTTCCGGACGACGTCAAGACCGAGGTCAAGGACGCCGTCGCCGAGCTGAAGAAGGCCCTCGAGGGTGACGACGCCGACGCGGTCAAGGCCGCCTCGGAGAAGCTTGCCCAGTCCAGCCAGAAGATGGGTGCCGCGATGTACGCGAACGCCCAGGCCTCCGGCCAGACCGAGGACAGCGCCACCTCCGAGGACACCAGCTCGAGCACCGACGACGACGTGGTCGACGCGGAGATCGTGGACGAGGACCGGCCGCAGGACAAGACGGAGGACAAGTGACGGATCGACCGACGGGCAGCGAGTTCGGCGACGGTGAGCCCGTCGTCCGCGACAAGCGCCGGATCGACCCGGAGACCGGCAAGCTGCGGGAGCCCTCGGAAGGGGGCCCCGCGGCCGGTGGCCAGCCGCCCAGGGACCCGTCGGACCTGATCGGTCCGTCCGCCCAGGAGGCGCTGCTGACCGAGGCGCTCGCTGAGCGTACGGCGGACCTGCAGCGGCTGCAGGCCGAGTACGTGAACTACAAGCGCCGGGTGGACCGGGACCGCGAGGCGGCCCGGGAGCTGGTGGTCGGCACGGTGCTGACCGAGCTGCTGGGGATCCTGGACGACATCGGCCGGGCCCGCGAGGCCGGTGAGCTGGAGGGTGCCTTCAAGGCGGTCTCCGAGTCGCTGGAGCGGGTCACCGAGAAGCTCGGCCTGGTGAAGTTCGGCGAGAAGGGCGACACCTTCGACCCGCGGATCCACGAGGCCCTGCTGCACAACTACTCCGACGACGTCGACGGCCCGACCGCGACGATGATCATGCAACCGGGCTACCGGCTCGGCGAGCGGATCCTGCGGGCGGCCCGGGTGGCCGTGTCGGAGCCGACCGAACAACTGCCGGCCGACGCCGCCAAGGCCGACGTACCGGTGGAGAGCACAGATGAAGACGCGGACGGTTCCGCGGAGTAACAGCGGCCACGACGGGAGGGGAGGCGCCGGATGAGCACGAAGGACTGGATCGAGAAGGACTTCTACAAGGTTCTCGGCGTCTCCAAGACCGCCGAGCCCGACGAGATCAAGAAGGCCTACCGGAAGCTGGCACGCCAGTACCACCCGGACTCGAACGCCGGGGACACCAAGGCGGAGGCCAAGTTCAAGGAGGTCTCCGAGGCGTACGACGTGGTCGGCGACGCCAAGAAGCGCAAGGAGTACGACGAGGCGCGCCGGCTGTTCGGCAGCGGCGGCTTCCGGATGCCGAGCGGCAGCGGTCAGGGCGGTGGCTTCGACTTCAACGTCGGGGACCTGTTCAACCGCGGCGGTCAGAACACCGGCGGCGGGCTCGGCGACATCCTGGGCGGGATGTTCGGCGGCGGTGGCCGGACCACGACCACGACGACGGCCCGGCCGCGGCGCGGCCAGGACATCGAGACCGAGGCGACGATCGAGTTCGCCGAGGCGGTGAACGGTGTCACGGTCGGCCTCCGGATGACCAGCGACGAGCCGTGCCCGACCTGCCGGGGGACCGGCGCGAAGTACGGCACGGTGCCGAAGGTCTGCCTGAAGTGCGAGGGCACGGGTATGCAGACCTCGGTGCAGGGCGGTGTGTTCGCGATGACCGAGCCGTGCACCGAGTGCAAGGGCCGCGGTCTGGTCGTCGACCAGCCGTGCGAGACCTGCCACGGCTCCGGCCGCGGCCAGTCGAGCAAGACCATGCAGGTCCGCATCCCGGCGGGCGTGCAGGACGGTCAGCGGATCCGGCTGAAGGGCAAGGGCGCGGCCGGCGAGCGTGGTGGACCCGCAGGCGATCTGTATGTCACCGTGCACGTCAAGCCGCACCGGATCTTCGGCCGGCAGGGTGAGCACCTGACCCTGAACGTCCCGGTGAGCTTCACCGAGGCGGCGCTCGGCGCGGAGATCAAGGTCCCGACCTTGGACGGTCTCCCGGTCACGGTCCGGATCCCGGCCGGTACGGCGAACGGCAGCAAGCTGCGCGTCCGCGGGAAGGGTTCGGTACGCCGGGACGGGACGAAGGGCGACCTGCTGCTCACCCTCGAGGTGCAGGTGCCGCACGAGTTGACCGACGAGCAGAAGGAAAAGCTGCAGGAGTTCAACTCGGCGTCCGACCATCCTGATCTGCGGGCCGGGTTGTTCGGGAGTTCCTGATGGGCATCCCGTTCAGCCAGGTGCCGACCTGGGACGACCGCACCCCGATCTACGTGATCTCGGTCGCGGCCCAGCTGGCCGGCATGCATCCGCAGACGTTGCGCCAGTACGACCGGCTCGGCCTCGTGGTGCCGAGCCGGGCGTCCGGCCGCGGCCGGCGGTATTCGGCGTACGACGTGGCGCGGCTGAGGTATGTCCAGCATCTCAGTCAGGAAGAAGGCGTCAACCTGGCGGGAATTCGGCACATTCTCGCGCTACAGTCCGAAGTGGAGGACCTGCGTAAGCGGGTCAACCAGCTACTGGCAGAGGTCCAGCGCGGTGTCGGCGTCTCGCGACGTCCCGCCGCCAGCCGGGTCTTCTCCGCCGGTCCCGCGGGCGACGTGATCGCCATGGGCCGGCAGCAGACGACCACCCGGTGGATCCGCACCCAGCCTCTGGAACTCGGCTCGCGCTGATCCCCCGCCACAACAAGGCCACCGGAGACGTCCGAAAACCCACCCCTCGGAGTCTCCGGCCTGGTGGAGGTCGTCGTTCCCCCTCGACGCCTCCGCAAGTCGAAGGTGCGTCACCCCCCGGCGCCCTTCGGCCACCGCAGGGTGGTCCCGCAAGGACCGCCCTGCGGTTCTTCAGTTCACCCGCCGTTCCTGTTGCGTACGGCGACCGACCGCATACGCTGGCCAGGTGACGCTGATGCTGGAGACGGACCGGCTCGTGATCCGGGACTGGGAGGAAGATGACGCCGACGCCGCGCTGGAGATCTACGGCTCCGCCGACGTGGCGCCCTGGCTGTCACCCGCCATCGACAAGGTGCCGGATGCCGCAACCATGCGTTTGATCCTGCAGTCCTGGATCGAGGCGCAGCCGAACTTCGTGGTTCCGGCCGGCCGCTGGGCGGTGGCCCGCAAGGACGACGGCGAGGTCGTCGGCGCGCTGCTGATCCGGTTGCTCCCGCCGTACGAGGAGGATCTGGAGATCGGCTGGCAGTTGCGGCCGAGCGCCTGGGGGCACGGGTACGCGACCGAGGCGAGCCGCGGGCTGATGCGCTGGGCGTTCAGCGGCGGCGAGGTCGACGAGCTGTTCGCGGTCGCGCGGCCGAACAACAAGCGCGCGATCGCGACCGCGAAACGTCTCGGCATGGAGTGGGTCGGCGAGACCGACAAGTACTACGACCTCACTCTCCAGGTGTACCGGATCCGCGCGTCCGAGTTCAGCGCCTGACCGATCAACCCGACAGCGCAGAGCAGGTACGCGTTCGCGACCACTGTCTGTACGGCGTTGTAGTGGAACTCCTGGTCGTGCGCGAACGGCAGCCACCACGGCAGCCCGGTCACGAACACCGCCGTCAGTACGACGGCCCACGCCGTACGCCAGGACAGCACCGCGGAGCAGCGCGACCAGGCGAGCGCGGTCGCGGGCACGATCCACACCCAGTGGCCGGTCCACGAGATCGGTGAGACCAGCAGACCGGTGAGCGCGGTGACGACGACCGCGTCGAACTCCAGGCCGCGGTCGTGGAGCCGGCGCGCGATCAGCAGTCCGGCGACGCCGACAACAGTTGCTGTAAGCAACCACAGTGGTACGGCGGAGTTCCCGGAGAGGCGGGCGATCGCGCCGTGCAGCGACTGGTTGCTGATGTAGTGCGGCGGACCCGGGCGACTCGGGTCGAAGACGTACTTCGTCCAGAAGTCGATCGTTGCCCGCGGCATCACGACGTACGCGAGCAGCAGGGTGCCGGCCGTCGTACCGCAGGCGATCGCCGCCTCGCGGAAGCGTCTGGTCATCAGCAGGTACAGGATGAAGATGCCCGGGGTGAGTTTGATGCCGGTGGCAACGCCGATCAGGACGCCCCGGAACCGCGTCCGCCCGACCAGGGCCGGCATCAGCAGCGCGAGCAGTACCAGGTTGATCTGGCCGAGGCCGAACGTCGACCACACCGGCTCGAAGGCCAGCGCCGCGAACGCGATCCCGACTGCGGCGAGCGGACCCCAGCGGAGCGCCCTGGCCGTGGTCCAGCCGATCACCAGCAGCGAGGCCGCGGACGCGAGCGTGATCAGTACCCGGGCGAAGCCGGCGCCGAGCGCGAACGGCGCGAACAGCAGCGCGGCGAACGGCGGATAGGTGAACCCGAGGCCCAGGCCGGGGATGGTGTAGATGTCCTGGCCGTGCACGAACGCCCTGGCGGCCGCGTGGTACACCCGCAGGTCGCCCATGGTCGCGTTCCACGGATGCCACAACAGCAGGCAGAGGACGGGCAACATCGTTGCCGCGAGCACCGGAATGGCCTGCCGTCGGACGCGTGCCGGTTGAAGGTCGATCGTCATGTCCTCGACGATTCCGCCGACCCCTGCCCCGGCACATCGCCGGTGAGAGCCAACCCGGATCGCCGCCGCGAGCCACCTCGGCGGGCCCGGGATGACACTCGAGAGTGACCCGGGTGTCATTCCTGAGAGTGACGGCAGGCGGCGCTGCGGCATCGCACAATGGGTGCGTGCAGCGGCTGTGGCGAACTCTGTGGCCGGACGTCGCGCTAGCGGTGGCCGCCCTCCTGAGCCTGCAGTTGCGGGCGACCAGCAGCAGCGCCCGCGGCTGGCCGGACGCGCCGTTGTGGATCCGGCTCGTGCTGATGGCGGTGCCGCTGGCGATCGCGATCCGGCGGATCGAGCCGGCGCTGGCGCTACCCGTTCTGATCGCCGGCGCCTACTTCGCCGGTCTCGTCGGCCAGCCGGACTGGTTCCTGCTGGGCGGTGCCGTGCTCGCCCTGTGGTCGCTGGCAGGTCGCTGCCGCGTACCGGTCGTACTCGTCGTCGCCGGGTTCTCCGCCGCGTTGCCGCTGCTGCTGAACCAGGTCCGCGCCAGGCTGATGGACTTCCTGTATGCCCCCGCCGACAACGGCTACAAGTACCTCAGCATCCACGGTTGGCAGCGCTGGCAAGCGATTCTCGTGATCGTCGTCGCGCTCCTCTTCCTGACGATCCGCCGTCGCAGTTGGGCGCAGGCCGTCACGGCGACGACCCGGCTGCGGGACCTGCGCACGTTCTTGCGCGATCCGTCGTACAGCCGTCAGCGCGACGTACTGCTGGCCGTCGCCGCGTCGGGCCTGGTCCTGGCCGAGATCGGCGAGGACCTGATCGAGGGCAACTGGTGGAGCGCGCCACGCTGGATGCCGTACGCCGTCGCGTACGCCTGCCTCACGTTGGTACTGCGGCGCGTCCCGGTCGTCCCCGTGGTGGTCCTGGCTGCCGCTTCGCTGATCGCCAACTGGCAGGCCTCCACGCCGATCCTGACCCTGTACGGCGCCTTCGGGCTGGCGCTGTACCGGCTGGTCGTCGTACCGACCGGGAACCGCAGCTTGCGCTGGACGGTGCCGACCGCTGTGGGCGTCCTGATCGCGATGCCGCTGATCACCTGGCGGATGCGGTACGTGGTGATGGTGCTGATCTTCCCGAAGATCAAGCAGGGCGGCCTGGAGCAACGGGCCGACGGGATCCTGCACAACCTGGACTACGAGGCGATCGTCCGGCACCAGTGGCCGATCAGCTTCGCGCTCACGTTGCTGCTTCCGGTCTGTGCGGGCGTCGCGGTCAGGCTCTACCGGCGGAACGTCCAGGCTGCCGAACGGGAGGCCGAGCTCGAGCGGACCGCGACCGAGCGTGAAGCCGCTCGGGTGGTGCTGACCGAGCGTTCGTACATCGCACGCGACCTGCACGACGTGGTCGCGCACGCGGTCAACCTGATGGTGATCCAGGCGGAGACGGGCCCGGACCTGGTACGCCGGGGCGATGACGACGTACTGGCCGGATTTCAGCGGATCGGGGACGCCGGGCGGCGGGCGTTGAGCGAACTGGACCGGCTGCTGTCGGCGCTGCGGGACGCGGACGGCGTACCGGATCCGCAGCTGGCGCCGCAGCCCGGGCTGGCCGATCTGCCACAGTTGGTGGCGGACGTGTCCGACGACCACCTGCCGATCGAGCTCGACCTGCGGGGCGATCCGGACGGTCCGCCCGAGGGGCAGCAGTTGGCGGCGTACCGGCTGGTGCAGGAGGCGCTGACGAACGTCGTACGGCACGCGAAGGCGTCGGCGGCGCGGGTACTGGTGCAGGTCGAGGAGACGGGGGTGCGGGTCGAGGTGAGCGACGACGGGAGCGGGTTCGACGTCGAGGCCGCCGCGCGCGGCACCCGGCACGGGCTGGCCGGGATGCGCGAACGGGCCCGGATCGAGGGCGGCACGCTGGACGTCCGCAGTACGCCGGGCTCCGGCACGACCGTCACCGCCTGGTTCCCGGTGGGCGGCGGCCGGTGAAGCCGACCCCGCCGCCACCCGCGCCGCCCGTGCCGGCCGAGGACGGGCAGCCGATCAAGGTGATGGTGGTCGACGACCAGGACCTGGTCCGGGACGGGATCGCGATGATCCTGGACGGGCAGCCGGACATCGAGGTGGTCGCGCAGGCCGCCGACGGCGCGGACGCGGTCCGGCAGGCGGCCGCGATCCTGGACCTGGCCGTCGTACTGATGGACGTCCGGATGCCGGTGATGGACGGCATCGAGGCCACTCGCCGGCTGGCCGGCGGCCCGCGGGTGGTGATCCTCACCACGTTCGACCTCGACGAGTACGTGTACGACGCGCTCCGCGCCGGCGCGAGCGGCTTCCTGCTGAAGCGCTCCTCGCGGGACGAGCTGATCAACGCGGTGCGGGTGATCGCCGCCGGTGACGCGCTCCTCGCCCCACCGGTGACCCGGCGGCTGATCGACCGCTTCGCCGAGAACCACGTCGACCCCGAACTGACCGCCAAACTCGACGTCCTGACCGCGCGCGAGCGGGAGATCCTGGTCCTGGTCGCCAAGGGCAACTCGAACGCCGAGATCGCCGCCGAGCTGCACCTGACCGAGCACACGGTGAAGACCCACGTCAGCCGCATGCTCGCCAAGACCGGCACCCGGGACCGTGTCCAGGCGGTGATCCTCGCCTACAACGCCGGCCTGGTGACCGCCGGCCGCGGTTGAGGACCCTGGTTCGGCCCTGAGATTTTCCAGAGTTGAGTGGAATGGACTCAAGTTTGGATAAGTTGTGTCTAGTGACTGTCTTGTTGCTGGAAACGAAAGGCTGGAACTAGATGGACGTTCAGCGGTTGACGACGCTGGCCCGGGAAACCCTGTCGGTCGCGATCCGTCAGACCTCCGCGGCGGGCAACCCGACCGTGGAACCGATTCACCTGCTGTCCGCGCTGCTCGCGCAGCCCGAGGGTACGACGATCGGCCTGCTCGAGGCGGCCGGCGGCGACCCGGACGCGGTACGCCGCAGGACCGCCGAGCAGCTGAACCGGCTGCCGAAGGCGAGTGGTGGCAGCGTGCAGGCGCCGAGCCTGTCGCCGAAGACCTCCGACGTGCTGAATCAGGCGGAACAGCGGGCGCTCGGACTGGGCGATGAATACGTATCCACCGAACACTTGCTGGTCGCGCTCGCGGCTGTCGAGAGCAGCGCGCAGAGTGCGCTCGGCGTGACGCCGGACGCGCTGCTGACCGCGTTCGGCGAGATGCGCGGCAACCGGCGGATCACCTCCCCGGAGGCCGAGGGCACCACCAAGACCCTGGAGAAGTACGGCGTCGACCTGACGGAGCGCGCGAAGGACGGCAAGCTCGACCCGGTGATCGGGCGGGACTCCGAGATCCGGCGTGTCGTGCAGGTGCTGTCCCGGCGTACCAAGAACAACCCGGTGCTGATCGGGGAGCCCGGCGTCGGCAAGACGGCCGTCGTCGAGGGGCTCGCCCAGCGGATCATCGCGGGCGATGTGCCCGAATCGCTGCGCGGTCGCCGGCTGATCAGCCTGGACCTCGGCGCGATGGTCGCGGGAGCGAAGTACCGCGGTGAGTTCGAGGAGCGGCTGAAGGCGGTGCTGACCGAGATCAAGGAGTCCGACGGTCAGATCATCACGTTCATCGACGAGTTGCACACGGTCGTCGGTGCCGGTGCGTCCGGCGAGGGCGCGATGGACGCCGGCAACATGCTGAAGCCGATGCTGGCCCGCGGCGAGCTGCGGATGATCGGCGCCACCACGCTGGACGAGTACCGGACCCGGATCGAGAAGGACCCGGCGCTGGAGCGGCGGTTCCAGCAGGTGTTCGTCGGTGAGCCGTCGGTCGAGGACTCGATCGCGATCCTGCGCGGTCTGAAGGAACGCTACGAGGCGCACCACAAGGTCGCGATCTCCGACTCCGCGCTGGTCGCCGCGGCGACGCTCTCGAACCGGTACATCACCGGCCGGCAGCTGCCCGACAAGGCGATCGACCTGGTCGACGAGGCCGCGTCCCGGCTGCGGATGGAGATCGACTCGTCCCCGGTCGAGATCGACTCGCTGCGCCGTACCGTCGACCGGCTGAAGATGGAGGAGCTCGCGCTGTCCCGCGAGGAGGACGCCTCGTCGCAGGAGCGGCTGGAGCGGCTGCGTGCCGACCTGGCCGACCGCGAGGAGGAGTTGCGCGCGCTGGAGGCCCGCTGGGAGCGGGAGAAGTCCGGACTGAACCGGGTCGGCGAGGTCAAGGAGCGGATCGACGAGCTCCGCGGCCAGGCCGAGCGCGCCCAGCGTGACGGCGACCTGGAGACCGCGTCCCGGCTGCTGTACGGCGAGATCCCGCAGCTCACCAAGGAGCTTGAGGAGGCCGACGCCGAGGAGGAGGTGGCCGAAGGCCCCGAGGCGATGGTGAACGAGGAGGTCGGCCCGACCGAGATCGCGGAGGTGATCGCGATGTGGACCGGCATCCCGACCGGCCGGCTGCTCGAGGGCGAGACCGGCAAGCTGCTCCGGATGGAGGACGAGCTCGGGCACCGGCTGATCGGTCAGCGCGAGGCGGTCAAGGCGGTCAGCGACGCCGTACGCCGTGCACGGGCGGGCATCTCCGACCCGGACCGGCCGACCGGAAGCTTCCTGTTCCTCGGTCCGACCGGTGTCGGCAAGACCGAGCTGGCGAAGGCGCTCGCGGACTTCCTGTTCGACGACGAGCGGGCGATGGTCCGCATCGACATGTCGGAGTACAGCGAGAAGCACAGCGTCGCGCGGCTGGTCGGCGCCCCGCCCGGCTACGTCGGGTACGAGGAGGGCGGCCAGCTGACCGAAGCGGTCCGCCGGCGTCCGTATTCGGTGATCCTGCTCGACGAGGTGGAGAAGGCGCACCCCGAGGTCTTCGACATCCTGCTGCAGGTGCTCGACGACGGCCGGCTGACCGACGGCCAGGGCCGGACGGTCGACTTCCGGAACGTGATCCTGATCCTGACCAGCAACCTGGGGTCGGCCTACCTGGCCGACGTCACGCTGGACGACAAGATCAAGCGCGACCAGGTGATGGCGACCGTGCGGCAGTCGTTCAAGCCGGAGTTCATCAACCGGCTGGACGAGATCGTGCTGTTCGACGCGCTCGGCAGCGAGGAGCTGACGCAGATCGTCGGGCTGCAGATCGGCAGCCTGCAGCGGCGGCTCGCCGACCGGCGGATCACACTGGACGTCGACGAGGGTGCGATGGAGTGGCTGGCGATGACCGGGTACGACCCGGTGTACGGCGCCCGTCCGCTGCGCCGGCTGGTGCAGTCCGCGATCGGCGACGAGCTCGCCCGCGGCCTGCTGGACGGCTCGATCCGCGACGGCGAGGCCGTCCGGGTGACACTCAACGAGTCCAAGGACGCGCTGGAAGTCGCTGCCACCCGCTGAGACAAGGGGCCCGGTTGTCGCCAGGCCCCTTACTCATGCGGGTTTGTAGCTGAGCGCGAGGACGCCCGAGGGCAACGTGTCCTGCTGGACCAGCTCCAGCCCGGTGCGGGGACCCGAGAGCTTCGTCCCGGTGCCGAGCACCACCGGGAGTAACAGGATATCCATTTGGTCGACCATCCCGTTCTCCAGCAGGGTGTACAGCAGCGCCGGGTTGCCGTACATCATGATGTCGCCGCCGCCCTCCTCCTTGATCCGCTTGAGCGCCGCGATCGCGTCGCCTTCCAGGAGCGTCGCGTTCCAGGTCAGCTCACCGGTCAAGGTGCTGGAGGCAACGAGTTTGGGAAGCTCACGCAGCCGGTCCGCGTACGGGCCGTCCGCGTCACCCCAGGCGGCCGAGAACATCTCATAGGTACGGCGCCCGCACAGGAAGTAGTCGCACGACGCGAGCTTCTCGATGGACCGCCGCACCGCCTCCTCGCCGAAGTACGGCTGCGCCCAGCCGCCGAACGACGTACCGCCGAAGCCGCCCGGGTCCTCCACCACACCGTCGAGTGTCATCAGGGTCGAAGCAATGATCTTGCGCATGATTCTCCTAATCAGTTTTTGGGAGTGAGCCATCCGGCAAACTCCTGGTGGTAGCCGGCTGGTGGGTGAGCACTCTTTTCTCCTGGACCCTGGAGTCC
>NZ_JBHWKR010000029.1:0-49517 GCF_042730855.1 Kribbella sp. NPDC059898
CTCCCGGCCCCACGCCTACTGCGCGGCACTCGGCGGCGTGGGGCCGGGAGGCACCCCCTAACGACCGGCCAGGTAGTCCGCGTTGCCGCGGATGGCGGCCTCGTAGCGCTTGATCTCGGGGGAGTCGACCTTGTCGGCGATGACGAGCAGCAGCGTGGCGAGCGCCTTGTCGTGGAGCCCGGCGGCGTGCAGCGTCAGCGCCTTGAACACCCGCAGCGAGTCCGATTCCGGATACTCCGCGCACGCCTTCTTGAACAGGTCCAGCGACTCGTCGTACCGGCCGAGGTTCCGCAGCGTGCTGCCGTACTGCAGCAGGCACTTGCGGCGGGTCTCCCCGCTCAGCCCGGGCAGCGCGCGCTCGTAGTACCCGACCGCGGCCTCCTCCTGCCCGGCGGTGTCGTACGACCCGCCGACCTCGTACAGCACGTACGGGTTGTCCGGGTGCTCGCCGAGCAGCTTCTCGAAGAACGCGATCGTCGGCCCCATGTTCGCCCGGTCCCGCCGCGCGAACCCTTCCTGGATCGTCGCGGCGAGTTCCGGAGTGAGTTCAGTTGTCACACCACCATCATGCCGCGTGCGGGACGGATGTTCTGGTTCAGGTGGAACACGTTCTCCGGGTCGTACGCCGTCTTCAGCGCGACCAGCCGCTCCAGCTTCGCGGGCGGGAAGGCCCGCTGGATCGGGTCCTCGTTGAGCGTGTTCACGTACGTCCCGCTCGCGTACGGCGCCAGCGTCGCGGCGTACGCGCGCAGCATCCCGATCTTGGTCTCGTCTTCGGCCGGGTCCTCCCAGCGGGTCGCGGTGACGAACTCGAACAGCGTGTCCCGGTGGCTGAACGCCGCGTCCCCGTCCGGCACCTCGGCGATGGCCCCGCCGTACGCCTGCAGGCTCGCCCCGACGCCCGGGTTCGCCACCAGCGCGCGGATCGCGTCGTCGGGCAGCGACGTGAAGTAGTGCCCCTTCCAGTACCGGCGGAACCGGTGGCCCTGCACGTTGTCGTCCCGCGTCTGCAACTTCAGGTACGTCGTCTCCTCGGCCAGCTCGTCCGTGACCGGCCCGAGCGCCCGGAACGCCGGCAGCAACTCCTCCCCGCCCTCGCCGACCCACACGTACCCGACCGTCACGGAGTCCGCCGAGATGCTCGCGGTGAACGTCGCCTCCCGCGGCGCGGTGTCGTTCAGCTCCCGCCATCCCCGCAGTACGTCGACACCGGCCGCCGTCGGGTACGTGAACTCGACGATCAGCGCCCGCGTGCCGATCTCGTGCAGCCGGAACTCGAACGACGTCACGATCCCGAAGTTCCCGCCGCCGCCCCGCAGGCCCCAGAGCAGCTCGGGGTTCTCGTCCGCGCTGGCGCTGACCACGGCCCCCTCCGCGGTGACGACCTCGTACGAGACCACGTTGTCGCACGCCAGCCCGAACCGCCGCGCCAGCCAGCCCATCCCGCCGCCGAGCGTCAGCCCGCCGACTCCCGTGTGCGAGACATTGCCGGCCGTGGTCGCCAGTCCGTACTCCTGCGCCGCCCGGTCCAGCTCGCCCAGCAGCGCACCGCCCTGGACCCACGCCCGCTTGGCGTCCGGATCCACCCGGACCGCGCCCATCGGCGTCAGGTCGATCATCAGCCCGCCGTCCGGGACCGCGAGCCCGGCGATGTTGTGCCCGCCGCAGCGGACCGCGATCTCCAGGTTGTTCGCCCGGCCGTACCGGACCGCCTCGGCCACCTCGGCGGTGCTCGAGCAGCGGGCGACGACCGCCGGCCGCCGGTCGATCATCGCGTTCCACACGGTCCGCGCCTCGTCGTACCCGGCGTCCCCGCTGTGCAGCATCTCGGTCATCGCTCTCATCTCCCCTGGTGAATCGGTGCTGTCCACCACCCTGACAGCGCGGCGGTACGCCGATAAGGTCCAGTTCTGTGAGCCGAATGAGGACCAGTTCCGGAGCCGGCGAACTTCTGGTCGAGCTGCACCGGGACAACGGCGTACCGCTGCACCAGCAGCTCGAGAGCGCGATCCGTACCCGGATCCGGGCCGGACTGCTGCGCGCCGAGACCGTGATGCCGTCCACCCGGGCGCTCGCCCAGGACCTCGGCCTGTCCCGCGGCGTGGTCGTCGAGGCGTACCAGCAGCTGGTCGCCGAGGGGTACCTGATCAGCCGGGGCGGCGGGTACACGCTGGTCGCGGACATCGCCGTGGTGTCGCCGTCGGCCGCGCCGAGGACCAGGACCGGTCCGCCGCGGATCGACTTCCGCTACAGCCGCCCGGACGTGTCGCAGTTCCCGCGCGCCGCCTGGCTCCGGTCGGTCCGCCGGGTGCTGAACGAGACGCCGAACCGAAGCCTCGCGTACATCGACGGCCGCGGCACGAACGAGCTCCGGACGGCACTGTCCGACTACCTCAACCGGGTCCGTGGTACGGCGGCGCGCCCGGAGAACATGATGATCTGCAACGGGTTCGCGCAGGGCTCGCGGCTGTTGCTCCAGGTGCTGGTTGCCCAAGGCTACAAACGGCTCGCGGTCGAGAACCCGTCCGACAACGACCTGCGCGAGGTCGCGGTGGCGGCCGGGATCGACGTGGTCGGCGTACCGATGCTGGAGACCGGCATCGACGTGGCGGCGCTGGCGCGGTCGGGCGCGGACGTCGTACTGGTGACGGCCGCGCACCAGTTCCCGACCGGGGCGGTGGCGTCGGCGGAGACGCGGGCCGCGTTGGTCGCGTGGGGCGGGCTGGTGATCGAGGACGACTACGACGCGGAGTACCGCTACGACCGGGAACCGATCGGTGCGCTGCAGGGCCTCGCGCCGGATCGGGTCGCGTACGCCGGGACCGCCTCGAAGACGCTGGCGCCGGGGTTGCGGCTGGGCTGGCTGATCCTGCCGTCCTGGTTGGTGGAGCCGATGGCGCGGGCGAAGCTGATGGACGATCGCGGGTCGCCGGTGCTGGACCAGTTGGCGTTCGCGGACTTCGTGGCGCGCGGCGAGTTCGACCGACATCTGCGCCGGATGCGGCCTCGGTACCGGGAGCTGCGGGACACGCTGGTCGAGCGGCTGGCGGCGCAGGTGCCGGAGCTGGAGCCGGTCGGGGTGTCGGCCGGGCTGCACGTGCTGACCTGGTTGCCGCCGGGGCTCGGCGAGACGGCATTGCAGGACGCGGCGCTGGAGCGGGGGCTCGGGGTGTACGGGCTGGCGCCGTACTGGCTGGCGGGGGAGGGACCGGCCGGGCTGGTCTTCGGGTACGGGTCGCTGAACCGGAGCGAGGTCGTCGAGGGCGTCGGCCTGCTCGCCGACGCGATCCGCTCCCTATGAATAACTATCCAACTCCTTGCAATTCGATCCGGTCGGTTCTACGCTTGGTGGAGTGATCGCCGCAGCGCATATCGACACCTTGATGAACCAGGGCTGGCCCGCCGCCGACAGCACCGAGCTCGACGGCTGGGTGGTCCGCCGCACCGCCGGCGTCACCCTGCGCGCGAACTCCGTCCTCCCCACGGGTGCCCCGTTCGACCTCGGCAAAGCCTTGGAGTACGTGGAGAACCTGTATGCCGCGCACGACATCGCGCCGTCCTTCCAGGTCGGCCCGGCCGCCCAGCCCGGCGACCTCGACGACCGGCTCGCGGCCCGCGGGTACGAGGTCCGGAACCCGACGCTGGTGATGGGCGCCGAGGTCGCCGACGTCCTCGCGAACCTCGGCGAGCCGACGGAATCAGTGAATATATCCGCGGTGCCCGACGACTCCTGGATGGACTTCTGGTGGTCCGTCGACGGCCGCGGCGGATCCGCCGCCCAGGCCGCCGCCCGGCAGATCCTGAACCGGGGGCGGGCGCTGTACGGCGTGATCCCGTCCGGCCAACCGGTGAAGGCGATCGGCCGGCTCGCCCTGGTCGACGACTGGGCCGGCCTGTACTGCCTCGCCGTCGACCCGGCACACCGCCGCCAAGGGCTTGCTCAGGCGATCATCCACGGCTTGTTGCAGGCGGCAACCACAACCAGGTGGGTCTGGCTGAGCGTCCTTGAAGCCAACACCGCCGCCCGCACCCTCTACGACCGCCTCGGCTTCCAGGCGGTGTCGCGGTACCACTACCGCGTCAAAGCGTGACCTTCTGCAGGTGATCGAGGACGACGAACTCGGCGCCTGTCTGCTGCACCGACGTACGCAGCGGGGTCAGGTCGGTCCACGGTACGCCGGGTTCGTCGAGCGGCTTGTCGAAGTCGTCCCAGTGTGTCGCGATCACCTTGCGGACCGGCTTGATCGTCTCGAACAGCCGGTCGGTGATGCCCGGTTCGCCGCCGGGGGCCGCGAGTACGACGTCGACCTGGAGGTTGCGGAGCGCGTTCGGGTCGAAGTTCGCCGTACTCAGGCTGAGGATCCGGAGGCCGCCGATCGTGATCACGAACGCCAGCGTGCCACCCTCGACCAGGTCCTCGATCGCCCGCGGGCGCGGCGGGACGGCGTACCGGTAGCCCGGGTACGCGTACGTGTGACGCTCGCCGCTGCAGGAGTGGAGTGACGGGAACACCTCGATCGAGAAGCCGTCGAACGGGAGGTACTCGCCGCCGCGGACGGGGGAGAGTAGGTCGTTCGGGGTCTTCATCGCGCGGAGCAGATTCGCGTGCGTCTCGGTGCAGAGGACGGTCGCTTGGGTCCGCTTCGCGACGTACGGCACGTCGGCCATGTGGTCGTAGTGCCCGTGGTGCACGAGGATCGCGTCCGCGGTGCTGAGGTGCTGGTCGATCACCTCGGGCTTGATCACCAGTTTGGTCTTGGGGTCGGCGCCTTCCGGCGTGAACGTCCCGGTCTTGAACCGCGTCAACCACGGATCCGTCAGTACGACGGACTTTCCGCACCGAATCTCCCACGCATGGGTCCCGTACCAGGTCAACTCCACGGACTCCCGCCCGACCTGCGCGGCGCGGCCTGCCTGCCCCGCCTGCGCGGTGGCGGCAGGCGCTGCGTCGCTCTGGTTCTCGAGGCCGATCGCCCCGACCACACCCGCGGCTCCGGCCGCCGCCGCGCCCGTGAGCATGCCCCTCCGACTTACCTTCACGCTGCCTCCTCCGCTCGTCCTGTCACCGCAGTCAAGGCGAGCGCCGACCGGCCCGTCGAATATGCTCTCGGGCATGCGTCGATTGTCTGGAGATATCACCGCAGGTCAGCGGGGTCCTCGTGCTGACTGAACGTCATCTGCAGATCTTTGTCGCGCTCGCCGAGGAGCAGCACTTCGGCGACGCGGCGCGCGTCGTCGGCATCACCCAGCCGCCGCTCTCCCAGGGCCTCCGTCGCCTCGAGTCCCTCGTCGGCGCCAAACTCTTCGAACGCGGTGCCGGCGGCGTGGAGCTCACCCCGGCGGGAGCCGCCCTGCTCCCGTACGCCCGCCGCGCCCTCACCTCACTGGAGGAGCTGCACCAAGCAGCCATCTCCCGCGACCCCGAAGGCCCGGAGATCCGCCTGGGCCTCACTCCGGAAGTCCCACCCGCCGCGGGCGCCGCCCTCGCCGCCGCCTGCGCCGCCTCCATCCCCGGCAGCCGAGTCACGGTCGTCACGTCCCCCACCTCCACCCTGGTCAACCAGGTAACCACCGGCCGACTCACCCTGGCCGCCGTACAACACCCCACCGTCCTGGACGGCCTCGATGCCGGCCGCGTGGTCCTCCTCCCCACCTGGGCCCTCGTACCGGACAGCCGTTCTGCGACTGAGGGTGTGGTGGGTTTGCGGGAGTTGAAGGGGTTGCCGGTCGCGGTGCGGCCTCGGGTGGAGGCGCCGGCGGCGCGGGACTTGTTCGTGGATACGTTGGGGTTGCATCGGCCGGACGGTGGGACCGTCGTGGTGACGGACGAGCGGGCCGGGCTGGCGATGGTGGCGGCAGGGCAGGTGATCGTGGTGACGGCCGACCCGACGCTGGCCGCGCCCGGCGTACGGCGGTATCGACTGGCCGATGACCCCCTCCCGCTGCGTCTCCGGCTCGTGTGGTCCCGCACGCGGACGCCGTTCCTCCGCCCGGACGACGTGATGGCACAGTTCACGGAAGCGCTCGCCTCGTGAACGCCCGGATCCGAGGAGTGTTCGACGACGCCGGCGTCCGCGGCTGGCTGCACGCCGTCGCGCTGGACGACCCGGCCGCCACAGTCGAGGTCGACGCCGACGGGATCGTGCCGCTGGCCTCGGTCTACAAACTTCCGCTGCTCGCCGGCTTCTGCCGACTCGTCGACCTCGGCGAACTCGACCCACGCCGGCAACTCACCCTCGACCCGACCACCAGAACCAGCGGCCCGACCGGACTCTCCACCTTCGCCGACCCAGTGACGGCCTCGCTCCGGGACCTCGCGCTGTCGATGATGACGCTCTCCGACAACGCTTCCGCCGACGCCCTGCTCGACCTCGTCGGCCTGCCCCGCCTGGCCGCGATGCTCACCGACTTCGGCCTGCACAGAACATGGGTACGCCGCGGCACCGCCGGCCACCTCCGCGACCTCCAACGGCGTACCGGAACGAACGACCCGGACGCCGCGCTCGCCGTACTCGCGGACAACGACCAGACCGACCCGGCCGGCGTCTACGAGGCCGCGAACGCCTCCGCCAGTACGGCGCGCGACATGACCTTCCTGCTCCGCCGCCTCTGGGCAGGCGAACTGCTGTCGCCCGGCCAGACCGCGTTCGTGAAGGCGACCATGCACCGGCAGATCTTCCTGCACCGCCTGGCGTCCGGCTTTCCGCACGACGGCGTCCGCGTCGCGGGGAAGACCGGTACGTTCGGCGCGCTCCGCCACGAGGTCGGCGTGGTCACCCTGCCCGGCGGGTCGGCGTACGCGATCGCCGTCTTCACCCTCGCCGCCCGCGGCGACATCCGCCAGCCCCGCGTCGACACCGCCATCGGCGAAGCCGCCCGCCTCGCCGTCGACGTACTGCGTTAGACGATCGCGAAGGCCTCGATCTCGAGCAGTACGTCCGGGCTGAACAAGGCCGCCACCTGCACCGCCGAGGCCGCGGGCTTCGGGCCGGGGATGTACCTGTCGCGGACCGCCCGGATCGCCGGCATGTACGCCATGTCGGTGACGAAGAACGTCATTTTGACCACGTTGCCGAACGTCGCACCGACCGTCGCCAGGCAGCGCTCGAGGTTCGCGAACACCTGCTCGGCCTGCGCGCCGGGGTCGCCGACCCCGACGAACGCGCCGTCCGGGTCCAGTGCCACTTGCCCGGAGACCGCCACCCACTGGCCGGTTCCGGCCACCACGTGGCTGTAGCCGTTGCCGGGGGCAACGCCCTGGACCTGCGGATACTCCAGTTCAGTCACCTGTTCCTCCGTTCGGTGTAGGTCCCCATCCGATCACACCGGGGGTTGAGAAACCGGTTTCCATCGGGAGAGGATACGGAGGTGGGCCGGACACCGAAGGACACCATCACGATCACCGACGTCGCACGCGTGGCCGAGGTGTCGCGGGCGACCGTGTCGCGGGTGATGAACGGCCGGCTCAGTGTCGCACCCGAGATCGTCGCCCGGGTACGGGCCGCCGCGGAGCAGCTGAACTACCGCCCGAGCGACCTGGCCCGGAGCCTGTCGCTGGGCCGGACGAACATGGTCGCGCTGGTCGTCCCGGACCTCGGCAACCCGCTGTTCCAGCAGATCCTCCGGGGCATCACGAACGCGTCGGCCGCGGCCGGGTACAAGGTGCTGGTCGCCGAGACCGACGAGGACCCGGAGGCCGAGGCGGCGATCGCGATCGAGGCCCGGCGGCGCTGCGACGCGCTGATCATGGTCTCGCCGCGGATGGACCAGCAGCGCCTGGTCGAGCTGCTGCCGCAGGTGCAACCGGTCATCCTCGTCAACCGTCAAGGCCCGGCGGAGGTCTCGTCGGTGGTGGTCGACTACGGCCGCGCCGTCCGGATCGTGGTCGACTACCTGGTCGGCCTCGGACACCGCCGGCTCGCGTTCCTGTCCGGCCCGCCCGCGTCCGCCTCGAACATGCTGCGCCTGCGGGCACTCGAGGTCGCCGCGCGGGAGATCCCGGGGCTGGACCTGGTCCGGCTGGAGTGCGGCTGGTCGATCGAGGACGGGTACGCCGCGATGGAACGGGTCCTCGAGTCGCAGGCGACGGCGGTGGTCGCGTTCAACGATCTGGTCGCGTTCGGGCTGCTGGCGCGGCTCAACGAGGTCGGGGTCGCCGTACCGGCGGATCTGTCCGTGACCGGGATGGACGACATCGGGCTGGCGCGGTTCGCCGTACCGTCGCTGACGACCGTGCGGGTCCCGCAGAAGGACCTGGGGGAGCTGGCGTGGCGGCGGTTGCTCGCGTCGATCGGGGGACCCGCGGACGCGGCGGACGGCGTACCGGAGTTGCGGCTGGCGGTGCGGGCGAGCACCGGTCCGGTGCCGCAGGACCCGCGGCCGGCGGCGTCGGACGACCGGATCGGATGGCAGCAGCAGGGCGACATCTTCGAGCTGGGGAGTTCCGCGGGGCTGCTCGCGCGGTACGAGTTCGGCCGGCGGATGCCGCAGGTGCACGCGCCACGCCCGTACCTGCATCCGGTCCGGACGCTCGGCGGGCACCCGTTGACGCAGGTCAGCCCGGTCGACCACCGGCACCACTACGGCGTCTCGCTCGCGGTCGCGCAGGTGAACGGTACGTCGCACTGGGGCGCGCGTACCTACGTCCGCGGCCAAGGACCGACCCTGCTGACGAACCACGGCCAGCAACGCAGCCGCGGCGTCACCGTCAACGATCGCGAACTCATCGACGACATCACCTGGTACGACGAACAGGGCCGCCCGCAGTTGGTGGAACGCCGGAGCCTCACGGGCGACCTGGCGTTCGGCGGCTGGCGCCTCGACTGGCGGAGCGTGCTGACCGCCCGGTACGGCTCGGTCCGGATCGACAGTCCGGCGACGACCGGCCGCGACGGCGCGGCGTACGGCGGGATCTTCTGGCGGCTGCCGTTGTCGGAAACCGTCGTTCTGAGCGCCGACGGTGAAGGGGCGGAGGCGGCGTTCGGGTCGACGAGTCCGTGGATCGCCTTCGTGCAGGGCGATGTGAGCCTGCTGCTGGTCCAGCCCGAGCACGTACGGCCGTGGTTCCTGCGGGTCTCGGAGTACGTCGGCGTGTGCCCAGCGCTGGCGTGGGACGAGCCGTTGGTGCTGCAACCGAACCAGGAGCTGACGTTGTCGTTGACCGCAGTACTCCTGGATCGGTCGCTGGAGGCGGCGGACGCTAAAAGGCTGGCAGACCAGTTGTAGGCGACGACGCGAGCGCGGACTGCCAGCGGCGCGGGACGCGTCCGGCGAGGCGGGCGTTCCGGCCGGCGGAGACGGCGTCGCGCATCGCGGCGGCCATCAGCGCGGGCTTCTCGGCGCGGGTCACCGGGGTCGCCAGCATCACCGCGTCGCAGCCGAGCTCCATCGCGAGCGCGGCGTCACTCGCCGTACCGATGCCGGCGTCGACCACCACCGGGACGTTCGCGGCCTCGGCGATCAGCGCGAGGTTGTGCGGGTTCCGGATGCCGAGCGCCGAACCGATGGGTGCGGCCAACGGCATGACCGCCGCGCACCCCGCCTGCTCCAGGCGGCGGGCCAGGATCGGGTCGTCGTTGGTGTAGGGGAGGACCGTGAAACCGTCCGCCACCAAGGCCTCCACGGCATCCAGCAGCTCGATCGGGTCCGGCAGCAGCAGGTGGTCGTCGGCGACCACCTCGACCTTGATCAGGTCGGTCTCCAGCGCCTCGCGGGCGAGCTTCGCGGTCAGGACGGCCTCGGCGGCGGTGTGGCAGCCGGCCGTGTTCGGCAGGACGTCGATGCCGTGCTTCTTCAGTACGTCGAGCACCGAGCCTTCGTGGCCGGTGCCGAGCCGGCGCATCGCGACCGTGGTGAGTTGGGTGCCGGAGGCAACCAATGCCTCCTCCAGCACCTCCAGGTTGGCGGCACCGCCGGTACCCATGATCAGCCGGGAGGCGTACGTCCGCCCGCCGAGCTCGAGGGGATCGTCCATCTCAGCCTCCCTGCGTCGCGCTGACGATCTCGACCCGGTCGCCCGGGCGGACCGTGGTCTGCGCCCACTCGGCCCTGGTCAGCACGTTCTGATTCACCGCGACCGCGATCCCGGTGCTCCGGTCGGAGAACTCCGCGACCAGTTCGGCCACCGACTTCCCGGCCGGCCCGTCGACCGCCGTACCGTTCACCCAGACGGATTCCATCCCGCTCCTCCCTACGCCGGAATTACCCGATTCAGGTTCAGCGGTCGGTGACGGCAGCCACCCTCTCAGCCCACTCCCTGCAAGCTCCCGCGGACATCTCGACTGTAGCTCACCCTCCCGACCGTTTCAGGATCGGGAGGGTGGCGTGGACGCTACGGTGCCGTCACGGAGGTTACGGCCGAGCCGGAGATGTACGTCGGCCAGGTGCCGACGGTGACCGTGACCTGACCGTTCGCGTTCGGGGTCAGGGTGTACGGGAGGCCGTACAGGCTGGTGACCTGCACCGGGCCGGTCGCGTTGACCGTGACGGTCGTGTTCGCGCCGGAGGCGGCCCAGATCGCGCGGAACGGCGTGCCGTCATTGGCCGCGTACACCTGGTCGATCAGCCCGTTGCCCGGGTACTCCTTGCCGAGGAACGTCGCGCCGCGGAGCTGACGAGCGGCTGTCGCGTAGGCGACGTACGACGGTTTCGGCGTGTAGGCGCCGAGCGCGTCCGCCTCGTTGTGCACCAGCCCGAAGTTGTTCTCCTGGTCGGCGGGGTTGATGCCGTCGTTCTTGAAGTCGTACAGGTAGAACCGGTCGACGTCGTGCCCGGGGACGTTGAGCATCTCGCGGGCGACGTACATCGCCTGCGTGGGCTCGCTGACCGGCGCGGCGCTGCCGGCACCGGTGTACCAGCCGGCCTCGGTGATCCAGATCGGTTTGTCGACACCGCCGTTGTACTGCCGGATCGTCGCCCGCACCTGGTCGAGGAAGGTGCCGAGGCTCTCGGGCGCGTTCAGGTAGTTGTACGGGTGTACCGACACCACGTCGAGGTACTTCAGCCCACCGAGCTGACAGAACTGCTGGATCCACGCCTGCTGCGTGACGTCGGTGTCCCCACCGCCGACGATCGTCAGCCCCGGGTGGTTCGCCTTCAGCTTCGGATACGTTGCCTTGAGCAACGCCAGGTAACTGTCCGGGGTGAAGTTGGACGGCCCGGCGGCGTTCACGTCCCACTCGTTCCAGATCGCCAGGTTCTTCACCTGCGGGTACTGGCTCGCGAGCGCGTCCGCGTAGTTCGCGAACCCGGCCCTGCCTGCGTCGGTGAACGGCGCGTCGAAGGGGTCGCCCGCGACGTCGTCGTACTTGGCGTTGCCGTAGTCCGCGATCAGCAGCGGGTCGATCCCGTTGGACTGGAAGGCCTGCTGGTACGACGTGAACTTCGCCGGGAACGTGTAGCTGCCGACGGTGGTCTCGATGTCCGCCCATTTCGCCTCGTCGCGCGCGGTCCGCGCCCCGGACTGTGCGAGCAGCGGCATCACGTCCTGGTTCCACGTAGCTCCGAAGTGCGTGCCGGCTCCCTGGTACGTCGGGGCCGTGGTCGCGGCGACCGCGTCGACGTTGACTGCTGCCGACGTACCGCTGTTGAGGATCGCGCTCTTGTCCAGCGTCAGCATGATCGCCTTCGCCGGGCCGTGCCAGATGCCGTCGTCGGCGCCGCCGAAGTGCAGGTACCCGGTGCCGTGGTCGAACTGGGTGACGCTGAGGTGCTGCCAGGCGGACCCGGACACCGCCAGGCGCTGCTGGTGGACCTGGCCGGTCGCGTCCGTGAGCCGCAGACCGATCGAGGATACCTGGCTCGATTTCACCCATAGATCAAGGGCTTTGAGGTCGATCGGGACGAAGGTGCGTTGGAGCGCGACGTAGTTGCCGCCGCCGGTGAAGTCGCCGCTGAGCTTGGCGGACTGCGCGCCGGACTGCGGCGACGCGGTGTCGTAGCTGAGGCTGCCGGTCGCGCCCGGGAACTCGCTGCCCGGGTAGAACGACCAACCCTCCGCAGCACTCTCGTAGTCGCCCAGCGGAGTAGTAGGTGCCGCGGCCGGCGCGTTGAGCGTCAGATCGTCGAGGTTGACGCTGCTGCTCGTGGCGCCGCTGATCGCGCCCTTGTCGAGGATGATCTCGACCTGCTTGGCAGGGCCGTGCCACACGCCGTCGTTAGCGCCGCCGAAGTGGCTGTACTGCTTGCCGCCGTCGAAGCGGGCGACCGTGAGGGGCTGCCAATCGGTTGCCCCTGACAACGTCAGGCGCTGCTGGTGCACCTGGCCGGTCGAGTCGGTGACGCGGAACGTGAGGAACGACAGGTTCGAGGTCTTCGCCCAGAAGCTCACGCTGGTCGCCGCCACCGACGGGAGTGTGCGGTTGACGCTGACGTACGCACCGCCGGCGCTGAAGTCGCCGGACAGCTTGCCGGAACTCGTACCGGAGTGGTTGTCGGTAGTGTCGAGCGCGAAGCTCCCGGTAGCGCCGGGGAACTCGCTGCCCGGGTAGAACGTCCAGCCTTCGGCCGTGCTCTCGAAGTCACCGACCCGGTTGGTGGTGAGGCCGGCGACCGGCGCCGTACTGACCGGGCTGAGGATGGCGAAGGTCGTCTTGGCGGTCGCCGTACCCGCTTGGACGGTGAGTTCGTACCAGCCGCGGGTGGTCACCGCGACCTGCAAGGTACTCGCGGCGGCCTGGCTGCCGCTCGCGACGAGGGTGCCGTTGACGTCGGCGGCCGACCAGGTCACGGATGACGCGTCCGTACTCAGGCCGACCTTGACCGGCTGGCCGTCGGTGAACACGTTGCCGACGGTGATCGGGGTGAGGGCGAGGGTCGCGGCGTGGGCCGGGGTGATGGTGCCGATGCCGAGGAGGAGAACTCCGAGAACGAGCGCAACAGTACGTCTCATGCCGACTCCTGTTTCAGGGCGGTTTTGTGGGACGTCGGCTGCCACGACGTTGGTGCGAAATCTCTTTCGCAGAACTATTACCGGTCGTTACGGCGGTGTCAACGGTTCGCTACCGGTGAGCAACGCGGCGAGTTCGGTAGGGCGGTAGAGGACCTGCTTGCCGGTGCGCTGCGGCTCGACCAGCCCGGTACGGCGGAGCAGTTGGAGGTGCTGGCTGACCGCGGACGGGGTGACCTGGAGCTCGCCGGCCAGGTCGGTCGTGGTGCGGGGATGCGTCAGCAGGTCGAGGATGCGCGCCCGCGGCGTACCGATCAGTTGGGCCAGGTCTTGATGGGACGGGGGCTCAACGACGGACCACAGGTTCGCCTGGCCGCGTGGCGGGTAGCCGAGGAGCGGATCGGCGCCCGGTTCGAACGGGATGACAGCGTGCGGGCCGAAGAGGGTCGGCTGGAGTACGAGACCGCGACCGTTGATGTCCTCTTGACGGCTCAGTGCGGCGACCCTGTCGACCTTGAGCAGACCGTCCGCGTAGCTGATGGCGGGGCCTAGCCCGTTGAGCATTACGCCGGTGCCGTGCTGCGTGAGGACGTGGCCGCGGTAGCTGATGTCGGCGGAGAGCAGGGTCCGCATTCGGTTCCAGTACGGCGCCATCATGGCCTGCCAGTACTCGCTGAGCGCGTCGACCACCCTGTCGACGGTCAGGGCTTCCGGCAGCTCGCCGTTCACGGCTATGAGCTGCTTCTTGAACGTGTCCTGGTCCACGGCGGCGATCAGGTCCAGTTCGTCGGCCAGCTGCGTCAGCGGTGACGAGGGGCGCGGCGTGAGGAAGTCTGGGCTGCCCATGATGTCGTTGACCAGCCACCGCAGTACGTCCCAGTCGAGCTCGGTCACCCGCGGCTGCACCGCCCGCACCCAGCCGAGCTGCAACGGGAACCGCCCGGGCTCCCGCAGCGCCCGCAACGACAGCACCATCTCCGCAACCGGCGAGACCGCGAACCGTACGTCGGCGAGGTCCTGCGAGTTCAGGACGTACGTGAGCACGGGACAAGTATGTCGGTGGCGGATGGGAGGGTACGTCCATGGGGTTTCGAACGATGGACGACAAGGAAATGGCCGAGTTCCTGGCGCAGCCGCTGGTCGCGGTGTTCGCGATCGACGACCCGGGCTGGTCGCCGCACGTGACACCGGTCTGGTTCCATCACCTGCCGGACGGCAATCGCTTCCAGGTGATGACGCCGGCCAAGTCGAAGAAGACCCGCCTGCACCGCACCGGCACGGGCGAGCTCTCCCTCTCGATCCAGACCGCCGACGGCCCGACCGCCCGCTACGTCAACGTGCAGGGCGTCGCGCGGTTCCTCCCGCTCGACCCGGCGCTCCTGCAGGCGATGGTCACGAAGTACCTCCCACCCGAGGCGCGGGCGGCGTACCTGGCGAATCCTCCCGAGGACTCGATGTTCGACATCACCCCCCGCCGCATCACGACCGGCGTGATCGGCTGACAGTGCTGCTTCCTGAACAGGTTCTCGACTTCTTCGGCACGGCGGCGTACCCGGAAATGACGGTCCCGTTCGTACTGACCCGGACGGCCGACGAAGCCCACCTGACCGCCACCCGCTACTCGCAGGCGATCCCGTCATGGTCGGCGTCCAACCGGTAGATATCGGTCCCGATCACCCGAATCGGCCCCTGCACGTACTCCGGCCCGTTACCGCTGCCGCCCGCACAGTCGACGTCACTCGCGATCGGAACACAGCCGCTGTAGTTCGGATCACACCCACCGGACTGAGTCGGCTCGTCCACCTTCGTCCCCACCACCGTCACCTGCGTCCGAGGCTCCTTGGCGACCTCCTCCCGGATCAGCCGCTTGTCCGCCTGTACGCCGTTCACGAACGTCACGCGATACGTCAACCGCCGTACCCCGTCCACACCGACCGTCCGCACCGACTTCTCCCCCTTCGGCACCGAGTCGTCCGTCACGGTCCGCTTCTTGAACGGAATAACCTGCTCCTCCACAACCTCCTTGGTCGTCCGCACAACCGTCGGCAGCGGTGGTACCACCGCCCGAGGGCTCGACGTCGCCACCACCGCCGGACTAGGCGCCACCGGACTCGGCGTGACCGACCCAGCCACGGTCGGGCTCGGCGACTCCGTCCCCTGCACACTCGCCGGCACCGCCGGCTCACCCACCCCCGAGTCCCCCGACCCACAACCCCCGACCACCCCGACAACAACCACCAAAGCCGCCCCCACGGCACCACGAACCCACACCACAATCTCCCCCCACCCCACCGTCGGTTCCCCCCGCGGCAGGAATGCCAGCACCCGGCCAACCCGAGCGAATTCCGATCTGTACCACCATCCACCCCACCCCCACAACCCCTCACCCCCGCCCCCCACCAAGCAATCCCCCACCAAACCTGACACACTGTTCCCCTCACCAACTGAGGGCCTCTAGCTCAACTGGCAGAGCAGCGGACTTTTAATCCGCGGGTTGTGGGTTCGAGTCCCACGGGGCCTACAAGTTTCCGCAGGTCAGACGCAGTTCGGCGCCTCGGCCTGGAAAGTTGGGTCTGCGCAAACTCTGCCAATACTCCGAGTGGCCGGTACATGCCCGTCTGAGAGGGGTCGGCGGCTCCGCGCAGCCAGCTGGCTGCGCGTTGCTGAGCGACGTTTCGCATCGCGTCGCACTGCTCTCGTTTCGCCCGATCTCCGGCCCGCCCAGCCGTTGAGCTTCCACACGCAGCTGGACTGTGGAGGGCCGACATGAGCAGACCGCACCTTCCGATCGGAACGTGGGGGCACGTCCGATCCCGTGCAGAGAGGAAGGACACCGAGGGCAAGGTGGTCTCCTGGCGCCGAGCACCGCCTGTTAACGAAGCTGCGAGACCGGGCAAAGGTCTCGCAGTACGGCGAGCTGAGCCCGACGGACAAGATCAACGACCTCATCGACCTCTGGATCGAGAAGTTGGAGGAACGCATCGAAGACGGCCGGCGATCACCGACGACGCTGACGACGTACCGCACAGCCATCAAGAACTACGTGCGTCCTGCCCTCGGTGAACTCCTGATCGGTGAGGCAACCACGCCCCGCATCGACAGAGTCATCGGAACCATCAAGCGCAACGCCGGCCGCCCCACCGCGAAGACTTGCCGCGCGGTCATCTCCGGGATGATGCAACTCGCCGTCCGGTACGGCGCCCTGACTGTCAACCCGGTCCGCGAGGTCGAAGCAGTCGAGGCCCGCCCAAAGGACCCGCCCCGAGCGCTGACCACCGAAGAGATCGCCCTCCTGCGCCAACAGTTGACCACCGATGAAGCCGCCCGGCACGCCGACCTACCGGACCTCGTCGTCTTCATGCTCGGAACAGGCGTCCGAATCGGCGAGTCTCTCGCGGTTCTGTGGTCGCAGGTCGACCTAGAAGCCGGCGCGGTGCAAATCACTCACACCGTTGTTCGCGTCCCAGGCCAAGGCCTGATCCGCAAGGCCCCGAAGTCCAGGGCAGGCGTACGTGCCCTGCCCCTGCCCGACGGGGCCGTCACCATGCTCCGCCGCCGCCACGCAGCCGGCGTCCACCCCGACGAACCCATCTTCGCCGACTCCCTCGGAGGCTTCCGCGACCCGTCCAACGTCCGCCGCGCCCTCCGCCGCGCACTGTCCCCCGTAGCCAGCACCGCCCGCCGCGACCTAGGCGAGACCCTCCGATCCGCCCGCCTCCAAGCCGGCCTCACCCGCAAACAGATCGCCACGAAACTCGGCTGGCCAAAGACCAGACTCGAACTCATCGAGACCGGCCGCATCAAGCTCGACCGCGAACTCGTAGCCACTCTCGTCAAGACCTACCGCATAAACCTCGACAAATCACCCACCCTCAGCGCCCAAGTCGACCAGCAGCCCAACCCTCACCCTCAGACGCCCTCACCTGGATCCGCTCCCACACCTTCCGCAAAACCACCGCCACAGCCCTAGACCGCCGAGGCCAATCCGCCCGCCAAATAGCCGACCACCTAGGCCAAGCCCAAGTCTCCATAACCCAAGACGTCTACATGGGCCGCCGAATCCACAACCCCTCCGCAGCAACCGCCCTGGACCAGGGGTTCGCGGATCTCGACCTCTGGTGAGATCCCTACCGCATGCCTTGCCTGTTGGAGTGTCGGCAGCCGGCATCTGGCTCCTACGACCGTGTGGCTCAACGGCCAGCGATCCCGGATGAACGACAGTTCCCTTGCACCGAGTAAACAGGGACCTCCGGGGTGATCAGTCCCAGAGGGTCAGGCGCTGCCAGGTGTGTTTGTCGATGAAGTGGCGGTGATTCTCGGCCCACTGGGACAGCGCTTCCGCGACATCGCCGAGATCGACACCCTGGACCTGGTAGTGCTGCCGTGGTGAGCCGTCGCGGTACTCGAGAGTCAGGGTCCCGTTGTCGTTGCGTGCTTGGGCGAAGACATGGTCCCGGCCCCTGTCCACAACTACGTAGCCGCCGAAGTTGCGCAGTTCCTGCGACAGGAAGGACACCCAGCGGTCGGGTAGAGCTACCGTCCCCCGCGAGGTGGTGATGGTCACCTCACCGCCGTTGGCAGGTGTCCTCGGCGCCTTCTGAGGGTCGAAGAAGACCAGGTCGTGTTCTTGTGCGAGTCGCTCTGCGACTACTCCGACCTCGTCAGCCCGGCTGTATCTGACCGCGACGTACAGGATCGGGCCCGAACAATTGCTGCTCGGGCCGCCCGCTGCCCAGGGAGTGTCCTCGCTCTCGTCGTCCGGGAACCGGGCGGCCAAGGCATCGGAGTACGTCTGGATCTTCGCGGTCGGTGCAACCAGGTCGGCCTCGAGGTACCGGGCAAACAGCTCCTCGAAAGTTGCTGCCGCATCGTGCTCGCCGGTGGATGCGTCGCTCTCCCAGATCGCGAAGTCATAGCTCACCCGGCGGAGTATGCCATTCCAGCCTGGCCAGCGTCCCGGCCAGTTCACGCAGGCGCCATCGTGCCAATGGCGGTCAGTAGACCGCAGGCGTTCCAGGGCAGATCTGCCGGCGCATCTCGATCTCCGCAGCCACCGGCGGTAGACAGCCGCGATGGCAGAGGCTTGGCAGTTGGCCGCCGCGGATGCGATCGGTATGCGTCGAGCCATATCGTCCACTTTCGTGCTGCTAAGAACGATTTCCTGTTAGCCCCAGAACACGTTGGTGGGGTCGCGATCGATCTCGGTCAGGACGTCGTCGATGCGTCGCGACGGTGCGAGTCGGCGCTAGGCGTGGAGCGACGTCGCACTCGATACGCAGCTGATCGCGAGCCTGCTCGGGAACCCGTGCGGTGCACCACCGCTGCACGCGTTCGACATCCAGTTCGGGCAGAGCCATTCAATTCACCAGTCGTCGGGCGACCTGAGCTGCGCCGATCTGGTGAGCAGCTTGGTCAGTCGGGCGTGGGGTCGGCGACGCCGCACCTCAGACCCTACCGAGACCACGGTAGGTGGGCCTCGTTTCGCCCTGTCACTTCTGGCTGGCCTGGTGGGAGGAACTGAGTTGGCACGTAGACGCGAGCCGCCACTCGGCGGGTGCCCTCCTCGATGATCGGGATACTTGCAAAGTGACGAACCTGTCGCGATGTACCTCTGAAAGTAACGATAAGGTGATACTATTAGAGCGTTGGGAGGTGAGGGTGATGCGTGCGGTTGACGTTTTGGAGTCGCTGGAACTGGTTGGTTCCAGCCAGTGGGGACTGGTGACGACGGCCCAGGCCTACGGGGCGGGCGTGTCCAAGATGCATCTGTCCCGCCTTGCTGACCGCGGAACTGTGCAGCGTGTTCGTCATGGTGTCTACGCTCTTCCCTCCGCCGACACCGGACCATTGCAGGGTCTGCGTGCAGCCTGGTTGGCCACCGGCAGCCAGCCGGCGGGCAATCAGCCGCTGGCCGTGGTGTCTGGTGAGTCTGCGGCAGCCGTGTACGGACTCGGCGATGTGCTGGCTTCCAAGTACGAGTTCACTGCCGCGGTACGTCGGCAGACCACGCAGCCGGACATCCGGTATCGCAAGCGCGGCCTACCGGACGGAGATGTCGCGTGGGTCGATGGGCTGCCGGTGACTTCCGTCGCGCGCACCGTCAACGACCTGGCTACCGGCGGTACCGACTTCGATCACCTCGCCGCAGTGGTCCGCGATGCAGTCGCCACCACCGACGTCACGTCCGGTTCCCTCGTACAGGCGCTCGAGCCGGCGGCCGAGCGGTTCGGATCTCCGGACGGCAACGCCATGCTGGCGGCGCTCCTGAAGGCAGCTGGCTTCCGACCTGACACCGGGCTTCTGGAGTTGGCGGCCCCTGAGCTGCGGGAGAAGCTCCTCCGCGCACTCGCGCCCCAGTTCGAAGACATCGTCAGCCAGGCCGTTGACGAGCAACTTCGCCAATTGGGGCAAAGGATCGACTACACCTCGGCGACTCAACACCCAGTCAATGCAGCGCGCCCTGACGGAACACAAGATGCCGCACGCCGGCAGAACAGGAAGATCGACGATGGCGGAGCCGTTGACTCAGCTGGAAGCGAACCGGCTGCGACAGTCCCTGGGGACCAAGCTGGCCAGCTGAGGCCCTGTCCCATCCAGCGGCCTGGCGGGTATCCCGACGCGGTGTAGTACGCGGTCAACGGCGTAGCCATTCGCCGATCGACATCGCCAGCAGCGACATGGCGAAGCAGGTACAGGTAGCCCTCTCCGGCGTTCATGCGGTGAATGCTCAGCACAGCTGCCCGCCCGAAATATGGCGGCTGCGTGGGTTCGTCAGCTCGGTCATGCAAGCTCAACGGCTGAGCGGTCGACGTGCTCATCGCTCCGGCTCGTGCGGAGTCGCGCCTCGCATGCAAGATGTTTGCTCGGATTGAGGCTGTCGTTTCATGACCAGCGACGCTCGTCGACTCACGGCACCGCTGCTGCGCCTGGAGTCACCGCATTCATTCACTCGTAGAGAGCTGACGACTCACTGCGGCCCTGGGAAGTATGAGCGGCGGTCGACGGCTGGTACGGCTTCGCGCGTCAGCGCACTGATGGGCATGGGTTGGATGCCCAGCGTGGACCTTAAGCAGGCGAGGATGGCGAAGGGCACGAGCGTGCGGCGCGGACCTCGACTGGTTGGGCGTGTTTGGCCGTAGATCAAGGTGGTGGCGACGAGGGACAGCGCGTGTTGCTCGATCAGCGTCGTCTGATCACGGCCAGCCGTGTCGGACATATCAGATGACTTGATCAGGTGGTGCAACTCGGTGGAGTCGGCGCGGCACACCCGTGAGAGGTCAAGATTGCCTCATGCGACTCCTTATCCTCGGTGGCAGCTGGTTTCTGGGGCGAACGCTGATCGCTGATGCCTTGGCCCGGGGCTGGAAGGTCACGGCTCTCTCTCCCGTGGCAAGAGTGGTCAGCCGCCAGCCGGCGCGACACATGTTCTCGGCGATCGCCGGAACGACACAGACCTTCAGCGCTTGGCCGACTCTGGCCCATGGGACGCGCTCATCGACACCAGCGCGTATGAACCCGTCGACGTCACTCGGGTGATGGAAGCGCTCGGAAAGCAGATTGAGCAGTACCTGCTCATCTCGACCGTGAGTGCCTATCTCGATTGGCCAGCTGTCGCTGTCAGCGAGGAGTCGGCGCTCTGGCCATCGTCGCCGACCTTCACCGAAAATTGCCCCGAACTAGCCGACCTCACGATCGGCGGTCAGTACGGCACGCTAAAGGCGGGCTGCGAGACTGCGACGATGGAGGGAGTTGTGCGCACCTTGATCGTGCGGCCGGGAGTCATCCTGGGGCCAGGTGAGTACGTCGGCCGCGGACTCAAGTTGCTGGCGCGAGCTGCACGTGGTGGTCGCTGGCTGCTCCCTGCGCCACCTGAGCAGCCCATCCAGCCAGTCGACGTACGCGACGTGTCAACGTTCCTCCTCGACTCCGTCGAGGCAAAACGGGACGGCGTCGTGAACCTGGTCGTCCCGATCGGCCACTCGACGTGCGGCTCGATGATCGACGCGTGCTTGGCACTGACCGGACACCGTGCTCAACCGGTGTGGGTGGACCCCAGATGGCTGGCGGAGCAGGGCATCCGGCAGTGGACGGAGATCCCGCTATGGCGAATCCCTGAAGTTACCTGGCAAGTGGACGGCAGGCGCGCGGCTGAGGCGGGAGTCGTCTGCAGACCACTCCGCGACACTCTGCACGACTTCAAAGAGGCGCTTGACCGCGACGGGCTCATCGAACATCCACGGCAACGCCAGCTTGGGACGCGCCATGAACGGGAGGCTGAACTCCTCGCCGCTTGGGATGACGCCCAGCCGTCAAGTGCTCGGTAGTCCCAGCCGCGAGACCGTCTCGGAGTTGAAGATCTCGATCTGATCGCGCAGGTCCACGGCCTCTGCGGAGTCACGCCAATCGCGACTGTTGAGCCGACGAAACAGTTGGTCCATTCGTCCAGTCACACCATGGCGGCGGCTTGGCGCCGGAACAGTCCAGACGAAGTCCAGTGCGTTCGCGGCTGGCGTTAAGTCGGTTGACCCGGAGTTCCGCAGTTGCCAGGTCGACCTGCGCTGATGCCCAGGGCAACAACCGTGTCTCATCCCAGCGAAGAGGCTCGGTGGGATGAGACACGGCAGATCGCCGAGTTCAGCTCAGGGACGCCTTCCAGATTTGGTGTTGGTTGTTGTCGCAGGCCTGGACGGTGATTGGGCCCGGGTGGGTGGCGGACCCGTGGGCGGTGAGACAGCGGCCACCGGCCTTGAGCCGGTAGTAGCCGACGCCGACGTTGACGAGATTCCAGGTCGCGCCCGCGCCGCTGTCGCAGGGCTCCAGGCGGCCGTCGGTCTTCAGGCATGAGTTGTCGGCGGCACGGACGGCGTACGACCCCTGACCCAGCTTGCTGATCTGCCAGTGCTGTACCGCTGTCGCGTCGCAACTTTCCTGGCCGGCGTGGTCGGTGCCGGCCGTGGTGCTGAGGCAGAGTGCGGTGGCGGCGCTGGTTATTGGTGAGGTGGCTCCGTCGCGGACGCCGGCGTCGTCGCCGGTGCCGACGCTCGAGCCGCTGTCGAAGTACGCCTTGCACTCGCCGTCGGGAGCCCAGGCACTGGCGATCTCCAGGACCTTCCGGCCGTCCTCTGAGGGCAATAGCGGCGAGCTGTAGTTGGGGCAGAAGTTGTTGTACGGGTTCGGCACCTCGACAGGCGCCGCGACCTCGTACCAGGGGCCGGTGCCGTTCTCGGTGTTCACGAAGATGGTCCGGCCGTTGCCATCAGCAACGGAGCCGTCGGCGTTGTTGAGGATCTGTCCGATCAGCAGCAGCTTGCCATTGCGGTCGCCTTCGTTGGCGCTCCAGGCGATGGTGGGCGTGTGGGTGAAGTACTTTCCGTCGGCGGTCCGAGGTTGGATCCCCCGATCTTTCGGGTCGCCCCAGTTCCACCCGTCGCGCGACGTTCGATAGAACGCCGCGCAGTCGTACTGTCCACCGAGGGCGCAGATCTCGTACGTCATGAAATAGGTGCCGTTCGGCAGCTTGCGGACGATTGGCATCCCCGGGCGGTGCCGCGAGTCGTCGCTGGTGACTGTTGCCCGCCGGTCGGTCCAGTGCACACCGTCGACGGAGCGGACCTCCATCAGCTTCTGGTTCTGGGCCGGATCGGTCTCGTCGGAGTAGTGGCAGACGAGCTGACCGTCGGCCGCGATGGAGAACTCGGGCTCCCATAAGCCGCGCGTGTTCGCCGCGTCCGCACAACTGGACAGGTAGGACCACGTCCGGCCGAGGTCGTTGCTGCGCCAGATCCGCAGGGACATCGGTCGGTGGGAGGCTCCGACCGACGCGGACCACAACAGCGTCCCAGCCGACAGGTGGCCGACGGCCCGCGGCAGCTCGTACAAGGTGGCGCAGCACAGTCCCTGACCGTCCGCGGACTCTGGGTCGGCGACCGCGCCGACCTGACGGAATCTGGCACCGTCGTCGGTGCTTTCGTAGATCGCGCCGAGCCCGTCGCCGTTCCCGACGAACGTCACCATATTGGCCAGGATCCGACCATTGGCGGCGCCACTGTGCTGCAGCCGGATCACCCGGGGATACAGCCCCGCTCCGTCGCGAAGCAAGGTACCGCCCGCGCCGTCCCCGACGGCCGCCGGCGCGACCGAGGCCACGGCCGGCTCGTCGGACGCGACAGGTATCCCAGAAGCCGTCGGCGCGTCGGCAGCCATGCAGGCAGCGGCAGCGAGGATGACGACCGACAGCGTCCAGACCACCGGCCTCGCGACACGTCTCCACTGGTTCAGCATCGTTGACAGTTCCTCTCTGGGCGGGGAGAAGGGCGGTCGACCGCTACTCGGCAACCGGGCCATGCAACGTTGAAAGCCCATTCTGGCGAGGCCGTTACAACGATGCAATGGCGACTCGGAAGTAACTTCTGCCACGCTGGGCGATGACCGCAAACGTCCGCCACGGCGCCTGATTACCGAGCCGAACCAGTCAGCGCGGCCGACGTCCAAGACACCCCGGCGGATGCCCTCCAGCGCCGACGCCGTCGGCGCGCAAGATGTCAGCGGATTGCGCCGACGGATGCATGCGCGATGAAGCCCTGCGCTATCTGCGCTCCTGTGTTGCGTGCGTGTTTGTGGTCGAAGAGGCTGTGTTCGATCGCTCCGATCGTGTGGACGATGAATTCGCGCCACCAGTGGTCTCCGACCACGGTCGTGGGTAGATCGGCCGGCGATATCACGCCTGTGCCGACGGAGACCGTCCGCGGTAGGCCAGCGCACAATTGGTCGCGCAAGCCTTCGACGATGGTGAGGAATTCCTGCTCAGCCACGGTCGCCGTGATAAGAACGATCTCGTCGCCTCCGAAGGTGGCTAGGCAGCTGCGTTCGAGGCTTGAGCGCCAGAGCCAGTTGCGGGCCAGGGTGCCGAGGCGGCCCATGAAGGCGTTTCCTGCCAGGTGACCAAAGGACTGGGCGTCGACGGCCTTGGCGCCTTCGACGTAGTCCTTGAGATGGTCGACGTCGCCGATCGCCAGGCCGACGCTGTCGCCTTGGCCGATGGCGTCGGCGATCAGAGCAGGCAGACGGGCGAAGAAGCCTGGCCACGCAACCAGGCCCGTGATCGGGTCGTCGCGGGCGTCGTCGCACCAGCCGCCGACGGTCGGCGGAGGGAAGCGATCGTGCCGAGCGTCAACGGCCGGTGCGGGTCTGCTCGGAAAGTCCGGAAGCCGCGTCGGGGTGCTCATCGGCCGCCCCAGCTACGCGGAGCTCGTCCAGCGAGCCGACGGCAAGGGCGGCGAGGACTGGCTCTGCGTCCGGCAACGGGACCGCAGGGAACCGTGGGCTCCAGAGCCAGCAGAGCTTGCTGCCGCTTGGTCCTCGCGACGGTGGCGCCAGGACCGGAGCGTCCTGGCTGATCAACTCGATGTCGGCTAGCCCAGTGGGCTGCCTGGTCGGTGCCGTGCAGAAGATCCAGCCCTGGTCCGGTAGCCGCATGACTGGTGGCCAGATCGTGAGGCGTTGCTGTTCGAGTCGGCGCATTGCATACGAGCCAGGCGCGAGTGGCACGCGCCAGATGGCGACCTGCGGGCCCGACGCGATCAGGAGGTTCGGAGGGGCGGATACGTCGTAGGTGGCCGACACTTGGCTCAGCTGAGTCAATGGTTCTGTTTCTAGCGGGTGTGCGCCGGGAGTTTCGCAGTACCGGTCGCCGCAACTGCACATCCACGTGGTGCGCCAACTGGTTCCAGCGGAGTCGGGCACCATGGGCGACGCTGGCATGACTGCGATTCCACGCTCGATGTACGCGCGTGCCGCCATGAGTAGCCTGTTTGTCCTGCGGACCATCAATGACACCTCCAGTGGGAACCATCATGGCCCACCGACCCGCATCGACAGATATCTGCCTCACGAATTCCTCCTTGATGTGGATCGCCGTCGTGGTTGTTGGTGGGCGCGACCGGCGCGGGCTCTGGGGAGCTGCCAGCACGCCGGCCGCGCTGTCTAGGTGTGATGCCTGCCGGCGTCCATGAACGCCCCGCGGGGTTGGTGGCATTGGGCGGTTTCGGCGTTGGACTCTTCGTCTTGGTCTGCATCCTCGGGGTCGAGCCAGAGAACCTCGGCCGCCCCGAGGTGACCATGAACCTCGAGAAGATCGTCAACGCTCGGCCAAAATGCGATGCCCGGATACGCGCCGAGCCACTTGAGGACAACCCAGGCATTGCGCTGCTCGTCGAACGGGAACTCGACGCCAATGGCAACAATCCCCGTTCCGATGCCACCGGATGGGTCGCGTTTGCTCAGTAGCTCGAATCGACGCATCAGCGGACCTCCGCAGGTTCGAGCACAGGTTCACGGCTTAGGCGGAGGCTGGGGAACTGGCTGGAGAGGAGTGCCATGTAGTCCTCGGCTTTCGAGCTCGGTCCGGTCCACTCAGCGATCAGGTGAGCATCGAGCCATACGCAGACCCGGTAGTCAGGATCGTCGGAGGACTCCACGTCGAGGACGGATGTCCGCGGGCGGTCGCACGGTGTAGGCGGCGCCGCGATGACGTGGTGGCTTTGCTTGGGACGATCAGTCACACTACAGAGAGTGCAGACGTGGCTACCGTGATCACGATGCCTATCTGCATGAGTGTGCGGCCGCATTATGCAGGCTTGCATAGCGCCAACGGAGAGGGCTCGGGACAATTACTTCCGTGCGACGATGCGAACACTGTGAGGCAGCACTGAGCCAGCATAATCCTGGCTCGGTCTGTGGAGCGTGTGCAGTCGCCCGTCGTGACCTGCCCTCGAGTACGACGTTCAAGGGGCCGGCCGACGTACTGGTTCACGAGGACGTCGTCGCTGCTCTGCGCGATTGGAATTGGTCGGCGGCGTTGCGAGCGATCAGCGCCGCCGACGGAGTCACCCAGATGAGGATGAGCGAGGCCACTGGCCTGACTCAGTCCACGATCTCCCGGTTGATGAACGGCAGGGTCCCGACCCCGACGATTCAGACGATCCGGTCGCTCTGCGATGGTCTAGGGATTCCACGCGGTCTTGCCGGCCTTGCAGCCAAAGCTGGTCCGGCTCGGGCACGGAGCAAGGAGGACGCTACGGACCGACGAAGATTCCTCAGTGGTGTCGGCGCGTCTGCCGCCGCTTCCGTGTGGAGTGCGTTTGGCGAGCGTCCGGACAGAATGCGCTCGGCCGATGCCGAGAGGGAACTCGACACGCTTCACTCGGCCGTTCCGCGGCTCCAGCAACTGAGTGACGAGTACGGCGGGACGGATGCGCTGTGTACGCTCGCCGTCAGGCTGGCCGGGCGAGCTGACGAGGTGGTCCAGTCGCGGCTGGCGTCGTACGAACTGACCCAGCAGGCGCAATCCCTTGCGGGGCAGTTCTCGATGATGGCTGGCTGGCTCCACCTGGATGGCGGCGACCAAACTGTGGCCCGCATTCACTGGCAGCACGCGCTCTTCCAAGCACAGCTGGCGAACGACCTCGAGACGGAGGTCTTTGCGCTCAGCAGCCTCTCGAACCAAGCAACGTTCAGCCTGAGCCGCGCTCCTGAGGGTCTGCTTCTTGCGCAACGAGCGACTGCAGTTGCGAGTGGTTGGGCATCGCCGAGACTCAGGTCCCTGCTGCTTATTCGTGAGGCCGCGGCCTGGGCAGCTCGTCACGAGCCAGCGCAGTTCGATCGATTGCAGCGCCAGGCGGCCAATCTGCTCCCGGACAGGCCAGCCGACGACGACCCGGAGTGGCTGAACTTCTATGACCGAGCGGAGTATGACGGGCTTCGAGCGCTGTCCTACGGACTACTCGGCGATGCGGCCCGCTCCCAGTCGCTCTACCGGGACATGATCGACCGCATCCCGTTGCACCTCCAGCGGAATCGACTCCTCTACACGACGCTGCTGGCTAGGTCGATGGTCAGCTCTGGCGACGTTGTCGGCGCGGCCGAGGTCCTTACTCCACACCTCGCGTCCGTGGCCGCAACTGGTTCCCGACGCGCTCGTCATCACATCCGGGCGGTGGCCAGAGCAGCACGCGCATCGAGGACCTCGCGAGGCGTCCGTTTCGCCGACCAGACATGTCAAGCCGGACTCGACTCGGAGACAGCATGACCCTCACCCTCACGCGCCATACGGGGACCGAGACGCTCGATCTCATCCCTAAGCTCAAGCCGCTCTACGCGAACGCCTACTCCGAACCTCCTTACGAGATGTCGGACGAGGACATCGAGCAATTCGAGATCCGCATCACGAAGCACGCAGGCCTTGATGGCTTCGTCCTGATCGCTGGAGAGACCGACGGGCAACTCGTGGGGTTCTCGTACGGATTCACCTTCCCTCCTGGACGATGGTGGACCGGCGTCAAGACTGACCTGCCTCCGGCCGACATCGCTTCGGGCCCTCTCTTCGCGGTGATCGAGCTCGGCGTACACACGGACTTCCGTGGCCGCGGCTTCTCTCGCGAGCTCGTCGATGCGCTCCTCGCCGACCGACCGGAAGCCTTCGCGAGTCTCATTTCCCGCCCGGGTGCGCAGGCTCATGCGATGTATCAGCGCTGGGGGTGGAAGAAGGTCGGCACCACGCAGACGTACCCGCACTGGCCCGTTGAGGACATCGACGTCCTCCCCTTGCACGACAGCAAGTCCGCCTCGCCTCTCGAAGAAAGGCCCCGATCATGAGCAACCGTCCGTTCGGTATGTCCCACCTCGTACGTTCCACCGTCGAGCAGACGGTGCCGGACGAGGCACAGTACGACCCCGAAACGCAGATCAGCATGAACTCCGACGGCCAGCCTTGGGTCGCACAGCCTGGAGTGCTCGCAGCCGAGCACTGCCGGCCAGGCGACGGCAACGACGACGCCAACAGCCTGCTCGCCTGATCTGCTGCGCCGATGAGCGACGAGTCGGCTGTCCTGGTACTCACCAACCCGAATGACGTGACGGCCGACCTTGTTGTTCAGAAGCTCCACGAGTCCAAGACCCCGGTCCTTCGTTGTGACCTGGCCGATTTCCCGACGGATATCGCCCTGGAGGCTCACTACGAAGGCCGGTGGACCGGGGTCATCAAACATGGTGGCCGCGAGGTCGACCTGGCCGGCATTCGGGGCATCTACTGTCGCAGACCGACGCAGTTTAGGCTGCCGGCCGACATGACAGACGAGGAGCGTGAGTTCTCCTCCACAGAGGCTCAGGCGGGCTTCACCGGAGTGCTCATGGCGTTGCCCTGCCGCTGGATCAACCACCCTGCTGCCGAACGCATAGCGTCGTACAAGCCGTATCAGCTCAGACATGCCCACGCCTCCGGCCTCGCTTCGCCTCGGTCGATCATTACGAATGATCCGACGGCAGCTCGGACGTTCGCCTCCGAACAGGTCGGACAGGTGATCTACAAGGGCATCGGACGCGACTTCGCCAACGGTCCCGTCAGCACACCGACGGTCCGCTTCGTGGCGCCGGACGAGATCGACGACTCCGTGCGGCTGACCGCACACCTCTTCCAGGAGTTCGTGCCCAAGCGCCACGACATTCGGCTCGTTGTGGTCGGATCGCAGATGTTCGCAGTCGAGATCCAGGCGAACAGCCCGCAGGCCGCATTGGACTGGCGTACTGACTATGACGCCCTGACGTACAGGCCTGCTCAGGTGCCCGACGAGATACGTGCTGGCGTCGACCAGCTGATGGCTCGCCTCGACCTGGTCTTCGGCGTACTCGACTTTGTAGTTGCACCTGACGGCCGGTGGTACTTCCTGGAGATCAATGCAAACGGCCAGTGGGCGTGGCTTCCTGGTATCGCGGACGCAGTCGCCTGTGCGATCGCTGACGAACTCACGGCACCGAGCGAGTCGGGTTGATCAAGGCCGTCGCGCAGACGAATGGCCTGGGCCCGAATGCTCTGACACGCACCGGCGATCACTGCCCGGTGTGGGCTTCGCGGCGGATACTGTTCGTGATGGTTCTGCTACTTCAGGTTTGCGTTCGCGACGATAGGGGACGGTTGTGTCCGAGCTGAGAGGTCGTCGCGGCGGCGACGACCCGAGCAAGGGCAACACGCCAGGGGATCAGGCTGGCGAAACCGGGCATCGTGAGAACGAGACGTCTCGGCAGTCCGACGGCGATGTGCGTGATCAGCCGGCAAGCCGTAGAGATGCTCCGATGCCGGATCGCCACGTCGCTACACGTTATGAGACGCCGCGTCCGTCTACTGCGAGCGAGAAGTCCGAGCAGCGCCTCGATGACGTCTATTGGCCGCGCAATGCGCGCGAGGAATCAGCTGAGCAAGGTGATGAGTCAACCGGCCGGCATTCCGCCGATGTTGCGGACCAGGCTCCGGAGAGCACGCAGGAGAACTCGCGGGCGTCCGATGCCCCTCGGCTGAGGGAGGAGCAGGCATCCGAGGCTGACTCAATTGACGAAGACGGGACCGCGGACCGTCGATCCTCGCCGCCGCTGACTGCTCGCGAAAAGCTTGAGCAACGTCTCGATGAGATGTACTGGCCGGGGTACTCCAAGTGGTCGTCAGCCGAGCGGGGCGATGACGAGTCGGCCGAGCGACGACCGGTCGATCCTCCCTCGGACCCGGCGGCGACGCCGGTCGATGATCGACCCGAGCCGGAGGACCGGTTCGCTTCCTACTCGCCAGAGCTTCGGGCCCACATGCTTCACGACGACACACTGGCGCGTCTCCAGTACCTCAGCCCGCCAGACGCCCAGGCGGAGTCGACGTCCGAACGGGGAGATTCTCCGACGGACGTCGAGTTGGGCGATCGCGACACGCAGAAGTCCGAGGCTGACCAGCGCGGCGAAACAGAAGGTGCCGGGTCGGCGGCTGACGACCGCAGCTCAACAACCGCGGAGCTACCCAACGAGGCGGCCGTTCCCGTTACTGCTGACCGGCTTCGCCGCGATGATCCGCCAAACGCCGTCGAGTATGTCGAGGCGACGGATCGCGAGCGGGACCTCCGTGACGATCCGGTCGGGCCGCCCGTCACCCCAGACGCAGACGATGTTGCTGTTGGCACCGACTCTGTTCGGGAGCAGATCGCCTACGTGGACGGGCGGGTTGAGGCCGGCCATGAGTTCGTGGAAGACGCGACTACGGTGGAAATGGAGCAGTATCGCCGTATCCGGGAAGCCGACGATCTGGACGCTCTTGCAGAGAACAGCGGTTTGCCGCGCGAGGTCATCGACGAAGCGAAGCAACACTTGTTCCAGCGCCAGCACGATGTGGCCATCGGCCCGGGCGAGGTCAGGCATGGCTACTTCACGCCGTACGCGGAGTTCGGGGACCTGTGGGAGCGTGTGGCGTCAGGCAACGAGCTGACTGACGGACAGCGTCAGGAGTTTCGATCGCTGCTGGCGCACGAGTACGTCGAGTCGAAGCTGATGCAGGCTGGGGTGCCGTATAAGTCAGCGGATCCAGAGGCCTGGACCGTTGCAGGGATGACGAGGGTTTCAATGGACTACCCGTCGGCCCATAACATCGCTCCGCTGAGCGCACAATCAAGACCGAAGAATCTGCTGAGACTCTGGGATGATCCATTGGGTTTGCCGAGAGGTGATCTTCGGGTGGCAGAGGATCTGTCGAATCTGGACGAAGTGGTACGTGTAGCGAAGAAGGGGCTCGGCTTGTGACGGATACTTCGGCGTGCGAGAGGCTGTTGTCGCGCTTGGTGGCGGCGAACTGGGGCGATGATGCCGCCGCGTTGCGGCGCGCTGCGTCACGCGGGCTGTTAGCGGCTGAGTACCTGCGCCGAATGGCAGTCTGGGCCGACGCCCTGGCCGTGCCGGAAAAGTGGCCATTCTTCGACCTGGCTGTGACGTTCGAGCCGGCGGTAGAGATTGATCCAGCCTGGATGCAGCGGCTTGAGGCCGGCATCGGGCATCGGCTGGGCACGATGTCGACAAAGGTGGTCACGGACATGTTCCGCTGGGCGTCTCTAGGCGACCGGACGAAGGAACGTTTTCCGACGTTTGAGGATCCGTACGAGCCGATGGTGCAACTGTTCGAACGAGGTGGCGAGATCTGGCCCGGTCACCGGGAGATCGAGTTCTATGGCGGCTCCTTGCCGTTCCGCGGTATTGCTGAGCGGCTGACCCAGGCGCCGTTCGAGATCGACGCCATGAGCCTTGACGAGATCGACGAGGAGGAACGCATTCGGGCCGAGCAGTCACGCGCCCGTAGAGCTGCGAAACCCGCCGAGTAATGCGCCGATTGGGCGAGCCGCAGCCTGACTCGTGATCGACTTGGGAGTGCTGCTCGACCGCTCAGTTGGTCTGCGTGCAGATCGACAGGTGGCACCGCCCGAACAGATGGCTAGATCCGTGACCGACCTGGTCGGGCGCGACCAAGCCCGACCTGCCTGAGCTGCGGCGCCATCAGTGCGCAGGAGAAGGCGCTGTTAGCGACTTCCCGGCCGCCCACGCCAGGCTCGCGTTCGATGGTGACACTGCTCAGGGCCTCGCCGTGTACCCGTTCCTCTGGCCAGCCGTCGGACTGACTGGCTCTATCTGGAGGAGTTGTTCATCTCGCAAACTCACCGGTGCCGTGGCGTCGGCCTCAGGAGACTTGTGGGTCGCGGACTGCCTGTCGAGTCTGGCCGAAGTGGTAAGCGTGGCGAAGGAGAGGCTGGGAATGTGATGGATACAGGAGCGTGCGAGCGGCTCTTGATGCGTCTGGCGGCGGCGAGCTGGGACAACCATGAGGCCGAGGAACGGCACTCAGCGTCGCGGGGCTTGCTGGCGCTTGAGTATTTGCGGCGGATGGCGATCTGGGCCGATGCGCTTGGTGTGCCGAGGCAGTGGCCGTTCTTCGAGTTGGCGGTGGTGTTCGATCCATCGGTCGAGACTAACGCCGGCTGGCTACTGCGCCTCGAGGCCAAGGTCGGGCGCGGGCTCGGGACCCGGACGGAACAGGTGCTCACCGACATGTTCCGGTGGGCTTCTTTGGGCGATCGCCCGAAGGAGCGGTTTCCTGAGTTCGAGGATCCGTATGAGCCGATGGTGCAGGTGTTCGAGCGCGGCGGCGAGATCTATCCCGGCCACGGATCGATCGAGCTCCTCGCTGCCTCGAGTCCGTATCTCGGCATCACCGAACGCCTCGCTCAGCCCCCGTTCCCGATCGACGCCGCAACCTTGGACGAGGTCGACGAGAGGGAACGGGTGAGGGTCGAGGAGTCACGCGCACGCCGAGCGGCCAAGCGTGCGGAGCAGGAGCTCACGTAGCACGCCGGCGAGGTCGAGCAACCGTCAACTGGCTCGTGATCGAGATACGACACGGCTGGCGCGGAGTGGTGGCTGGATGGCTGAGCTGCGGAATGCCCTGGATCGTCAACGACTGCGCTTCTCACGGTGGGTATGGATGACCGATCGCCGGAACGGCGTCCAGCCAGGAGCTCTGAACCGGAGCGAGGTCGGTCAAGCGCCTGCCGCGGAAGGCCATGGCTCTCCGCGGCCGTCTCGACGGTAGGCGTTTCGTGATCGGACAGAGGATCGAGGGGTCTACACCTCAAGCTGAGTAGCGGGGTGCCATGGCCTCCATCTGCTCGATGACCAGCTTGATGGCACCGGGCTGCTTGTCCGGCGGATACTTGTACTTGACCAGGAGCCGCTTGATGGACGACCGGAGTTTGGCGCGTACGTCGTCGCGGACCGTCCAGTCGGTCTTGATGTCGCGGCGCATGACCTCGACGAGGTCCCTGGCGATCTGCGCTAGGACGTCCTCGCCCTGGACCTCGACGGCCGACTCGTTGGTGCTGACGGCGTCGTAGAACGCGAGCTCGTCCTCGGACAGAGGCGGGCTGAAGTGCTTGCCGCGATTGGCTTCGGCGGCGACTTCCTTGGCCATCTCGATCAGTTCGGCGATGACCTCGGCTGAGGTGAGTTGCTGGTTGGTGTACTTGTTCATCAGCTCGCGGATGCGCTCGGAGAACGCTCGCTGGCGGACGAGGTTGTTGCGAGTCACCTTGCCGGACTCCTCGGTCAGCAGGTCTCGCAGCGCCTCGATCGCGAGGTGGGCGTTCTCGGCCTGCTGTGCCTTGACCTGGAAGTCGGGTCCGAGGTCGGACAGTGACGGCTTGGGCAGGCCGGCGGCTTCGTAGATATCGACGATCTCGCCGGTCGCGGTCGAGGAGGCGACCAGCTTCGACAGCAGCCGCTGAACTTCCTCGGGCACTGGCCGGCCGGATGACTGCCGTTCCTGGGCGTCGAACTTCGCCATCCAGACGCGGACTTCCTCGTAGAACTTCGCCGCGGTCCGCACGTCGGCGAGGTTGTCGCCACCGCACGCCAGCGCCCAGGCGCGGGCGAGCTGGTTCGCGAGTTTCCGGAAGCGCTGGTTGAGGGTCTCCTCGCCCTCGACCGACTGATTGCCCGGAGTCGCTGGCGAGCGGAGGTAGTTCGTGAGCCCGAGGGTCGTCTTGATCCAGCTTGTGGTGCTCGGCTCGATCTTGCTGCGCCAGTCGTACCCTGCGCACAGCTGGTCCAGGGTGGCAAGCAGCGTGCGAGCGAGGTCGGCGGCCTCGCCGACATTCTTGCCGACCGGCTTCTTGTCACGGTCGGTCTTGGTGTACTCGGCCAAGGCCTGGTTCAGGTTGTCGGCCAGGGGTGCGTACGCGACCAGGAGGCCGTCAGGCTTGCCTCGGAAGGTGCGATTCACGCGGGCCAGCGTCTGCATCAGCAGTGCGCCCTTGAGCGGCCGGTCGAGATACAGAGTGTGCAGCGGCGGCGCGTCGAAGCCCGTCAGCATCATGTCCTTGACGATGACGAGCTGTAGTGGGTCCTCGGCGTCCTTCAGGCGCTTCTGGATGACCTTGTTCAGGCCGTCGCGTCGTACGTGTTTGGCAATCAGGTCGGTGTCTGTGGCGTTACCGGAGTACACGACCTTGATCAGGCCTTTGTCGACGGCGTCGTCGTGCCAGTCGGGACGAAGCTTGATGATCTCCTCGTACAGGTTGGCGCAGATCTCGCGCGTCCCGCCGACGATGAAGGCCTTGCCGGGGGAGGTGATGAACGGCAGCATCGCCTCGGACCGCTTCTGCCAGTGGTTGAGGATGTCAGCCGCCAGCGCCTCGAGGCGGGCCGGCGCGCCGTAGACAGCGTTGATGACGGCAACGGACTGCTCGATCCGCTCGCGTTCGACGTCGTCGAGGCCGACTGTGGCCTCGTCGGCTGCCTCGTCGAGCTGGTCCTCGCTCACCTCGCCGGCGAGCTTGACGCCGATGATGCGGGGTTCGAAGTACACCTGCACGGTGGCGCCGTCGTCGACGGCGCGCGTCAGGTCGTAGGTGTCGATGACGGAGCCGAACACCTCTTGCGTGTTCCGGTCCGCGAACGAGATCGGCGTACCGGTGAACGCGATGAACGCGGCCTTCGGCAGTGCGTCGCGGATGTGCCGGGCGAACCCGTCGAGGTCGTCGTAGTGGCTGCGGTGCGCCTCGTCGACGATCACGATGATGTTGCGTCGGTCGGTCAGCAGCGGATGATCGAGGCCGGCGTGCCGTTCCCTTTCTGTCAGGCCGAACTTCTGCAGAGTCGTGAAGTAGATGCCTCCGGTGGTGCGGTTAGACAGTTCGGCTCTGAGCTGTGAACGGGTCGTGACCTTGACCGGGGTCTCGGCTAGGAGACGCGACCGGTTGAAGGTTTCGAAGAGCTGGCTGTCCAGTTCGTTGCGGTCGGTGACGACGACGATCGTTGGGTTCTTCAACTTGGGTTGCGTGCTGACCGCGTGCGCATAGAGCTCCATCTCCATCGACTTGCCGGAGCCCTGCGTGTGCCAGACCACTCCGGCCTTGCCGTCGCTCTCGACCGCGTCCACCGTCGTTCCGACGGCTTTGGTGACGGCGAAGTACTGGTGCGGCTTGGCGATCCGTTTCGCGTATCCGTCGGCGCCCGCGTCGAAGGCGACGAAGTTGCGCAGCAACTGCAGGAACCGTTCCTGGTTGCAGACCCCGTTCAGCAGATACTCCAACTCGACGCCCAGCCCCTCATCGGACTGGACTTCCCCGAGCTTGAGCGGCTCGCCATCGTCGTCGACGTTCCACGGCGAGTAGTGGTTGAGCGGAGTGAACGGCGTGCCATACCGGGCCGTGATGCCGTCGCTGATGATGGACAGCACGCAGAATCGGAAGGCAAGCGGGAACTCACGCAGGTACGTCGCCAACTGGGCGTGAGCCGCTGCGATATCCGCGTGCTCGGAGCCGGCCTTCTTGAGCTCGACGACCACGACCGGCATGCCGTTCAGGTACAGAACAACGTCGAAGCGCCGCTCATACTCCGAGGACCGGACCGTCACTTGGTTGACCGCGAGAAACTCGTTGTCTTCGACAACATGACTGGCGAGCCGGATCGTCGGGTTCTGCTCGATCCCGTCGGAGTCGATGTAACTGATCCCGCGGTACCCGTGAACCAGAATGTCGTGCAGCCGATAGTTCTCCGCCAACGCATCCTGCGACTTCGGCGCCACGATCTCCGCGAGCGCCTGCTCGACGTACTCCGCGGGCACCATCGGATTCAGCCGCCGCATAGCCTCCAGCAACCGCCCCCGCAACACGATGTCATCCCACGAGACCCGCCCACCTTCAGTTCCAGGCGCAACCTCCACCCCATGCAGCGGCTCCCACCCGTGCTCGAAGAGCTGATCCAGCGCAACCCTCTCCCACTCCGCCTCACTGACCATCACACAACCCCCTTCACAAACTTCTCCGCTTCCCGAACCCGCACCTTCCCCAACATCAGCAGGGGTAGCAATGCATCCCTCAATGCGGCGAGAGCCCTGTTCTCCACGCTGGCTGCGTGCGCTCGTTGGCGGTGAGGAAGTGCGATCTCCTCGAAGTGATCCCATTCCTCAGCAGACAGCGCGGGAATCGGCGCCGTACCGAACTTGTCGGCGCGTACTGCGGGATATGCGCTGCCCTCAGCCACGCTCTCCAAGTAGCCCACGAATTGATCAGTTCGAGTCGCCTCATAGAGACCGGCCGTGCGTCCCTCTCGCGGCGTCAATACAGCTAAACCGGTCGAGGCAACCAGAAGCGGATCATCGTCGAGTACGAGAGCATGCGACCGGCGATTAGGGCGAACGGTCGACCAGACCGTATCTCCGCGCTTCACCCCCCGGCGGGCGCGCCCAGGTGCGTCGTCCCACGACGATTCGCTCGGAAATTCGTACTCACCCTGAGCAACCGAGGCGATGTCGATGTAGCGCAGCACGCCCCCGGGCCGAGGTTTGACAGATGTACTGTTAACCGCTCCGATCTCGCCGAACATCGCCTGGTCACGCTCAGCCGCCAGCCGTCCAAACTTCGCCATGAGAAGCTGATCGACAAGCCGACAGAGCGTGTGGTTGGCGGCGATCTTGTCGTCGAGCGCACTTAGCACCTGCGCAATCGCCGACTGTTCAGCCGTGGACGGTACTGGAACGAGTAGTCGCCTCAGGTCAGAGCCTCGGATTCCAGCGGCGGCCACCTGCTGGACGATCGTTTCGATGTTGCGACGACCTTCCGGTGATCTGAAGTAGTAGTAATAGTAGGCTGGCACAGCCTTTTCGTGATCAAGGCGAGCCCGCATTATGTGACTATCCCAGGTTCGCCTCGCGACGCTCGGCAAGACTAGTGAACACTTGCCGGCACCCTCATATGTCAATGATTGGCGAGCGAACAGAAGGTCGCCGTCCTCGAGAATGAATTGCGCGCTCTCAGTATTCGTGAGTGGAACAAGCTCGCATTCTTGATCTCCAATCTTATCGTAGGCGAAGATCTCTCGCATGTTAATCATCGGAAATCCGAATCCACGCTGCTTGGACGGGTAGCTCACTCCGTTTCGCAGAGGCTCGGAAAAAAGCGTCTCAAATGGAACTTCGTCAGCCATCAAGACCCCCCAGTGCTCGACGCACGACCTTCTCTAGGCGCGTGGACTCCTCGAATGCCTTGACTAGATCGTCTGTCAGTCGCTTGATTTTCGCGTCAAGTGGTTCGCCATCGTCCTCGGCCTCCGGAGATCCGACGTATCGGCCCGGGGTTAGTGCATAGTTCGCTTCCTTGATTTCTACAAGCGTGGCTGACTTGCAGAAGCCTGGGATGTCTTTGTATGTGAGGCTCTTGGTCGCCGCGGACAGTGAGCCGCGCCAGGCGTGGTAGGTGTCGCCGATCCGGACGATCTCTTCGGTGGTTAGGTCGCGTTCGGCTCGGTCGATCATGTAGCCGAGGTTTCGGGCGTCGATGAAGAGTACCTGGCCGGTGCGGTCGGTGGAGCCTTGTCTGCCGGCGGTCTTGTCTTTGGCGAAGAACCAGAGGCAGACGGGGATGCCGGTGCTGCGGAAGAGTTGGGTGGGGAGGGCGATCATGCAGGAGACCAGGTCGGCTTCGACGAGCTGGGCTCGGATGTCGCCTTCTCCGTTGGAGTTCGAGGACATGGAGCCGTTGGCCATGACGACGCCGGCTCGGCCGCCAGGAGCGAGCTTCGAGAGGATGTGCTGGATCCAGGCGTAGTTGGCGTTGTTGGCAGGTGGTACGCCGTACTTCCAGCGCGGGTCCTCGACGTTGCGGGCCCAGTCCTTGATGTTGAACGGCGGGTTCGCCATCACGAAGTCCATCTGGTGATCCGCGTGCTGGTCGCGGGCGAACGTGTCGCCCCAGCGCGCGCCCAGGCCCTTGTTGTCGATGCCGTGGATGGCGAGGTTCATCTTCGCCATCCGCCAGGTCTCTTCGTTCGCTTCCTGGCCGAAGATCGACACGTCCTTCGGATCGCCGTCGTGTTCGTAAATGAACTTCTCAGTCTGGACGAACATGCCGCCCGACCCACAGCACGGGTCGTAGACGCGACCACTGTGCGGCTCCAGGACCTCGACGATCACCTTCACCACGCTGGGCGGCGTGAAGAACTCGCCACCCCGCTTGCCCTCCGCACGGGCGAAGCTGCCGAGGAAGTACTCGTAGACCTCGCCCATCAGGTCCCGCGCCCGATGCTCGCCTTGCCGACTGAATCGGGCGCTGTTGAAGAGGTCGATCAATTCACCGAGTCGACGCTGGTCGATGTTGTCACGGTTATAGAGACGCGGCAGCGTTCCGTTAAGGCTCTCGTTCTCCTTCATGATCGCTTCCATCGCGCGGTCGATGAGGTACCCGATCGTCCGCTCCGGTTGATCACCCACCGCCAGCTTCCCTTTGGCGTTCTCGGCGAGGTAGGACCACCGAGCTTCGGGTGGTACGACGAACACGCCGTATCCCTGGTACTCCTCCGGGTCGTCGATGAGGTCGGCGATCTGCTCCTCGTCGTACCCCTCGCGGGCCAGGTCGGCGCGGATCGCCTCGCGACGTTCGTCGTACGCATCCGAGACGTACTTGAGGAAGACCAGGCCGAGGATGACGTCTTTGTACTGACTGGCCGAGAGCGAGCCGCGGAGTTTGTCGGCCGCCTTCCAGAGCGTGTCTTTCAGTTCCTTCATGGTGGAAGGAGCCTCTGGTTGTTTCTTACGTGGTGGCACGTCAGCCTGCTCTCTCGATGTTGATGGGATCGATGGAGACCGCACCACTCGCGACGCCGCGAATGAGGCTGGTGGTGAGGTCGTGGGTGGCTTGTATGTGTCGCCGGAGATTCGCCAGGTACTGGGCGGCGCCCGCCAGCGTGGCGTCGAGCGCCTCGGCTTCACGCGCGTGGAGGTCGGGAACGCTCCAGGTCTGCCAGTCGGTTCCGGGCGGGGCCAGCAGGTTGATGATCGCCGCCAGTGCCTGCGGACCGATGGTCGCGCCGGGTCGGAGCCGGAGGATCCGGCTGGGTGACGCGACCAAGGCACCGCCCTCGAGGTCGACGCGGGCCAGCGGCCGCGGCCGCGGCCGGAAGATGACGTCGCCCGGCTCGGTTCGCGTCGCCCGGGGATACAGCTGTACGGCGTCCAACGGGTCAAGCCGGGCGTCCTCGACGCTCGCGTCGGCAGTCAGCAGCCGGACGGTCCCTTCGCGGTCCTGCCCTGTGACATCAATACGGCTGCCGCGCTTCATCGCAAGGTGGCCCGCTGCGACGAGCTCTCCGAGGGACCGCTGCTTCAGCAGGACCTGCCCGGGCGCGGGTGCAGCTGTGACGTCGTACCCGGGAACCGGTTCATTCGTCGTCAGGGTCGCGGTGTGGATCTCGTCGAGGTGGCTGGTGGAACTTGCGGTTCCGAGCCGGACCGCCCGAATGCCGCGAGGCACCACCGGCCCGCCTGCCAGTACCGGAGCCAGCTCGCCGGCGCGTGCATATCGGTAGGCGCGTGCTTCGGTGAGCTTGAGGGCGGCCGAAATGTCGGACGCGAGGTCCGTCAGGTCAAAACTCTCCGAGGTCAGGTCGGCCATCCGGAGTGACCGGGTACGCCGCCCTCCCTGAACGATCCACACCGCGAGGCTCTGCCGATGCGCGGTCTTCCAGAGCCCACGAGGCAGCCGGATCGCCATCGCGAGGTTCCCCGCACGGAGAGTCTGTGCTCGCCGTTGCTCACCGCTGCCGGTCAGTTCGTCGCAGAGTACGGCGGCCGAACCCAGGGCGATGCCGATGTCGGTCGGCCTCAGCGAGACGACCAGGTCGTCCAGGGCGTCGAGCGCGACCGCTTCGGACTCTCCCACCACAGATACGACTCGCACCGTGCCGCGCGCCTCCCCGATCACCTCGAAGCCGCCGATCACGGCGAGGCGCCGCAGCTCGCGCCCCGACGCGGAGGGACCGGCCAGAATCGCGGGGAACCGCTCGGCCAGTCGGCTCGCGAGTCGGTGGTCGGACGGCGGCACAAGGGCGATCGATTCGCCGCCGAGGTGCGCCCGCGCGGCATCGCCGGCCTTGCACAGCAACTCCACCACCCCCTCGGCAAGCCCCCGCTCGCCCGCCTGCCTCTGCAGACGTCCAGATTCGAATCGCGCCAGGGCGTCGGACACGCCGTACGACGCCCCGACCAAGTCGTCCACGTACCCGAACAGGTCGGTGTCGGCGCGAAGCTGGTAAACCTCCCGCTGCAGGATTTCATCGGCAGGGTCGATCTGCTCCGCGAGTGCGTGAAGTTCGGCCGTGTCGAGCTCGGCCAGCTCTGTCCCGCTCATGGCGTGCAGACAGAGCAGCGTTACGACGTCATCCGCGTCCGCGGATTCAGGAATCGACAGAGCGGGCGCGTCCTCCCGTGCCTCGGGGTTGTTGCCACGGCCCGTCTGCTCGAGCCAGCCGACCACCTCGTCGCGATCGAATCGGTCGATACCGCCGACGGTAGCAACCGCCGAGGGGAACGGGACGAACTGTCCCCGGGCCCGCGGGCGGCGGCGCCACATCGAGACCACGGGCCGGCTGACGCGGGCGAGAAGCGCCACATTGGTCAGCGTCAGCGTCGGCCGTTGCTCCATCCCGCACCTCCCTCGGTCGTTGATGGCCCGATATTACGGCAGGCGTTTCACAAATCGGGACAAACAGCTGATAAGCCCGCTTATCAGCTGTCCGCATTGCTGCACACGCGGGTTGCTTCCATGCTGCTCTCATCGCCGTCGTCGGGACGGCGCCGAACTGAGGAGCACAGCCTTCCCATGACCAGAGGTGAGAACGCGGCGCACTTCGACGCCGCTCTGACAGGGATCGTCATCGAGTCGATGACCATCGCCGGACCCGATGTCGTACGCGAAGCACAGCACTGGACCACCGGCCGCCGGGGCCCGGTCGTCGAGGACCCGAAGCAGTTGGCCGGCGCCGACCTGTCGGCCTTCGCCACCGAGGCGGTCCTCCTCGGCGCGCGGGCGCTGGCTGCCACGGCGCAGACCTCTGAGGCGCGCCTGCTGGAGCAGATGCTCAAGGAGGTCGGCGAGAAGACGGAAGCCGCGAGCTCGAAAGCGGCCGCATTGACCGAACTTGCCGTCAAGGACGCCTCGACGGCCGTGGTGAAGGTCGCCAACGACGCGAAGAAGGCCATCACCGAAGCCGATCAGCAGAGTCGCAAGGAGTTCACCGCAGCCGTTCAGGGTGCCAAGAACGATTTGAGCGTCGAGATCAGGCGACTCGTCGGTGGCGACAACCCTGAGCTCCTCGAACGCCTCCAGCCAGTACTGGACAAGTTCGGCTCAGGCCTCGAGACACAGGTCCGGACGAGCACACGCGAGCTCCTCGAACGGGCCGCGAAGCAGTTTGACCCGACCGACCCGTCCTCGCCGATGGCCAAGCACGCCGCCAGCCTGACGGCTCAGCAGGAGAAGGTAACTCAGCAGCTCGAGAAGAACCACGGAGAGCTTGCGGCAAAGGTGGACGAGCTGACGACCATGCTCAAGGTCCAGCAGGCGAAGACGAAGCTCGTCAACGTCACCCCGATCAAGGGCGATTCGTTCGAGGCGCAGATCCACGACCTGCTCCGCGGCATGGCGGCGGCACTCGGCGACGAGTACGTCGACACAACCGCAAAGGTTGGTCACGTACCGCGGAGCAAGAAGGGCGATGGTGTCCTCACAGCGGCCGGCAGCGCTCATGTCGTCCTCGAGATGACCGACTCGCCGCGGACCGGCTGGGGAGAGTACTTCGACGAGGCTGAGCGGAACCGTGGCGCAGTCGCGGCCATCGGCATCGTCCGTTCGCCCGAGCAGAACGACGGGCAGTCGATCCGCGTCCTCGGGCCGCGGCGCATCGTCCTGGCGTTCGACCCGAACGGCGATGACCCCGAGCTGCTGCGCACCGTCGTACTGCTGATCCGCACGGTCGCACTCGCGGCGACCTCGCGGACCGGCACCAGCGAAGTCGCGACGGCCGAGGAGAAGATCGGCGAAGCACTCGCGCAGCTGGACAGGATCGCGAAGGTCAAGAAGCTCGCGAACGGGATCCAGAAGAACGCCGGAACCATCGACAGCGAGTGCACCGGCCTGAACGCGTCCATCCGCCGGCTGCTGGACGAGGCTCTGATCGCTCTCGCCGGATCTTCTGCCGCGCCCGCTCCGTTGACCGGCGTCGCGTCCGGCGCCGCCTGACAACTCACAACCAGTCCATTCAGCTAAACCCGGTGGGGGAATCACGAAATGTCGCAGCATCAGCAGAATCCGCAGTATCAGCCCGGTCTGCCGCCGCAGCCGGTTAAGAGGCGCCACGTCCTGCGCAACACGATGATCGCGCTGTCCGTCGGCTTTGTCGTCCTCGCAGGCGGCTGCGTCGCCGTCCTGGCGAACGGAGTGAACGACGCCGCGAAGGACAGCACGGCCACCAAGGTTGGAGCACCGGTCGTCACGTCGTCGGCGACCCGACCGACCGAACCGGCGAGCGAGCCGCCGGCCAGCGCCGAACCGACCGCGACGCCGACCGAGGAAGACCGTGTCGCGAAGGTTGGTGCCACGCAGTGGTTCGACTACAGCGACGGAATGAAGGTCCAGATCACCAGCCTCAAGCGGTTCCGGATCGGCCAGTACGCCGCCGGCGGCAAGCCGGGCGACGTGGGAGTCATTGTCACGGTCACGCTCCAGAACGGGTCGTCGGACACCTTCGACACCGGTCTCGTCGACGTCAAGCTCGCCAGTGGACCCAACGGCGATCAGGCCGATTCGGTCTTCGACTCCGAACAGAACTTGGGTGGCGGGTTCGAGGGCTCGATCCTGCCGGGCAAGAAGAAGACCGCCCGGTACGGCTTCGCGATTCCGAAGGCTCACGTGAGTTCGACGCTCCAGCTCGAAGTCGCGCCTGGTTGGGATTACGAGGGCAACCACTTCGAGGGCAAGTTGTCGAACTGACGTGCATGGCGAGGAGGCCGGCTTCGGGGAGGGACGGAGCCGGTCTCCTGCGGAATACGCCAGTCCTGCTCAACTCCTGATGGAACATCGTCGGGTAGTTGCCCGTCCGGCAGAGCATGCCCGTGCAACTCGTCTCAAGGAGGCGACCCTTGGCTGCCGCGGACGCTTGTTGCCCGACGGTTCTGTCCTCCAGACTCGCCGACGATGTCTGGGCTGATGTAACGGTCTGGACCCGATCGCGATCAACAAGGGGGTGCCGGGTTAGGTGGTCGGTGGGGGCGGTCGCGCCGACAGTGTCGGCGGGGCTTCTTACAGCGGTGACGATGCGGGGAGCAGAGCTGTTCTCCTGGGGGAAACTATGGGGTCATTGGATATCGGCGCGTCGCTGGCGGCCGTAGCTGACGGGTCGTTGAACGATCGTGCAGCTCGGATCTTCGAGTTTCTGGTCAGATTGCAGCAGCTCCGGACGCGTGTCGTGCGTTCGGTGGATGCCTACCGCGCGGTCATGTGGCTGGGCGAGCTGCCGACGACCGACGCGCTCCGATCCGGCGCTGAAACCGAGGAGCCTGGTAGCTGGCTCGCGATCGACCGGGTCGAGCGGATGGCGCCGCCGGTCCCGCCGGATGTACTCAGGCCATGGCTCACCGAGCGATCGCTTCGTGACTCGTCCCAGACGGTGCCGACGTTGAGCAGCCGGGCGGTGCAGGCGATCCAGGTTGTCACGCCGGAGGACGACCACGAGACACGGGCCGAGGAGCTGCTGCTCGAGGATCATCCCGGAATCGAGTCTGCGCTGCACGAGTGGGCTCCGGAATGGCAGGCATGGGCAGCGGACGACCGTCCGCGTGCCGCCGTAGGGGAGGCATATCACCACCTCTACGAGGTCTACCAGGACGCGAAAGCGCTCGCAGAGACGTACGAGGTCGTTGTCGGATTCGGATGTCTGGTGTCGAGGTCGGGCGGTCAGGACGTGAAGCGTCATCTGGTCACCATGCCTGCCTCGATCGAGCTCGATCTCGATTCGGGGAGATTGACGGTACTTTCGTCCCCGGACGGACGGGCACCGGTGCTGGAGGAAGACATGCTTGCCCCCGCCGACACGGCCTCGGACGAGGTGCGCCAGGCGATCCGCGCCGGTCTCAACAGCCTGGACGACCCCTGGGCAGCCGAGCCGGATGGAATCGCAGGCGTGCTGCGGACCTGGGTCAACGGGGCCGGCCCGGACGCTGCGTTCGATCCCGGAATGCAGCCACCGTCCGGAGGCAAGCATGGCGCCGACGGGCAGCCGGCGGTCACTTTCGCGCCAGCCCTGATCCTTCGGGAACGCACGAAGAGATCGTTGGTCGCCGCGTGCGAGCAGATCATCGCGCAGCTGCGAGCGGGTGCAGAGGTGCCGTCCGGCGTCAAGCAGTTCGCGCAAATCACCGACGGCCGTGTCTCGGAGGTGGATCAGGTTCCGTGGGAGTCGGCGTACGCCGATACCGAGGTGTACTTCCCGAAGCCGGCGAACGACGAGCAACGGCAGATCCGGCAGCGTCTGGCTGACCATCAGACAGTCGTGGTCCAGGGTCCTCCGGGAACCGGAAAGACGCACACGATCGCCAATCTGATCAGCGACCTACTGGCCCATGGGCAACGTGTACTGGTCACCAGCACGACGACTCGGGCGCTCACCGTGCTGAAGGAGCAACAACCGGACGAGATTCGAGACCTCTGCGTCAGCGTGACCGACGACGCGGGCAAAGGGCAAGCCGATCTCGAGCGGTCTGTTACCACCATCCTCGCCGAGGCCGACCGAGCGAACCCTAAGGCATCGGAACGTGAGGAATCACGGCTCCGCGGGCAGCTCGCCGACGCTCGGGCGCGCGAGCAGGAGGCAATGACCGAGCTCCGCAGCATCCGCGAGCGGGAGACGTACGTGTACGCCCCGGAGATCGGCGACTACTCGGGAACGCTGCAGCAGATCGCGGAGCGGCTTGCTGGCGAACAGGACACTCTGGGATGGTTCGACAAGGACCCCGACGAGATGCTTTCCCTGACCGTTGCGGACGTTGTGGGCTACTTGCAACTTCTCCGTCGGGCAACGCCGGAGCTGCGTGCGCTCTGTGGACGCGTACCTGACCTGAGCGAGATCGTTCAGCCTGCCGACTTCCAGCACCTAGTAGAGCGTCGTGCCGAGTTGAGCGCACGGGCGCAGGAGCTGGCGGACGCACGCCGTACTGACGAGTTCGCCGCCCTGATGAGATGTAATGCAGCAGAACGTGCCCAGATCCGCTTCGGTGTCGCGGACTTGGCCCGCCGGCGCCAGGATCTCGGCCGTCGGCCTGAGCCTTGGTTAGCAGACGCCGTTCGAGATGTGACAGGCGGACGCGAGCGCTCATGGCGGCAGCGGTCGGAGGCGACCACGGCTGGTATCGCTGGCGCACAGTCTTGGTTGCAGGCTGTCGGTGGATCGCTCGTCACCGGACTTGACCGTCTTGAGCTCGCTGATGCGGTCGGGCAGGTCACCGCGCTGGAACAACACCTCGCCGGCGGCGGAAAGATCAAGGGTCTGCTCGGGCGCTCCAAGGCCGCAAAGGCCGCAGCGCTGCTCCTCGAGTGCGTCCGAGTCAACGGTCGGTCGATTGAGGATCTAGATCAGCTGCAACCGGCGCGGGGTCGCGTGATGGCCGAGGTCGAGCTCTCCCGGTTGGAGGATCTCTGGGGATACCGCCACACGCCGTTCGGGCCGCAGGAACAGCGGATTGCCGTCCTGATCGATGAGAACGTCGTCCTGGGGCAGGTGTTGACGTTTGCAGACGCGGCATCGGCACTCGACCAACGACTGAAATCGGTCGCGACGATGCCGCCGATCGACCTGCGCGGAGACGGGCTAGTTCGTTTGCAGAGAGCACTGGACGCGGTGGAACTGCAGTCCTTGCAGGACGATGTGCAGGCCAGGACGGAGCGCACCAAGGAATTGCTGGCCGACCTCGAGACATCGGCCGGTGCCGTATCGGCGGCGAGTCAAGGAGCCGAGGCGCTCAGGTGTTGGGACGCGGCTGACTACCGTGCCGCATTCCACGCGTTCGAGACCGCGCACGCGGCGAATGCGGTTCTCGAGCAGCTCGATCGGGCGCGTCTCCGGGTAGCGCACGCTGCCCCGATCCTCGCGGTGAAGATCGAGGAAACAGCATCCGCCCCGATCTGGGACGAGCGGCTCCCCAAGCTGATGGAGGCGTGGGCGTGGTCGGTCTGGGACAAGCGGCTGCGTGACAAGAACGACCCCGAGGCGGAGAAGAGGTGGCGGGACCGCCTCGACGTGGCGACGGACGACATACAGGTCGCACTCAAGCGGCTCGCGACCAACCGCGGCTGGGTATATGCGCTGCAAAGGATGACCTCACGGGAGTCGACTCACCTGAAGATGTACTCCCAGGCGGTGCGCAAGATCGGGAAGGCCACCGGCAAATACACGAACAGGTATCGTGAGGATGCTCGCAAACACCTTCAGGAGTGTCAGAGCGCGGTTCCTGCCTGGATCATGCCGATGCATCGGGTCTTCGATACGGTCCCGGTCGACCGGCCGAACATTTTCGACGTCGTCATCGTCGACGAAGCCAGCCAGTCCGGCCCTGAGGGGCTCCTGTTGTCCTGGCTCGCTCCCCGCATGGTGGTTGTCGGCGACGACAAGCAGGTCAGCCCGTCGAACGTCGGCCTGGACCTCGAAGCCGTGTTCACGCTGCTGGACAACTACCTCGGTCCGCTGGAGCATCGATCGCTGTTCGGGCCGCGAAGCAGCTTCTTCGATCAGGCGGTCGGCATGTCCGGCTCACGGATCATGCTGCGGGAACACTTCCGCTGTATGCCGGAAATTATCGGCTTCTCGAATGAGCTGTGCTATCGCGGGGAGCTCGTGCCGTTGCGGCAGTACGGCGCCGAGCGGTTGGCTCCGCTGCGGACGACATACGTCAACGGTGCAGTGGTGTCGGGGTCGCGTGACTATGTCAACGAGCGTGAGGCTGACGAGATTGTCAGCCAGATCGAGAAGTGCTGTGCAGATCCGGCGTACGACGGTAAGACGATGGGCGTCATCACCCTACTGGGGCATAGCCAGGACCGGCTGATCATCCAGCGGCTCGTGGATGTGCTCGGCGTCCGAGTAGTCGAGGAACGCAAGCTGCGTGCCGGCAACGCGGAAGCTTTCCAGGGCGACGAGCGAGATGTCATCTTCATGTCGATGGTGTCGAGTCTGCAGTCCACTGCTGGGCCTGTCCGGATCGGTGCCCTCAGCAAGGAGTCGGATCAGCAGCGGCTCAACGTGGCAGCGTCGCGGGCGCGGGACCAGGTCTGGCTCTTCCACAGTGTGCAGCCCGGCGATCTGTCCGGAAAGGACCTGCGGCAGCGCTACCTGCAATATCTCCTCAAACCACCGCTCGAGCAGGATGCCCTCGACCTCGGCGAGGTCGGGCCGGACCGCCGTCACGCGGCGTTCGACAGTCTCTTCGAACAGCGAGTGTTCATTGCTCTGCGCGAACGTGGGTTTCGTGTCCGGCCGCAGGTCAAGGTCGGTGGCTACCGGATCGACCTGGTCGTCGAGGGTGGGACGAAGCGCCTTGCGGTGGAGTGCGACGGCGATGCGTTCCACGATGTCGAAACCGCGGACAGCGACGCTGCTCGGCAGCGAGACCTCGAACGGGTCGGCTGGACGTTCTGGCGCGTTCGCGGCAGTACCTTCTTCCGTGATCCGGAGCAGGCACTCGAGCCGCTGTGGCAACTACTCGAAGCGCTCGACATCCGGCCCTTGGTGTACGACCCGGCTGCCGAGACCGACTCAGTCACGGAAGTCGCAGCGCTGGCAGTTCCACTCGATCTGGACCTCGACTCCCCGCGTTCCGATGCGCCGACCGCAGCTGTGCCCGAGACGTCTGCGTCGGCAGGATTGGTTGTCGAAGAACCGGTGATGCCCGGGGAGCAGCGATTCCGCAACGGGAAGATGCTGTTGTCCGCTACTGCGCGGGACCGAATACGGCAGGAGGCCGAGGCGGTCAGTCAATGGCTGGTCGATCCACCATCGGTCCACGCAGTCGACTCGCGGTCTCATGCCGTCGAACTGGCAAGGCAGGAGCAGCACCGTGAAGAACTGGAAGACCGTCTGGACTATCTCGGCTGGGTGCTGGCGCAGTCGGTTGTGGAGCAGCTGAACCAAGGCAGTCGGTGGGTGACGCCGGGCTGCATCATTGGACTTCGCTACCGCGGTGAGTCGGACATCGAGCGGTTGATCGTCTCTGCGCTTCGGCACGGCGCCTGGATCCCCGTCGGCGCAACACCTCTGAGTCCGATGACAGAACTCAGCAAGGCGCTCGAGCATGCCCAACTCGGCGACAGCATTCGTTACGACACGGCATCAGGCACCCAGGAGGCGGACATAGTCGAGGTCATTGACTGACCGCCGAGGGCCGCAATAGACACGACTGGTGCGCTACGACAGCAGCGCGCACGACCTGGTGGAGTTCAGAGAGGCAGAACCGCATGACCGAGTTGTCGCCTGGAGCGCAGCCCGAAGAGGATGACGCCATCTTCGTGAACATCGACGAATTCGGGATCTTCGTCCAGGGACAGCAGGACGTGGTGGAGCTCGCGATAGACCGGTTGCTGGGCGAGGCCGACGTCGCGCCGGCATCGCGAATGCGTCTGTCCTTGTCCGATCTGGCGGCGGTAGGCGCCACTGGCGCCGCGCTGGCTGCCACCTCCGGCGAGTACCTCCGGCTCACAGCGGACAGCCTGACGAAGGTCAAGACGCTCGGCGCGCAATTCGACGGGTCGGGTGCGCTGCGCGGATATGTGCTCGACGGTGGGAAGTTCGCCGGCCAACTTACCTTCGAACCGGTGTCCTTGGTGGCTGAGCAGGCTTTGGCTCTGCAAACTGCAGCTCTGTCCCTGGCTCTGCGCTCCGCGATCGCGAACGTGCAGAAGGCCGTTGAGCGCGTTGAAGGCAAGGTCGACAAGATCAACCGTCACCTGGATAGCCGGCTGCGTGGCGACATCATCGGGACCTACCGACATCTCGCAGCCGTCGTGGCTGCAACAAGGGACAGGGGTCACTTGCTGGACGCCGATTGGGACAGTGTCTCGGGGACGCGCGCCTTGACTGCTCGAGACCTCGACACGTTGCGCGCGTTCGTCAGGACGAAGGTGGGGGAGGTTACCCGCGAGCTGAACGTCCCGGACCGCGGGGCGAGATTCCGGCAGTTCAACGATGAGACGGGGAACGTTCGCGACCTGCTCGAGTTGATCCTGGTCGCGGAACAGTCAGTGCATCTCTACGAGTACCTACGCTTGCAGCAGGTTCGGCAACGGGAACCCGAGCACATCAGCTCAGCGCTCGCCGACGCGCGCGCGTCTTTGGTTGCTCAGCATGTTCTCGATGAGGAACTGGTTGAGGCACTGGTGGCCGCGGTCGAGCGGGGTCGTGGAATCGACCCGCTGGAAATCCATCGGGTCCTCAGCAAGAACGGCCTTGACAAGCAGGTAACCATTTTCCACGGATTGATACGCGAATTCGCGTCAGCCACCAGGTCGACACCGCCGAAAGAACTGACAGCGATCGGTGACCCAACCCTCGCAGACGCACGAGATGCGGCGCTGACCCGGACGGTCGAGGCTGCTCAAGTGGCCCGCGCGTTGGGTGGAGTTGCGTCGCGGGAAGGTTCCGCGATCATCCGCGCCGGCGGCGGTCGGATCGGACGCGCCGTCAGCGCCCGGGTGCCCCGCCGTACCAAGTCGAACGCCATGGAGACGTCCCCAGACGAGCCGGCTGCGTCGGCCGAGCCCGAGGCCTGAGCCAATGACAAGTCGTGTCGCCTGGATGATCATCGTTACGCGACACTAGTGTCCTGAGTCAGGAATTCGTGTTTTAAGTTGTAGGGTTGCTGGATGGCGAGGACGGGTCGGCCGAAGGCTGTGCTGGTGGTGACCGATGA
>NZ_JBHWKR010000030.1:0-48755 GCF_042730855.1 Kribbella sp. NPDC059898
GGCGCTGACGCGCCGACCCACTAGCCAGCCCTGACGGGCTGCCAACGGGTTGCCCTAGGCAAGTGCTCACCCTTTGTGTTGGGCGTGCCCGGCGCTGACGCGCCGACACGCCCAACACGAGCCTGACGGCTCGGCGTTCACGATGCTGACGCATCGCGAACTCAAAACCCCCAGACCCCTTACGCACAAGGGAATCTCACAAACACAATTGCCAACAGCAAACCTTCAACCCCCCGCTCGGCCCCGGCGCAGGCCACAACAAACCTCGCCCATCACCCTGCTACACTTACGCCGACACGACTCACGACCACAACACTCCAACCACCACACACCGTCACCACCCCTACAAACCAGCAACCCTCACCCCAACCACAGACAAGAGGGGCCACCAGCAACAAACCTCGAAACCCAGCGCACACCTCATGTGGTCCCAAATTCTCAACAAATTTTGGCGATCGTCAAACGGTCGTGTACTGCCAAGGCCCCGCCAGTTGGCTGCCGGCCCCGGGGGGGCCTGTTGCCATTCAGGCGATGGAGACGCCGACCCGGCCCAGGGCCTCCGTGGATTCGGCCACAACCCAGTCATAGCCGGGCAGCTTCCTGATTGCCAGGTGGCGGAGGGCAGTGCAGAAGGCCTGAGCTTCGGAAGCATCCCAGTCGGGATGTTCACATGACTGGTACTCGTAGTACCCGAGCGCCCCAAGCACATGCAGCGGATCCACGCGGCCCGACATCGGGGTGTACTCGAACACCGATTCCCAGTCGTCGGCGTCGTAGCGGTGGTTGACGCTGCGGGCGTTCTCGGCGAGAAGGACCGCGCCGACGCTCTCCCTGTCCAGCTCGCGCATCAGCTGCCCAGAGACCTCGAAGGCGCCGGGGCCTGTCCAGGAGCCGACCTCGTGTGCTGCTGCCTTCTCCTCGTCAATCATGGGCCGGGAGAACCATCGCAGCCGCTCCCCGTGCTGCACCAGGGACAGGCCCGCGTATACCAGCAGGTTCACGTGCAGCGCTGACACGATCGACGCCGACATCAGCACTCCTCCCCTGACTCACACTCCGGGATCTCGGCTACGAGCGGCAGGGCACCACGAAGGCGCTCCACAAAGGCCTGAAGCTCACGCGGTGTTCCCTCGAAAACCGAAGCCTCATCCAGTACCACCACGAGAGCGCCCACCGATGTGGAGTCCTCTCCGAACTCGTCACCAGGTTTGCCGGTCCGGATATCGCACCCGGCCGGGACATACAAGGCGTCTGTCATGGAGGCCTGGAACCATTCGAAACGCATGCCCATCACTCACCACCCGCCGACTCGACCTCGGCGGCGGTCCGGTGTGCGGTGATGGTGTGGTACGGCACCCTGTCTGTCCAGCTATAGCCCGTCTCGCAGCTCACGGTCTTCTGGTTGACCCGGGCAACCTTCCGCCAGGAGCCAGAGACCCGGACGTAGTCACCCTTGTTGATCGTCTGCGCGGAGAAGACATCCAGTCCCTCGGAGATCTGATCAGCCCGAACCTTCTCCCAGTACACCAGCTGCGCCTCCATGTCGGCCTGCGAGATCCTCAGCCGTTCCGCGTGCAGGCCGCTTGCAGGCGGGTGCACCTCGGTGTAGGGACCGGCCTTATGTGTGTAGCCGGCCAACTCCCGGGCAACCCGGCGCAGCTCGGTATTCAGGGTCTCGATCTTGTTTCCGACCCTCACAGGTGAGTAGCGCGCTTCCGTGGACGCAGCCGCGGTATCTGCACGCCGCTGAGATTCAGTAGCGCTCCGGGACAGCTCGGCCGCCTTCGCATCGAGCCGATGCATGCGCCCGAGGTCCCGGCGGTGCCGAGGCTCGGAGTGGTGCCCGACGAGGATCGGCTGCCCCATCGGGATGCCGTCGCTGATCCGATCCGACGCCTCCGCCGCACTGTCGGCCGCAGCACGCTGCCGCTGAGCCCTGTTCTGCAGCCGCGCGGCGCGCGCCTCCGCACTCTCCGCAAGGTCTGCTTCGCGCTGTTCAACAGACCGCGGGCTCTGCTCGTCGACGTCGACCTCAACCACGAACCCGGCCGCTTCGAGGGCCTGCTTGGCCGCGTTGATCTCCCACAGCTTCGCGAGCCGGTCACGCGAGCGCGGCACGTGCCACATTCCCAGCAATCTCGACCAGCGCCACCGCTGCGCCTTGAAGACCTCTGCCGAGCCATCCCCACGTGTCGTACCCTCGGCCAACGTCCCCTCAGCGTGGGAGTGCGTAAGCCGGATCACCGGCCGTTCACGTTCGGCGTCGATTTCGTTGCCCTCAGCACCAGCATCAGACATGACAAGACTCCCTCTACTGCGTTCGGGGATTGGCTAGATCCCGCCTTGGTTGGTTGCCACCAACACTAGCCCCGACCACCGACAGAAAGCGTCCACAGCAGACCGCCGGAACACCCCGCATGGGGTCTTGGCGCAAAGGGGCAATGCGGCCGGCCCCACATTGGGGGCCGACCGCATCGAGTTCCTTAGGGCGCCCGACCATCTTCAGGCGCCGGCGCGGGCCTATTCAAGGCTTGTCCCAGACGTCAGTTGATCGTGCCGCTAGCCAGCTCTCGAACCAGCTCGTCCGCCGCTGCGGACATATCCTCCGCGCTGAACCTGTCCTGCGCTTTCGTCAGTTCCTCGATCAGCTCCTCACACCGGATGTTCCCGAACAGCAGGCCCCTGAGAAAGTCGGTCTCCCGTTGCATCGTTTCGCATCGGTCAGACGAAAACTCGTTCAGGTCTGCCAGCGTCCGCACCTTGATCGTGGTCATGAAGGCCTTTACAAGGCGGTCGGACAGCGGCTGTGCGGTCATTGGCTGGGGGCTCCGATCGGGCTCGTGGTGAGGGACGGTCACGCTTCGACGCGGGACCAAGGGTTGCTGGCAGAGCGACATGGGGGGTTGTTTGCCCCTTCTGCTTCACTTCCGTCGGACTCGGCCTTCGATGCCACGAACTTTATACAATTTTTGTCGATCGTCAAACACTTCTGCTAGATTGTCTTTGACAACCGACAAAATCGGCAGCGATCCAGAGGAGTGTCCGAATGCCAGACAAGCTCATCAGCGGCCTGAAGCCCGGCCAGCGTCGCGACGAGGCCGACCGGCAGGTCAGCAGCGCACTGGCGAGCAGTGCCCTCGAAGGCATCCTCGAGGTCACATGGGCGCCGTCAACCTTCGACAAGCCCCGGACACAGCGGTTCCGCGTCCACGGAACCTCTCGCCCCCTGGATGGCAACGGGCGCGACTCCTTGGTTGTCTCTGCTCCCGAAGATCTTGAGTGGCTCACCATCGGGTTGCACAGGGTCGACCGAATCGTCCCGGTGGTCACACCGTGACCGCACAGACCGCGTCTGGCTCTGTCGAGCCGGTCGCCGCGTCTCGGCATGCCGCACGGTTAGCCCATTTCGCCGAGCGTCGCGGGGTATTCAACATGATTACTCGGCCGTCCGCCGACGTTGTTCGTGTGCTGGCCATCGCCCACAACGGGAACCGGCTGACGGTCGACTTCATCGAGACCCCCGACAACCCATCAGGCCGGCATACCTGTACCCGGACGGCTGTCACGACCTCTGCAGGACCTGACCAGGCAGCGAAGCCGGTCCGGGCATCTGCCGTTGTCAGTTGGATCTTCGACCACGCCTCAATCCAGCCTGGTCCGACTCAGCCCGGCCACGGCTAACGCTCGAGCGATCCCACCTCCCCCTGGCCGGGAGAGAACCGCCAAGTATGCATTCCTCCCGGCCTGCCAAGCAGCGACTCCCCTGGCTCACCCGCATGGGGTCCGGCGAGCCACATCGTTCCCGGGAACGGTCCGGCTCCCCACTGATCGCTCCCACGCCCCGCGAGGGCCACCGACTAGGTTCACTTCTGCAAGCACACCCCGAGAGGCCGGCCATGATCCTTCAGTATGTCGTCGACATCCTGCTCGACAAGACACCCCAGACACCACGCGTCGACGAGATCCGCATGCAGCTGGCCGACTGGGACGCACTCGCACAGGAGGTATCAGGACAACGAGTGGCCGTCGTTCTCACCATGCCGGCAGAGTCCCTACAGCAGGCATTCCAGGCCGCGACACGGCTTGCTGAGCGTTACGGAGTCGCGGTCTCTGCATCTGTGGCCACCGAGGAAGCCCGGTCGAAACCCAGCGGCTGGGAGAACGTGCCGGACCTGGTAGCCGTCGATGACGTTGCGACCGCACAAGGCAAGACCAGGCAGGCCGTCCACTACCAGATCCACAAGGGCCAACTGTCAGCTCGTCAAGTCGGAACCCAGTGGATCGTCCTACGCAGCGACGTTGTCTAGGTCCGGATCAGACTTCTGCCGCGCGACACTTTCGAGACCCAGCGATCTCCCGGTGACGGCACCCACGGCCCCGACGCTCCCGCACCCATGGTCCTGCGCACTAAGTCTGAATGATCACCCACTCAGCAGGCCGTCCGAGGAGGACGCGTGACTACAACGAACTTCGGCGGCGGCCCGCGCGCTGACTCGACAAAGACCCGTATCCGTCGACCACGCCCGACCGAGTGCCACCATCGGTATCCACGTCTGGACAAGGACTGCAACCACTTCGCGGACTACGTGATCGACTACGCCTCAGGCATCGGTGCATGCGCCGAGCACCTCGGCAAGGAACTGGCCTGGGTCATGGAGGACTGCTCAACGGTTCAGGTCCACCGCGCTGAGATGTGGATCCACCTGCATCCCGACGATGACGCACGAGCCGGCGCCGAGCAGCGCTAGCTATTCCTGGGCCAGAGGCCCGCCCAGACATCTTTCCAGCCGCGGGACTAAGACGTGACCCGCGGTCCGGATCGGTGCACGCAAGGGCCCGCGTGGCCGGGATCCTGGCCTCAGCCGTCCTGATCGACGACCCCGGCACCGGCGGGCACCGGCGGGCACCGGCCCGATGGTGTCGCCGTGCTCACGATCGCCGAACCCCGCTATCCGATCGCGGCGGGCTCGGGTCGGGGATTTCCTCGAAGACGCTGTCAGGCTTTGCTCACGAGGGTATCGCTGGACCGGCACGCCGGGATGTCGCCGAACCGAGTGTGAGCGACGTTCGTCAGCCCAGTCGCCCGCGGGAGCGATCGCGACCAAGTCCGCAATCCGGATGTTCCTTGAGGCCAACCTGCTAGCTGAGGCGTCCGCCCCACCAGGATCTGCGTGGCCGACGGTCAGCCTCAGCCGACGTTGCCACGGGCTGGGGGTCGCCGATGACTGCGTCTCTGAGTGCGGGCCAGTTCTCGGTGCGCCAGTGCTCGAACAACTCGAGCGCACTCAGCACACGCACGTCGAGTGCCTGGACAAACTCTGGCCGGGAGTACACCTGCGGCGCACGGTCGGCTGGGCTGAGTTTGTGCTGGTGGTTGACGATCAGCAGGCCCTGGGTGATGGGCTGGGAGGGGCGCAGCGGTGGCCAGGTCTCGAGGTGTCGCTTCAGGTCGCCGACGAGGTTTTCCGGTGCTGCCCCTCCGACCCCTTTGACCTCGGTCAGGATCCGGTGTCCATCGGCGAGGACGAGCAGGTCGGCGGATCGGGTGCCGGTGAGTTCGTCGTCGAGGTCGACGACTGCCAGACCCGCCGCGGTGAGGGCCGCCTTGACTGCGGTGACCAGGGTGCTTCCCGAGCCATAGAGCAGGCCGTATCTGATCGATTCGGCGGCCACCTCGGCTTGGCGGAGCTCGAGCTGCAGCCTGGCATTCTCGGCGGCGTAGCCGGCCTCGAAGTCGTCGAGCTGGCGACGTGCGGCGAGCTCGGCGGCGGTCTGCAGGTCCGGGTCGATAAAGTGTGCGGATCGGACGCGCCGCAGCACTTCAGGCACGTACGCCGGTAGGCCTTGGTTGATCAGCCACGACAAGAGCAGGTTGACGTCGGTTGTGTCCGGGACGATGTACCAGCGCTGGCTTTGACTGGGCTCGATCCAGACCGCTGCGATCGGGTTGTCGAGTCCGTCGACCAGGAGGGGCTTGAAGGTCCCGACCGGATGGTGCACTTCCGGCCCCCGGCCGTCCACGCGATTCAGGGTGGTGCCTTGCAGTTCAAGGGACCACCACGGAGCGTCGATCGGTCGGTTCGTGAGGCGCAGCGCGAGGTCCCGGTCAGCGGGGTCGAGGTCTTCTGCGAGCCGCGGTTTGGTGCCGCTCGGCAGCCGGCGACCGGTCACCCTGTTGTAGTTCAGTGGCAGCTCGATCGAGGCGTCATAGTTCGCCATCACGCTCCGCGGTTCGGTGTCTTCAGCGTCACCGATAATCGAGATCACCATGGCGACCTCGCCACGGCGGTCGGCACCGGCCAGGAAGCGTTCGAGCCTCGTCCGCGCCGGCACCGTGGAACTTACTCGGCTCCAGCGCTGCGGGGCAGTCGCTGCTTTCCATTCCCAGCCAGGGTGGTTCCAGGCCGTTCGCTTGCCAGGCCGCATCCGCGGGGATCCGTAGGCGGCATGATGAGTTACCGAAGACGTTGTGCGCGCGGGCGGCGGTGGCGATCATCACACGCTCGGCCTGAGACCCCGGGGTTGGCTGGGCCACGTGGACTGGGACCAGACCGTTCGAGGACGCATTCACACCGCCACGCTAACCGGTCGATCCGACGAATTTCACCGATCGCGCGCACCCAGGTTGCACGCCGTTACCCCGACCGGATCGTCGATTGCTCCAGGACCGGCGGGCCGGCCGATGCGCAGTTGACGTACGACGAAGCTCTCCTCCGTTCGGCGGTGTGAGTGTGTACTTCGCTCCGGCGCTGGCAGCAAGGACTGGACGATCTGGGACAACGTGGCCAATGGGAATCGTGGATCCGGACTGCTCGAGCGGGGAGGCCTATGATCAGGCGGCCGATCTGGAGCCGCAGGGCTCTCGGCCAGACGAATTCGTCTCCCTGGTCGCCGCACCGTGAATCTACCGACCATGGCCCACAGGATGCCATGTATTCGAAAGCATGTTCTACTGACTGGAGGGCCGACGGCAGTCGGCGGCAGCGGCGCGGGCCTGCACGAAGAGCTTGGAGGTGGCGCGGATGGGTTACCAGAATCCGCCGATTCGCTGGTACGAGCTCGAGCGCAAGCTATCGGATCGGTCCCGGCCGGACTCCAACGGGCACCGACCCGACGCGGCTGACGGCGGCGACTCTCCCGCCTGGAGCCAGCACCGTGGTCCCTACGTCCCGCCGGCCGAGCACAGGCCACGTCACCCTGAGGGACCGATCACGCCGTACGCCGAGCTGCACGTCCACTCGAACTTCAGCTTCCTCGATGGCGCCTCCTCCCCCGAGCACCTGGTCGAGGAAGCCGTGCGCCTCGGGCTACATGCCCTTGCCCTCACCGACCACGACGGTTTCTACGGGGCCGCCCGGTTCGCCGAGACCGCCGCGACGTACGACGTGACCACGGTCTACGGCGCGGAGCTGTCCCTAGGCCTTCCAGGCCCGCAGAACGGTGTCGCGGATCCCGAAGGATCACACCTGCTGGTCTTGGCCGAGCGCCAGGAGGGCTATCACCGGCTCGCCGGTGCGATCACTGAGGCCCACCTGGCCGGTAAGGAGAAGGGCCGACCGGTCTACGACCTTGAGCAGTTGGCGGCCAGCGGCGGCGACCACTGGCTCGTACTGACCGGTTGTCGCAAAGGCTCAGTTCGCCAGGCCCTCGCTGCCGGCGGCCACGCTGATGGTCCGGCCGCGGCCGCCCGCGAGCTCGACAAGCTGGTCGCGTTGTTCGGGCGGGATCGCGTCGTGGTTGAGCTGATCGACCACCAGATGCCGACCTCGTCGACGGAGAACCGCATCCTGGCCGGTCTGGCCGAGCGTGCCGGCTTGCCGACCGTGGCGACCGGCAACGTCCACTACACGACACCGCGCGGCCACAAGCTCGCCGCTGCGATCGCCGCAGTGCGGGCGCGGCGGAGCTTGGACGAGATGGACGGCTGGCTGCCTGCCGGGCCGGCGGCGTTCCTGCACTCCGGTGCCGAGATGGCCACGCGGTTCCGCAAGTTCCCCGGTGCCGTTGCCCGGACTGTCGAGTACGCGAATCAGCTGGCGTTCAACCTCCGCTCCGCTAAGCCTCGGCTCCCGAAGGTCGACGTACCGGCCGGCCACGACCAGATGTCGTGGCTTCGGCACCTGACGTTCCGGGGTGCCCGCGAGCGGTACGGCACCCGCGAGCAGCGCCCGGACGCCTACCGGCGCCTTGAGCGCGAACTCGACGTGATCGCCGAGCGCGACTTCCCCGGCTACTTCCTGATCGTCGAGGACTTCGTCCGGTGGGCCCGCGACCGCCGGATCCTGTGCCAGGGCCGCGGCTCGGCCGCGAACTCCGCGGTTGTGTACTGCCTGGGCATCACCGCCGTCGACAGCATCCTGTACAAGCTGCCGTTCGAGCGGTTCCTGGCCGCGACCCGCACCGAGGAACCCGACATCGACGTCGACTTCGACTCCGACCGCCGCGAGGAGGTCATCCAGTACGTCTACGGCAAGTACGGCCGGCGCAACGCCGCCCAGGTCGCCAATGTGATCTCCTACCGGCCGAGATCGGCCGTACGGGACATCGCGAAGGCGTTTGGCTACTCCGAGGGCCAGCAGGATGCGTGGTCGAAGCAGATCGACGGCTGGGGCGCACAGATCACGTCGACCGACCACGACATTCCCGCTCCGGTGGTCGCGATGGCATCGGAGCTGCTCAAGTCGCCGCGGCATCTCGGGATCCACTCCGGCGGCATGGTGCTCACCGAGCGCCCCGTGGGTCAGGTGGTTCCGATCGAGCACGCCCGCATGGACAAGCGCACGGTCCTGCAGTGGGACAAGGACGACTGCGCCTACATGGGCTTGGTGAAGTTCGACATGCTCGGACTCGGGATGCTCGCCGCACTTCAGTACTGCATCGATCTGGTCGAGGACCGGATCGGCGAGGCCTGGCAGCTGCACACAATCCCGAAGGAGGAGCAGGGCGTCTACGACCAGCTGTGCCGCGCCGACTCTGTCGGGGTCTTTCAGGTCGAGTCCCGGGCGCAGATGGCAACTCTGCCGCGGCTGAGGCCGCGCCGCTTCTACGATCTGGCCTGCGAGATCGCGCTCATCCGGCCCGGCCCGATCCAGGGCGGCGCGGTCCATCCGTTCGTACGGCGGATGACCGGCCAGGAACCCGTCAGCTACCCGCACCCGCTGCTGGAGCCTGTCCTCGAGCGGACCAAGGGCGTCCCGCTGTTCCAGGAGCAGCTGATGCAGATGGCCATGGCCGTCGGCGGGATCGACGGCGACGAGGCCGATCTGCTGCGCCGTGCGATGGGCTCCAAACGCGGCGTGGAGAAGATCTCCTCGCTCAAGGCGAAGCTGTACGCCGGGATGGAGCGCAACGGGATCACCGGCGACGTCGCGGACGCGATCTACGCCCGGATAGAGGCCTTCGCCAACTTCGGGTTCGCCGAGTCGCACTCGATCAGCTTCGCCCTGCTCGTCTACGCCTCGGCCTGGTTCCGGCTGCACTACCCCGCCGCGTTTCTCGCCGCACTGCTGCGAGCCCAGCCCATGGGCTTCTACTCCCCCCAGTCGCTAGTCGCCGACGCGAAACGGCACGGCGTCGACGTACGCCGGCCCCACATGCAACTGTCCGGCGTAAACGCCCAACTCGAACAGTTCGTCGACGGCCAGGCCACCGCGCCGACGGGCATGGCTTCCTGTCTCGCCGATCCACAGCCACCGATCGGCCCCTTTAACTCGGACGCTCCCGACACCTGCACAGACCATCGCCGCGACGGCGCCTTCGCTGTCCGGCTCGGGCTGGCCGGGATCAAGACGATCGGGAAAGCGGGCGCCGAGAAGATCGTCGAACAGCGCACCCTCCACGGCCCGTACACCGACATGGCCGACCTCGTCCGGCGGACCGGGCTCACCACACCTCAGGTCGAGGCCCTCGCGACGGCCGGCGTCTTCGACTGTTTCGGGCACTCGCGCCGCCAGGCTCTGTGGGAGGCCGGCCGCGCAGCCGAGGAGCGTCCCGACCGCTTTCCCGGTGTCACCGTGGTCGAACCGCCGCCCGCGCTGCCCGGCATGAGCATCACCGAGCTCACGATGGCCGACCTCGCAGCGACCGGCGTCTCGACCGGTCAGCACCCGATCGAGCACATTCGCAGCCAGCTCACCAGTGACGGGATCCTGTCCGCCGCACAGCTGCGCTCCGCGACTCCCAACAGCCGGGTCTACGCCGCCGGCGTCGTCACCCACCGCCAGCGGCCGGCCACCGCCTCCGGCGTCACCTTCATCAACCTCGAAGACGAAACTGGCTTCATCAACGTGGTCGTCTCTCCCGGCTGCTGGGCACATCACCGGGTCGTCGCTCGCGACTCAAGTGCTCTGATTGTCCGCGGCCGCCTCGAGCGAGCCAGCGGGGTCACCAACCTGATCGCCGATCGCCTGGTCCGCCTGCCGCTCTCCGGACAGCCGGCGTCGCGCGATTTCCGGTAGCCAGCAAGACGTCGCGAAACGCGCGGGCTGCAGCCGCGGGGGCTCTCCGCCGACCGCTCAAGCCGTGAAGATGCTCTGCGCGGTGCGTTCGGCGTCTACTGGCCAAACGAAGCTCGATCACGATCACTGAGTGGGGCGATGGGCCTTGCTGAGCCGCCTGCTTGCTTACGCCAAGCACTCGCCCGACTTCCGACCAGCTATCGCCGTCCGCGCGGGAGTCGACCAGCGGGAGGCGTGGACGTTCTACGTCTCCGGGCCGGCCGATGGCTGGTCGAAGTGCCGCATGATCTGACCGCCGCTGAGACCGATGCCTGTCCGGACCTTTACTCGGCAGATTCTTTGATCGACGCTCCGCTGCGGAGACGATCGACCACTCGTATTGCCGCACCAGGTCCGTACTGTCGGTCGAAACCAGTGACATCCACCGACGTCCGCCCCAGAAATGTGACCTTGAGCAGACGACCGTGCAGGTAGTCGAACCGAATGTGCTTGATCCTGCGAAAGCCTCGCCGGGATTGATCGACAAGTTGTCCGTGCGCACGCCACAACTCTCGTGCTGAGGCCACCGAGAGCTCATCCTCCACCCGCGGATGCAGAGAACCCGCGCCGACTGCCGCAGCCCTGTGGTACAACGCAGCCAGGACGATCTCTTTCTTCAGGCCGGCAATGTCGATCTCGGTCATACGAACACCGTAGTCCTCGAAAGAGGAGGAGGATCGCGCGACATCGGCACCCAGGTCGTCGGCCACGAACGCGAGGGTCAGGTCGAGCGCGGTCGTGTTCCATGCGGGCGTGTAGGTGTCGTCGGCGCGGATGTAGATAGGTGCTGGGTCCAGCTTGACCCGGGGAAAGCGGCGGGCGAGCTCGTCGGCGTAGCGCCAGTTCCTTCGTGCACAAATGACCCACGGTGCCCTCCCGCGGCGCCTACATCCTCTACGCCTGCCGCTGCCATTCGTGTTCGTCTCACGCTGAACTTCCTCTGGGGCAGCAACGAGCAGCTAAAGCGCAATCAGCACCCTCGGCCAGAGGCCCGCAGATCAGGTGTGCCTCGGCGTACAACGGACCTAGTTCGAGACGTGCACAGGTGCGTCGACCGGAGCCATCAGGGCGGCCGCCGGTCCGGCAGCAGCAGCGCGCCGCTATGCCAGCGGCTGCGTCTGGGTGCCCGGCAGCACGCTCAGGGAGGCGATCACCAGGTCCTCACGAACTCCAGCGCCGCTCATCGCGTGCTCGCGGCCGCGGTGAGCCGACAGAGTCGGGCGTACTTCTCCGCCGTACTGTGCCCGTCCCACTGCGCGTCGGGATCCTCGGGTCCGGCCACCACCAGGTGCTCGAAATGCCGCAGGTCCGGCGCGGCCACGTGCCAGCTCAGCTGGCCCGCCGGCGTACGTACGTAGACGACCGCGGGGCACACCGCCTCGGCCGGGTCGGTCGCCATCATGGCATCGTGGGCACGCACTCACATACGCCACGAGTTGTGCCCGCTCGGCGTACACCGCCCGACTGGCCGCCCGCCGTACCAGCTCGGCAGAATGGCAGGGCAGCTCGTTGACCGGGCACCTGCAGACCAGTGTCTGCCCGTTATCGCTGTCTGCCCGTTATCGCTGTACTTTAGGCTGACCATTGACCGGTCGAACCTTGTCGATCATGTCTCGTCGCCATTTGGGAGCGCGGGGACGACGACCGTCAAGCGGACTCCTGCGTCGAGCATGGCTTGGCTGCGGTGTCGTCCTTCGTCATAGCGCGCAAATGTCAGAGTGCTGAGGCGAATCGGGTCGAAGAATAAGCTCCGGGCCCACTCTCGGGTTTCTGCATCGAGCTTCTGCTCTTCGTCGATCGCGTCCAGCACGGCCGTGAGCAGCTCGTCGTGTTGGATCGAGGTGTTCTTAGCGCGGCTCGCAGACGTCAGCTCAGCTCTGGCGGCTTTGAGTGCGCGGACTGCAGCGCTACCTGCAGCCGCCCAGTCGGCGGCATGATAGTCGCAGCAGTCGCGCCCGCTGCGGCGTGGCACGAGCTGGCGGCCCAGGCGACGCCACCATGGGATCCCGACGGGCATGCAGGCTGGGTTTCCCTCCAGGTTGGGACGTGGCAGCCGGACGACCGCGGTGACGGTGAACCGTTCGGCTGGCTCGTCTGGTTCGGCCTTGACGTAGCTGTCGCCTCGCGAATCGTCGATCGGCATGCCGACGAGTTGTGTCAGCTCGTCGGCGGTGAGGGTTGTTTCGCGTTGCGCGGGCGGGGCGAGCGTCTGGTGAGCCACCACTGGGTTGCTGAGCTGGACGAAACCCTGCGCGGGGCGGCTTTGGTGCAGTTGGTGCGTGATGAAGATTGGCGGCTGCAGCTCGGTTGGGCAGCAGCGCTGCCAGATCGCCTCCGCGAACCGGGTGGCGCCTTGGACCAGCGACGCGCCTTCGCCTTGGAACTGGGTCGTCAGCGCTACTGGCCGTAGGCCGGGTGCGGTGAACAGCTGAAGCCGGAACGGCGTAGCGCCGACAGTAAACATGTGCTCATCAAGGGTGCGGGTTCTCGCCCCGCCATGCTCACGAATCAAGGCTGTCTGCCGTGGGCGGCCGCCGGCGACGTCTGTGCTCATCTGGGCAAGCTATCTGCTGGCACCGACGCAGACGCGGACCATCATCCGGGTCTTGGCTTGGTGTCGATCGGGGTGATGTTGCTGCCGGCGGGCCAGGGTGTGGCGGAGGCGGTGGTTGTCGAGGCTGAGATAGATGCACCCGCCAACTAGTCCCGACCACCCGAGATCCTTACAGATCGTCACGGCCACTCGCCGGCAGCGACTTCAGCAAGCACATCGGCATGACACGGCCACTCCGTTTTGCACCAGCAACCCAGTCGCTTGGCGCGCAACTCGATACGGGCAGCAGCAACGAGCTCGGGATGGCTCCGTATGTGCTCGCGGTAAGCCGCGACCGCCGCGGCATTTGCCTCAAGCGACCGCTCAGCCGGCCGATGCGGGTTCACCCATTTCGTCGGCCACGCCACCGACACGGCATCGGCCGGAAGCTTCCAACCGGCGGCCCGGGATAGCCGAACCCGATGCGATCCGCTCATCTCATCCACAACTGGTCATTGTCCGGTCGTACACAATGCCCGGCGAGGGTTTCGAGGTTGTGCAGCATCCAGGACCTGCTGACCACTCGGCCGGGCCGGAGTTCGCGCTCGGCCGGTCCTTCACCGTCCAGCCAGATCGACATCGGCGAGCAGCTGCTCAGCCCGCGCGGTGGTTGTCAGGAGCTGCAGGTTCAGGTCCTCCACGCGGTCGGTGTCCTCGGTGGCGAGCACCGCGAGGTACTCCACCTCCAGCTGCGTGTGCTCGTCCTGCAGCCGCAGTACATCGCGCAGCAGCGTACGGCGGGCGGCGACGTCCTCGGGTTCCCGAGCGTCGATGGTGTCGGTCATGGCATCAGTGTGGCGGGATTGACCGACAAGCCGCACCAGATCCGGCGCGGCTTGTGCGGACCGTCGTCGGAGCAGACTACGAGCCGGCAGCGCCCCCGGCGTACCCAAGCCGGTGACGGGTCCGGCTGGTCTGCCGTACGCTGTGCGTCCCCCCTCGCGGCCCCCGCCCAGCTCGGTCCGGGCGGGGGCCGCGTTGCACGCGGCCGGTACGGCGTACGCCGCGTTGCCTACAACCCGGCAGCTGACCTTCCACCGGGCCCCTTTGACCGGTCGGACTACAAGTCCGGCCGCCGCACAAGCTACTGACCAGGCCACTGGACGGACCTTGACTCGGAGCCGCCGCCGGCGGGATCAGCGACTGCCCGGACTGGCAGGCCGACGTTGTTGCCACGCTGACTGCGACCCGGTCGTCGTACTCAACCCCCGGCGTAGCGAGTTCGACCTCGCCTCCCCCGAGGCGACCGCCGAGCAGATCGGCTGGGAGGTCGCCAACCGCAAACATCCGCGGCTGTCCTACATGCTCTTCTGGTTCCCGGCGTCCAACTCGGTCCAGCCGATCTCGCTGCTCGAGCTCGGCGCGGCCCTGGCCCGCCCCGAACTCCCGATCGTCATCGGCGCGGCTCCCGGGTATCTGCGTCGCACCGACGTCGTCCTGCAGTGCCGCTCCGAACGGCCCGACCTGGTCGTGCATGACCAACTCTCCGACACAATCACGGAGCTGCGCGCGCTGCTGAACTGGACGCCCGCAACCACCTAGGAGGTCCTCAGACGGATCACGTGCCGGACCTTCGTTGTGCTTCCTGTGACCCGCGGATGACGCACGCTTCGCCGGTAGCCAAGATGCTGTCGCCGACGGTCCTATAACGCCGGACAAGCCAGAACCTGTAGCTCAGCAACACGAACACCGCCGACTTGGTCTGGTTCGTTGCGTTCAGCGTCGCACCGCGTCGTCGGCGCGGCGGCCCACCGGCGGCGGTCGGTGGCGATCACCCGTCGGGCGTCGAGTGTTCCGCGCTGAACAGCCGCGGCCGCCGTGCCGTGGGTGCACGACACCACGACCTGGCCCGGCTCCACAAGGGCGCGCTCAACGCCCAGTCGGCCCACCGTGTGATCGGTGTCGCTGCGACCCGCGGTCATGAGGTGGCTTGCGGTCCGCGCGAACGCTCGAACTTAGGGGAACAAATGTTCGAGTACAGGCTTATGCTGTGGTCATGGCGCGACGATTCACGGTGCGGCCGGACGATGACGGGAGCGGTCAGCTCGCGGTCTGGGATGGCGCTGTCCACGGGTATAGGGCGCGGAACCTCCCTGACGAGCGGACCGCGAACCGAGTTTGCGTCGATCTGGAGATTCAGGAGGACGCGCACGGCCCGCGGTCGGCGGAGACCGTCCGGAAGCTCGACGCTCCGGAGCGGGTCCGGCGGGCGGAGTAACACGCGGGCAAGCTCGCTACCTGGATCCGCGATGATGGCGTCTGGTACGGCCGGGTCGAAGACGAGGACGGGACCGTGCGGCTGGTGCCGCGCCAAGACCTCCAGAAGGTCGACGACGTCGCTGCGGATCCACAATGACAGGCGACAGCTCCTGATGGCCGAGCGCAGTCTGGTAGCTGTGACCGGTGACTGGCACTGTGGACGATGCGAAGGGGCCGACATCCCTGAGCATAACCGGGAGTGGGATGGATGAACCGTGTGTATCGCTCATCCGCGACCCTGGCTCGTCGGGCCGGGTCGCGGATGGCCGCGTCGATATGGATGTGCGGTCGGCGCGACTAATAGCTGCGCGGTGTCAAGCCACGGAACGCTCAACCGACCTTGGCGTGCAAGCCCATGCTGCCCAGCGCATCGAGTGCATTGACCGCGTAGCCGTACGGGTAGCTATTCGCGCAGAAGTACTGTGGTTCTGGGCGTTTGTTCGAGGTGTCGCAGAAGGTCGCGTGCACACCGTACGAGGCAGACAAGAAGCCAAACACTTCCTTCTGGCCGTTGCTGGTGTAACGGAAGACGGGCGCCCCTGAGTCGCCTCCTTGGAAGACACCGCCACAGCCACCGGTGCCGCACCCAGTGCCGGTGAGACTTTCCATGAAAACGAAGGCTCGCCCGACTCTTGGTTGGGCACTCCCGAGGGAGTAGTAGCGGTTCAGGAGTCTGATGTAGCGCTGGTAGACGGCTATTCCGGAGATTCCGCCGCTGACCCAGATGCGCGTGTTGAGCACAGGCGCCAAGGCGCGGTAGACCGACGATGCGGAGCCGCTGTTCCAGGCGCCGTCCCAGATGAAGTAGTTACTACTTGTCGGAATGACTTCGATGTCGTGAGGCCCATTGCGTGCGCTCACTGCACCGACTTCCGCTCGGGGAGAGTCGTAGTTGTAGAACGTCCCTGCAAGGCAGTGGTAGGCGGTCGTGATGTAGCTGTGGGTCCCAGCGTAAGCAGCGACTCCCGTTGTACAGGTCTTGGGTCCGGTGATCAGGCTGCCGCCGAACCAGGGCGCGTAGTCGTTGTTTCGAGCGGCGGGCTGGGGTTCGTCGACTCCAAGCGACGTGATCGGCGTACCCGCGGCGGCGGTGCTCAGGGTCGTCATCGCGCTCGCGGGCGCATTTGATTTCAAGGTGACCACGACACCTGACCAGTCCTGGCTCGGCCCGGCGGACGTTACCACGCCTGGAAAGGAGTCAATGAGCTTCTGTGATGTCGCCGATAGTTCGTCGTTCGAGTACGCGGCTGAGCGGAAGGCGACCGGCGCGGGCTGAGTCTTTGCAAGGCTCTGCAGGTCGGACGGGGCTGTTCCTTTCCAATAGACATTGACCGTCGCCAGGTCGTCGGAGATCGCGACCCCGCCGGCGCCGGCGACAGTCGGATGCTCCTCGATCCAATCCGACAGGCTCGTCGCAGCTGTCTCGGCTGCGGTGGGCAGGAACTCTGCTGGAATGGATGATTGCTGCGGGTTCGGCTCTCCCAGGCGGATTGGTCCGGTCGCGGTGGCCGTTGATGCACACAGGACGGCGGCGGCAGTGGCCGCCGTGAACAGCAGAGGCGTCTTTGCTCGAGACATTTCCCCCACCTCCACGCCGAAGATAGAGCGGGCTAGTCTGGATTGACAGAGCTCGGCATTGCAGCTTCATGCAACTTCGGGAGTGGATCCGACGTGACCAACGCAGCGCCTCCTCCGAGGCCCGATCGGAGACCCTCGCCGGACCGCCAGGCGGTACAGGGGTGGATCGAACACAATCCGGGTGCTCAGGCGCACCTCAGCACAGTCGTGGATGCCGAAGCCGGCCAGGAGATCCTGGTCGTCAATATCCCGGACAGGACGGAGATGCATCGAGCGCGGCGAGAACTGCTGCAGCTAGTTCGCCAGCCCCAGCACCTGCGCGTTCGTCGCTGGCGCCCCCCACAGGATGAAGTCGACCGGATCATGCGCTGGGCACTTGACACCCTGCTCCCCGTCGATGGCTCCAGTACGCCTGTGACGTCGGTCGGCCCGGACCCCGAATCGGGACTTGTCATGATCACGCTCTGCAGGGTCGACGCCGCTTACGCGGCAGACCTGGAGGCCAGAACCGATGGGTTAGCCTTCGTGGCTGTCGAACCCGACGTTCCCGAAGCCCCAGTTGGGCCTCCTAAGCCTTCCGTTTAGGCTGTCGGACGGCCGACTGGTGGCCGATGGCCTCGGGGGAGCGTGGTCGACTCTGCTGCTGTGAGTGGCTCGGACGTCGGTGGGTCACCGATGCGATGCCTGCCTGGCCTCAAGCAGGTGCCATAGGTACGCGCCCGACCTCACACACAATCCGGACCGAGCGGGATGAGGTCGAGTAACAACATCGGTTCGTCCACCTGGAAGCTACGCCCGGCAACGGTTCGTCGTCGCCGTCTGTGGCTCGCCGCGCTCAGCGCACGACAGACGAATAGCGCACACTTCGAATATGTACTCGTTGCCAGTCCATCGGTTCTGCCCGCAGCGGGACACCAGGCTGAAGGTCGAGAGGGTGGTCGTCGTCGCCTGGCCACCGTTCGGCCACCGCCGCAGACGTCCGCGGCCGCGGAGTCACGGTGAGCCCGGCCCGACGACGTACTGACGGCCAGGTGCCGATCCCGGCCGGTCTGGCAGGCCCGGTCGACGTCGTGCTGGCCAAAGCTGTCGAGCAGATTCCCGGCCCACAGGATCTGGTGGGAGGAACCCGGTACGAGCCGAAATGGGACGGGTTCCTTCACTGAACCTTGTCAACCCAAGGCTACGCGCGGCGTCGTCCAGCGACTTGGTCCTTGCTGGACTCAAGGTTGGGCGACGACAGTCACCGATACCGTCGTTCCAGGCGCCAGCATGGTGCCTGGCGAGGGTGATACGGCCAGGATGTCGCCGGGTATGAAGCCACGAGCTTTCCTGGTCTCGATGGTGGCCTTCAGGCCCAGTGCCGTGAGTCTCTCCGCATACTTCTCGCCTGAGCGGATGGCCGGGTTCGATCCATCGAACTGGGGGTCCGGCACACCGATCTGGTCTGGCGTGACCAAGATTCGGTCAAGAATCCGGCCGACTTCATCGGAAGCGGTGCTGGACTCTGCCCGGAACGACACATCGAGAGTTGGCATGAACACTGTGCCGGAACAGACCGTAACGTGGTTGATCGGCGCGACAGAGCAGACTGTCCGCTGACGTTCGGCCTGGACACCGTCGATCTCGAAGGTGCTGTCGGCCTCGAAGCCGATTGGCTTACCACTTGTCAGCGCCACGCTGTCGATGCCTTTGGGGCGAGTCTTCTGGCAGTAGCCGTTGGGAGGCTCGTCGATCAGGACTGTGTCGTTCTGCGGTGTTCCGCAGTAGCTTTGGTTGGTACCCCATTCCTCGGGCACCGCGATCGCGGCATGGCCGATGCCGACAAGTCGCATCCCCGCGGTTGGCGCAGTCGCGACCGGCGGCGTGGGGTTCGTGAGGTTGAGGCTGCCCGTGAGCAGCATCGTTGCGCTCACCGCGATCGCCGCGGCTCCTACGCCGAGAGCCGATAGTGCGGCTGCGCGGCGACGCCGGCGTCGCGCAGCGCCTGCGCGAATCGCCTCGATCGGTGCTGGCCCCACGTTTGTCCGCTGCGCAGTACGCTCGAGGATCTCGGTCAACTTGGAATCGATCATCATGTTCCTCGCAGTTCTGCCACGTCAGGGTCCTGCGCCAGGACTTTCACGGCTCTGGAGAGTCGACTCTTTACTGTTCCGACCGCGACGTCGAGCACGGATGCGATCTGCGCGTCAGTCAGGCGGGCGTAGTAGCGGAGCACCACAGCGGCGCGCTGATCGGTGCTCAGTCGGTCAAGTGCGCGCATCATCGCGTCGGTGTCGTCAATGTTGGCGGTCTCGTCCGGGCCGGCGTGCTCCGGCAGAACCGACACTGGCCTCTCGCCGATCCAGCGACGGCGACGTGCGGAGATGAAGACGTTGAGCAACACTCGGTGCACATAGGCGTCGCGGTCATCGGCCGCCCGTACTTTGGTCCACTTCACCAGGCATCGTTCGAGGGTCGTCTGCACGAGGTCCTCGGCCTCCGGGCGCGTGCATCCCAGAAGCACCGCGGAGCGCACCAAGCCGGGCCAGCGCGCGGCAACGTACTCGCCAAAATCCGAGTCCCCAGCCATGTCCCACCTGTCCCCTCAGAGCCCTTCACTCGTATAGACAGGCTGGCAGTACCCAAAGGTTCCGCCCTGTTCTTGCCACCGTCCTGTCGCTCGTTGCCGCCAGGACCCCATGCGCATCGCGTCTCCGTGACATCCATAGCCCCGCCACCACCCGCCAGCAATCTATGGCAACTGTCGCATCGAGGCTGTCTGAGCCCGGCATGCACACCCTGGGCGATAGCCCCCACGGGCGGCTGGTGCCGGCAGTTGGACACCGGCACCAGGTTTGGTTTCTGGGATGCTTGCGCCCGTCTAAGTCGTCACGACGACACCAACGAGGCCCCAAAATACCCTAGGGTATTTTGTATTCTGGTGAACACGATATATGAGGAGCAGGATCTAATGCCGGACGGATAGCTCGGACAATCGAAATTGTCCGTCGTGTAGCGTGGTCCGGTCACAATTCCGCTGTACCTCAGACCCGGCGCTAAGATGTAAACAGGCCCACCACTGTCACCTTCTCCGGCGGCGATATATCCACTGCGGTAGGCTAAAGTCAGGCCGCAAGAGTTTTGGACCTTGGAGCAATAGTTGGTCGCTCCGACACTCAGATTGCATCGCTCGCCTGAGAATGCACCACCCGTGCACACCGTCTGCCCCGTCAAACTCTCCCATGGAGTGGAATCTACGGAGTAGAAGTTGTACCAGGTTCTATACATTGTATTACTGACATTTGCGGTGATCAGCATCGCATCTAGATTCGGATATCCTGACCTATTCGCCACGTTCCCAACGACCGGCAGCGGCGGGGGGATCACGTCAGGGTCTCCCTGCTGGATCTGTTGACCAGTAGCACTCGCGCAGTGGCCCGCAGTGAGCATGTATTCGGTCGATCCGATCTTCACACCGGGGCCAGAGGTGCAGATCCCACCGATAGACGGATTGTAGATGAACGTCCCGGAGCTCCATGGAGCAAAGTCGGCCACTCGGCTAGGCGTGTAGTGCGCTACACCTGGAACCAGCGGAGGTCCCGGCACCAGCTCGAGCGGGGTGTCGGGGGCGACTTGTGCTATACGCTCCCGCAGGGAGGAGGTGATCGGTCCGTCCACCGCGACTTCGAGCGTGTTCTTGGCTTCATTGACATCGACAGTGACTATTTGCGAGTCCGCGTCGCCCAGTTTGCTCGCGGCGGCGAAGACTTGAGCCATCCGCTGGTCGAGATATTCCAACGTGTATCGGACGGTTACGAGTTCGACCGGGGCGTCCACCTGCGGGTCCAATGCAGGTAGCTGGGGCACCTTCGTGACCATGACACGCAACGTGCCCGAGCTCGTGTCGAGATAGGCGCCCGCGTATGCGTCACGTGGAATCAAGGGACGAATCTTTTCGAACGACCTGCCGCTACGCAGTGTGGCCTGATCGCTTGTGTCTGTGCTCTGACTCGGTGGATTATCGGCGGCTACGGCAGGAATACCCCCTGCCGCGGCGCATATGGCAACAACAATCACCGTGGCTGCGCCAAGTTTACGCATCTTTTCCCCTGTATCTCTTGGACTGTGGTTATACGGTCCGCGTCCCCGAGCGAGACCATAGGCAGCGCGCCCCTCACGATCCACGGCAGCGATCGTGGAAAGGACGACGGGATCCGACAACCCTCGGCTCGCTCCGACGCCCACCCTCATGCCTCTACGAACCCCCAGCGTTGACGGTAGACGGGTCTAGGCCGGATGTGTAGACCTCGAGCGTTGCAGCTTTCCTGCAAGGCTGTGCTGACGGTGGGCATCGAGGACACCGTCAATCGGCTGCCGTTGCCATCTAGCCTGCCTGCAGCGTTGAGCGGAAGCCCTGCCTGTGGACGGAAGTCAGCGACCTGCGGCGGGTAAGGGCGCCGGTGCGGCACTGAGCTGTTGCTCGGCCTCGGTGCGGCGCTGGTGTAGATGCGTCAAGGAGTCCTCCAACGCCGCCACCTCGCCAAGCCATGCTCGTTCCTGGGCCTCGGCGAGCCGCTCGGTCGCGTTGGCCGTCATCTCCTCGATGCGCGGCAGTTGGGTGGGATCGACTCGCAGGAACCGGCATTTCACGCAAGCGTGTTCGTGGACGCATGGTGTGCCGTAGGGGCGGTGGCAGTCGCCGAGGGCGACCCTGCGCAGCAGGAAGTGGTTCTCGAACTCCGCCCATTGCTCACCCGTCGCGGTCCGCAGTTCCCCGGCCGGGCGGGTGGCTCGGCGACGTTCGATGAAGTGCTGATGGGCGGCGATCACCTCTTCGGGGAAGACGGCGGTGTAGCCGCGGGTGGTGTCGAGGTTGAGGTGCCCGAGCAGGGTCGCGGCGATGTGCAGCGGCAGACCTGTGGACACCATCTCGGTGGTGAACAGCCGCCGGAAGTCGTGCGGCGTGAAGTGGATCGGCTCGCCGGCGTCGCGCAGCCCGGCCGAGACTGCGACGTCCAGGATGAGCCGTCGGGCGACCGACGGCGACAAGACTTCGTTCCGGGTGCCGATCCGGCGGACGAACAGGTGCGGAAACGGTTCTCCGTGCACCTTCTCGTGTGGGTCGTAGCGTATTGACAGCGGGATCCGGCCGCTGCTGTCCTTCGCCCGGCGCTGAACTGCGACCAGCACTGTGACCAGTTCCGGCGTCATCGGTATCAGCCGCTCAGTGTCGGTCTTGCTGGGAACGATGTGCAGCAACGGCACGAGCGTGCCGGTGGAGGCGGCTGTGTAGTGGCGCAGCGACAGTTGGGTCAGCTCGAGGAGTTCCTCGATGCGGATCCCTGTGTGGCGCAGCGTCTCGATGACCGCCCATGCCCAGAATCCGTTGGCTTCGGCCGCGGTGATGTCGAACAGGCCGTGCCGGTTGACCCGGATCAACGGCAGCTCCGGCGCCGCGGTGATGATCCGGGCGCGCAGCAGGCTCGGCCGGTCCCGTTCGTAGCGGCGTGGCGGCGGCTGATGCAGCTCGAACTCCGATCCGTCGACGACGAACCGTTGCCCATGGCCAGCGTGTTGCGCGACGGTCAGCAACCGGGCCGACCAGTCGCGGCGGCGCACCGCTTCGGCGAGCAGGGCTGGCAGCAGTGGTGTCAACGCCCGGGTGCGGTTCCGCATCCGCGACTGCTGATGCCTCTTGGCCTTCGAGGCGTTCTTCGACTCGTGCCGCGAGACCGGACACGGCGCGACCCACGGTCCCCATCTCGCCGGCTCGTCGTGTGACCACTCCGCCAGGTCCCGATACATGCCCCGGACAGCGAACAGGATCGAGTGGATCTCGCGGCGGGTCTGCCCATCAGTTGTTACTGACAGCCGTTCGCGCCACTCAGCCGCGACCTCAGGCGCCAGCCGCAGATCGGCTTGGGCGGGGTTGATCTGCAGCACCTCCCACCAGAACAACCGCACCAGCCGGTAGGCCCAGCCCTCCAGGCTGCCGTAGTCCATCGACGGTTTGAGCTCGCGCAGGTAGTCGACGAGCAGGTCGCGCACCCCGCCCGCCGGGATGCAGTAGCGGTCGACCAGGGTCTCGACCGAGTGCTGGCGGGTGTTGCCCTTGGCCGACCAGGCGGCCCGGAGCGTGACGGGCTCTGCCGCGAACGGTCCGAGCGCGACCAGCAGCTCCCAGGCCAGGTGCTCGCGCCGGTTCCGCCCTGATGTGCGGACCACGTCGGCGTAGAAGAGCAGATCCTCGCCCTGGAGCTGGCCGAGGCGCTTCCCGGTCCGGATCAGCACCCGCGACAAGCAGGCCTCCGCGTCGTACTGGTGCCGCAACAGCGCCGCCTGGTAGGCCGGTAGTGCCCGTAGCCGTTCCAGTTGCTCCGCCTCGTTGACGGCGAGCATGCGCTGAGGCAGGTAAGCGCCGGCCTTGGAAGCCAGCTGCCAGCCGTACGAAGGGCGCAGGATGCGTGCAACCATCAACGCGTTCACGCCTTGGGCCACCGACGGTTCCGGTGTGCGTGGCGTAACCGCCGCCCGCCAGGCTCGAGGCGCCCGGTCGGCGCCGCTGGCCAGCCAGCGCTGCTCCCAAGTGTCGCCGTCGAATCGGTCCAGCCAGCGCAGGATCCGCCGCACGCCGGTCGACGTCGGCTTCCGGCTCGGAATCACCCCGAGCACCCGATCCAGGGTGTAACCGATCGCATCGTCCAGGCCAAGGCCCTGGACCTCCTCGCCAGGTGCACCAGGCAGCAATGCCGGAGGCGCAGACCCGAGGTCGTAGGCATGCCGCTGGAGGATCCGTCCATGCCGCCCGAACAGAGCATCCGGCTCTACCACGGCCGGTGGCGACAATGGCTTGGTCGTTGGTCCGGATGCCGCCCGCGTCCGGGCCGCCTGGATCCGCGCAGCCGATCGTGGGTCGGCCGTGCGCTCAGCGCCGGTTGATACCTCCGTCATGCGGGAAGCCCCAGGAGCTCCCTCACCATGGCGTCGTCGTAGGCAGGCTCGATCACCGGACCGACCGGCCGGGGTCGGGCATGGTGCTCGAGGACCTTGGCGACCAAGTCCTCCAATCGCGGCTGGGTGTAGATCTGGGTGGTCGATACGCTCGCGTGCCGAAGGATCGTCTGCACGTCGAACAACGTGAACGCCGGATCGGCCAGCAACCGGGCCGCCGCAGTGTGCCTCAGATCGTGCAGGGTCCAGTTCGTGCCTAATGCCGCGTTGGCTCGCTGCAGCACCGCCCTCGCAGCGTGGTAAGTCAACGGGCGCGGTGATCCTTGCCGGGTCCACCACACCGGGCCGCCCGGCTGAGCCGGCGGCCGCTCCTCCCGCAGATACAGCGCCAGCCACACGAACGAATCCACGCTCGCCGGGATCGTCTCCCGCACCCGGCTTCCCTTGCTGACCACCGTGATCGTGTTCGCGCCCGCATCGAGGTCCGTTCCGTGGCACAGCCCCAAACAGTTCGGTGGCTCGGGCACCGCTCGACAACCAGAACGACACCAGCGCCCGGTCCCGGTGACTGCGCAACGCGCCGAACAGCGCGTCAGCGGCATCATCAGGAATCGCCCGCCACGTCGGCCGCGGTGTCTTCTGCCGATACGTCGCCCGCCGGTGAATGACGAAGTCCTCCATCAGGTTGTGATGCGCAGCCACCCGGCCACCAGCCCGAGTCCGCTGCGCGGGAACCGGGTTGACCAAAGGTCCCAGGTCGGCCGCGCACGCCCACTCGTAGAACCCGAACAGAACACTCAGCTGATGGTTGATCGTCCGGGCCGCGTACGTCGCTCCCAGTGACATCTTGCCCGTAAGCGGATTCACCGATCCAGGCGGCGACGCGTCCCTCCGCCGGTGCAGCCGCTGCTGAACCGGCGTCTCCCGCAGCCACTCCACGAACTCCAGCACATCCACTCGCTCCGCCCGCTCCCACGGCGTCCAGCGGCTATGCAGAAACCGAAACCAGCGCAACAGGTCGTACGCGTAGCTGCGCAGCGTCGCCGCGGAGCAATCCGACGCGGCCAGATCACGCAGGAACCGAGAGGCCGCGACGTGCTCGGACTCCGGGAACAGCACCCGCCACCGCAACCCCGTCGCGAACTCGACCACCCGACCCGCATCAGCAACCACCGACACACCCTCTCCAGTCACGCATCTCCGACGCCAATCGGCGCACCGAAGAGTTCAGTCAACTAGCCGGGCCGTCCTGGTCCGCTCCGGCGACGCGGCCCGGTTATGGTCGCGCAACGGCAACGACCTCACCGCCGGCTTCGCCGACGTCGTGGCCGCCGCCGTTCACCAGGTGTCCGACGGCGTCGTACTCGACGGCGAGCTCGTCGTCTACGTCAACGGCCGGCTGAGCTTCGACGAGCTGCAGCACCGCCTCGCCACGGGCCGCCGGACCGTCCGTCCACGGTCCGGCGGACAGCCGGCGTCGTACGTCGCGTTCGACGTCCGCGGTCGCCGGGGTCGACCTGCGAACCCAGCGCTGGACAGTACGCCGGCAGCGCCTCGAACAGCTGGCCGCCCGATGGCGGCCACCACTGCAGCTCACCCCCGTCACCGAGGATCCGGCCGAGGCCCGGCTGTGGTTCGAATCCCTCGCCACGATGGGTATCGAAGGGCTGGTGGCCAAGGGAGCCGGCACCCGGTACGTCGGCGGACGCCGCGACTGGCAGAAGATCCGCCACCGGCACAGCCGAGAGATCATCGTGGGCGGCGTCCTCGGCCCCATCACCCGGCCTGACGCCGTTATCGCCGGCCAGTACGACGCCGGCGGCAACCTGATCATCGTCGGCCGAACCGGCACCCTCTCTCCCAGCCAGTCGGCCCAGCTCGCCACACTCCTCTCCCCTGCTCAGGCGGGGCACTCCTGGCCTGACGAGATCTCGGCGTACCCGTGGAGCGGACGTGATGCCGCAAGGCCACTCACGAAGGTCGAACCGAACGTCGTCGTTGAGGTGGCAGTCGACACCGCGACCCAGGGACGTCAGTCCCGTCATCTGATGCGCTACCTCCGCATCAGGCCAGACCTCACGCCCGCCGACGTCGACCAGCTGCAGCTGTAGCGAACCCGTCAGTCGTCCGTGATTGGTCGGCCCGCGGAGCGGTCAGCCCGCGCCCGCAGCGCGTTGCGCACCAGGATCGCCTTGCCGTACTGCGCTCTCCACCTGTTCTGACGGTCCTTTTCGGCTGGTAGCCTCCCCGCGGCCGCCATGCGTACCGCGGTGCGGTAGCTCACTCCGAGGATCACCGAGGCCTCTGCCATCCCGATCCACCTGGCCGCGTCCTCATCCACCAGGACCGGCGACAACTCCACTACGTCGTCGTCCGGGAACGGCCAGGACCTGTCCGGTGGGCGTCGACGACGCCCTCGCTGCAGAACAGCGTCCAGCGTCCGCAGCGCCCGATCGGGCGGGACCACAACCTGATGCGGCTGGCAACCGATCAGCTCGGCCGCCGCCTCAACAGAGATCGGCTGGGCAAGCTCGAGCACGTCGACGAGCCGGTAGTGCCGCCGAAGCTGGGCTTCATGACGCTCCAACCACCCCTGGCGATGCAGCCTGAGTACTTGACCACTGCTCAGCCCCAGTACACGTTCGGCCTGGACCGTTGTGATCATCGGATCATCGGTCCTGATCGACTCACCGAGCAATCGCTCGCACGACGCCCGCGTCAACCCGACGGCCGCCGGCAGGAGTTCCGCGACGGTCGGCATGCCGCTCAGCGTAGCGACGGAGGTGATCTTCTGAGCGGCTGCTCTCTGCGCCGCCGTCGACCTGGATGACATGAGCGTCGACCAGCTGCAACGGTCGACCCCTGTTCCAGGCATGCCAGCTAGCCTGACCTGCAAGGACTTGTTCGGATCGGCAGAAAGGGCCTGGAGAGCTGTTCGTACGTCGGGCCTACATCCCGGAGCACCTGCAGCCTGACCGTGGGCGGCGGGGACGGTGGCCATTCACGGTGCCGTGCGTGGCGCAGCTGGCCGACGAAGGCTTGGAGTTCCGGCGGCCGGTGACGTTCCTGATGGGCGACAACGGGTCCGGCAAGTCGACCCTGGTCGAGGCGATCGCCGAGGGGTTCAAGCTCGATCCGCACGGCGGCCGCGCGAGCGCCAAGATGGGCCGACCCGAGCCGATCACCACCGAGCTCGGCAAGGTGCTGCGGCTGGACACCACAGCGGCGGGATCGAAGATGCTCGGCGGGCCGCGGCTGAAGAAGAAGGGCTTCTTCCTGCGGGCCGAGACGGCGTTCTCGATGACCGAGAACCTCGGCGGCGTTGCGGGGTACTGGGAGGACGACACCAGCGCGATGAGCCATGGCGAGGGGTTCGTCACGATGGTCCAGGCGATGATGAACGCGCCCGGGTTCTACGTGATGGACGAACCCGAGGCCGCGCTCTCGTTCTCCTCGTGCCTGCACCTGATCTCGGTCCTGCACGACCTCGGCCGCAGCGGGGCACAGATCGTGTGCGCCACCCACTCCCCCCTCCTCGCGGCGACCCCGGGCGCGGATGTCGTCGAGGTCGGCCCGTACGGCTTCCGCCGCACCGCGTGGAAGGACCTTGACCTGGTCGACCACTGGGCGAGGTTCCTGCACTCGCCTGACGCATACCTGCACCACGTCATCGACGACGATCAGCAGGACGACGTTCGTGCGCACCGATGAACCGGCCGCCGACGAGGTCGCGGCCGCGGACGCCCGGTTCGCCGAGTGGATGCGGCTGAACCTCGCACGCGCGGCCCGGCACTTCGGGGTCGACGTCGACGGCGAACCGACGTACGGGTGGCGGCTACGGACCATCGGTGCCCCAGTCAACGGCCCAGCCGGGCGGCGCTGGCTGCGGGTCGTGTCGGAGTTCCCCGAGTACGCCGCCGGCGACACCTGGACCGGCAACAGCGACGCGAACGACCTGACCGGGGTTCCGCGGGCACGAGTGCTCGACGTCGACGAGTGGACCGAGGCTGACTGGCGCCGCCAGCGCGCCGAGCTCATGACTCTGCTGCCCGGCCAGACGGTTTCGGCCGCCGACGACCTGCAGCACGATCCCGGCCTGCCCGAGACCTGGTGGACCGGCCTGGCGGCCGCACTGGGCGCGCTCCACCGGACCAAGACCTCCCGGTCAGGGATCAACGTCGAACGCACCCGTGAACGTACCCAACGCGTCTACGGGACACCAATCGGTGTCGACACGTGGGCAACCATCCACGGCGACCTGCACTGGGCGAACGTGTTCGCTCCGCTGCTGGGGATCCTCGACTGGGAATTCTGGGGACGAGGACCCGCCGGGTACGACGAGGCCACCTTGTTCCTGTTCAGCCTGCATATCCCCGCGGCCGCGGAACGCGTTCGTGCCGCGTTCGGCGAGATACTCGACTCCCCCGCCGGCCGGACCGCGCAGCTGATCGCCGCAGCACGCCTGAAGGACCGCATCGACGACGGAGACTTCCCCGAGCTGGCCGACGCGCTGTCCGCGCACGTCGACCAGCTCCGGTCCCCGTTCATCGGCCAGCGAACGGTTCAGGGATAGCTCGGACACTGCTGCCCGCTGTGCGCCTGCCCATGGCGGTGGTTACCCCTCGCTGCCGAGCGCCGCCCCGGTCGGGCTCATGCCGAGTTGCTCGAGCATCGCCAAGCCGTGTCGCCGTACCGGTATGGCGAGCTGCGTGTGGTCGCCGTCGTCGGCGAACCGGAGGAACCGTACGGCCGCGGTGAGGGTCGCGACGCGTCCGGCTGGTGTGTCGAGGAATTCTGCGAGCGCTTCGCGGATCCGATGGGCGGTTTCCGGCTGGTTCAGGGTGGCGCACAGCAGGGTCGCGGCGTCGTACCCGGCTGGCGCCCGGCCCCAGGTCTCCCAGTCGAGAAGGAACAGCCGCGGTGCGGTGAGGTTTCCCCAGTGCAGGTCGCAGTGTGCCGACGTCCACGGCACGGCCATGATGTCGAGTTCGGCGCCGAAGAAGGCACGGATGCCGTTGTTGACTGAGTCGGCATCCAGACCGCCTGCAGGAACCGGATGTGCTGATAGCGCCCGCAGAGCGCGGGTGAGTTCGGCGAGCCACTGGTCGGAGGGCGCGAAGCCGGCGGGCAGGGTCATACCGGCCGAGATGGCTGTGTCCGGGATGTAGGTGCTGATCTCGCCACGGATCTGCCGGCCGTTGTCATCCCACTCTTTCCATTGCGCGACCTGCGGCTTGGGGACGTTGTTGATTGTATTCGCGGTGAGGTTGCCGTCCAGGTAGTTGCCTTGTCCCCATTCGGGGTCGGCATACACGACGCGCAGCCACGCGTCCCCTCCGGTGGTGTCGCAGACGCGGCAGCCGACCGAATGCAGCCGCGCTGTGTGCACCGGGGAACTGACGGGTTGCACGCCGAAGGTTCGTGCGGCCCACTCCAGGTGGCTTTCCATCCACGCCTGCCGCTGCTCGTGCATGTTCGTCACGCGCGGCCGCTCGTGGTGTCGTCGTCGGGATAGTGAAGGTCGAGCTCGGAGACCAGCGCCTCAGCGAGCTCCAGTCTCTGTGCCGGGTCGATCAGCACACCGTTCAAGTGCCCGGCGCCCCGGATGGTCGACAGGTCGGTGGTCCGGAGGTCGAAGTCGGTGTAGGTGCCGCCGTCGAACTCGACATCCTCAAGTGTGCAGCGGGCCATGTGCCCGCCTGGGAAGTCCGTGCGGCGGAAGGTGACCTCTTTGAATCGGGTGTCGACGAAGACAGCCGGCCCGCTGGCGTGAATCGAGTCGAAGGTTGCGTATTCGATGCGGCAGTTGTCGAAGACGACACTGGACCACTTGTTGTCGGTGAAGTTGGCACCCAAGAGCTTGCAGCCGCGGAAGACGACCCGGTTCAGGGAGCAGTCGATCCAGTCGCTTGAACTCAGCACGCAGTCGGTGACAATGACCGATTGCAGGGTGACCGCCTCAAAGGTGAGGCGGTCAGTAACGAGCTTCGAGATCCGGCCGGACAGCAGCGTGTGTTCGGCGACCACGAGGTCACGGACGTGCTGCGGGCCGTAGTCGAAGTCGCTGATCGTCCTCTCGCCCTCCAGGCTGTCTATGTGGTGCAGCTCGGACAGCTCGATGTGCGGCTTCACGACCCGCGCCCGGCCGTACTTCTGAGTTTGCATTCCCTACCCGATCCTGACGGCCTGCGTCGTCACCGTTTCTCTGTAGCAGGCTAGTTCCTCTTGCCGAAGTAGACCCGCTTCTTCTTGAACGGTTTCGGCTTCTGTGCCCAGTTGTCCCAGCTCGGCCTGTAGTCCCACCCCACCAGTGTGGGATCAGGTATTTCCTGCTCGGGTTGCCGCGCGCCGGGCAGCGATCATGTGGGCCACTTGGCCGTCGGTTGCCGTGGCCAACTGCTCAAGGATGGGTCATCCTGGGAGGCCTTCCGGAATGGATGTCGTGCAAGCCAGCACGACGGCTTGGGTCGAGGTCCGGCAGTGTTCGGTTTCGGTAGCCAGGAGAGTTCCGTGCTCGAAGAACAGATTTTCGGCGTGCGATCCATGGCAGTGAGCGAAGAAGTCGCAGCTGGCCTTGCAGCGCCGGACGCCCTCCCCGAACTCTTGCACCGACAGTCCGCTGCCGGCCGGGCGCGGTCAAGCCGCCTCGGCGTACGACCAGCGGCAGCATCGACGATGCCCGCACCTCCACTTGCGTGAGGTGCGGGCATCCGTAGCGGCGTCGCCGCGGCGAGCGACAGCTCGGCGGGAGCCTCGGGAGGGGCACCGAGCTTCCACCCACTGGGCCTCTCTGCTTCCAACAGCGATGAGGCATCAGGGGCAGGCGGCGTCGCGACCTCTCCGTGTCGCCAAGCCCTGGAGGCGGCACGGAGAGCGTGGGGCTGGTCAGGTCGTGGGTGAGCTGAACCGGCCGGTCTTGATGCTGGCGAGGAACTGGTGGCCGGCTGCGGCCGAAACCTGGAGCACGGGGCTGGCCTCGCGGAGTTTGCTGTCGCGCATCGCCACGACGTCGTCGACCAGGTCGACGGCGATCTCCACACAGTTGTTGTTCGGGCTGCTGCGACTGGACTTGCGATACACGCGCCGGCCGGGGTCTGTCATCGGGGTTCCTTCGGTGTTGAGTCTGATCGTTGTGGTTCGTCGGACCGGGCTTCCTCAGTCCCGTGCTCGCTACGGTGGCGGGGCGTGAAGTTGACGATCCGGATGCCTGCAGCAACGAGTTCAGCCCGGTGTGGTTCCGCGAGGTCGTCGACGCCCACCAGGGCGACCACGTCGACGCTGTGGTTGCGCGTGTAGGCGAGCATGGCGATGGCCGCAGCCGGGCGGCCGTGGCGCTGATCACGGAATACCCTGGTCAGCTGGTGGCCCAGGCGCTGAGCGAGGGTATGCAGATGCCTCGCGGCCTCCTGGTCCTGCTGAGGGGACGCGGTCAGTGGCCGGACGAGGTAGCCCACCATGACGGGGCGAGGGTCGTTCACAACGAGGACTCCCGCTCGCGCTTGCCCGGCTGGACAGGACGTGTCGCGATCATCGTCGCGTGCTCGAATTCGTCGTCGCGTACGCCGGCCTCGAAGGCTTCCCACTCGGCCGCGGTGAACCAGAGTACGACGCCGGGCTGGCCGCCGTGCCGCACGCCGGCGCCGCCGTCCGGCAGTACGGCGTACTCAAGGCAGTCGTTCGCGTCGGTGGTGCCGTCCGGCCGGAGCCAGACCTGCTCAGGAACCACTACGACCGTGACAGCCCTGACGGTCGTGGTGGTCGTCGTTCGGGCGCCGTTCCCGCTCGGCTCGCCCGGCGCGGGAACGGCGCCGGCCCCGGCGGGATCCGATCCGACCCCGCGGGTGGAACGGCGAGCGGGCTCGGGATGCAGGGATCGACCTCGCCCGCTCGCCTGCTCAGTGACGGCACCCGGCCGGCGTACGCCTGTGCCGTGGCCGAAATGCCGCAGGTAGTCCAGGGGCAGCAGCCCCGCCTGGCCGATCACGGCCGCACTTCCGGCGCCAGCTTGAGCGGACGGAGGGTGATCCGCAGGTCGGGGAAACGGCGCTGCCAGCATTCGGCGTACCTGGCGGTGAGTGCAGGGGTGCCCTTCTGCTCACTGATGCGGAGCTGGCCGTACCAGAGCTGCACTACCCATGTATCGCGGGCGTCGGCGCAGGGTGTGGAGTTCGTCCCGCGGCGACACTTGCGGCCGCGGCGCTTGTTCGGCATCGCCCCGCCCGCGACCGCGGTCATTCGCCGCGCACCTCTTCGGCGATGTCGCGGATCATGAAGACCACCAGCACCGCTGCCACGGCGTACCCGATGATCAGCGGCCACGGGCTCATCAGTAGGTGGATCATGTTCGCCTCCCCTCGTCTCGCTGCTGTGTTCCATCGAGTGGATCACTGAGCGTGGACGGTTGATAACCTGATGAAGCGGTGAACGGTGCGAAGTCCAGGACAGGGGGCGTGAAGGTCGTGAAGTCTGCTCCAGAGATCCACGGACCAGCGGATCGTCGCCACCTGGTGTCTTACCGGGCTCTACCGTGGAAGCGTGAGGCGCGAAACGACAGCAACCGCCATGGCTGATACCGGTCTGCGCCCGGCATCGCTGGCCGAGGCGCTAGACCTGGTCGGCTGGGGCCCTCGGGACCTTGCCCGCGCGGTGAACCACTGGTTGACCCGCCGCGGCCGCGCGGCCGAGCGGATTGACATCACCGCGGCGTACCCGTGGGTCCGGTCCAACTACTGCCCCCACGGGTCGATCCCGGAGGTGGTCGCGATCATCCTGACCGACCAGCTCGGCAGCTTCGTGTCGGCCGAGCAGCTCTGGCCGGGCAACGCGAGAGCTCGCCGCTCGACGGCCCGGGTCAGCGAGCTGGGCGTCGACCAGAACTTCGACGGGCTCGTACGTTCGCTCGAGCAGCTCGTCAGCGGATCGCGGCCGTTGCCGACGAGCGGCCCCGATCTGGTCGCGGCAGTGCTCGACGGCATCCAGACGACGATCGAGTCGATCCCGGCGCACGCCCAACCCGATCGGGTGATGACACCGCAGACCGAGCTGATCGCCTCGCACGTGACTGCGTTGCGCCATCTCGACGACCGGCAAGGTGGCGGCGCGCTGAGCCTGCGCTACGTCACCCACGAGCTCGCCGGCGTGCTCGACCTGGTGCGCAGCGCGAGCTACGAGCCCGAGGTCGGCCGGGACCTGCTGACCATCGTGGCCGACCTGGCGCAGCTGGCCGGATGGATGCAGTTCGACGCCGGCGAAACGGCCATCGCCCAGCGCTATCTGCTGCTTGCGATCCGGGTCGCGCGCGCGGCCAGCGACGACGGCCGGATGGTCAACAACGTCGGCATGCTGACCTACATCGCTGCCCACAGCAACCAAGGAACCGACGCGCTCCGGATCATCGACGCCGCCAACAGCGTGCCGACGTCGAGCGATCTGCTGCGGGCCCGGACCACCGGCCGTGCCGCCACCGCCCACGCCAGCGTCGGCGACCTCGGAGCCTTCCGCACCGCGGCCGATCGATCACAGGATCTGCTGGCCGGCGCGACAGCTGACGAGCTGTCGCCGTACTTGTACTACCTGAGCCCCGACCAGCTGTCTGCCGAGGCCGGGTGGGGCCTGCTCACCATCGCTGCGCGCACCGACTTGTATCGGCAACCGCTGCTCAAGCAGGCGATCGAGCTGCTGACACCTCTGTCCAGCATCGGCGACGATCCGGCGTACCAACGCTCGGCACTGCTGCACGGTTGCCAGCTGGCGCGCGCCCACCTGCTGCGCCGCGACCTCGAGGGCACCGTTGAAACCGCGCGTATCGCACTCGGCCGGCTGGCCGAGGTGCAATCAGGGCGCTGCATTGCGTCGCTGCGCGAACTTCGTCGGAACCTCGCCCAGCGGCAACGGGCCGCGGTCGTCGCCGACTTCCTGCCGGAGCTCGACGTCGCGCTGGAGGGCCGATGAAGCGATCCCCTTCGGCCGGCGGGGATCGGCCGCTCTCCGACGCCTGCACCGATTCGCCGATCGAGCTTCTTCCGCGCCGCTACGACGACGCTGACGCCGAGCTGCTCGTGAACGCCCTGTACGCCGAACAGCTCGACACCTACACCTTCGCCGACTCGCCCAGCTCAGAGAAGGCCGACAACTACGCCGAACCTTCCGGCCTGTTTCTCGTCGCGTACTCGCCGTCCGGGCAACCTGTCGGATGTGGCGGCTATCGCATTTACGACCGAGACCCGCGGACTGCTGAAGTGCGGAAGATGTACGTCGCGCCGGCGTACCGCAGTGGCGGTCTCGGCTGGAGAATCCTCAGCGCGCTGGAGCAGCACGCCACAGATCACGGCGCCCGGAGAGTCCTCCTCGAAACAGGCGCACTGAACCATGCCGCCATCCGGCTCTACGTCGCGGCCGGATACGAACCTATTCCGCCTTACGTGCCGGGCCGGCGTGAAACCAATCGGGCGTTCAGCAAGACCCTCGAGGTATCGCCTTCGAAGTAGTGCGGCCCTGGCTCGGTGTTCCGCGGCGTCGGGCGAGGCTGCGCAGCTGGCCCAGCTCGGTCATGGCCGCGGCATCGCGCCTTGCTATCGCCCGCCACCAACCCGTCGGGGCCGGCGCGGCGGTCCGGTCCAGGGGCGTTGCCCGGTCGACACGACGAGGCCGGCATGCGGGTGGATCAGACTGGCAGGGACCTTGGGTTGACCGTGATGCATCCTGCCCTTATGCCCGGCAACGCCCAGCATGCCGGCCATCAGACGCTGGGAGGAAGGAGAGCCCTTGACCGGCACCGCCGCAAGATCCTGCCGAGCAGCCGACCTATCGAGAATCGGCCACAGTGGACGATGTCGAACTCTCCCCGTTTGGCACCGTCGAGGAACGCGACCCACTCCGACTTGGTGAACTCCAGGATTGGGCCAGTGTCACCCTGCTTGGTGTCACGAACGGCCACACCGCCATCGGCAAGAAGGCCAGCCTCGACGCAGTTGTTGTTGGGCGCACTGCGGGTCGACTTGTGCCACTGAACTCCGGTCAGATCAGCCACAGGCTTCCCTTCTGCGTCCTCGTCTGCTTTGTAGGCCCGGCGCTCCACCAGGCTCCTCATCGATCCGGACGGCCTGTCCCTGAATTCGCTGCGCAGTCCTGCACGCCCAGTCATGGTCGTCATCAGCCGCGGATTTCCCGCCCGATTTCGCGGATCATCGCGATGTACAGAACGAGCGCGACGACACTCAGCGCCCAGAATCCGGGATGCATCACTCGATCTCCCCGTGCTGTTCTGTAGTGAACTGATGCGGAACACAACGAGCGAATCACTCGCTACCGTGGGTGCGGTACGGCTCTAGCGGGCGAAGGTGATGAAAGTGATGAACGAGACCCCAGCGGAACGGCGCCAGGTCCGAGGCGTTGCGCGCCGAAACGACCAACTCGCTGCTGTCATCGCTGAGACTGACCTGTCCTATGCTCAGCTGGCTCAAGCAGTCGGTCGCGTCGCTGCAGAATCAGGGAACCATCGGCTTGCCTCGGTGGGCCGATCGCACATTGCCCATTGGGTCGCCGACGGCTCGATGCCATCGGGCGACGCTCCGACAGTCCTTGCAGAGACACTCTCCCGCCGTCTCGGCCGAGTCGTCACCGTCGACGAGCTCGGTATGTCCACCCCCCAGACATCGACGCCCCTCGGCTGGACCGCCGATACGCTGACGACGCTCGCCGACCTGGGAAGAGGCAACGTGGACATCGAACGCAGGTCGGTCCTGCGGGCCGCCGGCTACTCCGTCGCTGCCCTCGCCTTGCCTCCTGACTCGTGGTGGGAAGCCAAGGCCCGGCAGGGCACCTCACGCGCTTCCCGCGCGGGGCGGCTGATCGGCACAGGCGATCTCGAAGCTATCCGCGAGACCGTCCAAATGTTCACCCAGATCGACCAGCGACGCGGCGGCGGCCACGCACGCAGCGCCGTCACCCAGTACCTCACCACCGATGTCGCCAGCATGCTGCGGGCAGCACACGCCAGCCAAGACGTGCGCCGCGGACTGTTCTCGACCGCCGGCGAGCTGGCATACCTCAGCGGCTGGATGGCCTTCGACGCACACGACCACGCGATCGCACAGAAGTACTTCACGGTTGCCACTCAGCTCGCGGCCGAGGCCGACGATCCGCCTCTGCAAGGCCACATCCTGCGGGCCATGGCTCACCAGGCCGTTGATCTCGGGCATTCTCGCCAGGCCGTAAGGCTGGCCAAAGCGTCATTGGCAGGACGCCGATCTGTCCTGGCCAGCTCTCGCGAACGTGCCTTGTTCGAGGTCGTTCACGCCCGCGCGCTTGCTGCCGACCACCAGGGCCCAGCGGCCGCACGGGCGCTTGTACGCGCGGAGAGTAACCTCCACGCCGCCACTGTCGGCGACAACGAACCAGGCCGGATCTTCTTCTTCGCTGAAGCCAGCCTGGCTCACGAAACCGCATGTACCCTGCGGGACCTCGGTGACCTCGACGGAGCGACCGATCAGTTCCGTCGCAGCGTCCAACTGCGCGAGGCCGCCAACTTCCGACGGACGCACGCTGTGACGCTCGGGTACCTCGGCGCGGTCCAAGCGCGGCAAGGGGCCGTCGAGGAAGCTTGCGCCACCTGGTCGACAGCTCTCGAAGCCATGGACGGCGTACAGTCCGGCCGTACGCGTCAGACGGTCGTCGACATGCGGTCAGCGCTCTCACCGTTCCGGGCACGTCGGATCACCGCTGCCGACGAACTTGACCGCCGCGCTGCGCGCTATCTGGCGTCCGCTGCACGATGATCGTTGTCGAACACCGTAGCCGATCGAAGGAAACCCGCCATGCCACAAAGCTCCATCACGGTTGAACCAGTCGCCCAGGTCATCGGCGGCCGCACCGAGCCGACCGACGACAACTGGGGCGGCACCCGGGCGATCCTGCGCATCAACTCCGAACGGTTCGACGCGCGGGCTGTGGCCGGGCTAGATGAGTTCTCCCATCTGGAAGTGGTCTTCTTCTTCCATCTCAGTGATCAGAGCGATCTGAACCTCGGAGCGCGCCGCCCGCGGGACAACCCTGACTGGCCTGAGGTCGGTGCCTTCGGCCACCGAAATATGCGACGGATCAACTGGTTCGGCCTGTCCCGTTGCCGTCTGCTCGAGATCGACGGTCTCGACCTGCATGTGGAAGATCTAGACGCCGTCGACGGAACACCCGTGCTGGACATCAAACCCTGGTTCGCAGAGTTCGGTCCCCGCGGCGAGACCCATCAGCCGGCTTGGACCACCGCGATGCTCGGCAACTACTTCGCTCCGCCGGAGCGCAACTAGCCGACTCCGAGGGCCAGGATGGGATGGGGGCTTCGGCAACGCAAACAGCTCCCTTCTCCCTCCCGTCAACTGGGGGCGCCTCACCTTCCGTTCGGGCTCTCAGCGCCGGCGGCGTAGCTCTCTGAGGCACCCGCCGATGATGTCGGCGGATTCCTGCGTGCTGGGTGCGGCGTGCCACATATCGTCCCAGGCAGTTCGGAATAGGTCGACCTCCTCCTTGCGGTCGGTGAGATTGAAGCCGAGGTGGCCATCGATGTAGACGCTTGCCGGCAGCTGCGTGGTCGCTTCCTCGGGGAAGTCCAAGATGATGAACGGCCCGGTAGCCAGGCCCGCGTGTACCCGGTCCGGCGGCATGACGCGGATGTCGACGTTGGGGCGCTCCATCGTGTCGAGGAAGTACTCGAGCTGGCCGGCCAATGCATGGGGCGCACCGTACTCGAGGTCCAGCACTGCTTTGTTCAGAACGACATTCAGCGCCGGCGGCGCATCACGGTCGAGGATCTTCTGGCGCTTGCGCCGTACTTGCAGCCGTCGCTCCAGCTTGTCGTCGTCCAGCTCGAAGCCGGCGCGCGAGGCGGTGGCCATGATCGCGCGTGCAAAGTCAGGAGTCTGCAGCAGACCCGGCACGTTGGCGACCTCGTACCAGGAGAACGTGGCCGCCTGCTCCTCGAGGTCGATGTAGCGACGGAAGTTCGGAGACACGACGTCGGCGTACGACCGGAACGAGCTGGGCAGCTTGGTGGCCTTCGCGAGCCCTTGCAGGTCGAGAACTGTGCCCTCGTCAGTGATGCCGTAGAGCTTGCACAGGTCACCGAGGTCGCTCAACCGGATGCTGCTCGCACCACGCTCGATCCGTGAAAGCTTGGACGCGGAGATCTCGGTCTCCTCCTCAACGTCCTTCAGCGTGAGACTGGCCTGCAGGCGGTACTCCTTCAGCTGCGGCCCGATCGCAAACCGCGCCAGCGCGCCGCTAGGGGGTTCTGTCATCTGACCTCGATCTCTAAAACGGCCAAAACGGTAGCAACGGTCCCCCGTAACAGGTCAGCCACACGCCGCCACGCCCTACACCATATGCCACAAATCCCAGAATGGCATGCCATTCTGGGATTGCCACTTTGGCATGCCAGATGCTTCGATAGGGCCCTCGCACTGAGTGATGCAGCGGCGACCCTCGATGGAGTCACCGGCACGCCACCGCACGGAAAGGCCCCTGACCATGGGTCACGATCAGCGCAGTCAAGCAGCCGGGCAAGCAGTCACGGCCGCACCGTTGCTCGACGGGCCTCGCCGGGTCAGGGTCTGGCTCGGCGAGCATCCGATCATCGACTACCCGGCGCTCGCCGCGACGAAGGCCGCGGCCTTCGAAGCCGCCCTCAAGGCCCAGTTCCGCTCCCACCGGGTCACCAACGATCCCGACCCGGGACCGGATGAGCGGCCGGCTCCGACATCGGTACGTCAGGGGGCCGTCGTCACCTAGACCGGGGCGGGGTCGCGGGCATCCTCACCCGCTGTCGTCAAACCATGCTCCGCGGACCTCCTCACTAAACGGAGCAGATCCCGCCCCACCTACCGGAGTCCTCGGCCCAGGCCGGTGAAGCCGCAACCACACCGGCCATCTCCCTCTCCCCCGAGGGGCCGGGGACTCCTCCCCTGCCGGTGCGGCGGACGTACGAGCACCGACTCGGCGTCCGCCGCGCCGCTCTACTCCACCTCCTGATCCGCAACCCGCACCACGTCTGCACTGTTCACCACCCCGCTGGTATCGACGCCGCTCGCCGAGAGGAGATCCACCGTGACACCAACGAGCAGCAGAGACCTGGACGGGGTCGCCCAGGACGACGGATGGATCGGCGGGCTGAACTGGGTGCGTCTCCGTGAGGCTGCCTTGTATGGCAAGGACGCATGGGGACAGGAGCGGGAACTCGTCGCGAAGTTGGTGCGGGACTTCCCCGAGCTCGGTCTTCTGTTCGGGCGGCTCGAGGCCGGCCGGGCCCGGGCGGTGCGGCTGCTGGCTGCCGATCGGCAGCTGCGCCAGTGGATCCACTGCGGCCCGGGCTACCCGGCGACCACCGCGGAAGGTGACACGTACCGGATCGTGCTGCCGCACAACCCTCACCGCAAGGTCCTCTACCTCACTGACAACCCGGTCATCGCGGCCCACAGCCGCGCCCTGCGCACGACCTCGCAGGCCGGCCAGGTCCGCGTCATCACCACCGACCCTGCCGACCCGTGGCGGCCGTTCCAAGTACGCCAGCACCCCGACATCGACGGCTGGCTGGACTGGGACCAGCCGATCGTGGTCGTGTTCGGCGACACCTGGATGCACTACCCAGGTCCCACCGAGCAGGCCGTAGAAGTGATCGACGAATGGGTCGACCAGCTGGTCGACGGCTCCTACACCGTTTCGGCCCACCTGCAGCTGCCCGACAGCGAGGAGGGTGTGCACCGCGCCGAGCTGCTGGCCAGCATGCTCGCCAGTACGCCGATCGGCCCGCTGCGGTTCCGGACCCCCGCGGAGATCGAGTCCCTGTACCCGAAGCAGCAGATGTACGACGTCGAACGCGGCCCGATCCAGGAGCCCGATCGCGGAACACCTGCTCCCACCCTGCTCGACGGGTGGGTGGTCGACCGGGTCGGCCAGGTCACCGGCTCGAGGTCGGCGGGGCCCGCACCATCGGCCTACACGGCTCGAACCGTGGAAGTGATGCGTTACACCGGGTACACCAAGATGCAGCTGAGACGCCTCGCCAAGACCGGGCGGATACCCGCAGTGAAAGGCCCCATGGGCGAGTACCTGTTCGATCTCGACGAGGTCCTCCAGATCATCGAGACCTGGAAGGACATCGAGTTCAAAGGCCGCAAGCCGCCCGGCTGTCTCCCCCTGCATTACCCCGACGTACCTGTGGACGGCACCTGGTGACCAACGACCAGAATCTTGCCGATGCGTCGGGAGCGACTCGGCCGGCGGGGGCCGTCATCTACATCGGGGGCCGGATCACGGGAGTCCTCACGCACGTCCGTCAACCGTCGCCGCGGTCATCCTCGGTCGGGGAACGATCCGGTTCTCGGACCGCAGTCCTCGAACGCAAGGGCCCTTGTCGACGGGGCACCTGGTCGATCTGCCCAGTGAAGCTGGATCGCGAAATCAGTTCTCCCACCTGGGTTACAGCAGACCGGGCTGCCGGTACACATCGGGGTGCTTCGCCCGTCATTCCGCCGCCCATCAGCCCTACCCGTGGGACACCCGGAACCGAGAGGGCTGCGCGATGACCTTGGGCCAGCAATCACAGCCGGGACGCCAAGGCGCACCGCGCCAGGCGTTCTTGCCGGACAAGTTCCGGGTACGAGTGACGGTCGACGGCAGGGTGCGCGTCGACCACGTCGTCAGCGGATCACCGACCGACAGCGCGAGGAACCGCGCGGAGCGCTTCGCACAGGCCATGAGGCGCCAGTTCTCCGACGGCATCGTCCGCTGTGAGCCCGAGGCTGCCGCCCCTGAAGCACCAGGCAGTCCTGCTGATTCATCACCTTCTGGCGGTGCACAGCGATGATTCCAGTCGCTGGCCTCCGGGCCTCCCTTCTCCCTCCTGCCAGAGTCTCCGGCCCCCGTCAGCTGATCTCACCGTCGCTGACATTCCCAGGTGGCCAGGGACTCTTCCCTGCCGGCGCGGCGGACGTACGAGCCGCGAGTCTGCGTCCGCCGTGCCGGCCCGCCTCTTTCCGAGCCCATCACTGTCGGCCGCGAGGGATCTCACGCATGGACCAGCATGTTCCCTCCCTGGCGCAGATCGCAGAGAGCCTTGCGCGCTGTGACCGTCCGAACTGGGCACGGCTCTTCGAGGCTGTTGTCGGCGCCATGAACACGTGGGATCCGGGGCGGCAGACTGCTGCCAGCCTCGCGAAGGATCTCTCCGAGCTGCGCTGGAGGTTCCGGAGTGTGGAAGACATCCGGGTCTGCGCCATGCCCCGAGCTCTACACCGAAGCTCAACTGACTTAGTGGATTCACTGCGGTCCCGCATGCTCCGGCAGCGCCGGGATTCAGCGCACGCACCGTCTGGTGCTTGCAGAGCACACTCCGTGGAAAGTTCACTCTCCGTCATCGATGACGTGATCGACCCTCCATGCCCACTCCGGCGCAATCCCGGGTAGACGACGACCGCGACATGACTGCCGCCGAAAAGGTTGCCGCCATCAACGTCATACTCGCCGACGAGACCAGCTCGTTCGAAGAGAAGATGGCAGCGATCCGCACCGTTCTCAACCACAGTCGGCAACTCCGGTCGCGTCTCGACCCTGGCTGGAACCCCGACGATGACCCCGAGGTGTACGGCCGTTCCCGGAGGACTCAAGGACAATCGCGCAACCTCGAGCCCTGATCTCATCCACCGCGACGACCGCCGGCTCGCGTCTGAATCCCTAGTTGGCCTGGTTGTAGGCCTCACGGACGCGCCGCGAGACACGGCCCCGGTCGGCAACCTGGTAGCCGTTCTCCCGCGCCCAGGCCTTGATACGTCGGGTCTCGGCAGCTTCGGCGGCGCTCCGGCGCGGGCCGCGCCGCGACGGTGCCGATCGCCGGCCAGCGGCGATGAACGGCTGCAGAGCCCTGCGGAGCGTGGCCTCGTGCTTCGTCTTCAGGTCGATCTCATAGGAAGCCCCGTCCAGGGCGAATTGCACCGTCTGGCCTTTACCCGCAGGGATATCGCTGCCGTCGAGATCGTCGGTGAGTCTGATCGTGGTCCGCTGAACCATTTGATTCTCCTCGTTGGGGGCCGTAACGGCGCGACAGCATCGAACACGATGTCAGACTCTGTCTGCTACCGCACGATCGGCTACGCTCCGCGCGGCAAGGGGGTCACGCGGGCATGGGTCGCAAGTCGGCACGCGATCAGGAGAATCGACTTCATCTGTACTCCACGCCGCGTGGGGTGCAAGTGAGGCAGCTGGTCAGCGCCGTCCCGCGCGGGCATGACAGCCAGCCGGCACAGTCGCAACGCCGCGCATGGGCGCTTGATGGTGGCACCTGATGGTGGTGCCTGATGGTGGTGCGGTTCGGCTATTCAGTCCTGACCAGGGCTGCATGGTCGCGTTGACGTCGAGTCAGGCCCGACCTTCGTCTGTGGCCGGATGGTTCAGCTTGTGATGTCGAAGCAATCGGTCTCACATTCTGTTCCTGGGTGACGAGCCTGCTGAGGCGGGCAGCTCAGGGCATCGACGCACGTCGGCATGCCGGAGCCGACCGAGGCTGAACAGGACGTCGCTCGGCCTGCTGTTCCAACGCTGTGGGCGTGTCAGAACCGGCCGCCCGGGCTTGCGCGGGTGCAATTGGCGGTATGAGCCACACAGCCGACGAACCGAACACCACCGAGGCCCACACGGACGACCTTGCTGATCACTCAGCCACTGATGGTCTCGGTGTCGATGACGCAATCGAGGAGTCCCTCCTCAGCGACTTCACGAGCGACGACTGGTGACCGTCGTGGACCAAGCCAGCCGTACGGCTGAGGTCGGTGATCCCTCTGGCGGCACTCGGCTTGCTCAGCCGACAGCGACAGCGGCAACGCTGAGGATCAGTCCGCACGCGCCGGCGGCTACTGCCCACCCGAGTACGGCGTACTTGGTGTGAACGATGCGAGCGAGCTCGACGGCTTCGCAGGTGGCCGCGGCGAGCTCGTCGATACCGCGGAGCGCCGCGGCGAGTTCGTCGGCTGACAGCCGGCGCACAGCGCCGAAGTTCATTCCGGCGGCATTTCCGGCGCCCGTCGATGGGCGTGGCATGCGAGGGCGCACGGCCCAAACGACGGCCAGGACGCTCGCGAGGAGGAACGTGGTGGCCAGCCATCGCAGTGGTTGATTGACGTGCAGCGTGCTGCTGCCAGCAGTCCAGCTCAGCAGCGTCGCAGCAGCGATCGACACGATGAAGGCGGATTTCGTGTCAGCCTTGGTGGTCTCGCCATTGCTCGTGGCGACCAGGTGCCAGGCACGCGCTGTCGCGGCTTGATCCTGCTCGACCTTCGACTGCAGTTCGTGGAACGCGTCGATAGCGGCTGCTCTTGTGGCCACGCAGTCTGAGTCCATGCAGGTCCGCTTCTCAACGAAGTTGAAGGTCTCGTCCATGGCTTTGACTGCGTCGGCGTGCACGAGGAAGTGCTTTGGCTTCGAGGTATGTTCCTTCGACCGGAGCTGCCAGCACACACCGTCCTCCAGGCATGCCGCGACCGCGGCAATACTGGGGGCGATCTCGGTGACGCTGGCCTGGCTGGTCTTAACAGCTGTGCTGGTCAATGAGTCGCGGGTCATCGTCACCCTGTCGTGTCCTTTCGTTTACGGCGGGCCGGCACACGTGTTGTGGTCAGCAGGTAGGTCTTGGTAGGGCGAGGTTGTAGATCCGGTCGTATTCGGGTTTGCCGATCCGTCTGATCAGCTCCTCGAGTGGCCCGCACACCAGCAGTGCGTGGAGGCCGGCCGCGGTGACGTCGAGATCTTGCAGAGCCTGCGCGTCGATGTAGCGGCAGGGTGCGTGCTCGAGGGCGTGCCGTGCGCCCCGGTGCCGGCAGTGCCAGGCGAAGGCGACCGCGGCCGCGCGATCGGTGTCGGACATCTCGCCCCAAGCAGGCAATGTCATCTCGGCGACCCTCGTCGGCGCACTACGGGCATCTTCGATCAGCTCCTTTGGGCAGGCGGCAGCGAGCAGTGCCGCGCGATGGTGTCGTGACCCGTCGACGAGCCACCGCACATCACGTCAGCAACAGGGCGCAGCAGCAGGGCGCAGCAACCTCGCCGGACCACCCGGCATGGGGTCCCTTGGGTTTGCAGGGCTGTGAGGTGTGGTCGCGGTTGCGGTCGCAACCACACCTCACGGGAGGGTTAGGTCACTGTGCAGCGGTGGCCGAATGGCTGCTGCGCCGGAAGCACAGAGAGCACTCCCGGTCGGGCTCCTCACGGGTCGCACCGCACCGCAGGCACAACGGCTGCTCGAGTGCGAGCATCAGCCACTCAGCCTGCCACCGATCGCGGACCTGCTCGGACAGTCCAACGCCCTCGCTGTTGAGCACCTGGGCATGAGTCAGGACTTCGATGCGGTCCGGGTGGTCACCCAGCACCTGCCAATCCCACAGGTGCGGCGTGGTCTCCGGGCCATGGTCGATCGCCAGGACGACATAGGTGGTGTAGGACATCATCAATCCCTTTCGACGCTGACGACCTCGAACGACACCAGATCGAGCGAGCTGCGGTCGTTGAGCGCATCGATCACCAGCTCGCGATCGACCTGATCGCGGGCCTGGTCGTCGTCGTGGCCGGTGACGGTCAGTGTCAGTGTCACCGTGACATCGACCTCGGCGCGGTGATCGAAGACCCGCGCGGGCAGGTCGTGCTCGCGCATGAACTCATCGAAGCGTGAGCACAGATCGTTGCTGTTGGCCCATTCGTGGGCGTCCTCGACGAGCGAGGCCTTCCACCAGTTCTGCTCCTGCTGCGCCCGGTCAGCGTCCGCGTAGGCCGTGCTCAGGGCCTTGAGGGCGAACGTGGCGGGCTGATCTGCGGAGCCAATGACAACCCGATCAGCGTGCAGGCTCGAGACCTGCACAGAGTGGGTCGACACCACGCCGTTGCGGTGCAGACGCGCCGTAACCTGCGGGCCGGTGACCGGTTCAACGAGGCCGATCCAGTCTCCGAGCGCGGCCCCGCTGAGGTTCACGACCTCGCCGGGCTCCGGCAAAGGCGTCGCGTCGGCGGGAATCTCGCTCCGCGCGGTTGCGGCGACCACACGGCCTGACGAAGGCCAGTAGTACGCACGAGCCTTGTTCTGCGGCGCGGCGGCCCCGCTCTCTGCCGCCTGAGCTGATGTCTGAGGCGCAGTCTCAACTGTTGTGGACATAGGGAAACTCCCTCGGTCTGGGGTGGCTAGCCCCGGTGGTTGGTTCCCCTCCACGCTAGCGCCAACCGCAGCCCTAAACATCATTCCGGCGCCCGATTGTTCACCCCCGAAGCACCCCGCATGGGGTCTTCGGGGGTGAACAACTGTGGCCTGTGCGGCCGGCAGCGTTGCGCGCGGGGCCGCAAGGGCTGGACGTCCTGGCGAGTGCGTCGCCGTAGGCACTGGGTTGTGTGGTGCCTCAGGCAACGAGAACGGCGCTGACTGTCTTGGCCAGCTGGGTTGTCCAAGATCCTCAGGGACGCTGTGCGAGGTCTGCCGACCGATGCATCGCTCGACCACCAAGCCCCACGCCATGACGTGGGCAGGGCCTTGGCCCCGCTGGATTCGCGCCGATGTCGAGCACTGGGGGCGCATGTGTCTCAGCATGCGATCTGCCATCCCAACCGCAACGCAACGGCCAAAGGGGTCCGCCGGCGCACTGTCGTCCACTTCGGTTTCGGACGGCTTGTCAGGTGAAACCCGCCACAGGCGGCGCATTCAGTCCAGTCGACCACAGCCCAGTTCGGGACAGCTCCGTTCACCGTGGCACGCCCTCTGGCAACGCGAGCCGCGTGCAGTTCCGCTTTGACGTCCTTCAGCTCATTGAGGCGGTGCTTGCCGGTGGCACTGCACGTGGGCCAGCGGCGGCGATGCCGGCAGCTGTTCTTCACGGCGACCTCTTGAGCCGTGTGCCGACGACCACCCAGAAGATGAGCAACGCGAGGTTGATGACCGCAACATTGCGGAACCAGGTCGGCATGTCGCTGTACCGGTCCGGGGCGCCGTACAGGACCCAGATCGCACTGAGGCCGGCTACGCCCATGGTCAGAGCGGTCGCCACGATCCTCCATGCCTGGACGCTCAGCCAGGGGCCTTTCGATCGGCCGAGTTCGTCGGTTGGCGGGGGTTTGCGGGTCTCGTTGCTGGAATCGCTCATCGTCATCATCTCCGGCTTCAGCTCGGGTAAGGGGTCTGGATCTCGCGATACCTCGCGGTCGACTACTGGGAGCGCATCGCGTCGGCCTGCAGCATTCGGCCGGCATCCAACGCGCCAGCCACTCCAGTCCGTGCCCGCCCGTGGCGAGCAGGGTTGCGACAAACCACGGCGCCAGAGCGTCGGACGAGATGCGCAGCGCTGTGCTGAGCCTGCCGATGCCGGTCGCTGGCAGGTTCGATCTCCCATCGACATGTTCGGGGTGGTGCCCGGTGGCGCCCGCGCCGGAATCGCAGGGAGCGCCACCGGGGCCGATGAGGAGCACGACGGCTGCCTGCCGATCAGGAACGACCGGCACGTCCGAAGCAGTCCGGCCCATTCGCTAAGGACCGCCTGTCGAGGTGCTCATATCCACAGAAGGCCCAGTCCCGGCCCGGTCTGTGACAGAGGGGCCCGAAGTTCTTCTCGCCGGCTCCTCAGCACGGCGTTGGGTCGGTGTGACCGGCGGCAGCGCAGGAGAGCAGAAGGGACTGCCGCCGGTCACACCGGGTTCACTGGCGGCACGAGGCCGCGAAGTGGTGGACGAGGCCATTGCCGGTTGGATCGTCGATCCACTCGATGACGGTGGCTCCGTTGTGGCCGTGGATCGCCAGTACAGCCGTGATGTCCGGCCACACCGACGTTGCGGGATGGTCTCCGGTCCACCGCAGCGCCACCGATCCGTCGCTGAACTCGACGCCCTCTGCGGGGTGACCGGTGCCGCTGACGCCGGACACGTCGTGGCGGCGGCACAGCCGAAAGCGGCGAAGGCGCATCAGCGGCCAGCCCCACCGAAGCCCGTCAAGGCCCACTGTCGTTCGTCGTCTGGGAGCCACGGCGGGCTGGTCTCGTCGGCCGCTGGCGCGGTCGTGATGTGCAGGCCGGCGAAACCCGCGGCCATCGCGGCGGCGTACCGGTCGGCGAGCTGCTTGTCGGCGCGGTAGGTAGCGATCCGGTATTGGCCGAACCACACGTGGATCACCTGAGGGGTGGCCTGTTCCACCGTCACGGCCCGAGCAGGCCGTACGTCCATGTCCAGGTCCATCAGATCACCCCTCGAGCCCGAGAACAGGTCTTTAGGTCTTTAGGTCTTTAGGTCTTTGTACGGACCTCTCCAGAGTGACTCAGCGCGTAAGCTGAGTCAAGAGTTCTTATAAAGACCCAAAGACCGAAGGAGTCCGGGTGCCGGCTCAGCTGAAGAACCAGTACGTCGCGAACTCACTGCGAGGCGACATCAGGTCGGGCAGGTACGCTCCAGGCGCCAAGCTGCCGACGGAGAGCGAGCTGGCCGACCACTTCAAGGTCTCGGCAGTGACCATCCGGTCGGCATTGGCTCAGCTGCGCTCCGAGGGCCTGATCGAATCGATGCAGGGCCGTGGAACATTCGTTCAGTCGCGCAAGCTCCGCTCGCGGTACTCCCGGGCACGCTACGGGCGTGCCCGTAGCGACCGACAGCTCCTCAGCTCCGACCTTGAGCATCGGATCGTGGAGGCCGGCCGACAGGTCGTACCGGATCACATCGCGGTGGCAATGGAGATCTCTCCCGATACCGAGGTCATTGCGCGGCACCGTCTTCTGTCCGACCCGGTCACAGGCCAGATCGAGGAGATCGGCGCGAGCTACCTTCCGCTAGGGATTGCCGCGGGCACCTACCTCGAAGATCCGGTCGTCGTACCGAAAGCCCTGTTCCTGTGTGTGGAGGAGCTCGCCGGCAAGACGTACACCTCGGCCCGTGACGTCTGGCGCGCAGGACCTCCGACCGTCGAGCAAGCTGTTGCACTGGGACTGCCGAGCGGCGCCGCCGTGGTCCACCTCATCCATGTCGCCCGGGCGCAGGACGGAACGATTCTCGAGGTCTCCGAGTCGGCTTGGTCCGCGACCCACGTGCAGATCATCGACGAATACGACATCCCGGAGGAGGCCGAACTGCCTCCCCAACACTCTGACATCTGACCAGGAGAACTACGTCTGTGAGCACCCCGATCGACTGGACCACGACGCACGCCGATGCCTTGCGCAACCACTGGTGGTGGCGACCTGGCTGGCAGGTAGGCACCCGGTTCTACACCTGGCACCTGACCTTCGACGGTCGCGAAGGTCTTCACCAGCTCGTCGACCACTACCAGTCCGTGCTCTCGCCGTTCGGCGGACTTGACCTGGTTCCCCGCCGCTGGCTCCATGTCACGATGCAGGGTGTCGGCCACGTCGCTGACGTCGACGATGCCCAGGTCGACCGCATCGTCACGGCGGTGCGGGAGCGTTTGGCCCAACTCGACCGCGTATTCGTCCAGTTCCACCGCCCGATCGTCCGACCCGAGGCGATCGCAATCCCGGCGCTGCCTTCGAACCAGATCACCCAGGTACGAGACGCTATCCGCATCGCACTGGGCGAGGTCCTGGGAGCGACCGAGGTCCCCGAGGCAGCCGCGGGTTACCAGCCGCACCTGAGCCTGGCCTACTCCAACGGACAGCAGCCCGCGGCCGAGATCGCTGCCGCGCTCGACGCCTCCCCTGGCCGGCCCGTTGACCTTGAGGTGACCGAGGCGGCCCTCATCGTCCAGCATCGCGATGACTACATGTACGAATGGTTCATACGGGCCCGAGCGCCGATGGGCCATACCCCCGGTTCTTGGACACGGTGGTGGATTTATGCCGCTGACGGGAGCGTAGCGGTGTAGTTGGTCTCGTGGGTGTTCGGGGACTGGT
>NZ_JBHWKR010000031.1:0-47829 GCF_042730855.1 Kribbella sp. NPDC059898
CATCGGTCACCACCAGCACAGCCTTCGGCCGACCCGTCCTCGCCATCCAGCAACCCTACAACTTAAAACACGAATTCCTGACTCAGGACACTAGTAGAAGTAGATCAGTACATAGTCGGCGCATAAGTCAGTACATAGCCAGAAACCCGATCACCGGCTGCACGCCGATGATCGGGTTTCTGCGTTTTCGAGCAGCTCTCCACGTGCCATGAGGTCACGAAATGGGATCGGATTCGGCGCGTCGGTCGCGGACCGGGGGCAGGAGGGCAAGCGTGGGGGCGTGTATTTGCAAGGGGTTCGGGGATCGACGCCCGCTGCCGGCCGGATCCGGGACTCGCCGTTCGAAGGCTTGACGCCGAGCGACTTTGGCAAAGACAATGCGAAACTACTTGAGCGGCAGTGCGCGTTCGAGTGCGTACCGCTGCCGACCGTGTGGCTGGAAGCTGAGCAACCAGCCGCGCCGAGCGCTGGCCGCCTACGGACCGGGGGACGCTCAGCACAAGGGGCAGGTGCCAACAGCACCGTCGGGAATCTAGTGAGAAGAGGCAGGACCACATGAGCGAGACCAGCAAGATCGGACGCCGGAGTCTCCTACGAGGGAGCCTGGCGGCGGCCGCGGTGCTTCCCCTCGGCGGCGCGCTCGCCAGCTGCGCGAGCAGCGGCAACTCCGGCAGCAACAACTCCGGCTCGACCGGGACGAAGAGCGCCGACAACCCGTTCGGGATGGCGGCCAAGTCGACCGTGGACGCGGTCATCTTCAACGGCGGGTACGGCTACGACTACGTGCAGTTCGCGGCCGACATCGCGCAGAAGAAGCAGGCGGGCTCGACGTTCAAGGTCGCGCCGTCCACGCAGATCGCCCAGCAGCTGCAGCCGCGCTTCGTCGGCGGCAACCCGCCGGACCTGATCGACAACTCCGGTGCCGGCCAGATCGGGTTCAACACGATCCTGGACCAGCTGGAGACCCTCGACGACCTCTTCGAGGCCAACAACTACGAGGGCACGAAGATTGCCGACACCCTGTACCCGGGCGCCAAGAACCCCGGTACGTTCGACGGCAAGTTCGTCGCGATGAACTACGTCCTCACCCTGTACGGCATCTGGTACTCCGACAGCCTGTTCAAGGAGAACGGCTGGACCCCGCCGAAGACGTACCCCGAGCTTCTCGACCTCGGCGCCAAGGCCAAGGCGAAGGGCAAGTACCTGTTCGTCTGGGGCAAGGAAGCCGCGACGTATTACCACACGATGGCTGTCGACGGCGCGATCAAGGAGGGTGGCGACGAGGTCCGGCTGGCGCTGGAGAACCTGAAGCCGAACGCTTGGTCGATGCCGCAGTTCCAGGGCATCTTCAAGGCCCTGGAGACCATGGTCAAGAACGGGTACTTCGTCCCCGGTGGCGCCGGTACCCAGTTCACCGCCGCGCAGGCGAAGTGGAGCAACGACCAGCAGGCCATCCTCTACCCCTCGGGCTCGTGGATCGAGAACGAGATGAAGAAGGCCACCAAGTCGGGCTTCGACATGAAGGGCGTCCCGGAGCCGACGCTCACCGACAACCCGAAGCTGCCGTACGCGTCGCTGCGCAGTGCGGCCGGTGAGCCGTACATCGTCCCGTCGAAGGGCAAGAACGTGGCCGGCGGCAAGGAGCTCCTCCGCGCCATGCTGTCCAAGGACGCGGCGACCAACTTCGCCAAGACGCGGCTGGCGCCGACCATCGTCAAGGGCCTGGTCCCCGCCGACGGCTTCGGGTCCACCGCGCTGCAGTCGCAGACCCAGATGCTGGACGCCGCCGGCACGAACGTCTTCGACTACCAGGTGTTCGGCCTGTACGGCATGAACACCGACCAGCTGGTGGTCTGGAACTCGTTCCTGTCCGGCCAGCTGGACGCGGCCGGCCTGACGAAGGGCCTGCAGCAGATCATGGACAAGGTCCGCAACGACCCCTCCGTCAAGAAGATTCCGGTCACGAAGTGACCGTGACGCAACACGATGTGGTGCCGGGTGCCGGATCCAAGCGATCCGTCACCCGGCGGCGCCGGCCGCTGACCTTCGACCGGGTCAGCTTCATGGTCGTGTTCCTCGGCCTGCCGCTGGTGATCTTCGTCGTTTTCGTGGTCTCCCCGTTCGTGCAGGCGCTGTACTACTCGCTGACCGACTGGTCCGGGTTCAGTTCGGGGATGAACTTCGTCGGCTTCGACAACTACGTGAAGCTGTTCCACGACGACATCTTCCTGAAGGCCGTCCGGAACAACGTCGAACTCGCGATCGTGGTGCCGATCGTCACGATCGTGCTGGCGCTGACACTGGCCACGCTGGTGACGACCGGCGGCTCGGGTACCGGGACGGTCCGTGGGCTGAAGAACTCGAGCTTCTACCGGATCGTCTCGTTCTTCCCCTACGTCATCCCGGCGATCGTGATCGGCCTGATCTGGGCGCAGGTGTTCACGCCGGGCTCCGGCATCCTGGACGCCGTACTGTCGAAGATCGGCCTGCACCAGATGGCGAACTACGCCTGGCTCGGCGACGCGCGGACCGCGATGCCGGTCTCGATGTTCGTGATGATCTGGGGCGGCGTCGGCTTCTACATGGTGCTGTTCATCGCGGCCATCCGCGGTATCGACCCGGAGGTCTTCGAGGCCGCCCGGATCGACGGCGCCGGCCGGTTCCGGACCGCGGTGGGCATCACGCTGCCGCTGATCCGCGACAACGTGCAGACGGCGTACATCTACCTCGGGATCGCCGCGCTGGACGCGTTCGTCTACATGCAGGCGCTGAACCCCGGCGGCGGCCCGCAGAACTCGACCCTGGTCATGCCCCAGCAACTGTTCACCACCGCCTTCACCAAGGGACAGTTCGGCTACTCGACGGCGATGGGCGTGGTCCTCGCCGCCGTGACGCTGCTGTTCTCGTTCATCGTCTTCCTGGTGAACGCCCTGACCGGCGGACGTGAGCGAAAGGTACGCCGATGACTACGACCGCCGAACCGGTCACCGCCTCCCGCCCTCAGGTGCACGGGGCCCGCGAGGGCCGGGGCGTCGCCGCCACCGCCCACGTCGCGTTGATCATCTGGTCACTGCTGGTGGTCCTGCCGCTGGTGTGGACGCTGATCTCCTCGTTCAAGTCGACGCAGGAGGTGCTCGGCAACCCGCTGTCGCTGCCGGGCAAGCTGCGGTTCAGCAACTACGCGAACGCCTGGACGACGGCCGGTATCGGCCGGTACTTCCTGAACACGGTGGTCGTCGTCGGGTGCGCACTGGTACTGGTGATGGTCCTCGGCGCCATGTGCGCGTACGTGCTGGCCAGGTTCACGTTCCCGGGCAACCGGCTGATCTACTACGCGATGCTGGCCGGCCTGACCTTCCCGGTCTTCCTGGCGATCGTGCCGCTGTTCTTCGTGCTCAAGAACCTGTCGCTGCTGAACACCCTGCCAGGGTTGATCATCACGTACGTCGCGTTCGCGCTGCCGTTCACCGTGTTCTTCCTGCACTCGTTCTTCAAGCAGCTGCCGGGCGAGGTGTACGAGGCGGCGCAGATCGACGGCGCGGGGGAGTGGCGCTCGTTCTTCTCGGTGATGTTGCCGATGGCGCGGCCGGGCATGGCCTCGGTTGCCATCTTCAACTTCCTCGGGTTGTGGAACCAGTTCCTGCTGCCGGTCGCGCTGAACACCGACTCGAACAACTACGTGCTCTCGCAGGGCATGGCGTCGTTCGCGTCGCAGGCCGGGTACGCGGTCGACTTCGGCGCGTTGTTCGCCGCCGTAGTGATCACCGTGGCGCCCGTACTGGTCGTCTACATCATCTTCCAGCGCCAACTGCAAGCCTCCGCCACCGCCGGCGGAGTGAAGTAGGCCCCTGCACTACGCTTGGCGGTATGCACGTCGACGAGCGGACCGCCCGGGAACTGCGCGGCCTGGCCCGCGTCCTGGTGCGGTCCGGGTATGCGGACCACGCGGAGATCACGGCGGTGCTGACCGAGGCGGTCCAGGAGGACGCGCCGTCGATGGACGCCGCCGCGCTGGTGCCGCTGCTGCTCGGCGAGGCTGTGATGGATCTGAACCAGGAGGCCGTCGGCTGGCCCGCGATCACCGATCCGGACCGGCTGGACGACGTCCTCGGCGAGCTGGCGGCGCAGGGCCTGGTGGTGGTCCGCTACACGCCGGACCACCACATGGCCCGGCGGGCGCTGGAGGCGGCGGATGACCCGCAGGGGCTGGTGTTCTTCACCGACACCGACGTCTGGCACGCGGTCGACTTCGGGATGCTCGAGCTCAAGCTCTGGCACCCCGACACCGCCAACGTCGCCCCCGGTGAGCCGCTGCTGGAGGACGTGCTCGCACTCCTGCACCAGCACGACCTCCCCGCGGTCTTCGACGAGGGCCGCATCGAGGTCACCCTCAACTGGCAGCGGAGAGTGACACCATGAAGACCATCGGTGTCTTCGCGCTGCAAGGCAACGTGCGGGAGCACCTCGCGATGCTGACCGAGGTCGGTGTCGAGGCGCTGGCGGTACGCCGGCCCGCGGAGCTCGAACGGGTTGACGCGATGGTGCTGCCCGGTGGCGAGTCGACCACGATGTGCAAGCTGGCCCGGTCGTTCGAGCTGTTCGAGCCGCTGCAGAAGCGGATCGCCGACGGCATGCCGGTGTTCGGGACCTGCGCCGGGATGATCATGCTCGCGAACGAGATCACCGGCGGGATCAGCGGCCAGGAGACGCTCGGCGGGCTGGACGTGACGGTCCGGCGGAACGCGTTCGGGCGGCAGGTCGACTCGTTCGAGGCGGATCTCGAGTTCCCCGATTTCGACACGCCGTACCATGCCGTGTTCATCCGCGCACCGTGGGTGGAGCGCGTCGGGAACGACGTAGAGGTACTCTCGACGGTGAGGTCGGGCCCCGCCGCAGGTAGGATCGTCGCGGTTCGCCACGATCGGCTGCTGGCCACGTCGTTCCATCCGGAGATGACCGGGGACGCCAGGCTGCACGGCTACTTCGCCGAGCTGGTCCGCGGCCTTTAGACGTTCGCAGCGGTAAGAAGGGTTGGATCGCCATGTCAGGCCACTCCAAATGGGCCACCACGAAGCACAAGAAGGCCGTCATCGACGCGAAGCGCGGCAAGCTCTTCGCGAAGCTGATCAAGAACATCGAGGTGGCCGCCCGGATGGGCGGTGGCGACCCTGGCGGGAACCCGACCCTGTACGACGCCATCCAGAAGGCGAAGAAGACCTCGGTCCCGAACGACAACATCGACCGCGCGGTCAAGCGCGGCTCCGGTGCCGAGTCCGGCGGCGCGGAGTACCAGACGATCATGTACGAGGGCTACGGCCCGAACGGCGTCGCGATGCTGGTCGAGTGCCTCACCGACAACCGGAACCGCGCGGCCGCGGACGTCCGGACGGCGATGTCCCGCAACGGCGGCTCGCTCGCCGACCCGAACTCGGTCGCCTACCTGTTCAACCGCAAGGGCGTCATCGTCCTGAACAAGGAGCAGGAGGGCAAGTCGCTGTCCGAGGACGACGTGATGGAGGCCGTCCTGGAGGCCGGCGCCGACGAGGTGAACGACCTCGGCGAGTCCTGGGAGGTCGTCACCGAGGCCACCGACATGGTCGCGGCCCGGACCGCGCTGCAGGACGCCGGCATCGACTACGAGTCCGCCGACGTCCAGTTCGTCCCGTCGATGACGGTGGAACTGGACGCCGACGGCGCCGGCAAGATCTTCCGCCTGATCGACGCCCTCGAGGACAGCGACGACGTCCAGAACGTCTACGCCAACTTCGACGTCTCCGACGAGATCATGGTCGAGGTCGGCTGACCCCGGTAGTTCAGATCCCGAGGGCCTCTCCGTCGATCACCTGATCGGCCGGAGGGGCCTTCGGCGTTGTGACGCGGTCGTACTCGCTGAACGTCACGACGTCGGTCCCGGAGGTCTCGACCCGCAGCGGACGCCCGGTGGCGCGGTCGACCCAGAGCGTGCCTTCGCTGTCCCGGAGGCCGATCGCGGGTACGCCGTCGATCGTGCGCGGCGCGGTCTTGCGGACCTTCCCCATCGCGTCCAATATGCCCTCGAAGGCCGCCGCCTTGTCGCCGAACATCGCGAAGTCGCGGAACTCCTTCTTGTCCAGCGTGGTCCGGATCCAGCGGCCGGCGATCAGCCCGACCATCGCGTCCGCCTCGGCCTTCGACTTGGTCTGGCTGCGCCAGAACTCGTCGCTCAGCTTCAGGTACGCCGTCTTCCCGATCACCATCACCGTGATCGCGGTTCCGTCCATCATGATCGTGCCCTGACCGCCGCCCTTCGCCAGCCGGAGGTCCAGCGTCATCCGGTCGCGGCCGTCGGCCATTGTTCCCTTCATCCGCACACTCTTGGCGGCATTGGCGGCGGCCTGAGCCTTCGCCAGGATCTTCGCGGCCGGAAGCGTGGAGATGTCGGCCGTCGGTGTCGGTTTCGGAGTGGTTGGTACGACCGTTGGTGTCGAGATCGTGGTGGGCGGCGGTGTGGTGCCCAGGGCGTCGTCGGCGGCCGGGGCGGATCCCCGGCAACCGGCGACGAGAACGGCCAGCACGCCCACCATCGCGCCGGCAGCAGTTCGACGAATCAGCATCTTTGCTCCCCCTCCTGCAGATAAAAGAAAGATGCTGAAAGCGCCGCAAAAGTTGTTACCGATTCACGATTTGTTCTCCGCCCAAAGCAAGGGTTTGAGTGGCCGCGAGCCCGTACAGCGCCGTTGTGTTGGTCGAGACCCACTTGGCAGCCTTGGTCGACGTCGCCGCCAGTGCCCAGAGCCACACGGTGCACTCGGCGTCGTCGCTTGCGGCGTTCCGGACGTCCAGTTGGGTCGGGCGCCGTTGCCAGAAATCCCTTGGTCCAAAGGCGAATCCGCCACTCACGCGACCGACGTACCCGAGCCCGGAGGCCAGCTTGTCCTGGTCGCCGGATCCGGCAGCTTCGTCCCGGCGATCTGCGCGGACCGGACGGCGGCACCCGGGTCGCGCCAAAGCCCGATGATGGCCTCTGCGCCTCGGCCACCATGCATGCCCCTCGCCGACGAACCGCACGTGCCGGTCGTACGCCGGATCGCGCATCGGCACCGAGAACCGCACGCCGAGCCCCGCGACACAGTCCTTCTGCCCGTCCCGGTCGTACACGAACGTGTGCACCATCCGCACGTTCTCGGCCCGGCGACGAAGTACAGCCGCACCGAGAACGGTCTTCCGCAGTCTGACCGCAATTGAGTCGTCAAGATCAACCACTGACCGGCGGCGTGACGTCCACGCCGTACAGCCCCTTGGAGGTCGACGAGCACCAGTAGGTTGCCGAACGGATCCCGTACAGCGGCAACCCGCCTGACCGGGAGGTCCGCCGGCGGACCGACGACGCTCCCGCCCGCCGTGGTGAAGGCGCGGACGGCGGCCGGGACGTCATCGACCAGCCAGTTGGGTTCGTAGCCGAGCCGCTCCGTGAGCACGAGCTCGCTGTCGCCGTCCGGCAAGGCGAGACCGGACTGACCGGCCGCGTCATTGCGCCACTTGAGCAGAGGCCGAAGAGGCGGAGGCGGGGGTGGGTTGCGCGCGCGAGTGGACCAGCTGCTCGGGGCGACCCCGGCGGCGGATCGCGGTCGAGGTGGACCGGCGGGTGCTCGCGCCGTTCCTGAAGGTGCGGGACTGGCGCCCGGCTCGTTGGGTTGACCAATGATTCGGTACGACGACAACCTGACCGCCGTACTCGAGCCGCTCCCGCTCACGGACCCGAAGCTGGCGCACATCTGGGGCGACCAGGTCACCCGGGTGGTGCTGACGGCCCGTCCGCAGCTGTTGCGGCGGACGGGCGCGATCACGCTGACGTTCGCCTGACGCGTCGGGCAGACGGGCCCACCGCGCCAGACTCCAGCCGATTCAGCTGGCCTCAGCGAACGTCGTACGCGTGGAGGACGGTCTGCGTGACCTTCGCTCCGTGCGAGTCGGTGAGCTCGACGCGCAGGGAGACCTGCTTGCCGGTGTCACCGGAGTGGTTCACGACCAGATTGGCGCCGGTCTTGGTGAGACTGGTGCTGCCCTCGGTCCAGGTGGTGCCGTCGTCGACGGACGTCCAGACCTTCGCCGCCGTCAGTGCGCCCGCGCCGTACCCCGGGTTGGCGTCGAAGCGCGCCGGGATCGTCACGCTGCCGGCGGCGACGGTCTTGAGCCCGTCGGCCGGCAGGTCCAGCCGCGGCAGCAGCAGCGGCAGCGCCCGGCTGAAGACGGTCGGCTCCTGGTGTGAACGGAACGCCCAGGTCGTGGTCGTGGACACCGACCGCGTCCAGACCTTCGCCGGCGCTCCGACCTTCATCGTGTTCATCGTCAGCTCGTACGACGCATCCTCAGCAGGCACCGTGAACACGCCGGACGGCCAACCGGTCGACCCGAGCGATACACCGTCCTTCTTCAGCTCCAGGTTGCCCAGGTCGCCGAAGCTGCCCGCGTCGGCCCAGTGCCCGGCGCTGTCCGCCCACATCGAGGTTGCGACGCCCATCAGTTCGCCCTGCCGCTCGGCGATCAGCTGCGGCGCACCCTTGCTGTCGGCCCGGACACCCGGGGCGACCACGCCGCCGTACCAGCTGTCGGTCACCGCTTGTCCCGGCGTGAAGGTGCGGTACCGGTCGATCATCACCTCGCCCCACGGCATGCTCGAGATGATCGACTTCATCCAGGACGTGCCGTCCGCGGTGAAGTACTCGGTCTGGCTGCTCGGCACCGCGACCGCGTCCAGGCTGCCGACCGCGAAGGCCACCCCGGTTGGCCGCAGCGCGGACGTGAAGCCGCCGAAGTTCGTCTTCACACCCATGCTGTTGTACGTCGCGGTGGTCCGGCCGAGCGACGCGTCCGACACGTTGTGCCGCTGCGCCGTGGTCACCTGCTTGTCGTTGAAGAAGCCAAGCGTGTAGGCGTACGGCGTACTCGCCGAAGCCGACCAGGTCAGCGTGACGGTACCTGCCGCGAGCTTCGCCGCCAGGGCCGCGCCCTGCGTGTTCGGCAGGCTGTAGACCGGCAGCGGGTTCGGCGCGAAGCCGAGTGACGGCAGCCAGTTGTAGGCGTCGTCACGGTAGAGCAGCAGCGCCTTGACGCCGGCCCTGGCCGCCGCCAACTGAACGCTCGAGTCGCTGGCACCGGCCGCGAGGTGAACCAGTGCGACCTTGCCGCTCGCGTTGGCCAGTTCGGCCGCGCTGCCCGCGCCACCATTGATCAGTGCGGCGCTGCCCTTGCCGTCCAGGTTGCTGACACCGGCCTGCGGCGCCGCGGGCGTCAAGGTGAGACCGTCGGTGGTCCGCATCGAGGAGACGATCGGCGCGATCCGGTGCGTCCAGTGGCCGAACTCGAACGAGCCGTCGCCCTTGGCAACCGTCCCGGTGACGTCCGCGTAGGCCTCCTTGGTGAGCGAGTTCGTCGTCATCGAACCGCTGTGCAGCCAGGACGCCGGCCACTGCCGCTCGAAGGTCAGCGTGGTCGTCTGCAGCTGCGAGGGTCGTTGCGTCGCGACCGTCAGCGGGTGCGCCTGCCGCGCGTCGAGCACGATCGCGGTGTCGCGGGTGATCGTCAGCTCCGGACGGGCGAGGTAGCTGACCGACGCGGGCGCCGCGTTGGTCGGTGCACCGGTCTGCGGTGTCAACGAGTATCCGCCGAGGTAGTAGCGCCCCGGCCGTACCTGGAAGACCTGCTCGGCGGCCCCGTTGTTGAACCGGCGTTCGCCCTTCGCGACGTCGGTGTTGACGAGCTCGACCGACGACGCACCGGTCGCCGGGTTGCCGTTGCGGTCGATCATCGAGACCTTGACCGCCACCGTCTCCGGCTGCAGGTACAGGTTGAACGACGTGGACACCCGCTGGCCGTTGCTGGTGGCAACGATCCGCGCGGTCACGTCACCGAGCGCCGACCCGGCGAGCTTCTGCCCGGGGCGGACGGTGACCGGCACCGTGGCGGTCGACTTCGCCGGTACGACGATGTGCTGCGGGACCCGGACGACCGGGGCGGTCAACGGCCGCCCGTCGTTCCCGGTCAGGTGCTCCACCGACAGCCGGAGGTCGATCGGGGCCGAGCCGCTGTTGGTGTAGGTGAGGCCAACGGTCTTGTCGGCGGTACCGGCCTGCGGCCACGCGTACGTGCCGCCGTACACCGACGACGGGCCGGTGACCTTGGTGGTCAGCAGCTTGGCGATGTCGAGCCGCCCGGCGCCGACCTCCTGCACGTCGCCCGGGACGCTCGGGTCGGCCGACGACACCAGCAGGTTCTTCAGCTGGGCGCCGGTCAGCGACGGGTTCGCCTGCTTGGCGATCGCGGCGGCGCCGGAGACGTGCGGCGTGGCCATCGACGTACCGGACATGGTCTGGTACGCGTAGACGCCGCGGCCGCCGGCGTTCGCGGCGAGGATCGCGACCCCGGGGGCGGCGAGCTCGGGCTTCTCGACGTGCGTCCCGGCGACCGGGCCGCGGCTGGAGAAGTACGCCGTCTCGTCGTTCGCGTCGACCGCGCCGACGGTCAGCGCCTCGGGCGCGCAGCCCGGGCTGGAGACCGTGCCCGGACCGGCGCCCATGTTGCCGGCGGCGATCACGAACAGGCTGCTGCTGGTGTTCGACAGCCGGGTGACGGCCTGGGCGATCGGGTCGTCGCAGGTGGTCGCCGGGACCGGCGAGCCGAGGCTCATCGAGATCGCGTCGGCCTTGTTGTCGACCGCCCACTGCATGCCGGCGATGATCTCCGACTCGGACCCGGTGCCGTCGTCGCCGAGCACCTTGCCGATCAGCAGCCGGGTCCCCGGCGCGACGCCGCGCTCCTTGCCGTTGCTCTCCGCGCCGGTGCCGGCGATCGTCGAGGCGACGTGCGTACCGTGGCCCATCGTGTCGTCGGTGCCGTACGCCGACCCGGTGAAGTCCTTGCTCTGCGCGATCCGCCCGGCCAGGTCCGGGTGTCCGGCGTCCACGCCGGTGTCCAGGACCGCGACCGTCGAACCGGTGCCGTCGAGCCCGGCCTTCCAGGCGACCGGTGCACCGACCTGCGCGGTCGAGTCCGCGAGCGTCGCCTTCAGTGCGCGGTCCAGCCAGAGCTTCGTGATGCCGCGGCCGGACCGGGACGTCGTGTCGGTGAGCTCGGCGAAGGCGGTGTGCGCCTGCTCCTTGCTGACCGGGTACGCCACGGAGCCGACCGCGGGCAGTGCCTGCGCGGCCTCGGTCGCGCCGGTCGGGGTCGGGGTCGCGGCGAGCGCCGTACGCGCGGTGGCTCCGTACTGCGCGATCACCGGGATGGTCTGCTGGTGCGCGTCGTCGTACCCCTGCGCGACCAGCCCGGTCACGTCGAAGAACTCGGGGTCGATGAGACCGGCCGACAGCGCACCGGCGGCCGCGGACGGGTAGACGTACACCCGGTCACCGGTACGGGAGGTCTCGTAGTCGGGGGTGACGCCGTCGGCGCCGGGCAGCAGCTGTACGACGGGCTGCCCGTCGCTGGTGCGGGTCAGCCGCGCCCGGTCGCCGGTGATCAGCGTCACGGTCGCGGACGGGCCGGCCGCGGCGGCCTTGGTGGAGCCGACGATCGGGCGGTCGTCGGCGGTGCTCGCCGACGCGGGTGCGGAGAGGACGGCTGCGGCGCACAGGAGTACGCCGGCCGCGGCCACCGGATGACGCCATCTCGGGCGCATGGGGGACCTCCAGGGTATTCCGGGCGCTGGGCCCGGAGAAGCGGACGGGGTTGGCACAGAGGGTGTCAGCGCGGTCACCTCTGGAGGAACGAATCGCGACGGCGGAGAATCGACGTGACGTGTTTTCGACAGGAAGGCCGCGCTGCGGATGAATGGCATCGAGTTGACCGCACTCGGCCTGAACCAGGCGGAGGAAGCGCACTATCGCTCGCTGGTGATCGACGGCGGTGCGGCCGCGGAGGCGCTCAGCTCACGGGTCGGGTCGACCGCTGCCGAGGCGCGCGAGGTGCTGGACGCGCTGGCCAAGCTCGGGCTGGCCGAGGCGGTGCCGTCCGACGACGGCGAGCCGCGGTGGTTCGCGGCGCCGCCGGACGTGGCGTTGCGCGGGCTGCTCAACTCGCGGCGGCACGAGCTGTCGGTCGCGGAGACGTCGGTCGCTCGGTTGGCGGCGATCTTCCGCAGCGATCTCGGGCAGGCCGCGATCGGCGATCTCGTCGAGGTGGTGCTCGGGGCGACCGCCGTACGGTCGCGGTTCCTGCAGATCCAGCGGGCCGCGCGGCACGAGGTGTGTGCGTTCGTGGACGCCCGGCCGGTGGCGCTGTCGGGGCAGGACAACGAGGCCGAGGGGGAGGCGCTCGGCCGGGGCGTGCGGTTCCGGGTGGTGATCGAACGGTCGGCGTTCGAGGCGCCGGGGACGGTGAACGACGCGGTCGAGGCGATCGAGTCGCACGCGCAGGTCCGGACGGTGGACCGGGTGCCGACCAAGTTGGTCGTCGCGGACGGGACGGTGGCGCTGGTCCCGCTGGCGGTTCGTGGCTACCAGACGGCCGCGCTGGTGATCCGGGCCGCCGGTCTGGTGCGGTCGCTGGTCGCGCTGTTCGAGTCGATCTGGTCGTCCGCCGTACCCATCGGCCTCGGACCCGGCGGGCCGATCGAGGAGACGGCGGCGGGCCCGGACGACGCGGACCTCGCCGTACTCGCGCTGATGCTGACCGGCCTCACCGACGACGCCGTCGGCAAGCAGTTGGGGATGAGCGGCCGCACCGTGCAACGACGGCTGCGGGTGCTGATGGATCTGACCGGCTCGACCTCGCGGATGCAGCTCGGCTGGGAGGCCTCCGAGCGGGGATGGGTCACGCGGCGCTTCACAGCGAATGTGACTCGTGAGTAACATGCTGGCATGAGCCAGGTCTTGGGGTTGTGGGAGCGGTTGCGTGGGGTGCCCGGTGGGGAGCGGCTGTTCTCCTGGGGGTTCGCCTGGAAGGCGCCGTACTTCTGGTCGGTGCGGCCGCGGTTCGTGCAGGTGAGTCCCAACTACGCGGCGCTCACGCTGCCGAAGCGGCGGGCGGTGCTGAACCACATCGGGACAGTCCATGCGATTGCCGTGTGCAACGGTCTCGAGGCGGCGATGGGCGCGCTCGCGGAGGCGACCGTACCGGCCGGGAAACGCTGGCTGCCGAAGGGGATGGAGGTCGCGTACCTCGCCAAGTCGACGTCGGACCTGACCTGTTCGGCCGAGACCGACCCGGACACTTGGACGTCCGGGCCTGACGTACCGGTGACGGTGAAAGCGACACGGGCCGACGGAACGGTGGTCGTCGAGGGCACAATTCACCTGTGGGTGACGGACAAGAAGACGTAGGGTCTCCCGCGTGACTGAGCTGCGGGTGGTGGACGTCGCCGAGGAACAGCTGGACTCGGTGTGGCAGGTACGGATCCGGTCGTTCGGCCCGGGTGGTGACCGGGAGAAGTGGCAGCAGAACGCGCGGGCGTTCATGGAGGACGGGCGACTGCTCGGTGTCGTCGACGGCGACGAACTGGTCGCGGCGGCGCGGATCTGGCCGTTCGAGCAGTGGTGGGGCGGCCGCCGGGTCCCGATGGGCGGCGTGGCCGGCGTGGTTGTCGCTCCGGAGTACCGCGGCCGCGGGGTCGGCAGTCTGCTGATGCGCGGGGTGCTGCGGCGCTGCGCGGAGAAGGGCTATCCGCTGACCGGGCTGTATCCGGCGACGACCGTTCTCTACCGGCACCTGGGCTACGAGTTCGCGGGCAGCCGGTACAAGTTCTCCTTCCAGGCGGCCGATCTGCGCACCCTGGGCGGCCGCGGTACGGCGGTCCGCCGGGCCGGGGTCGCCGACGCGGACCGGTTCCTGGAGCTGGCGTCGAAGGCCCACGCGGATCGGCGTTCGAACGGTCCGCTGATCTGGCCGCGGTCCGAGATCGAGTCCTGGCTCGCGGACGAGGACATGTTCGCGTACGTCGCCGACGACGGCTTCGTCGTCTACAACTGGTCCGACGGCGCACTCTCCGTCGACGAGCTGATCGCGGGTTCGGAGGAGACCGCGCGGGCGTTGTGGGCCACGGTCGGCTCGGGGTCCTCGATCGCGACGACCGTGCACGCCTACTGCCCGCCGTACGACCCGATCCACCTGCTCGCGGAGCACGAGGCCGAGGGCGACACCAAGATCAACCGCTGGATGCTCCGGCTGATCGACGCACCCGCCGCGCTGGCGGGACGTGGGTACGTCGAGGGCGCCGTACTCGAGGCGGACCTGCGGATCGACGACCCGGAGCTGCCGGTGAACACCGGCGACTGGCACCTCTCGATCGCCGACGGCGTGGCCGAACTGAAGCCGGCCGAGCCGTCGCCGGACGCACTCCACCTCGGCCCGCGCGGACTGGCCGCCTTGTACGCCGGTACTCCGGTCGCGACGCTGCGTGGAGCGGGCCTGGTGACCGAGGGAGCGGGGCTCGACCCGGCGCTCGACCTGGCTTTCGGCGGGCAGGCGCCGTACATGCTCGACTACTTCTAAGACCGGCGCGTCGATTTCGGGAGTCCGGACGCCTCCGACTAGGGTTGTCGAACAAACGTTCGGAGGTGGTCCATGCGGGTGCTCGGCGTCGACCCGGGACTGACCCGGTGCGGCCTAGGCGTCGTCGAGGGTACGCCGGGGAAGCCTCCGTCGATGGTCGCCGTCGGGGTGATCCGGACCCCTGCCGACCTGGACGTGGCCAAGCGGCTGGTCCGGATCGAGGCCGAGCTGGACGAGTGGATCGGGCGGTACCAGCCGGACGCGGTCGCGGTCGAGCGAGTGTTCGCGCAGCACAACGTGCGGACCGTGATGGGCACCGCGCAGGCTTCCGGGATCGCGATGGTGGTGGCCGCCCGGCGCGGGCTGCCGGTCGCGCTGCACACGCCGAGCGAGGTGAAGGCCGCGGTCACCGGATCCGGGCGCGCGGACAAGGAGCAGGTGACCACGATGGTGACCCGGATCCTCAAGCTCAGCGAGCGTCCGACGCCGGCCGACGCCGCCGACGCGCTGGCGCTGGCGATCTGTCAGGTCTGGCGCGGCGGGGTGGCGAGCAAGCTGCAGCAGGCGGCCACCAGCCGGGCGAACCTCGAAGCGGCCGCGCAGGCGCAGTCCCGGCTGCAGATGGCGCGGTTGCGGGCCGCGGTGGCGGCCCAGCAGGGCAAGCGGTGAGCACGGAAACGGGAGGTTGGCGATGATCGCCTTTGTACGTGGACCGGTGGCGGCTGTCGGGATCGACAGCGCCGTGGTCGAGGTCGGCGGCGTGGGCCTGCAGGTGTACTGCGACCCCGGCACGCTGGCGGGGCTGCGGCCGGGGCAGGAGGCCCGGATCGCGACCTCGATGGTCGTACGCGAGGACTCGCTGACGCTGTACGGGTTCGCCGACGACGACGCGAAGAACCTGTTCGAGCTGCTCCAGACCGCGTCGGGCGTCGGCCCGAGGCTCGCCCAGGCCGCGCTCGCGGTGCTGAGCCCGGACCAGCTGCGGCAGGCCGTCGCGACCGAGGACCTCGCCGTACTGGTGAAGGTCCCGGGGATCGGCAAGAAGGGCGCGCAGCGGATCGTGCTGGAGCTGAAGGACAAGATCGGTGCGCCGTCGAGGACCGTGACGGGCCGGCCGCTGCAGGTGCGCGAGGCGTGGCGCGAGCAGGTGCAGGCCGGTCTGGTCGGCCTCGGCTGGTCCGCCCGCGACGCCGAGGACGCCGTCACCGCGGTGTCGCCGCTCGCCGCCGACAATCCGAACCCGTCGGTTCCCGACCTGCTGCGTGCCGCGCTGCGCGTGCTGTCGAAGGCGTAGCCGATGGACGACAACGTGCGCCCATTGGTCTCCGCGGACGCGGTGGACCTGGAGGAACGCAAGATCGAGTCGGCGCTCCGGCCGCGGTCGCTGGCCGAGTTCGGCGGTCAGCGGCGGGTCAGCGAGCAGCTCGAGCTCGTGCTGCACGCGGCCCGCGGGCGCAATCGCACGCCTGACCACGTGCTGCTGTCCGGCCCGCCAGGGCTGGGAAAGACCACGCTGGCGATGATCATCGCCAGCGAGATGTCCGCGCCGCTGCGCGTCACCAGCGGCCCGGCGATCCAGCATGCGGGCGACCTGGCCGCGATCCTGTCCGGGCTGGGCGAGGGCGAAGTCCTGTTCCTGGACGAGATCCACCGGATGTCGCGGCCCGCGGAAGAGCTGCTGTACATGGCGATGGAGGACTTCCGGGTCGACGTGATCGTCGGCAAGGGACCGGGCGCGACCGCGATCCCGCTGGAGATCCCGCCGTTCACGCTGGTCGGCGCCACCACCCGGGCCGGCCTGCTGCCCGGGCCGCTGCGGGACCGGTTCGGCTTCACCGGCCACCTGGAGTTCTACGAGGCCGCCGAGCTGGAGAAGATCGTGAACCGCTCGGCCGACCTGCTCGAGGTCGACATCACCCCGGAAGGCGCCACCGAGATCGCGTCCAGGTCCCGCGGTACGCCGCGGATCGCGAACCGGCTGCTCCGCCGGGTCCGCGACTACGCCGAGGTCCGCGCGGACGGGATCGTCACGCTCGCGCTGTCGAAGGCCGCGCTCGACCTGTACGAGGTCGACAAGATGGGGCTGGACCGGCTCGACCGCTCCGTGCTGGACGCGCTCTGCCGCCGGTTCGGGGGCGGACCGGTCGGTCTTTCCACGCTGGCGGTTGCGGTCGGCGAAGAACGTGAGACCGTGGAGGAAGTAGCGGAACCTTTCCTGGTCCGATCGGGCTACCTGGCCCGGACGCCGCGCGGCCGCGTCGCGACGCCCGCCGCCTGGCGGCACCTCGGGCTGAAGGTCCCGAAGGGCGCGACCTTCGCGGACACGCTCTTCGACACCGACGAGGACTGAGGAGTTCGGCCTCCAACTGAACAGCCGGGAACCACCGACGGCGCCGGAACGTAGACACTCCGTAGTGAGTAACTCAAACGTGACCCGGCGTCATGCGGCGGTTGTTGACGCTCAGGGTTAGACTCCCCGGTGGCCTGACCTCCAGGCCGTTCCGCTGCGGCCTGCGCGCTCCTGCAGAGCGTGCCGGACGCCCGTACACCCCGACCGACGAAGGATTCTGAGACCCGATGCAACTCCTCGCCGTACCGATGGCCTCCTCCGGGGGCGGTGGCCTCACGCTGCTGCTGCCGCTGATCCTGATCGTCGGAATGATCTGGTTCATGAGCCGCACGCAGAAGAAGCAGCGCCAGCGTCAGGCCGACACCGTCGCCCAGCTGCAGCCCGGCACGAAGGTGATCACCACCAGCGGCCTCGTCGGCATCGTCGAGGAGACCGATGACGACTACGTCACGCTGGAGATCTCCGAGGGCGTGCTGGTGCAGGTCGTGAAGGCCGCGGTCGGCCGGGTGATCCCGGAGGACGCCGCCGACGAGCCGGCCGCTGCCGCGGACGACGACACCGACGCGACGGACGAGGCGACCACCCCGGAGAAGGTCGACGTACCGGACGCCGGTGGTGAGAAGGCCGACGGCAAGGTGCAGGACGCGCCGAAGCTGCCGCCGACGCACACCGAGAACTGATTTCCGTCCCAACGGCCTGCGGCGCGTCGTGCGGCGTCCTGTGAAACATCCAGTGACGGTACGGCGCGCCCGGAAGCACAAAGGTTGAATCTGACGTGGCAACTTCGACTTCCCGCCCCGGGCGGAGCCTGATCGCCTTGCTGGTGATCGTGGTTCTGTTGTTCGGGATCATGGCGCTGACCAAGACCTGGAAGCCCAAACTCGGTCTGGACCTGCGCGGCGGCACCACGATCACGCTGACCGCCAGCACCCTGGACGGCAGCGGCAAGGTCGCCGCCGACCAGCTGAACGAGGCGAAGAACATCATCAGCCAGCGGGTCAACGGCGCCGGTGTCGCCGAGGCTGACATCACCACCTCCGGGTCCAACATCATCAACGTCGCCGTACCCGGTGCCACGAAGGAATCGCTGGTGTCGCAGGTCGGCCAGACCGCCCTGCTGTACTTCCGGATCGTGTACAACGCGCAGTCCCTTGCGCCGGTGCCCACGCCGACTCCGACGACGACGCCGAAGCCGGGCACCACGCCGAGCGCGACGCCGAAGCCGAGCACCAAGGTGACGCCCAGCGCGACGATCAAGCCGACGAGTACGCCGAAGGGCCGCGCCTGGTCGAGCGCCCTGGGTCAGGCCACCCCGACCCCGACCCCGACTCCGAAGGCGAGCAGTACGCCGAAAGCGAGCAGTACGCCGTCCGCGACGCCGTCGACCCCGGCCGCGAGCAGTGACCCGCTGAAGTACCAGCCGGACGCCGCGACGCAGGCGAAGTTCGCGACGTTCAAGTGCGGCGACAGCCAGACGAACGACCCGAAGCAGCCGCTGTTCTCCTGCGACAAGACCAACCAGAACAAGTACCTGCTTGGCCCGGCGATCATGGCCGGCACCGACCTGTCGGACGCCTCCGCCGGCATCCCGCAGAACGGTCTGCAGTGGCAGGTCAACCTGAAGTTCACCGGCTCGGGCGGCGACAAGTTCCTCAAGGCCACCACGGCGATCTCGCAGCGCGGCCAGGGCAACAACCTGTTCGCGATCGTGCTGGACGGCGTCACCATCTCCACCCCGAGCGTCGACAACCCGATCCCGGGCGGTCAGGCGCAGATCACCGGTACCTTCACCGAGGCCGACGCCCGCGACCTGGCGAACGTGCTGAAGTACGGCTCGCTGCCGGTCAAGTTCGAGATCTCCTCGGTGGACACGGTCTCGCCGCAGCTTGGTGGTGACCAACTCTCGGCCGGTATCTGGGCCGGTATCGCCGGTCTCGCGCTGGTGGTCGTGTTCTGCTTCCTGTACTACCGCGGCCTCGGTCTGGTCGTGGTCTTCTCGCTGGTCGCGGCCGGCGTACTCACCGGAACACTGGTGATCCTGCTCGGCAAGGCGATCGGGTTCACCCTGAGCCTCGCCGGGATCGCGGGTCTGATCGTCGCGGTCGGTATCACCGCGGACTCGTTCATCATCTACTTCGAACGACTACGCGACGAAGTGCGTGAGGGCCGAAGTCTGCGCTCGTCGGTGGAGACCGGCTGGGCACGGGCCAAGCACACGATCATCGCCGCCGACTCGATCTCGCTGCTGGCCGCGATCGTGCTGTACGTCCTCGCGATCGGCAGCGTCCGCGGCTTCGCCTTCACGCTCGGCCTGACCACGCTGATCGACCTGGTCGTCGTCTTCATGTTCACGAAGCCGCTCGTCACGCTGCTGGCCCGGACCGACTTCTTCGGCCACGGCCACAAGCTGTCCGGCCTGGATCCGGAGCATCTCGGCGTCGAACGCCTGCCCGGACAGACGAAACCGTCGGCCCGGCCGCGCCGGACGCCGTCGACGCGCAAGCCGGTCGGAGGGGAGGTCTGATGTCGAAGCTCGGACAGATCGGTGCCAAGCTGCACCGCGGTGAGGTCTCCTACGACTTCATCGGGCATCGCAAGTTCTGGTTCACCCTGTCGGCCGTGCTGGTGCTGATCTCGCTGGGCGGCCTGTTCGCCCGCGGCCTGGCGCTCGGCATCGAGTTCCGCGGCGGCGTCGAGTACGAGGCCAAGGTCAAGGTCACCAGCAGCACCGTGCAGGACTTCGGCGACGCCGTGAAGGCGACCAACGCCAAGGGGCTCGGCGACCCGGTGGTCACCACGATCAACAATGCCAAGGTCCGGGTCCAGACCAAGCCGCTGGAGCAGGCCGACATCGGCCGGGTCCGGGAGGCGATCGCCAAGCAGGCGGCGGTTCCGGCCGACCAGGTGACGTCCCAGCAGATCGGTGCGTCCTGGGGCCAGCAGATCGCCGACAAGGCGATCCTGGCGCTGGTCGTGTTCCTGGTCCTGGTGTTCGCGGTGATCTGGCTGTACTTCCGCGAGGCGAAGGCGTCGATGGCGGCAATCATCGCGCTGGTGCACGATGTCACGATCACGGTCGGGCTGTACGCGCTGATCGGCTTCGACGTCACGCCGGCGACGGTGATCGGCGTCCTGACGATCCTCGGTTACTCGCTGTACGACACGGTCGTCGTGTACGACAAGATCCGCGAGAACACCCGGGGCATCACCGGGTCGAACCGGCTCACCTACTCGGACGCGACCAACCTGGCGGTCAACCAGACCGTGGTCCGGTCGATCAACACCACGGTCACCGCACTGCTGCCGGTCGGCGCGATCCTGGTCGTCGGCACCGTGGTGCTCGGCACCGGACCGCTGAAGGACCTGTCGCTGGCGCTGTTCGTCGGTATCGCGGTCGGTGCGTACTCGTCGATCTTCATTGCCCCGTCGCTGCTTGCGGTCTTCAAGGAGCGCGAGCCCGCGATGCAGGCGCTGAACAAGCGGGTCGCGGCGAAGAAGGCGCAGGTCGCCAAGGCTGGGGCCGCTCCGGCCGAGCCGGCCACCGCCGGTGCGCCGGCGGAGTCGGCGGCGCGTTCGGTCGTCCAGGACACGCCGCGGAAGGCGGACCGGGCGACCGGTTCGGCACCGGCGGCGTCGACGCGGCCGATGAAGGCGGCGGCCGCCGGGCGCCCGCAGCCGACCCGCAAGCCGCGCTCGAAGCGCGGTAAGTGATGCGCTCACTGGAGCAGGTGCTCGCGGACGGGATCCGCGACATCCCGGACTACCCGCAGCCGGGGGTGGTGTTCAAGGACATCACCCCGCTGCTGGCCGACCACACCGGTTTCGGCCAGGTGGTGGAGGCGCTGGCCGCGGCCGGCACCGACGACGACGGCAACCCGGTGGTCGACAAGGTGGTCGGGATCGAGGCGCGCGGGTTCATCCTCGCCGCCCCGGTCGCGCTCGCCCTCGGCGCCGGGTTCGTCCCGGTCCGGAAGAAGGGCAAGCTGCCGGCCGCGACGTACGAGGAGTCGTACGCGCTGGAGTACGGCGAGGCGACCATCGAGGTGCATCAGGACGCGTTCGCGCCGGGGGACCGGGTGCTGGTCATCGACGACGTCCTGGCGACCGGCGGGACCGTCGAGGCGTGCCTGCGGCTGATCCGCCGTTGCGGCGCGGAGGTCGTCGGTACTGCCGTACTGCTGGAGCTGTCGTTCCTGCCGGGCCGCAAGCGGCTCGAGGGCGAGCAGGTCAGCGCACTGCTGACGGTATAGGTGACGGTGTAGGAACCGATACACTCTCCGCAGCCGTCGGGTGACCCGGCGTGTTGTCCACAGGCGGTTCTGCCTGGCTGGACGAAGGCCTCTAGACTGGTGGCCTGTCAGCGGAGGGACACAAACGTGGGCGAAGACCCGGCGATGACATCTGCGGTACCGAACGCCGTACCGCAGGAGCCTCCGCGCGCGCCGTCACCGGTGCGTCCGGCTCCGGCGTCACCGCCGCCTGCCACCCAGCCGCCGCGGATCGCGCCCGCCCGGGTGCGTGCCCGGCTCGCCCGCCTCGGCGGGACCCGGCACCCGAACCGGGCGCCGATGCTCGAGCCGCTGTTCCGGGTGGTCCGCGCGACCCACCCGAAGGCCGACCTCGCGATGATCGAGCGCGCCTACCGGACCGCGGAGAAGTACCACACCGGCCAGATGCGGAAGTCCGGCGACGCGTACATCACGCATCCGCTCGCGGTCGCGACCATCCTCGCCGAGCTCGGTATGACCGCGACCACGCTCTGCGCCGCGCTGCTGCACGACACCGTCGAGGACACGCCGTACACGGTCGAGGATCTGACCCGGGACTTCGGCGAAGAGATCGCGATGCTCGTCGACGGCGTCACCAAGCTCGACAAGGTGCGGTACGGCGAGTCCGCGCAGGCCGAGACGATCCGCAAGATGGTCGTCGCGATGTCCAAGGACATCCGGGTGCTGGTGATCAAGCTGTCCGACCGGCTGCACAACATGCGCACGCTCGGCTCGCTGCGCCAGGAGAAGCAGGAGCGGATCGCCCGCGAGACGCTGGAGATCTACGCCCCACTGGCGCACCGGCTCGGTATGAACACGATCAAGTGGGAGCTCGAGGACCTGGCGTTCTCGACCCTGCACCCGAAGGTGTACGACGAGATCGTCCGGCTCGTCGCCGAGCGCGCGCCGTCCCGCGACGAGTATCTGGCGACCGTGATCGACCAGGTGCACGAGGACCTGCGCTCGGCCAAGGTGAAGGCCACCGTCACCGGCCGGCCGAAGCACTACTACTCGATCTACCAGAAGATGATCGTCCGCGGCCGCGAGTTCGGCGACATCTACGACCTGGTCGGCATCCGGGTCCTGGTCGACTCGGTCCGGGACTGCTACGCCGCCCTCGGCATCATGCACGCGCGCTGGAACCCGGTCCCCGGCCGGTTCAAGGACTACATCGCGATGCCGAAGTTCAACATGTACCAGTCGCTGCACACCACGGTGATCGGCCCGCAGGGCAAGCCGGTGGAGCTGCAGATCCGGTCGTTCTCGATGCACCGGCGCGCGGAGTACGGCATCGCCGCGCACTGGAAGTACAAGGAGGACCCGAGCTCCGCGGTGCCGGCCACGCCGAGCGCCGAGATCGGCGGCCCGAACGACATGCCCTGGGTGCGGCAGCTCGTCGACTGGCAGCGCGAGACGTCGGACCCGTCGGAGTTCCTGGACTCGCTGCGGTTCGAGATCAACAACGCCGAGGTCTACGTGTTCACGCCGCGCGGTGACGTGATGTCGCTGCCGGTCGGGTCGTCGCCGGTCGACTTCGCGTACGCCGTGCACACCGAGGTCGGGCACCGCTGTATCGGTGCCCGGGTCAACGGCCGGCTGGTGCCGCTGGAGAGCACGCTCGAGAACGGCGACGTCGTCGAGGTCTTCACCTCGAAGGCACAGGGCGCCGGGCCGTCGCGCGACTGGCTGACGTTCGTCAAGAGCCCGCGTGCGCGGAACAAGATCAAGCACTGGTTCTCCAAGGAGCGCCGCGACGAGGCGATCGAGCAGGGCAAGGACGCGATCGCGAAGCAGCTCCGCAAGGAAGGCCTGCCGCTGCAGCGCCTGCTGTCCCACGAGACCCTGACCGCGGTCGCCAACTCGCTGCGGTATCCGGACGTCACCGGGCTGTATGCCGCCGTCGGCGAGCAGCACGTGAGCGCACAGGCCGTCGTACGGCGTCTGATCGAGACGTACGGCGGGGAGGAAGGCGCGGCCGAGGACCTGTCCGAGGGCGTCCGGCTGCCCGCGAGCCGCGAGCGGCGCAAGCGGACGGCCCGTGGCGACGCTGGTGTGATCGTCAAGGGCGCGACCGACGTGCTGTCCAAGCTGGCACGGTGCTGTACGCCGGTCCCGGGCGACGAGATCATCGGCTGGATCACCCGCGGCGCCGGCGTCTCGGTGCACCGCTCCGACTGCGCGAACGTGGAGAACCTGAAGACCCAGCCCGAGCGGATCGTCGAGGTCGAGTGGGCGCCGACGGCGCAGTCGGTGTTCCTGGTCGCGATCCAGGTCGAGGCGTTGGACCGGGCCCGGTTGCTGTCGGACATCACTCGGGTGCTGTCGGACTACCACGTGAACATCTTGTCGGCGGCGTTGACGACGACGCGGGACCGGATCGCGAAGTCGCGGTTCACGTTCGAGATGGGTGATCCGACGCACCTTGGGCACGTGTTGAAGGCCGTGCGGTCGGTCGAGGGTGTGTTCGACGTCTACCGCGTGACGCAGTAGTTGCTGCCTGCCGTGTTTGTGGGGGCGGGGACACTGCGGTTATGAGGCGTCGGGTGTTTCTGATCGCGGGTGCCGGGCTGCTGGCTGGTTGTAGCGCGTCGTCGACGCAGAACCAGCCGAGCCCGTCGCCCTCGTCCAGCGCCCCGCCGTCTACCACTCCGCCGTCCACCACTCCGCCGTCCACCACTCCGCCGTCGACCACTCCGCCCGCGGCTACGACCCCGACCGCCTCCGCCTCCGCCTCCCCGACGGTTGCGCTGCCGGCGGTCCGGTCGTGGGTGCCGGGGCCGGGTGAGATCGATCCCGAGGTCAAACGGCTTGCTGTCGCGGCGGTGGTGAAGCTGCTGCAGCCGACCGAGACGCAGGCAGTGGTGGACGTGATCGACGCGCAGTACGGCGGGATCCTGAGCGACTCCGCCAGCGTGCTGGTGCCGTGCCGGGTGTACTCGATCCGCGCGAACCGGCTGATCACCGGCGGTACGACGGTCGACGTACGACTGACCAAGTCGTCCCAGGGAACGTGGCGGGTGACCGCGACCCATCCCGCCCAGCCTGGCGCGCCCGTGAGCAACCTGTCGGCGGCCGCGCGCAAGGTGCTGACGAGCGGGCAGATCACGTTGCCGCCCGCATCGGCCGCGGACATCCGGTCCGGGCAGGTGCACGACAGCGTGCTGACGACGATGCTCGAGCTGGCGACGACGTACCGGATCGGCATCAGCGTGATCCGCTCCGGGCACCCGATCGACGTGTTCGGCACCACCCGGCCGAGCGACCACCCGAAGGGTCGCGCCTTCGACACCTGGCAGATCGACGGCCGGGCGGTCGTTTCACCGTCGACGCCGCGCGCACTCGTCACGTCGTACATGCGGGCCGCCGAATCTCTCGGCTCGTACAACGTTGGCGGCCCCTACCAACTGTCGGGTGCGGCGTTCTTCTCCGACAACACGCACCACGACCACGTCCACGCCGGCTTCAGCAGTTAGTCCCACTCCCAGGCAATGCCGACGGTGCCTGGTGCCGCGGACGGTTCGATCGTGTGGACGCGGCCGTCGGGGGTGAGCATCAGCTCGCGGTGAACGAGGTTGGGCCCGAGCGTGTGCCCGCGGCGGATCTCGTACACGCGGACCGGCAGCGCGGCCCGGTCGAACTGCACCTCGAGCACGTAGTGCGTCCCGCCCCATTCGCTGAACCGCTGGTAGTCCGTCGACGGCAGCCTGTTGCGGTCCTCGACCTCGTACCGTACGACGGCGGTCTCGCCGACCGCGAGCACCCGGTCGAGCAGCAGTTCGCCGAGCAGCGCCCCCGCCTCGGCGGAGCGGGCGATCCGGCCGGTGCGGCACCCGCTCAGCGCGCGGAGTGCGAGCCGTTCGGCGTCGCATCCGGGCTCGCCCTGGTGCGCGATGATCAGCCGATCCACCGGCTGTACGGCGACCACGCTCTGGCACACCCGCCGGGTCCGGGCGCTCCGCTCCGCGTCGACGTGGACCTCTTCGAGCACCGTGACGTTCCGGGAGCGGCCGTGGGCGTCCCGGCGGAGGCGGTCGAGCAGCCGGGTCAGCGTCTCCGCGTAGTCCACGACGGCGTACGGCTGGGTGTCCGGCTCGGTGCGGGGCGGCGGGATGCGTACGGTCAGCCAGCCCGGCGGGACCTCCAGGAGCTCCTCCAGCGCCGTCACGGTCGCCAGCGAGTCCTCCCGCGGGACGCGGCGCCCGCTCTGCCAGGTGCTGAGCGTGGCCACGCCGACCTGCAGACCGCGGTCCGCGAGATGCGTGCGGATCCGGTTCAGGGCCAGGCCGCGGCGGGCGATCGCCTGCCGGAGCGCGTCCGCGAACGACGCCTCCGGTGTCACTGCAGGGACCGATGCTTGGACGGATGTCACCATGGGCCCTCCCTGCCGGAAGTGTAAACGTTCACACCACCGTCCGGCACTGGGCGGTCACCCACCGTTCACGCGAGGGTGCCGTTCACACCGCCGTACGGGCGTTCGCCGAACGCTTGCCGCACCGCGGCCGCCTCCTGACGATGGACTCCGCCCCAGTCCCTCGCGAAGGAGGAACCATGCGCAGGCTCCGCCCCAGCCGCTCCTGGTCGTTGCTTCTGGCCACGATCCTCGGGCTGGCCGTGCTGGCACCGTCCGCACCGCCGGCCACCGCCGCCGCCCCGTCCAGCTACTACCTGAACGTCACCGGCCAGTCCCAGCAGAAGTCGAACTGGTGCTGGGCTGCGAGCGGTAACAGCATCGCCACGTTCTACGGCTACACCTACAGCCAGAACCAGTTCTGCAACCTCGCGTTCGGCTACTCGATGAACGGCACCTGCCCGAACAACCAGGCCACCCTCGGCAACGACCAGAACGCGTTCCGGTCGATCGGGATCAGCACCGGCAGCTACGTCTCCGGGACCCTCGGGTTCAGCACGCTGGTGTCCGAGATCGCGGCCGGCCGCCCGGTGATGACCCGGATCGGCTGGACCTCGGGCGGCGGCCACATGATGGACATCATCGGCTACGACTCCTCGAACTCGACGATCGAGTACTACGACCCGTGGCCGGACGACCAGCGCTACAACTCCTCGACGTACAGCTGGTACAGGTCCAACTCGCAGTTCACCTGGACCCACTCCCTGTACCGGATCGGAGCCTGACATGCGCCGCCCGAAGAACGCCCTGCTCCGCTGCGCCGCCGTACTCGCCGCCGGTCTCGGTCTGGCCTTCGCCTCGGCAGGCCTGGCCGGGGCGGCCGGTCCGCAGCCGGTGGCGCCCGGTGAGTTGTCCAAGGCAACTAGTGCGGCGCGGTCCGCGACCGCGCTGAGTCTGCTCGGAAAGGCCGGTGGTACGGCGAAAGCGGGGGCGACGGTTGCCCAGGACACGCATCCGATCTACGCGCTGAATCCTGCCTTCGTGCGGGACGCGTCGGCGCCGGTGGCCACGTTCTGGTACGCGGCGACGAGCGCGTCCGCGGGTGGTCGTCCGGCAACGGTTTACACGACGCCGGACGATCACGGCACGTGGCAGGCAGTGAACGTTGCTTCTGGCAACACCGAGTCCAGGATGGTGGCCGCCGCACACGGCGCGACGGTCTTCACCGAGCCGCAACTCGGCGCGTGGTACGCGTTGACGGCGACCGAGGTACGGCCGTTGAACTCGTCCGCGGTGAAGTCGATCGGCTCGAAGCCGATCGGGATCGCGGCGTACAACGACCTGGTCTCGCACCGGTACTCCGACAAGCTGCCAGGGTCGAAGTACAACGACCAGGGCGTCGCTGGTGGCTACGACGCCGGTTACCAGGACTCCGTGGCCGCGGACGGCCACAGCCCGGTCATCCCGATCGCGCTGGGCGGCGGAGTGCTGGCGGGCGGCGTGCTGGCGGGTGGGGTGCTGCTCGTCGTACGCCGTCGTTCACCGAAGGTCCGCTGATCTCCGCCCGGTTCACCGCATCAGGCCCCTCGACGCGGTGAACCGGGCGGCTGCGACGATGACGGAATGCCTTTCCCGGACGAGCTGGGCGCCGGCGTCACCGTCGTCGCCTACGACCCGGCGTGGCCGGGGGAGTTCACCACCCTCGCAGAGCGCATTGAGGCTGCGCTCGGCCCCCGGGCCCTCACGATCGACCACATCGGCTCGACCTCCGTCCCCGGCCTCCCCGCGAAGAACTGCATCGACGCCCAGGTCCGGGTCGCGGACCTCGCACCGGACCTGATCGACCTGATGGAATCCGCCGGCTTCCGCTGCCGCCCCGAGCCCTGGAACCGCACCGAGGTCTCCTTCGGCGAAACCTGCGACAAACTCGTCTTCGCCCCACCCATCGGCGACCGCCCCACCAACATCCACCTCCGCCGCCCCCACACCCCCAACACCCGCTTCGCCCTCCTCTTCCGCGACTACCTCCGCGCCGACCGAGAAGCCCGAGAAGCCTGGGGCACCTTCAAACAACGCCTCGCCCAATCAGTCCCCGACCTAGCCCACTACGGCCAAATCAAAGCCCCCACCTACCCGAGCCCCGCGTGAGCCTCAGCGTGCCGCCGAGTCGTGAAAGATGGCTGGCTTGATCGAGGCGATTTCAAGGGGTCGTTGCAACACGGGTTGGGTATGGGGTCGAGAGTAGCTGGTTGAGGGCTTCGGCGGGGGTTTGCCAGTTGAGTGTTTTGCGGGGTCGGCCGTTGAGTTGGATGGCGACGTGGGTGAGGTGTTCGGCGGTGTGGGTGGACAGGTCGGTGCCTTTGGGGAAGTACTGGCGCAGCAGGCCGTTGGTGTTCTCGTTCGTGCCGCGTTGCCAGGGGCTGTGGGGGTCGCAGAAGTAGATCGGCAGGCCGGTGGCGAGGGTGATCTCGCTGTGGCGGGCCATCTCGAGGCCCTGGTCCCAGGTCAGTGAGCGCCACAGGTGCTGGGGCAGGGTGGTGATCGTGGCGAGCATGGCGGCTTGGATCTGGTCGGCGGTGTGCTGGCCTGGGAGATGGAGGAGCAGGACGTAGCGGGTGCTGCGTTCGACCAGGGTGCCGATCGCGGAGCGGTTGCCGGTGCCAAGGATGAGATCGCCTTCCCAGTGCCCGGGCACCGCGCGGTCGGTGGCTTCGGCGGGGCGTTCGGAGATCGTCACCATGCCGGGGATCCGTGACTGGCGCTGGTCGGGGCGTCGTTGCGGGACCCGGACCGCGCGGCCGGTGCGCAGGCAGCGGGTCAGCTCGCGGCGCAGCGCGCCGCGTCCCTGCACGTACAGGGACTGGTAGATCGTTTCGTGTGACACCCACATCTCCGGTGTGTCGGGGAAGTCCTGGCGCAGCCGGCGGGCGATCTGCTCCGGGCTCCAGCGCAGCCGCAGCCCGGCCTGCACCCGCCACCGCAACCGGTCCTGCAGCGCCAGTCTGGCAGGCTTGGGCCGTCGCGCGGCCTTGTCGGCGTTCGACTGCGCCAAACTCGCCCGATACAACGGCACCGCACGACCGTCACGATCGGGACGGGACCGGTACAACCGGGTCGCGCTGTTGCGTTTGATCTCGCGGCTGACCGTCGACGCCGACCGGCCCAACCGCCGCGCGATCTCCCGGATACTGCAGCGCTCGGCCAGCCCGATCGCGATCTCCTCCCGCTCGGCCAGACTCAAGTACCGCCCCGACACAACACCCAGCTCAACCACCGGCATACCGCCACCCTGGCGCACCCACCGCACCACGGTCCTGGGCGCCACACCCACCACCCGGCCCGCATCCTCGTAACTCAACCCCGACCGCACCCGCAACCAAAACGCACGCTGCAACTCACGCGGCAACAACGGACGACCAGCCTCAGCCATCACAACACCTCCAAGTCCAGGTGTTGCAACCACCCCCTGAACCCAAGCGAGATATTGCGGCCATTTCCCACGACTCGGCGAACGGCGTGGCAGCCAAACGGCACGACTCGGCGGTCGTGCTGGGCGCTACCAGCGGCGGGGTAGGCGGGGTTGTTGGCAGAGGAAGCTGCCTACGGCTAGTTCGAGGGCTGGGTAGCGGCCCCAGAGGTCGGGGCGGCGGATGGGGATGATGTGCCAGCCGAGGGCGTCGAGTTCGGTGCGGCGGGTTTCGTCTTTCAGTTGCTGTTTGGTGGAGGAGTGCCACGCGTCGCTGTCGTACTCCAGGCCGAGGCGGCGGCCGTCGACCGGCCGGTCGGGGTAGCCGAGATCGAGCCAGTAGGTGCGGCCGTATCCCTCGACGCGAACCTGCGGTTCGGGGCGGCCGAAGCCGGCGTCGATGAGTCGGAGGCGGAGCCAGGACTCGGCTGGGGACGCTGCGCGGCGGTCGGCCCAGCGGAGGATGTCCTGGCCCTGGCGGTAGCCGGGATGCTGTTCGTACGCGGCTGACGCCGCCCGGAGGGCGAACAAGTCGGCTTTGCCGGTCCTCAGCAGCGCATCCACGGCGGACAGTGCGAACGGGCGATGGAGTCGCATGGCGAGCTCGACGGCTGTCGCGATCGGGTTGGTGACGCGCACGCCGAACAGCTCGACCTCGTCGCGCGCGTTGCGCGTCCACTGCGCTTCCACCAGCTCCGCGGGCCCGAGCGCGGTCGTGTCGAGCCCGTGCAGCCACGCGGCGGCTGCGCCGCACACCACCGCGTCGGGTGGCGTCAGCAGACGCAGCGCGTCGGCTCGCAGCTGCGGCGAGTCTGGAACGCGGACGTCGACGTACACGTCCTTCAGCACCGGTCGGATTTCACCGAGTCCCAGTAGCCATTGGAGTTTGCGGCCTACCTGGTGGGCTCGGAAGGGGAGGCCGTTCCAGTAGTAGGGGAGGTCGGCGGGGAGCATCGGTCCAGGATGACTGAAATCCCTTGCGGGGGTTCGGAGTTGTCCACAGGGGGTTGACAGTGGGGGCGGCGAGTGGAGTAGTTGCAGGAGCCAACAAGTCGCGCTCGGGGGACTAAGGGGCGTACGGGATGAGCGGTCGGCGTTCGGTAGCGGGGATCGGGTCGGCGGTACTGATTGCGGCGCTGGTGATGGCGCCGTCGGGAGCGGCCGGTGGTGCGGTCGCGGACGACACTCCGACGCTGAAGGCGGGTACGTCGCCGCCGCGGCTCAGCGAGGAGAACGAGCAGGTTCTGCTGCAGCGGGACCTGTATTTCATGAGTCGCCGTACGGCGGGCGACCAGCAGCTCGACAACCAGCAGGCCGGTGCGTTGCGCGCGGCCGCGGCGCATGCGGCGGCGGACCTGCGGAAGAACGGTACGCCGAGCCCAGGCCCCGCGACGTTCACCGGGCCGTGGACCGGTGTCGGTCCGGACCCGATCGTCCAGGTGACCCGCAGTACGCCGATCTTCACCGCGATGTCCGGGCGGATCGGCGCGCTCGCGATCCGGCCGAACACCGGGCAGTTCATCCTCGGCGGCGCGCAGGGCGGCATCTGGCTGTACGACCCGGCGTCCGGCACGTGGTCGCCGAAGACGGACGGCCTGCCGTCGTTGGCGATCGGCGCGCTCGCGGTCGCCCCGACGAACGATGCGATCGTGTACGCCGGGACCGGTGAGGGCGCGCTGTCCGGCGACAGCTACTTCGGCAACGGCATCCTGAAGTCCACCGACGGCGGCCAGCACTGGGCGCAGGTCTCGGGCGACTTCTTCGCGGGCGTGTCCACGTCGGCGCTGGCCGTTGACCCGACCAACGCCAACCACCTGTACGCCGCGATCCTCCGCGGCCGCGGAGGTGCCCGTCGTACGACGCCGCCCGCGCATTCGGCGTACGGCGTCTGGGAGTCGAAGGACGGCGGTACGACGTGGACGCTGCTCAAGGGCGCGAAGTCCGAGCTGAACGGCGCCACCGACCTGAAGATCGACCCGCAGAACCCGAACGTGCTCTACAGCTCGTTCTGGGGCGACGCGATCTACAAGAGCACCGACGCCGGCGCGCACTGGGCGCCGATCATGACCGGTTTGCCGGCCGCCGACTACGCGGGCACGCAGACGCGGTTCGCGCTCGGCCTGTCGCATCCGGCCGGGCAGGGCGCCGTACTGTATGCGGGCTTCAACTGGAACGACCAGCCGTCCAGGATCTTCAAGTCCACGAACGAAGGCGCTGGTTGGACGATGTTGCCGGCCGGTTCCGGGGCCGACAACGTCGAGGACTACTGCGCCGAGCAGTGCACGTACGACAATGTGGTGGTCGCCGATCCGGCGAACCCGAACATCGTCTACGTGGCCGGGCAGTTCAACTACGCGATCGGCTCCGGCGGCGTGTTCCGCTCCGACGACGGCGGGCAGACCTGGAAGAACCTCGGCTGGGACCTGCACCCGGACTTCCACGCGGTCGCGCTCGACCCGGCGAACCCGGCGCACGTGCTGATCGGCAACGACGGCGGCGTCTGGTACAGCGCGGACCGCGGCGGCCGGCCGAACGCCACCGATCCGCTGAACGCGGTGACGTGGCAGAACCTCAACGGTGGCGTGGATCCGAACACCGCGGCGGTCACGCACCGCACCGGTCTGCAGCTCGGCCAGTTCACCTCGATCGCGAACGTGCCGACCGTACCGGCGCGGGTCTGGGGCGGTCTGCAGGACAACGGCACCGAGCGCAAGTCGACGGCGTCGAACACCTGGTTCGACGTGGCCAGCGGCGACGGCGGCCAGGTCCTGGTCGACCCGAACGATCCCAACTACGTCTTCGGTTCGTACTTCGGGATCTCGCCGTTCCGCTACACCGACGGCGGCGCGCAGTTCTTCTCGAACCAGACCATCGCGACCGGTATCGACCCGAAGGACCGGGCCGAGTTCTACGTGCCGTGGGTGCAGAACCAGCGGAAGACCGACCAGCTGTTCCTCGGCACGTACCGGCTGTACCGCACCGACAACGCGAAGGCGCCGTCCGCGGGTGACGTGCGCTGGAAGCCGATCAGCCCGGACCTGACCAGCGGCTGTACGGGCGCGGCGCCGAACGGCGGGCGTGGTTGCTACATCTCGGCGATCGGCGTCGGCGGCGGCGACGCGGTCTACACCGGCTCCGAGGAAGGGCTCGTGTACCTGAGCACCAACGCACAGGTGTCGGACACGCCGTCGTGGACCCGCGTCGACCGGGGCGCGTTGCCGAAGCGGCCGATCACGCAGATCGCGGTCGACCCGAGCAACTACCGGATCGCCTATCTCGCGTACGCCGGCTTCAACCGGGCGACCCCGTCCCGGCCGGGCCACGTGTACAAGACCACGGACGGCGGCGCGACCTGGAAGGACGTCAGCTCCGACCTGCCCGACAGCCCGGTCAACTCGATCATCGCCGACCCGGCGTACGCGAACACCCTGTACGCCGGAACCGACGTCGGCGCGTTCGTGACGCACGACGGCGGCGTGCACTGGGCGCCGCTGGGCTCCGGGATGCCGGACGTCTCGATCTGGCAGCTGAACCTCGACGCGTCGCATCGCGTCCTCGCGGCCGGGACCCACGGGCGCGGCGCGTTCCGGACGTTCGACACGACGGCCGTTCCGGCGTTGCGCCTGAGCCAGACGGACGCCGGCGTACCGGTCGGACCGGGGAGCCGGCTCGACTACACGCTGACCGTGCAGAACACCGGCAACACCGACGCGACCGGCGTACAGATCACCGATCCGATCCCGGCGAACACGTCGTTCCTCGACGCTGACAACGGCGGTACGAACGTCGACGGGGTCGCGACCTGGTCGAACCTGACGATCCCGACGGGCAAGAGCGTGACCGTGCACCTCGGCGTACGGATCGCGAACGCGAAGAAGCTCAGCTCGATCGTGGACGACGGCGTCCGGGTGACCTCCGCGCAAGGCCCGTTCACCACCGGTTCGCCGGTGACGACGCCGATCGCACCGGCGTACGCCGCCGGTGTCACGCCGGCCACGCAGACCGACGGGGCGCGTCCGGGGTCGAGCGTCACCTACCCGGTGACGGTGAAGAACCTCGGGTACACCACCGACAGCTTCACGATGTCGAGCACCGGTGGGACCGATCCGGTGGCGTTCCTCGACGCGAGCTGTACGACGCCGCTCACCACGACTCCGGCGATCGCGCCGGGTGCGACGACCGGTGTCTGCGTCAAGGTCTCGGTGCCGGCTGGGGCGACCGGGGCCAACACGGCGACACTGGTGGCGACCTCGGTCGGCAGTACGAGTGCGTCGGGGTCCGCGACGGTGAAGACGCTCGCGGTCACCAACGACACTCTGCTGGTGGACGACGACAACAACGTACCGGACGTGCAGCCTGCCTATGCGGCGGCGCTGACCGCGAAGGGCGTCACGTTCGACACCTGGGATCTCAATACCGACAGCGACCTGCCGCAGGGGTACCTGAACGCGCACAAGAACGTCGTGTGGTTCACGGGCAACAGCTACCCGGCGCCGGTCACGCCGTACGAGTCCAAGCTGAAGTCGTTCCTCGACGGCGGTGGGCGGCTGCTGATGTCCGGGCAGGACATCCTGGACCAGGCGGCCGGTACGACGGCGTTCGTCCACGACTACCTGCACATCACCTGGGACGGCACGGAGAACCAGAACGACAAGGCGACGGCGGCGGTGCACGGCGTACCCGGCAATCCGGTGACGGACGGGATCGGCGCGGTGCCACTGGATCACTCGGTGCTGAACGCGACGTTCGAGGACGAGATCACCCCGAACGGCGGCGCCCAGCCGGCCTTCACCGACGACGCGACGAACGCCGACGCGCTGTCCTACTCGGGCACGTACAAGGTCGTGTTCCTGGCGTTCCCGCTGGAGGCGTACGGCGACGCCGCGGCCAAGGCCGACCTGATCGGCCGGACGATGGCCTTCTTCGGGCCGTGACGACCAGCTGGCGGGTGCGGGACCGCGAGGCCCGCGCCCGTCAGCTGAACTCGTTCATCGCGTTCTGGGCCTGGGTGAGCCATTCGCGGCGGGCCGCGATGGCCTCCCGGGCCTCGGTGGCCTTGCGGGTGTTGCCCTGCGACTCGAACTTGGCGGCCTGCTTCTCCAGGTCGGCGATCAGCGACTGGAGCTGCTTGACGGTCGCCTCGGCGCGGGCCCGGGCCTCCGGGTTGCTGCGGTTCCAGACCTCGTCCTCGGCGGACTTCACGGCCTGCTCGACCGCGCGCAGCCGGCTGTCGATCGCGCGCATCGAGTCCCGCGGGACCTTGCCGAGCTGGTCCCAGCGGTCCAGGTAGTCGCGGAGCTGCTCGCGGGCGGTCCGCGCGTCCTCGACCGGCAGGATGCCCTCGATCTCGACCAGCAGTGCTTCCTTGGCCTTGAGGTTCTCCACCTGCTCGGCGTTCTCCTCGGCCTGGACGGCGTCCCGCGCGCCGAAGAACAGGTCCTGCGCGGCCCGGAAGCGCGCCCAGAGCTTGTCGTCGACCTCGCGCGGCGCCGGGCCGGCGGCCTTCCACTGCCGCATGAGGTCCCGGAACCGGCCGGACGTCGGGCCCCACTCGGCGGACGACGCGAGCGACTCGGCCTCCGCGGCCAGCCGCTCCTTCACCTGCGCGGCCTCGTCCCGCTTGGAGGACAGCTCGGCGAAGTGCTGCTTGCGGTGCCGGGTGTACGTCGTCCGCGCCGAGGAGAACCGGTGCCACAGCTCGTCGTCGGACGACTTGTCCAGCCGGGGGAGGGCCTTCCACTCGTCGAGCAGCTCGCGGAGCCGGGTGACGCCGTGCCGCCAGTCGGTGCCGGCCGCGATCGTCTCGGCCTCGGTGGCGATCTTGGTCTTCGCGGACCGCGCCTCCTCGACCTTCGCCGCGCGCTCGGCCTTGCGGCGTTCGCGCTGCTGGGCGACGAGCGGGGTGAGCGCGTCGAGCCGGGCCCGCAGTCCGTCCAGGTCGCCGACCGCCTGCGCGTCCTCGAGCGCGCTGACCACCTTCTTGACCGCGGCGCGCGCGTCGTCCGGTGAGACGGTGCCGGCCTGGACCCGCTGCTCCAGCAGCTCGACCTCGAAGGCCAGCGCGTCGTACCGTCGGGTGTAGAAGGCGAGCGCCTCCTCCGGGTTCGCGTCCGGCCACTGGCCGACCGCCCGTTCCCCGTCCTTCGTCCGTACGAAGACCGTTCCGTCCTCGGCTACCCGGCCCCAGTTCTCTCCGGCCACAACTCGCCCCTTCCGGCGGTATGCACTGCGCTCGTGCCCATTCTGGCCAGTCCCCGGTCCAACCGCGTCACCAGGCCCTGCCCGGGCGCGTCGAGGTGCCTTCTCGACGCTATCCCTGAACAATCACAAACTCCCAGCTCAGGCGCAACGGGGTTGGATCACAATCCGGTTCGATCTCGGTACGTCCCGACCGGTAGCCTTGGTGGGTCCCGAACCCCGTTCCAGGAAGGTCTGTCGTGCTCATCGCCGGGTTCCCCGCGGGTGCGTGGGGTACGAACTGCTACGTCGTCGCCACCGGCCAGGGCGCGGAATGCATCGTCGTCGACCCCGGCATGGACGCCGCCGCGGGAGTCGAGCAGGTGGTCCGGGAGAACAGGCTGAAGCCGGTCGCGGTGCTGCTCACGCACGGTCACATCGACCACATGTTCTCGGTGCTCCCGGTCTGCGGCACGTACGACGCGACCGCCTGGATCCACCCGGACGACCGGCACCTGCTCGCCGACCCGATGGCCGGTGTCAGCCCGGAGACCGCCCGGATGCTGCTGGGCGGCGCGCACGAGTTCGCCGAGCCCGACGACGTGGCCGAGCTGAAGGACGGTCAGTCGCTGGAGCTCGCCGGCCTGAACTTCACCGTCGACCACACCCCGGGGCACACCCGCGGTTCGGTCACGTTCACGACGCCGTACGACGGGCCCGAAGAGGTGCCCGCGGTGCTGTTCTCCGGTGACGTGTTGTTCGCCGGGTCGATCGGCCGGACGGATCTGCCAGGCGGCGACCATCCGGCGATGCTGCATACCTTGGCCACCAAGATCCTGCCGATGCGCGACGAGATCGTCGTCCTGCCGGGTCATGGTGGCCAGACCACGATCGGCCGGGAGAAGGCGACCAACCCCTACTTGCAGGACCTGGAGATACCGAACTTATGAGCAAGGTGACCCCACTCAGCGGGTTCCCCGAATTTCTGCCGTCGGACCGGATCGTCGAGCTGCGGTTCCTCGACACCATCCGGGAGACGTTCGAGCTGCACGGTTTCGCGTCGATCGAGACCCGTGCGGTGGAGCCGGTCGAGCGGCTGTCCAACCAGGGCGAGGACGCCGACAAGGAGATCTACGGCGTACGGCGGCTGGCGGCGAACGCCGACGAGGACGCGGCGCTCGGGCTGCACTTCGACCTGACCGTGCCGTTCGCGCGGTACGTGCTGGAGCACAGCGGCAAGCTGGTGTTCCCGTTCCGGCGCTACCAGATCCAGAAGGTGTGGCGCGGCGAGCGCCCGCAGGAGGGCCGGTACCGCGAGTTCACCCAGGCCGACATCGACATCATCGACAGCGGCGAGCTGCCGTTCCACTACGAGGTCGAGCTGCCGCTGGTGATCGCGGACGCGTTCCGCAAGCTGCCGATCCCGCCGTTCCGGATCCAGGTGAACACCCGGCAGATCCCCGAGGGCTTCTACCGCGGCCTCGGGATCGAGGACATCGTCGGCACGCTCCGGATCGTCGACAAGCTGGACAAGATCGGTCCGGACAAGGTGACCGAGCTGCTGACCGCCGCGGGCCTGTCGCCCGAGACCGCGAAGCAGGTGCTCCGGCTGGCGGAGATCTCCAGCACCGACGCGTCGTTCGCGGATCAGGTGCGGGCGCTCGGGGTGCAACACGAGATCCTGGACGAGGGGCTCGAGCGGCTGTCGCAGATCATGACCGCGGCGAACGAGCACGCCCCTGGGTTGCTGGTGGCGGACCTGAAGATCGCGCGTGGGCTCGACTACTACACGGGGACCGTGTACGAGACGCAGCTGATCGGGGACGAGGGGTACGGGTCGATCTGCTCCGGCGGGCGGTACGACTCGCTCGCGTCGGACGGGAAGACGACGTACCCCGGGGTCGGTATCTCGATCGGGGTGTCGCGGTTGGTGCACCGGTTGATCTCCAAGGGCCTGCTGAGTGCGAATCGGCGTACTCCGACTGCTGTGCTGATTGCCCTGAACTCTGAAGAAGACAGGGCGGAGGCTATGCGGACGGCCATCGCGCTGCGCGCCAGGGGGATTGCTGTTGAGGTGGCGCCGGCCGCGGCCAAGTTCGGGAAGCAGATCAAGTTCGCGGATCGGCGGGGGATTCCGTTCGTCTGGTTCAGTACCGAGAACGGGCCCGAAGTGAAGGACATCCGGAGCGGCGAGCAGGTGCCGGCCGATGCCGCCGCCTGGGCCCCGCCGGTCGAAGATCTACGTCCAAGCATCATCGAAGAGGAGAAGTCGTGATCCGTAACCGTTCCGCAGGTTCGCTGCGCGCAGCCGACGCCGGCGAGACCGTGATTCTCGCGGGCTGGGTGGCGCGGCGGCGCGATCACGGCGGCGTGGCGTTCATCGACCTGCGCGACTCGTCCGGCACGGTCCAGGTCGTCATCCGGGACGAGGAGGCCGCGCACGGCCTGCGGTCTGAGTACTGCCTGAAGATCGTCGGCGAGGTGTCGCCGCGGCCCGAGGGCAACGCGAACCCGAACCTGCCGACCGGCGAGATCGAGGTGATCGCCACCGAGGTCGAGGTGCTGAACGAGGCGGCCCCGCTGCCGTTCCCGGTCGAGGAGCACCACGCGACCCCGGTGAACGAGGAGATCCGGCTCAAGTACCGGTACCTCGACCTGCGCCGCCAGGGCCCCGGTACGGCGATCCGCCTGCGCAGCAAGGTGAACCAGGCCGCCCGCGCCGTGCTGGCCGACCATGACTTCGTCGAGATCGAGACGCCGACGCTGACCAAGTCGACGCCCGAAGGTGCGCGCGACTTCCTGGTGCCGGCCCGCCTGCAGCCGGGTTCGTGGTACGCGCTGCCGCAGTCGCCGCAGCTGTTCAAGCAGCTCCTGATGGTGGCCGGGATGGAGCGGTACTACCAGATCGCCCGCTGCTACCGCGACGAGGACTTCCGCGCCGACCGGCAGCCCGAGTTCACCCAGCTCGACATCGAGATGAGCTTCGTCGACCAGGACGACGTCATCGCGCTCGCCGAGGAGATCCTGGCCGCGCTCTGGAAGCTGGTCGGGTACGACGTGCAGACGCCGATCCCGCGGATGACGTACGGCGAGGCGATGGCGCGGTTCGGCTCCGACAAGCCGGATCTGCGGATGGGCCTCGAGCTCGTCGAGTGCACGGAGTACTTCAAGAACACGCCGTTCCGGGTGTTCCAGGCGCCGTACGTCGGTGCCGTCGTGATGCCAGGTGGCGCCGACCAGCCGCGCAAGCAGCTGGACGCGTGGCAGGAGTGGGCCAAGCAGCGCGGCGCCAAGGGTCTCGCGTACGTGCTGGTCGGTCAGGACGGCGAGCTGGCCGGTCCGGTCGCGAAGAACCTGTCCGACGAGGAGCGCGCGGGGATCGCCGACCACGTCGGCGCGAAGCCGGGCGACTGCATCTTCTTCGCCGCGGGTCCGGTGAAGTCGTCGCGGGCGCTGCTCGGCGCGGCCCGGCTGGAGATCGGCCGCCGCGGCGGTCTGATCGACGAGTCGGCCTGGTCGTTCGTGTGGGTCGTCGACGCGCCGCTGTTCGAGCCGGCCGACGAGGCGACCGCCGCCGGTGACGTCGCGGTCGGGTCCGGCGCCTGGACCGCCGTCCACCACGCGTTCACGTCGCCGAAGCCGGACTCGCTGGAGACGTTCGACACCGACCCGGGCTCGGCGCTGGCGTACGCGTACGACATCGTCTGCAACGGCAACGAAATCGGCGGCGGCTCGATCCGTATCCATCGCGAGGACGTGCAGAAGCGGGTGTTCAAGGTGATGGGCCTGACCGACGAGGAGGCCTCGGAGAAGTTCGGGTTCCTGCTCGACGCGTTCAAGTTCGGCGCGCCGCCGCACGGCGGGATCGCGTTCGGCTGGGACCGGATCACCGCCCTGCTGGCCGGGACCGAGTCGATCCGGGACGTGATCGCGTTCCCGAAGTCCGGCGGCGGTTTCGACCCGCTGACCGCGGCCCCGGCCCCGATCACGCCGGAGCAGCGCAAGGAAGCGGGGGTGGACGCGAAACCCGACAAGGGTTGAGCAATCCGGGGTTTGGGAGGAAACTGGCGGTGTCGTGAAGACGCTTAGTTAGGTTTTCACGACGTCCGCCCCCTCCTCGCCCCAGGAGTGCTCATGCGTCGTCTTCTTGTTTCTCTCCTTGCAGGTCTCGGTCTCAGCGTCGCCGCGGTCGTCCCGGCGCACGCGACCGGTTTCCAGACGTACGGCAGCGGCGTCAACGTCCGTGCCGACGCCTATCTGTCCTCCGCCGTGGTCCGCACGCTCGGTGGCCCGACGTCGATCGACGTCGACTGCCAGAAGCACGGCGACCGGGTCAGCAACTCCGACGGGACCAGCGAGTGGTGGGCCCACGTACCCGCGCTCGGCGGGTACGTCACGGTCGTGTACATCGCGGTCCCGGAGGACAAGTTGCCCGGTGTCCCCGAGTGCGGCACCTCGGAGCCGCCGACCGGTGACGACATCACGCTCGCCGACGTGCAGGCGATGTTCGGCACCCGGATCGCGAACCCGTCGATCGTCGAGACCGGTCTGCCGTCGCTCAATCAGGCGATGAAGGACGCGCAGATCAACACGCCGTACCGGAAGGCCGCTTTCCTGGCGACGCTGGTGCACGAGTCGCGGCTGGAGTACAACATCCGCGAGATCGGCGACACCCGGCTGTACGGCGGCCGCGGATACATCCAGCTGACCGGCGACTTCAACTACGGCCCGGCCGGCCAGTACCTCGGCATCGATCTGCTCGGCAACCCGGACCTCGCGCTGTCGCTGCAGTGGAGCGCGCCGATCGCGCGCTGGTACTGGACCGTTGCCCGCAGCATCAATCCGTACGCCGACAACCTGGACATGGGCCGGGTGAACGCCGCGATCGGGTATCCGGCCGGCGCCGAGGACCAGCGGCGCTGCGACTCGTTCAAGAACGCGCTCCGGTACCTGACCGGCTCGGTCCCGTCCGGCGTCATCTGCACCCGCCCGGCCGCGCTGAAGGGTGACACCAGCAAGCTCAGCCGGACCCAGTTCGACTCCCTCGCCAAGCAAGGCGGCGGGCTGGGTTAGCGCTCACCGATGTCCGTGAACTGCTCGGTGCGCAGCAGTCGACCGTCGTCGGCGAGGGTGCTGAAGGCGCGGATCTCGGTCACGATCGGGCCGCCCTTGCGCATGGTCGCGGTGAGCGTGTAGCGCGCCGCCGCGACGCCCTCGCCGACGACCGCGTCGTGAACGTCGACCTCGACGGCCGTCGCGCGCTTGCGGGCCGGGCGTACGTGGGCGATCAAGCGCTGCCGGTCGAGCGAGACCCCGTCGTTGACCATCAGGAAGTCCGCGCAGTGGTAGCGGTCGAACACGTCCTCGGGCGGTTCGGCACCGAAGGCCACCTCGACGGGATACCTGGTCAGGTAGCCGACGAGATCGGCCTCGGTACGGATCGGGATTATCTTTGACATGTGTGTCAAGGTAATCCCGATCCGCTAACCTTGACAAGCATGTCGAGGAAAAAGCGCGAGGACGCTCAGGCGAACGCTGCGGGCATCGTCCGCGCGGCGGAGGAGTTGCTGGCCGCCGGCCAGGACCCTTCGCTGGCCGACATCGCCGCGCGCGCCGGGGTCAGTCGGCAGACGTTGTACGCGCACTTCGACCGCCGAAGCGACCTGTTCGACCACATCGTCGAGCGCATGACGCACGAGGTGGCGTCACACCTGAGCGGTACGCCGCTACCGGACGAGCCGCGGGCGGGAATCGCCGAATGGGCGGCCAGGTCGTGGCGGGTGATCGAGGCGAATCCCGCGCTGCTGAACCCGGCGCTGTTCGCGCATCGGGACGGCGGCGCGGACCCGGCCGCACACGAGCCGATCACCGGCGGACTCCGGCAGGTGCTGCAACGCGCCGCCGACGCCCAGCTGCTCGCGCCGGCGGCATCCGTCGACTGGCTCGTCACGGCGGTACTCGCGATCGGTCATGCCGCGGCCGGCGAGCTGGCGGCCGGCCGGATGACCGCGGCTGCGGCCGGCGCCGCGTTCGAGGAGTCCGTGGTGCGGCTGTGCCTCAGCTGAGTTCTGCTCTGACCCACATGCGATCAGGCGTGAGGTAGCCGCTGAGTTGCAGGCCGACCTCGGCCAGCTGGGCGGACAGTTCGTCCTCGGACAGGTACTTGGTGACGATCCGCTGCGACCAGGAGCGGCCGTTGACGATGTGGGTGAGTGTCGCGGCCTGCGCGCCGCCGGGGAGTTCCTCGACGTCGGCGATCACCAGCTTGCGGCGTTCGTTCTCGAGTACGGCGGGGGCGTGCCGGGCGATCTCCTGCTGCAGGACGACCGACCCGCCGGGGCGGACGTGGTGCGCGCACGTCCGCAGCAGGCGGAGGCGTTCGGCGTCGTCGGCGACGTTGATCAGGAACGACATCATCAGCACCACGTCGAACCGCCGGTCCAGGCGCAGTTCGTCGATCGTGGAGCGGATCGTCTCGGTCCCGGTGACGCGCGCGATCATCTCCGGCGACTCGTCCACCGCGACCACCTGATGGCCGCGGGCGAGCAGCGGACGGGTGATCCGCCCGGTCCCGCACCCCAGCTCGAGAATACTGCTGTGCGGCGCGATCGCGCCGTCGATCAGCTCGTCCTCGCCGTGCGCCGGCGTGACCTCGTACAGCTCGACCGCACTGCCGTCCCGCGTGTGCGCGCCCGGCCCGGTACCGCCCTGTCCGACTCTCATACGCGCCACGGTCCGATCGCGCCCACGCCGCCGCCAGTCTTTCGGCACGGGCCGAAAGTGCACAGGGTGCAAACGATCGCTTGACTCTGCTGGTTTGTATCAATACATTTGGTACAAATAGGCGAACGGGGCGTGGTTCAGATGGAGCTGTTGTGGACGGTCGGAGTGATGGTCGCCGTCGAGGTCGTGCTGTTGATGCTGCGGGACAGGTCGGCGCGGCTCGAGGTGGAGCGGCTGATCGAGCGGGCCGGGCTGCCCGCTGAGTCGCGGCTGGTCGAGGCCGCGGTGAAATGGCAACGGCGGCGGCAGACAATCCTGCTGACCGGGATGCTGGCCGGGACGCTGGTGGCGGGCGGCGTGGTTCTGCTGGTGCACAACGGGCTGCACTTCGGGTTCGCGAGCGGCGACGTCTTCGACAAGCGGCTGCTCAGCTGGCTGTTCGCGGCGGCGGCCGTGGCCGGGGCGGGTGGTCTCGCGACGCTGGCCTACAACTACCGCATCGTGCGCTCGGCCGGCGGCGGGCAGCGGGCGGCGGCGCTCCGGCCGCGTCGGCTCGCGGATTACCTGAGCCCGCTGGAGATCGCGATCCAGTACAGCTGTCTGGTGCTGCCGCTGGTTGGGATCGGGATGGGCGTCGTGGTCCTCGGTACGGCGGAGCACCCGGCGCGCGGCTGGATCCTCGTCGTCAGCGGGCTCGTCGCCGTACCGTCCTGGGCTCTCGGGTTGCTGCTGCAGCGCCGGGCCTTACAGGTGAACCAGCCGGCGGGGGACAAGGCCGAACTGCTCTGGCAGGAGGCGTTGCGTGCGTCGACGTTGCGGGACCTAGGGGCGTCGGTGCTGACGATCTGCTGGCTGCTCGGCGCGGCGTTCCCGATGTCGTTCGACTGGCCGCCGGACGCGCCGCACTTCGTCCAGCGCCTCGCCCCGGTGCTGTTCCTGGTGGCCGCGGCGATGCTGTTTGCGCGTGGGGTGGTGGCCGCCAGCCGTCGTGGGCTCGGCCGGGTGCAGCGGATCGCCGGATGATCATCACGGTCGACCCCGGCTCGGCGAAACCGCCGTACGAGCAGGTGAAGGAACGGATCGACGGGCTGATCCGGGCGGGCGAGCTGGTCCAGGGCACCCGGCTGCCGACCGTACGGCAGCTCGCCGGCGACCTCGGGCTCGCGGCGAACACGGTCGCGCGGGCGTACAAGGAGCTGGAGGCCGAGCGCCTCGTGGAGACCCGCGGCCGGAACGGCACGTTCGTGCTGGCGACGCGGATCCGGGTCGACGACGAGGAGGCTCGCGCGGCCGCCACGATGTTCGCCCGAGCCTCCCGCCGGGCCGGGCTGAACTTCGCCCAGGCGACCGAGCTGCTGCAACGGACCTGGGGAAGTGGGGACCGTGCACCGCGTACGCAGGAGTTCGGCTGAGATGCTGGTCCGATGGAGATCACGGTCGACCCGGTCGGACTGACGCCGCCGTACGAGCAGGTGCGCTCGCAGCTCGAGGCGCTGATCCGCGCCGGGGAGCTCGCTCGCGGGACCCGGCTGCCGACGGTACGCCAGCTGTCGCTGGACCTCGGACTCGCTGTGAACACGATTGCCCGGGCGTACAAGGAGCTGGAGGCCGACGAGCTGGTGGAGACGCGGGGGCGCAACGGCACGTTCGTACTGGCGTTCCGCAGCCGGATCGACGACGCCGCCACACACACCGCGGCCGCCCAGCTGGCTGCCGCCGCCCACGAGGCGGGCATGTCGCTCGCGGAGGCTACCGAGATCCTTCAGCGCGCCTGGTAGCTGACGCGCAGCCCACCGAGCGGGATCCTGTTGCGATGACGTTGCCGCCGTCCTGCTCGACGACGGACAGGCCGGCGTTCTCCAGTTCCCGGCGGAGGGCGTCGGCGCGCAGGTGGCGCCGGTGCGGGAGGTACCAGGTCCCGTCGAGCTGGATCGCGTCCGGCGACTGCTCCGGCGTCTCCTGGTAGCAGATGCCGGTACGAGCGTCGTACCGGAACTCGCCGTCGTAGACCCGGGCCGGGTCGTACATCGCCGTCGACAACACGTAGTACCCGTTGGGCTTCAGGCGTTCGCGGACCGCCCGCAGGACGTTCGAGCGGTCGGCGTCCGTGACGATCGACTGAAGGCAGTAGCTGTCGAGGACCACGTCGTACCGCTTGCTTCCGGGCGGCATCGCGCACATGTCCCGTACGCCGAAGTTCACCTCCACGCCCCGCTCCGCCGCGAGCCGCCGCGCCACCACGATCGCCTCCGGGATGAGGTCGACCGCATCCACCCGAAAGCCTCGCCCCGCCAGAAAACAGGCCGCCGGCCCGGTCCCGCACCCGTACTCCAGCACGTCGCCACCCGGCACCAGCCGACCGAGCACCCGCTCCAGGAACGCGCGGTTGGGGAACTCCTCGAACGTCCAGCTCTCCCCGAACAGGTCGTTCCACTGTGTGAGCCCGTCCTGCAGGAGCTGTCGGTAGGCGGTCTGATGCTCGGCGTAGTAATACCTCACCGGCCCTACTATTGCTCGCCATGGACGACGAGATCGAGCGGATTAAGGCCGAGGTCGTGGACGCGACCTCGGATCCGGCCGCGCAGCAGGAGTGGATCCGGCAGTCCAACCTGACGTACGGCGGTCTCGGCGCCGCCGGGCTCGTGGTGGTGCAGCCGTTCCTGACCGCGAAACCGCTCGACCTGACCGCCACGATCTGCGTGGTCGCGTTCGCCGTCGCGATCCCGCTGCTCGCCGCCCTGCTGGTGCTGAACCTGCAGGAGGAGTACCGCCACCGGGTGACCAGCTCGCGGCTCGTCTCGTTCGCGAAGGCGGTCGCGCAGGCCGCGGCGTTCGTCGGGATCGCCGCCGCGTTCTGGCATATCTCGACGATCGCCGGGATCGTCTTCGTGCTGGCCGGGTTCTTCGCCGTCGGGGTGCACTCGTCCGGCTACATGCACCTCGAGTACGACGGTACGTTCCGCTCCCGCTTCCCCCGGCGCAAACCCTGACGTATCAGCGGCCCTCGACGAACACTCCGGCCAAGTAGGGGGTGTTCGTTGGGGGCGCCGCTGGGTTAGGGGGAGTGATGGCTGACAGCATGACTGTGCTGCGGAAGGCAGGGCCGCCTGGGGTGAAGCGGAACATCGCGGTGCTGGGGGACGGGTTCACCGCGGTGGACCAGGTCGCGTACAACAGCTGGGTGCAGACGACGCTCATCGACGGCGTCTTCGGGCACGACTACTACAGCGAGGACGCGTCGGCGTACAACATCTACCGGGTGAACCTGGAGTCCGTCGACTCCGGCGTCAGCACCCGGACGTACGACGAGCACGGGACGCCGACCGATCCGTCGGACGACACGATCGCCGCGCAGACGATCCGCGACACCGCGCTCGGGATGATCTTCAGCGGGTCGTGGGCGCACTGCTGGCTCGAGTACGGGACGGACACCGAGGCGCGGATCCAGGCCGCGCTGAACAAGTGGGTGCCGGACTGGAACGAGCTGCTCGTCGTACTGAACAACCCGAACTACGGCGGCTGCGGAGGCGGCGGCCGGGCGCACGTACCGATGGGCGTGAACTGGACCGTCATCGCGCACGAGTTCGGCCACGGGATCGGCGGCTTCGCGGACGAGTACTCGGCCGGCGGCGCGTACACCGGCCCGGAGCAGGGCTGGATCAACCTGACCACGATCACCGACCGGGCGACCACCAAGTGGGCGAACCTGATCGCGCCGAGCACCCCGCTGCCGACCGGCACCGGGTCCGCCGCGAACTACAACAACGGCCCGCGCCCGGCCGACTGGAACAGCAACACCGACGTCGGCCTGTTCGAGGGCGGCGGCACCAAGAACACCGGCATCTACCGCCCGGTCGAGAACTGCCGGATGAACACGAACACGCCGCCGTACTGCCCGGTCTGCTACACGTCGATCAAGACCGCCCGCGACCACGAGACCGAGCACACGTTCCGGAACGCGTACGCCGGCCGCTTCTACGGCACCGGCCGCAGCGACCTGCTGCTGCACCACGGCACGTCGATCCAGCTGTTCCGCGCCGACGGTACGGCGCTCGAGCACAGCTTCAGCGCCGTCGAACGGGTCCCGGGGTCGTGGCAGTTCATGCCGCACGACCAGGTGTACGTCGGCGACTTCGACGGCGACGGCACCGACGAGGTGGCGATCTTCAACGGCGTCGACTGGGTGATGCCGTACCTCGGCCTGCTCAAGTCCGACGGCGCCGGCGGCCTCCGGCTGGTCGCGCGGTACGACGGCGACATCCGCGGCTGGGGCGGCTTCGCCGCACATGACCGGTTCCTGGTCGCCGACCTGAACGGCGACGGCCGCGACGACCTCGTCGTGGTGAACACCGACGACTGGTCGATGCCGTACGTCGGCCTGCTGCGCTCGAACGGCAACGGGTTCTGGGTCAGCCAGCGCTATGACGGCGACATCCCCGGCTGGGGCGGGCTGGCCCGGCACGACGAGTTCTTCGTCGGCGACCTGACCGGCAACGGCAGCGACGACCTGGTGATCTTCAACGGCGACGACTGGTCGATGGCGTACGTCGGCCTGTTCTCCGCGAGCGCCTCCGGGTACTCGATGATCCACCGGTACGACGGCGACATCCCGGGCTGGGGCGGACTCGCGCAGCACGACCAGCTGGTCCTCGGCGACTTCGACGGCGACGGCAAGTGCGACGTGTTCGTGTTCAACGGCCTCGACTGGTCGATGGCGTACCTCGGCATGTTCCGGTCCACCGGGTCCGGGCTCGCCTACGTGCACCGCTACGACGGCGACGTACCGGGCTGGGACGGGCTCGGGCGGCACGACCAGTTCTTCGCGGCCGACATCGACGGAACGGGACGCTGCGACCTGTGGGTGTGGAACGACCAGGACTGGGCCACGGAGTACCTCGGCCGGATGCTCAGCTCGGGGGCCGACCTGAAGACCGACTATGTCGGCGACTGGGTGGGGGAGTGGAACCTCGGCGCGGTCGACCGGTTCGAACCGGCCCGGATGACCGGGCGCAGCGGAAAGCCGCAGCTGTACGTCCACAACACCGACTGGTTCGGCGTCATCAACGGGCGCCGCGGGATCGTCCTCGACCGCATCTACTACCGCTGGATCCACAACTACCGCCACGGCCGGAACTGGTAAGGGAGGCCGACGATGAAACACGCCAAAGGCACACAGACGGAACGGCCGGCAACGCGCGACCGCCGGCCCACGAAGACTCCGGCCGGCGAAACCCGGCGGAGGCACGCCGCGGTACCACCACACGCCGGACCCACGAAGCCGGATCCGAAACAGCCGGCCGCGGGCAGCAGCGGCGGCCCGGATGTGAGTCGTTCGGTGAAGCCCGCGTTCAACCGGGAGGCGGCGAGCCGCGAGTCGGCGGAGCAGCAGCCGGCGGGCGGGTACCCGGACCAGCAGGCCGCGCGCACCCGCCGTACCGGCGCTCCGGCCGAGCAGTACGTCCGGCTCCGGATCCGGGTCCGCGGCGATCGCCTCACGGTCGTCGACAGCCACCTCGTCGACGGCCCGCTGGCCCAGTCGACGACGTTCCACGGCGCGGACGCGTACGAGGTCACGTACCAGGACCGGCTGCTGCACGCCGGCACGGTCGCGGACCCGAACACGCAACGCTCGTTCCCGCTCCCCGACGGCCCCGAGGGCCACCACGTCACGCCACGGGAGATCTACGAGTTCACCGCCCGCGTTCCCGCGTCCGACATCACCCCGGACACCCGCGCGGGCATCCACGTCCGCCTGCACCGGATCGACGAACCGACCACCACGACGCACGTCGGGGCCGCCCCGCTGGCCGCCCAGTTCGAAGGCCGCCTGACCCCGGTCGCCGAACTCGTCGGCCTCCCCGAATCCGCCCTCCCCGAGTCCATCGAAGCCCGCGGCGCCCGCACCGGCCAGGGCGACTAGGACCACCCGGTGGTGGGGGCGCGCCAGGCCCACCCGGGGGCCCCCGCACCCCCCCGGGGGGCCGGGCCGCGGGCCACCAGACCAACGGACCAGAGAGAAACCCCCCCGGGG
>NZ_JBHWKR010000032.1:0-25962 GCF_042730855.1 Kribbella sp. NPDC059898
GTCGGTGGCGTCGCGGGCGCTGTACGACGCTCAGGGGCGGGCATCGAGGCTGGAACGTGCCGACGTAGCGCGGTCCCCGTCCAGACCGAGCTGGGCGGGGACCGCGAGGGGGAGCGTCAGGCTACGCCGGTGGGCTGGTCCGGCGGACCGTTCATCGGTCGTCGTCCTCGTCGTCGCGTTCCAGGATCGCGCCCAGCCGCTCGATCACGATCGCCTCGGTGCTGTTCGGCGCCGGGTCCGGGTACGACGTACGCAGGTCGTCCAACAACGAGTGCAGCCGGTCCCACCGCTCGACGTAGAAGTCAACCACTGCCGCACCGGCCCGGAGCCGCTGCGCGATGGGGATGTTCGGGTTGGTTGACCAGCCCGCAACCGCCGCCGCGTCCTCGACCTTGATCGTTGCCATCAGATCCGCCCGTCCTTCCGGTACACGTCGTCGGTCAGAGCTTGGCGAGTCTCGGCGGTGTTGTAGGCGGCGCGGACGTCCTCGAGCTGGGTCGCGGTAGCGACGAGCGCACACCCGGACAGCATCCCGGCCAGCGCCCAGAGCCAATCGCCGCCGTGGGTGATCTGCCAGAACGCGAGCCCGGTGATGAGGCCGGACAGAGCGAGTTGGATCCGCAGGACGCGGCGACGTCGGCGGTACGTGGTGGTCATCGGGTGGTCTCCTCCGGTGGCCAGTATGGCGGCCGGCACCGACGAAACGACAGCGTCCGGGCCCGACTCGGGTACGACGTCGGCGACTGGGGGCAGCTCGGGACCGAGCTGCACGCCAACGTCGACCGGCTGCGGGAGCTCGTCGCCGAACGCTGCGATCCCGCGGCGAACGAGCTCGGCGTGCAGGTCGTCATAGAGATCGCCGGGCGGGAAGCCCCGCAGAGCCACGTCAGCGCCGGACCGGAGCACCTGCAGGATCTCGTCCAGAGATACGAACCGGCGGATACTGGTTGCAGGGTTCAGATCGGGCACGGCCGGCGGATCAGCGGGGACGGGATCGCAGGCGGCGTCGACCGCGGCACGGGTCGATTCTCCCCACGTCTGGCTGTCGACGACTGCCCACACGACCAGGCGGTGCGTGCCGTGGTCGCGGGCGCCGACGTACTCGCGCGCTCCCGGGATCTGGCGCCACACCTCATCGGCGGGGACCAGCGCGAACCGAGACGCCCAAGCGGTGAGGATCGCGTCCGCCTCGTCATCGGGAGTGCCCGGCTCGACCTGACCGCGGACCTCGCGCCAGTCGTCCGAGCCGGTCGCGGACTCGTACACGAGCCAGAACAGCGGCGGCAGGTCCGGCGCGAGCTGGTTGAACACGTCGGCGTCGCCCGTGCCGGCGTACTCATCGAGCAGCTGCTTGAGGCCCGGCACCTCGGGCTCGGGTTCGCCGGCGGCGACGGTCGCGGATTGCTGCTCGGAGTGCCAGCGCAGGAGCGCCGCGTTCCAGTCTTCGCGGTTGGTGACTCCCCACACGATCAGGCGGCGGCCGGCACGGTCGTCGGCGTACTCGTGCATCCCGGGCATTCCGCGGGTTTCGTTGAGGGGAAGGTCGAGTCGGTCGGCCCACGCCGCCAGGATCGAGGCCGTGTCGTCGTCATCGGTACCGGCCTGGGTCGTGCCGTGGATCTCGCCCGGGTTGATCGACGAGTGCGGGCTGTAGATGACCCAGAACAGCGGCGGCAGGTCAGGTGCGAGCTGGTTGAGGACGTCGTGGTTGCGGGTGGCGGCGTGTTCGTCGAGCAACTGCTGAAGGGTCTGCATCGGTTCGTCCTCTCAGATCAGGGCGGTGAGTAGGGCGGCGGCGAACAGCCACAGGTGGTGCCAGGACTGGTCGAGGGAATAGGCACCGGTCCCGATCGTCGGGTTGTCGTCGTGGCCGGGCCGCGGCGCTCCGAGCGTGTAGTACTCCGACTTGCCGATCAGCCGGGCGAGGCCGGCCAGGGTCCAGCGGCGGTCTGCCCAGTAGTGCGTGACAGCGCTGACGAGTTGGCCGGCCACGAACCCGGCCGGGGTGATCGGCAAGTCGAGCAGCACCCACACGAGCGCGCCGAACGCGGCCGTGATCGCGGTGTAGGTCGCGACGTGGGCCAGGCACGCCCGGGCACCTTCGCGGCTCCTGGCGCCCTTGGTGAGCGCCTGGTGGTGGGTCTGCACCCAGTGGTCGGCCACGTTGTGCGCAGTCAGCAGCGCGCCGAGGTACGCGGCGAACGTCACAGCGGCGGTCATCGGTTCCCCCTTCGCACATCGGTTCGGTACGCCACGTACACGCAGATCGCAGTGAACGCCCACGCGGCGGCGGTGATCGTCCAGCCGATACGTGCGACGCGCGGGCCGTCGACGGCGAACGCGAGTACGCCGGACACGGCCGCGAGCACGAACAGCAGGGCGATCCGGACCTTGACGCGGTTGCGCAGCTCGCGGCTCATCGGGCGACCTCCGTGGTCGCGGCGACGGCCGGCATGTCCGGCAGGAGGGGCTGGAGGACGAACGGGCGGACCTTCACCGACCAGCGCTCAAGCCCGTTCGGGACGAGGGCCGTCATGGCAGCGAACCGGGTGACGAACCTGCGGGTGGACGGGTCGCGCCACGGTTGGATCTGCTCGGCGAACGCGGCGACGATCCCGATCAGCCGTTCAACGTCGTCGTGGGTGACGATCGCCGGCGGCTCGCTCGGGTCGGTCGACAGCTCGAATGCCTGGCGGCACTCCCAGCAGAGCAGATCGCGGCCAACGCTCTTGAGGTCCTGGAGGTCGACGAGTGCATGGCGGCTGTTCAAGGCCGGGATGTGGACCGCGTCGCCGTCCTCACTGGCTTCCACCTCGTCGCAGACCTCCGTGTCGCACGTCGCCGTCCAGCACGGCACCCCGAGCTGGTACGGGTCGCCGTACCGGCTGCCGTACCGATCGACGAACTCGGCTGCCGCCTGGGCGGTCAGGAAGTGACCGAGGGTGTCCTCGGCGTCGAACCGGACGACCCAGCACGGGCTGTCGCTGACTTTGGTGATCATCGGGCCGCCTCCAGCTGGTCGACGGCGAGCGGGCCCGGCGGTACGCCGGGGATCGCGCCAAGGGCGTAGTCGGCGCGGAACCGCGGCAGCGGCGTGACGATCCCGATCCGCTCCCCGCCGTAGACGACGGCGTGCAGGTCGGGCACCCGGTCGCCGGCCAGCGGGAGAATGCCGGCACCCACGGCGTACAGGGCGGCGATGATGTCGACCTCGAACCGGGTCGTGGCCGGTACACCGGCCAGCGGCGCGGCCAGTGCCTCCAGGAGGCGGGCGGCGTCGGTCGGCCCGAACCCAAGGGCGTCGAACCGTTGCCCGTCCAGTCCGTCGAGGCGGTCTGTCCGGATGACGACCAGGCGGTCGGTCAAGTACTCGACGCCGTCCAGTTCGAGGGTCCACAGCCAGCCGCGGTGACCGGGCCGGACACGGTGCCCGAACACCTCAGCAGCGTCGACACGGCGGGGTTCGGGACGGGATGTGGGGAAGGTGAGCACGTTCCCCGATGTGTGGTGGGACATGATGGTGGTGGCTCCTTGCCTTCTGCGGGTTGGGTGTCTCTGGCGGCCGGTCCCGGGGTCCAATTCGGGGTCCGGCCGCCGCTGCCGTTACGGGCGGTTCTTGCGGGTGCGGGTGATCGCGAGCAACGCGGTGGCGGCGACGAGCATCAGGCCGTCGACAGCGAGCGGCCCGAGGTGGGCGTTGACGGTGTCCTCGCCCCACGACGTGAGCAGGCCGGCCATGTGCCGGTACGACAGGACGAACGCGACGACGGCGACCAGGCCGACGCCGACGAACCGTCCGGTCCCCCACAGCCAGCCGCGGGGCCAGGTAACGCGGGTCAGCAGCTCGATCGACAGCAGCAGCGCCAGCGGCCAGAACGCGGCGCCGATTAGCTCGGCGACGTGGGCGCCTCCTTCGGCGGCGTGCAGCATGTTCGCCGCGACCGACGCACCGATGCCGGTCGCGAACGCGAGCCAGGCCACAAACCGGCCCGGGACCTTCCGGTCTTCTGCCTGTTCCACTGGGGTTTCCGTGGCGCGGTCGGCGGAACGCTCAACCGTTCCGGCCGGGGCGACCAGTTCCGGATCGTGTTCCGCCGGAACGACAGGGGCGACCAGGTCAGCAACCGGACCCGTCGCCGGAACGATCGGGTCGGTGGCCGGAACGGTGACCGTTCCGGAGCCGACCGGGACGCTTTCCGGGGTCAGTGCGGCGGCGGGGTCCTGAACGGTCCAGGACGGTGCGGCCGTGTGCGGCTGTGTGACGACCGGGGTCGGGGTGTGGTCGATGGGTCGCGGGTCGGGTGTCGTTGCGTCCTGGGCCGGATTCTGGGCGAATGACGCCAGGTTTTCGGCGGCCGGGGCATTGGCGGGCTCGGTGATAGTGGGTTCCGGGGCCGGTCGGGCCGTTTCCGGGGCCGGTGCGAAACGTTCCGCCTCGGGCCCGGGCAGTGCGTCAGGCACCTCGGTGGCGGCCAGATCTTCCGCCGGGTGTTCCGCCGAGTCGGCGTGGTCTTCCGGAACGTCGGCCGGAACACGGTCGCCGGTGTGCTGTTCCGGGTACGCGTCCTCGGCGATCTTCCGCGCCCAGCGAGTCGTCCGGTCGAACCGTTCCGCGAGTTCCGCCGTTGTCGGCGTGCGGCCTGCCTCGCATTCCGCCCGGAAGTAGTCCAGGACGGCGGCGCGGGGCACGTCGCGGCCGGCCAGCTCGAAGATGGGGTCAGCGGTCTGGGTCATGATGGGTCTTGCCTCCGTGGGTGGTCTCAACCTTCGGGGTCCAGGGCCCGGTGCGGACGTCTCTAGCGCGCACCGGGCCCGCTCACTTCCGGGCTAGGTCGGCCGCGAGGTCGGCGGTGACGGCGGCCGCCAGTTCCGGATCGGTGAGTAGACGGGCGGTCAGCGCCCGCAGCGTTCCGGCCGATGAAGCGCCGGGAATGCCGGTGCCGACCCACCAGAGATGCAGGTCGCGGTGCATCTCTGGGTCCAGGTCGACGGTCAACCGGCGGGGCCGTGTCCGGTTCGGATCGGTTGTAGTCATGTCCTCACCATACGCCGTGGACTGCAATACGGCCATACGTCGTGTATAGCCGGTTGTATAGCAGGTCAACCGGCAGTTTCTTATATGACTGAAGACTGCCGTCTGACCTGCACCTTTCGCCGCAATATGAACTGTCGCAATACCCGCGTTCCGCCCGGCACGCTGGCTGGTCAAGAGGTGTCTCGGTGTGAGTCACTGGCCTTGAGACCACTCACACGACCACCCCGGAGCACACCGATGGACACCCAGCCTGAGCAGCTGCACGCCGCCTGCCGACGCGTCGTAGCCGTAATCAACGGCAAAGGCGGCGTCGGCAAAACCTCGACGGCGGCGAACGTCGCCGGGCAGGCGGCCGACGCCGGCCACAACGTGCTCCTGTTGGACTTCGATCCACAGGCCAATCTCAGCGAGGACTTCGGAGTCACGCAGGCAGGGACCGGGCACGATGCCGGCGCGGCGCTATTCGACGCGGTCGCTCGCGGCCGCGAGCTCGTCCCGTCGCACCCGCAGATCCGGCCGCGGCTTGATCTGTGCGGCGCGGACCCGAACAACACGCGGGCGCTCGTCGCCTGGCTGACCGCGCATCTCGGGCAGCCAGGCGGGGAACTGGCGGTGGCGCGGGCCCTGGCGCCAGTCGCGCCGCGGTACGACCTGGTCATCATGGACGTTCCGCCGGTCCTCGAGGAACCGCGCCGGGTGGCCATGGCAGCGGCCCGGTTCCTGCTGATCCCGACGCAGGCGGATATCAGCTCGCTCAAGGGGCTGCGGCTGGTGTCGGAACAGTTCCGGCAGGCGCGGAACGTCAACCCGGAACTGCAGCTGCTCGGGGTGCTGTTGACGTTCGTTCCGGAAGCCGGAAAGGCGATCCGGAAGGACGTGCGGAACGACATCGCGGCCGACTTCGGAACGGCGGAACCAATGTTCCAGACGGTCATCCGACACGCGCTCTCACCGGCCCGGGACGCACGGGGCAGCGGCCTACTCGCGCACGAATTGGAGCAGTTCGTACCGACCAAGGCGGAGCAATTCGAGCGGTTGCGGCAGCGTGCGGCCGGCGCGACCGTCGAGCGGGCGGTCTCGTCGACGGCGGTCAAGCTCGCCGCGGACTGGGCATCGCTGACCGAGGAAGTGCTGACGCGGATCGCAGCGGCGGAAACCCTGGCCGGAACGGGGGCGGAACGATGAGTGCGGAACGGAACCGGCCGCGCGGCGGGCTTCCGCCGGCCGATCTCGGGACGGCGTTCGATGTGGCGGGGGAAAGGCGCGGAAGGCTCGCGTCGATCCTGCCAAGCTCGGACCCGTCGACGCCGGAACGGACCACCAAACCGGCCACGGAGCGGAGCCCGGGACCGGCCACCGTTCCGCCTGTTCCGCCCGTTCCAGATCCGGTCGTCGACGTCGAGCACGACCAGGCAGCCGACGACGCCAGCGGTGAGGACGTGCAGCCGGTGGCCGGCCCGAGGCGCACGACCAAGCCGGTGATCCTGTACATGCCGACGCAGCTACGGGCACGGCTCCGGCGGGCCGCCGTGGGCAGCACGCAGCTCGACGTCATCCTCGACGCGGTCGAGCGCACCGAGAAGGCCGGCGACCTCGGTCGGCTCGTGCTCGAGCACCAGCAGCCCGACACGTCCGGCCTGTTCGAGCGGGACACGCCACGCGGCTCGGAGTCACAGGTCCAGGTCAACGTCCGGGCCCGGCGCCAGCACATTGCGGTCCTCGACCAGCTCGCCTCGCGGTACGGCACGAACCGGTCCGAGCTGGTCCGGGTCGCGCTCGATCACATGCTCCCGGGCGGGCCACGCCGGCACCGGTGAACCTACCGAGATGCCTGCTGAGATGGGGGAGCTGCCGAGATGGGGCTGCTGAGATGGGAAATCGAGCCGTGACCTGCGCAAATGCCGTGCTGCTGAGTTGCTGAGATGCAGACCAGAAACCCGGCCCAACGCGCGCAGGCGCGTACGCACATGCGCGGGCGCGCGCGTGCGCGCGCGAGGTCGCAAAGTCAAGGCGAGATGGCGCGGCGTGCTTTCGGCTCGCGATTCCGCTGGAATGGGGCCTGAGACCACCAGGACGAACGGGAGACAGACCATGGCCACCGTGGAACTGCGCGAGCTGACCGGGCGAGGCAAGACACGCAAGCTGGAGACGACCGAGGTCGCCGTCGACGCCGGCGACGAGGACGCGTGCGTGGACCTGCTGCGACGCATGGCCAAGCAGCACGGGAAGAAGCCCAGCGACTGCGAGATCCGGGTCCGCAACGGCCGGAAGGCACCCCACACATACCGCGTCTGATCCCCTCCGCACCACTGCTCCGGCCGCGCGGCCGGCTCGAACCCCGGAAGCGTTCTGTTCCGGGGTTCGCTCATGTCCGGGCCCGGAATTCCGGCGCGCCTCATGCGCCGTGTCTCCGGAGAACGATCGCCTGTTTCACCGCGCGGAAAGTATCCCGGGCCCGGCTGCGGGCGAGCGGAACGTGCGCGGCGTTCCGCACGGCGGCCGCCGTGTGCCCGGCATCCTGCTCGGCGTTCCGCTGGGCGGTGGCAGCAAGGCGCCGCTGCCAGCTGGAAGCGATGGGGGAACCATCAGCATCACGCCAGTGGTTGAGCCGGTACCGCAGCCACCGTGCGGGGTCGAGTACAGCGGACGTGGCGGTGTGCCGGGTGCCGTCGGGGCGGTGGTCGATGGCGTGCTTAACGTCGTCGACGGTCCAGCCGGCCTCCCAGAACTCGCGAGCGATGTGGGCCAGGTGGCGGGTCGAGATCGAGCGCAGCGGCGAGTTGACCAGGACGTCTCGCTGGTGTCCTTCGACGGCGGTGGTGTGCCAGCTGGAACCTCCTGCACGGCGAATCTGGTCGGCAGCTTGCTGCCGCTCCTGCTTGGTCTGAGGAGACCAAGCGACGGGTCCTACGTACGCGCGTGGGGGGTTTTTTGTAGAAGGTTGGTTTGTAAACGTAGGGGTGCAAGTTGTACCTGTGGATAACTGTTGAGCGTCGTTCTGAGCGTCCACGGCCGGGCCGGGGGAGTGGAGGTCCGGCAGCGGCTCCTGAGGGCGCACAGGGCCACCAGCAGGCGCGCACAGCAGGTAGACGGGCTGCCGGTTCTCGTCGCCGTACAGGGCGTTCTGCCACTGCTTGCGCCACCGTGGTGTCGTACCGCGCTCGACGTGTCCCAGGAACCCGTTCTCTCGTAGCCAACGCAGCCAGTTGGCCAGGGCCCGGCGGGACACACCGGCCGCGGCCGCGGCGGTGTCCCAGCACACGCGAGCGGTGTGGTCGATCCACCCGGCCCGCAGCATGACCTGCCACGCGACCTCATACAGGTTGCGGCAGGCGTCGGCCCGTAGACCGGACGACTCGATCGCCTTCACGACGCGCTTGATCCAGTGCCCCTGCGACGTGACGAACTCGCTGAGCGCACCGTCGACCCGCGGCAAGTACTGAACCAGCTCGAGGCGGGCCAGGGCCCGATCGCGTTGCTCCGGGTCCTGGATACGGGACAGCCGGCGCCGCATGGCACGCTTGGCCGCCCGGACTCCAACTCTCCGGGCCGGAGGCTCCAGGCGGCGTAGCGGCTTGGAGGCCGGGACGGCGGCAAAGCCCGCGAGCAGCTGCTCACGGGCGACGTCGACCAGGTCCAGCGGAAGAGCCTCAGCGACCGCGGTCACGCGACCACCTGGACACCCGGTGCATCGACCAGGCCAGGCTCGGCAGCAGGAGACTCGTGCAGCGCATCCTCGAGGACCTTCCGGCGTTCCGACAACGCCGCCGCCGGTTCGTCGAGAGCGGCCAGCAGGGCGTCCCGACGGGCCTTGGTCGCAGGCAGGGAATCGTCCAGGGCGTTCCGCTGAGCAACGACGGCCGACAACAGCTCGTCGGTCGTACGGGCCACGCTGGGGTCGGAGATGAACGCGAGCCCGTTCGGGATCCGCTCAGCTTCCAGGGAGCGAATCAGTTCCGCTCGGTCACCAGGCGAACACGACGCCACGGGTGACAGGGGCAACACGACAAAACGGGATGTGTTCCCGTACATTTGAGACGTCCTTCGATCTTTTGCGGATAGGGACAGCGGCCCCTCAGCTGCGCGGCTGGTAACCGCGTGAGGGGTCAAGGTGTGGCCCGTAGGACGGCAGTTCCCACGGCATTTCAGAGCGGCCCGGTTGGTAAAGCCGGGCCGCTCTTACGTTCAGGTCGTCATGACGCCACCAGCTCAAGGTCGGCACGCCGTTCGGACAGGTATCGGCGGATCGCCTCGCGGGCGAGGTCCGACGACGTTTCGCCGTCGGCTGCTGCGAGCCGTTGCAGGGCATCGCGTTCCGGCGGATCGAGGCGTACCCCGACGACGATGCGCGGCGGCTTAGGTCCCTTCCTGGCCACAGGCCCTCCCAGCAGTCGACGACAGATCGCGTTAACGCTAAGGGGCTTCCGGCGAGGGACCGCGCCGACGCGCCGAGGACGGCCATGATCACGCGGTCACCTCGTCTTCGAACCGGGCCCGGATCAGCGTCCCTTCGCGGGTCGCCTGCCCATCGCTGACGAGTCCTGAGATGTGCGAGTTGACCGTGGACAGTCCGAGCTCGACAGCCGCGGCGAGCTCGGCCGCGGTTGTGCCCTCGGGTCCGGCGGATTTCAGCCCGTCGAGTACTGCCTGCCGGTTGCGGCTGCCCTTCGCGGCCTGCCGCTTGCCGATCTCTACAACCCGCCCGCCGGCCTCGAGGTCGTCGAGGGTTTCGTGCAGCCGCATGGTGATCGCGTCGAGGTCCCCAACCAGATCGCTTTCCTGCGGGGCATCGGCCGGGCCCGCGGCCTGGGTTGGGGCCGACTCGACTACCTCAGCAGCCACGGTTCCGCTGCCGCCGGCCTTCTGCGCGTCGCGTGCCTTCCGCTTCGCCTGCTGGGTGGCGTACCAGGCCGCGCCGGTCGGCCGGTTCTCGTAGAACTCGCCGGCAGCCTTGCGGTCTTCGCCCTCGAGCTCGCGGGGGACGAAGCCATCCAGGACTTCGTCGACGCGCGACTTCGCCTTGGGGTCGAACATCAACCTCGCCGGGTATCCGATCGGCTTACCGGCGAGCAGGATCGCGCACCATCCGCCGGCGTTCTCGCCGCCGGGCAGGGCCATCAAGTCGATCTCTTCTGAGGTCGACTGCAACGTGGTGGTCTGGGTGTTCGTACCGCCCGGGCGCAGGCCAATGACGTTGCCGACCGTGCCCATCATCTGGTCGCGGACCTGCATGCCGCCGGGCAGGTCCACTTCGGCGCCGCGCTGGCCGGCGTACTTCAGGGAGATGCCGAGCGCCCGGCCGGTCAGGGCGATCTTCCCGAGCATGTTTTCGTGCCTGGCGCTCAGGTAGTCCTTGATGACGTTGCACTCGTCGAGGACCAACTCGATGATCGGGTCGCTGTCGGCGGACACGACGAAGTCGTCCTCGCCCAGATCGCCGTACCGCTCCTGGCGAGAAATCATGATCCGGTAGACCATCTCGATCGCGGGGCCGAACAGTTCGATCTTGCGGATCACGGTGTCCATCGCGCGGGCGAGCCGCGGCGAGCTGGTGCCCAGTTTCCCGTCCAGGTAGACCATGACCGACAGCCGGTTGATCACCGTCGGAAGCAGCATGATGTTCAGCGCGTTGGACTTCCCCGAACCGGACGAGCCGATCAGCAGGAAGTGGTACACGCCGGTGCTGTTGTAGATGCGCAGGCAGACCTCTTTGCCGTCCAGGCCGACAGCGACCGGTGCGCGGCCGCCGTCATGCAGCACGGGACCGGGCCAGATCTTCTCCACCCGCTCGAGCTTCCGCTCCGGGGTGAGTACCAGCCGGATCCGGCCGGCGTCTTCGCGGACGGTCTCGACACGGGCGGTGTCGACACCCATGTGCAGAGCCCGCTCCAGCCAGTGCCGAACCTCATCAGTGACGACCGTGGCGGCGTGCACGTCGGCACGCAGCTGCACGATCGCGATGTACGTTCCGGCTTCAGGCTCCTCCAGGTCGACGATCACCGACCCAGCCAGTCCTGCGGGCCCGGTCAGGACGGCGTGCGCCCAGGCGTCACGCAGCTGGATCGCTTTGGCCGACAACTCTGCCGGGGCCTCCGACTCGGTACGGCGGATCCGGCGCGACTTGAGCCACCCCACGACCTGCTCCCCGGTGGCCAACCCAAGCGCTGCCGCGGCAACAGCGAGCGATCCGCCGGACCAATCGAGCCCGGCGGCGTTCGCGATCCATACTCCAGCCGACCAGACACCAGCACCAACAGCCCACCGGCCCAGCAGGCGCCGCTCAGCACGCGACAGCCACCTCCGGCCGCCGATCTCGTCCGGGCCCTTGTCGGCCGATACGTAGCCGGCCGCAGCAACAGCGGCGAGACCGAGCAAGGTCAACACCGGGGTCGTGGCGGCACCGGCCGCCGTGACGGCCGAAGCAGCGAGCGGGGCCAGCTGCCACCGGTAGTGCCACGTCCAGTTGCCAACAGCAACGGCAGCGGCGCGGGCGTCCTCACCGGGGCGCTTCGGAGCAGCGACCGGAACCAGCTCGGTACCGGGGTGCGGAACCAGGCCGGGTACGGCGGTCGCCGCCGCACCGAGCTGCGGGAGCTGCGGGGGCATGGCCTGGACGACCTCGCCACGTCGGCCGGCCTTCTTCCGCCGCGACGTCGTGTACGTGCCGGGGGTCGCGAGCCACGCGGCCGACCCCGGCGCCGGGGCCTGCACCACGACCGGCTGTACGGCCGTCTGTGTGGCGCGGGTGCCTGCCTTGGCGGTGATCCAGGACGACGACCGGGTGCGGCGTGCAGGGGCCACCGCCGGCTGTGTGGCGGTGGGGCGGGTTCGTGCCTTCTTCACCATCTCGGGGTCCTCTCGTGTGTCGGGGTGGTCTCGTGTCCCGGCCCGGTCGTGAGCCGTCGCCCCCGTGCGGGGAGCCGGGACTGTTGGGTTCAGCTGGCGGTGAAGGCGGTGGTCTCTCCGCGGGCCTTGACGTTGTCGATCGATTCGCCAACCGCCCGGGCAGCAGCGATCGCGCGTCGGCCGGCCGCGAACGGTTCGGTGGCGGGCACCTTGAACGTGGCGATCGCTTCGGTGATGTCGTTGACCGCGCGGTCCAGGTCGCGCGTGCCCCACTTCGTGCCCTCCCACTGGGAGGAGAGGTGCTTACCGGACTTCTTGACGCGTTCCGCGGCCTCGCCCAGGTCCTTGAAGACGTTCTCCAGAGCCTTCAGGTACTGGTCGAGGTCGGCGAGGTTGTTCAGTTCGACGTTGGGGTTGGGCATGCGAATGACTCCGATTCGTGAGGTGTTCGACGGTGTGGTGTCGGGTGCGCTGCTGGGCGCTTCCGGGGCGGGCTGAGGCGCCGTCTCCGGGGTCTTGGGGGCGAGGTCGGCGTTGGGCGCCTCCGGGGTCTGCTCCGGGGTGGCGGGGCCGGTTTTCGGCTCGTCCGCGACGGCCTGCGGACCCTTGCCGGTTTTCGGGGTGACGTCGTTGCCGTCCTGGTCTACGACAAGGCCGGCCGCGTCGCTGGTCGGTGTGCTGCGGGGACGTCGTACCGGGCTAGGAATGGTCCAGCCACGACGCGACGGGCCGGCGTCCGGCGAGTCGGTGCTGGGGGTGGTGTCGTCGACGGCATTGGAACCCTGCTCGCTTGAACGGGCCCGGCGGGCAGCAACCAAGCCCTGAACTCCGTGAAAAAGGGACGCCGTACCGCCGGCAACCCGGCCGGCGCCACGGGACCCGCGGCTCCACAGGTCGCGGCCGGCCTCCCGGCGAGCTCGCGCGACGGCGATGCCTTCGCGCCACCCGTCCACGATCGCGCGTTCACGCGGCGACTTCTTGCGGGTCTTCGGGTTTTTGCCGGTGGCCGCGCCACGGGCGGCGCCGAATATGCCGCGCGACAGGGCAAGGGAAAACCGGTCCGGGGAAACGAACAGGTACGCCAGGGCGCACGCGAGCAGGATCTCCATCAGAACCAGCCTCCGACCACACCGGCCAGGGCGTGCCCGCCAGCGGTGATGACGGTGTCCATCGCGTTTCCGGCCTTGCCCGGCACCATCGCGACCAGGGACGGGATGAACAAGCCAGTGATGACCAGGGCGTCGGGCGGGTCGTAGCTGAACATCCGGTCCGGCAGCATTCCGCCGATCCACAGCCCGGCGATCGCGGCGGCCAGGACCCAGGCAATGGTGGTCCCGAACGCCGACGACGACAGGTGGTCGATGGTCCGGAATGCCCAGCCGAACGTGCCGTTGATCAGTGCACCGACCCATCCGGCCGCGCCGACCAAACCGGCGCCAACGAACGAAAATCCGGCGACCCTGACCAAGATGACGTCGGCCCAGTCGGGCGTGTAGCGCATGCAGAACATCGCGGCGAATCCGAACGCCGTCATGAGAAACCAGGACATGTCAGAAGGTCCCTTCTCGGGGGTGGGTGTGCGGGTTGGGGATGGGGTCGGTGCAGCGGTGCCGGCGGGCGGCGCGAGCAGCTGCACGAGAGCGGCGGTACTCACGGCGCTCGCCGCACCAGCACCGCAGTAGGCGGGTCACGCGACGTCCAGCTCGACGAGCTCAAGCAGGCGCCGGTCGCGCTCCTGGCGCTCGTGCTCGGCGGCGGCGTCGACGGGAAGGCCGGCGCCGTTGTAGCGGACACCGGCGGTGACGGTGTGGGCCAGGTCGCGGGCGTCGACGAACGCGGCGCGGGCGTCGCACTCGGCGTAGACGGGGCAGGCGTTGCAGCCACGGACCGGGGTCTTCGGGTCGATGGCAAGTCGGTTCACGTCGGACCAGGCGTCCGGGTCGGACCAGCACGGGGGTACGCCGTTGCGCTTGATCGCGGCCGACAGGTTCGCGTCGGCGCGGTCGAGCGCGAGATCGGTGATGACGGGTCGAACGGTCACGGTTCGAGTCCTTCCAGTGGCAGTCGGTTGCCGCCGGGTCTCTAGCTCCGGGCGGCGGTGGGGTTTCCAGGAGAACCCAGGAACTAGGCTTGTGTCAATGAAACCAGTGCGATCAAGTCACATAGCTTGACCAATGAGACCAGCCAGGCATCTTGTGTCGACACAAGTGCCTTACGCTCGACAGGAGGGCCGACCGTGCCCAGTGGCAAGACACCAGGAGGGCCAAAGATGGCCGCGAGCTACACCCGCGTCGCGGACGAGATCACCGCGGCGATCGTGAGCGGGCAGTACGCGCCGGGGGACCAGATCCCGACCATTCGCGAGATCGCCGATCGGTACGAGATCGCGCTAGGGACCGCGCAGCGGGTCGTCGCGACGCTGCACACGCGCGGCCTCGTCTACACGTCGTATGAGGACGGCAAGCGAGGCGTCCGGGTCCGGTCGCGCGGCCGAACCGACTTCACCGCAACCGACCTTCTACGCCGCAACGGCGGCGGCGGCGGCGGGGATGCGTTCACGCAGAACGCGGCCCGGGTCGGCCGGGCCCCGTCCGTCCGGTTCTCGATGGTCATGCGGGTTCCACCGGCCGACGTCGCGCAACGGCTGGGGCTCGCTCCGGACGAGTTCGCGGTCGAGCGGACCACGATCCAACTGCTCGACGGCGAGCCCTGGTCGCGCGAACGCAGCTGGTACCCGGCCGACGTCGCGAAAGCGGCCGGCCTCGACACCCCGCACAACATCGGCGAGGGCACCCATGCCCGCCTCAAGGCGCGCGGCTTTCCCGAGATCGCGCACCGCGACGAGGTGACCGACGAGCTCGCGAACGCAGAGGACGCGACCGACCTCGAGGTCGCTCCGGGCGCGACGCTGCTCGTGCAGACCAGGACCGCGGCTACGGCCGACCGCGTGACGCGGGTGTCCAAGTTCGCCCGGCTTCCGGGCCGTAACCGGCTGATCTGGGAGATCGGCGCACAGGAAGGACTCGACGTGATCCGCAACCAGCTCGCGGCAGGCGCCGACTTGGCCGGCGGGGGCAGCGTCGACGCGCCCGCGTCGACCACAGGAGAGGTGACGGTCCGATGACGTACACGCTTCGCCGCGCCACCAGCGCCGACGAACCCGCGGTGACGGCCCTGATCGCGGACCGGGCCGCATGGCTCGTTTCCCGCGGCCTCGACCAGTGGACCGTCAAGGACCCGGCCCGCACCACGGCCGCCACGATCGCGGCCGGGGAGACGTGGCTACTCGTCGACCAGGACCAGGCGCCGATCGGCACGATCACCATGTCTACCCGGGCCGACCGGGATTTCTGGACCGACCACGACCCGGCGCTGTACCTGTCCAAGATCGCGACCGCGGTCGACCGGGCCGGGGAAGGGCTCGGGGAGCTGCTCGTCCACGCCGCGTACCTGTACGGCATGGCACACCAGGTATCGCTGCTGCGGTGGGACGTCTGGCGCACGAACACAGCACTCCAGGACTACTACCAGCGGATCGGCGGGGACCTGGTCGACGTCGTCCATGTCCAGGGCCGCAACAGCGGAGCGCTGTTCGAGCTGACGACTCGGATGCACGGCCAGATCCACAACTCCGGCACCGCACAGCGAGTCCGGATCGAGGCACCATCCGGAGTGGTCACGCATGCTGCGTTCCACACCGTCCATGGGACCACCAGCCTCGATGAAACGCACGACTTCGACCAAAGCCTCGGCTACAACCACAGCCACACGCTCGACGACCTGGTCGACGCCACGGGCGCTCCGGTCCGGCTCAACATCAACTCGACCGCGCCCGGTCTGCTGTACGACGACGGCACCGGCTGGCGCTTCCAAGGCCAGGCCGTCGCCGGGACGCTGCTGGCATCGCTTCGGCCGGGCTGGGTGTACTTGCTCGAGCACGGACCGCGGTTCGGCGAGTGCTACGTCGAGCTGCGCGGCGACCTCGCACCCGGCCAGGTTGACCAGGGCCGGCCCCGGCAGGCGGTCGAGGCGTGACGGCGTACACGCTGCGGTCCGCCGTACCGAGCGACGTCGACGACGTGATCGAGCTACGCCGGTACGCCGAGGAATGGCTCAAGGCAGCCGGGATCGAGCAATGGACGTCATCGGCCACCGGCGACCGAACGATCCGGGAGCACTTCGATGACGACCGGACCTACGTCGTTGTCGATGACGGCGGGTACGTCGTGGCATCGCTCGCGCTGGGCGAAGGGGACTCGGATTTCTGGACAGCCGACGAACTGACCGAACCGGCCCGCTACCTGTACAAGCTCATGGCGGGGCCGACTGCCCGCGGGATCGGGCTCGGTGACGTCCTGCTCGACTGGGCATGCGATCGGGCACAACGGCAGGGCGCGGACCGGATCCGGCTCGACTGCTGGCGGACGAACGCGGGCCTTCACGCCTACTACCTGGCGCGCGGGTTCCGGCAGTACGACGTCCGGACCGCACCGGGGCGCAAGTCGGGTGCGCTGTTCGAAAGGCCCGCGGATCTACGGCTGGCTGTCCCCGGCCGCGTCGAGCTGGTCGACGCCACCTGACCTCCGAACAGCACGAAAGGGCCCCGACCGTCTGGTCGGGGCCCTTCGTCGTACCTACGGGCGGTCAAGCGCGCTCATGGGCGTCTCGGTCTCGTACTTGGTCACAACGCCGTGCACGACGGCGAGGGAAACGCTGACACCGGCCGCGATCTCCCGGAGCGACTGGCCTTCGGCCCGGCGGGCGATGATCGCGCGGCGCTTGTCGTCGTCCACGACGGTCGGCCGGCCACCGACTCGTCCCTGTTTGCGGGCGGCCTCAAGTCCGCTGCGGGTCTTGCGGACGATGTCGCGGCGCCGGTCTTCTGCGAGCGCGAGCGCCAGGTCGAGAATCAGGGAGCGCTCGGTGTGCTCGCCGGCGGCGATGCCTTCGAGAACCTTGACGGCGACGCCGCGTCCGAACAGGTCGGTCAGGACGATCAACCCCTCGAGCAGGTTCCTGCCGAGCCGGTCAACCTCGAGCACGGTCAGCATGTCTCCCGGCCGCACGTAGTCGAGCGCGGCCTGGAGATCGGGCCGGTCCGCAGTGCTGAGCTTGCCGGAGGCCCGCTCCTCGAAGACCTTGATGCAGATCGGGTCGAGGGCGTCGTGCTGTCTCTGGACCTCCTGGTCCTTCTTGCTGACCCGGACTAGGCCGACGAGTGCCACGCGTACCCCCAAGCGTTCAGGAAACCTGTTCGAGTTGGGGTCTCACGGTAGCCGGTTCCCGAACAGGTTTCTGAACGACTCGTCAGGCGTGGGCTGACCTGGACTGGCTTGTGCGTTCGGCTGCTCCATAAGCGACCGTTTGGCGAACGCCTGTGCCGTTCACCCGGCAGGGCTCTCACCCCCGGAGCTCGCCGGCGGATTCGGCCTCAGCTATCGCGTCGATCGGATCTGTACGCAGCTCGGTCTGATCCGTCCAGCGGGCAACGACCGACAGGACCGCCAGCACCTCCAGGGCGTACTGCTCGGACCATTCCTCGTGACTGTGAGCGGCCACGTTGCGGATGCCGGCAAAAGCGCCCTGTGCGGTCAGGTGGAGCCCTTCTTGGCGCGAGCGCCACCGGTCGCTGTTGCGATCGCCAGGAAAGTGAAGCCGCGGCCGGCCGGGCGAGACCTTCGGTGCGAAGACGTCCTGGACCAGCGTCCGGTCAGTTAGGTCGCTACCGGCCTTCTGAGCAATGTGGGCTGACAGCGACGTAGCTGCTGCTCCCACCGCGACCCGGTACTGGCCTGTACCCCACAGCGGTGCGGCGGCTGCCCAGACGTGAGGATGGAACTGGTCGGCACCAACCGTCGGGCCGTCAGGAGCAAGATTCTTCTTCACCGCCTCCCAGTCCCGGGCAACCCCCAATGCCGTGTCTGTTACCCGCCTGTAGACGCCGGCCTGCTTCTTCACGTCGACCGGAACTGAGCCCGGCAACGCCACCTCAAGCGCCCTGGCGATCTTCAAGAATGTCGGGAGCTCGGACCTGTACTTGGCCTCCAGGTCGGACCGCGGCGCGAGCCGCGTAAACCAGGGATCTTCAGGCGCGAACGTTCCATCGATCCGGCTCGGAGACAGGGTGATCAGGACGCATGTTGTGCGGAAGGCGAGGATGCGCTCGACCATCCACTTGAGGTTCATTCGACGCACGATAGCGGCGAGCACCCCCACCTGCCGATGGCGTTTCCCGAACGGGCCTCGCCGCTCAGAAGGGCGGCACTTCGATCACCCGGCCGGCGCCGCCCACAGGTCGTTCATCGGGGCCGGACTCGGTCTGTCGGCCGCTGTCATCGGGGCGTCCGTCCGAGCGACCAGACGCGGACCGTGTCGTCGGTGACTTCGTACAGGACGCGGTAATCACCGACGTGCAGGCGGCGGACCAGGCCGCCGGAACCCAGGGCCACGCTGTCGGCTGGCTCCGGGTCACGGGCGAGCGCGTTGACGGCGGCCCGGATGCGCTTGGCTGCCAGCCGATCGGATGCGTACACGTCGCGGTAGCCGGTGAACCAGCCGCCGTCGAAGATCAGCGTTCGCTCGGTCACCGGGCGGTGTCCGCACCGTCAACTTCGGCCTCGATCTGGTCCATAAGGCGCTGGGCTTCGTCGTTCGGGACCCATTGCTGTCCGCCGGCCGCCTTCATGTCCTCGATCACCGCCAGGTCGGCGGCGTCCTCGAGCGCCTGGTAGTGCGCGAGCAGGCTGGGGGAGATGACGACGGCGGCCGGCTTGCCGTGGTCGGTGATCATGACCGGCTGGTTGGTGTAACGGGCCTCGTTCATCACGTCGGCGGTCTGCTTGGTCGCCTGGGTCATCGTGTAGGTCACCATGCCGACGACGATACTCCGGAAAATGCGAATAATTCGACATTTCGGAGGTCGCCTACCGGATGCTGTTCAGTTCGTGGTGAAGTGCCAGCCGCTGATACAGACAGCGATCTCGCGGGGTCTACAACCCCCTGATCATGGCTGGGGTCCTCGCCGTGCGGTTCGGCAGGTCGAGTCATCCTTGATCGTCGAACACCGCGTCAGGCAGCGCCTTGGTCAGCGTCTCTGCGAGCTGAGCGAGCGCCCTCGTTACCGCGAGCTGGGACGGACCATCGACGGGGGCGAGGTCGAGCGTGGGCGATTCCCAGCTGACTCGGCCGTTCCCGGACACCGACACCGTGACGGTCGTCGTGGTTCCGTTGGGTAGGCCGACGGCCAGTTCGGCGCGGTCGACGAACGCCATGTCGTCCAGCATGACGATCCGGCGCTGCTCTTCCTCGGCGGCAAGTTCGTCGACCGTCTGCAGCTCGGCGACGCGCCGGCAGACAGACCGGCTGAAGCCGTCCATCCGCTCGGCGGCATCGGCCAGCTTGGCGGCCCGGGCGGCGTGATCGTCTGCGACCACCGCGTCAGCCAGCCAGCCTGCCGCGACCAGCGCGTGGAACAGTGCTTCGGTCTCAGGCGCCATGTCCTGAACCCACGACGGTTTGGTCACCTCCAGGAGCTGTTCCAACAACTGCCGGATCTGTGGCAGCGCAGCGACCAGCTCGGACCGGGAACGGGCAGGATCTTCCTTGTACTCGGCGTGCTCAGGCGTCATCGCTGCACCTCGCGGGTGCGTACCCCGATCGGCATCTCCGGCAGCTCTGGGTCGCCATCCTCGACGCCGTACCACTGGTTCGGAGTCCGATCGGGGTGGCGCTCGTAGTACGCCACGGAGTAGTCCCGCCGGATCCGCGCCTTGCGGTCCTGGTCGACGTCGTCGCGGATCGAGTCGGCCGGGTGCCCGGTGAGCTCGGCGACCTCGTCCGGGGCGACGCCTTCGTCCAACAGCCCGAACACGGCCGCCTCCAGGAACCGCGTGGAGGCCCACTGCATGTTGCGCGCGGTCAGGATCTTCGACCGCAGCTCGGTCTCCTCGAGCAGGTCGTCCGCCCTCCGGATCATTGCCAGGCTTCCCAGGTATTTCCACGCCTCGCGCAGATCGACGCGCTCCGAGCGCGGGGGCGGGCAGTCGTCGACGGCCCGCGGCGCCGTACGTTCCAGCGTCGGTTCGGCCGCCGGGCCGGCCGCTGGTTCAGTGGTCATCGGCCGGTGCTCCGCTCCAGCTCGTCCTTCGCCTGGTCGATGAGGGCCTTGGCCTGGCTGATCAGCCGCGAGGCCTCGTGCCGGTGCTCGTGGTCGGCCGGGCCGTGCCCTTCGGGCCAATCGGAGTTCATCCAGTCCCGCGCGGCGCTGAGCCCGTTCCTGGCCTCGTTGAGGGCATCGCGGGTGTTCTTGGCGATCTCGGTCCAGGTCGGCAGTTGCTGTGCCATGGTGCTGGTTCCTTCCATGCAGGTGTCGGACGGGTCGGGTGTGGTGAGGGTGGCGGCCGCGGTGTCGATGAGTGCGTCGGGCAGGAACGCCTGGACGAGCTCGTCCACCGTGCGCCCGTCGGCGTCGTCTTCGGCCGCCTGGTGTTCGGGTAGCCCGTGCAGGGCCCGGGTACGGCGTCCCAGCTCGTCGAGGTCGATATCGCCGTCGACCCACTGGTCCTGCAACGCCCGGGCGGCGTCGGGCGACCGGGCGCCCTCGAGCTCGGTGGAGTGCCGGACCGACGCCACCGCGGCAGCACGCTCGTCACGCATCTCGCTCATCTAATCCCCTTCGTGGTCAGCATCGTCTGCGCCGTCAGTACACCCAGCGGGCGAGCGGGTCGCCGCCGGTCAGGATCGTGTTGACCTTGGTGGCGGTCTTGCCGTACGCGGTGGTCTGGGCGGAGGTCAGCTCGACGTCGGCGCCGGTGGCGGCACTGGTCCGGACGACGTCGAGCAGGACGGTGGTGTCGTCGTCGGGTGGCAGGCTCAGCAGGCGGCTGATCCGGGTCAGGGGCTGGATCAGCTCGGCCTCGGTCGTCGGCTTGGGTTCGCCGTCGGCGATCTGCTCGAGCAGCTCCGCGAGGTCGGACAGCCGCTTGCCGTCCCACGGGTTGCCGGCCCCGCGCCGCTTCGAAGGCGTCAGCGCCAACTCCAGCTGGGCGACCGCGGCCGCGAGCAACTCCCGGTCCGCGGTAGCGATCGGCACGGCCCGGAACGGCACACGTTCGCGGCTGCCGCTGAGCAGCCGGGGCCGGGTGCTGGCGTCCGGTTCGATGCGGGGCAGCGCCAGCTCGTCCACCGCGCCCCGCAGCACCTCCCAGACCCGGTACAGCGCAGCCAGGGCTCCGTCGCGGCCCGTGAGCGGCGCCGGCAGCACCCACGGCTCTGGATCCTCAGCGGAATCCTCTTCGGTCACCACGAGGGCCAGCAGGAGCTCCTCCGCGTGCTCGAAGATCGGTCGCAGCTCGTCGACGTCGGGCACCAGCACCCAGTCCGTCCCAGCCGTGCCATCTGCTTGCCCTGTTTGCTCTGTGGTCATCGTGTTCCCCAGCGTTCATGGGCGGATTGGCGGGTGATTCCGGCGGCATCACCGACGGCTTCCCAGGACGCGCCGGCCGCCCGGGCGGCCGCGACCGCGGCGTTCAGCCCGTCGCGGGCCAGGTCGACGGCGGCGGTCGCGGCCCGCACGTCGACGAGTTCCGCGTAGGCCGGCCCCAGGTGGCGGGCCCACTGGTCGCGCAGCAGCTTGCCCACGGGCAGGCCGTCGATGTCGTCGACCTGGTCATCGGGCACTCGCAGCACCCGGGCCGCCACGCTGGTGGTCTCGCCCCGGGTCCACAGCTCCCCACGCCAGGCCCCCCGGCGGCCATCACAGTTGCAGGCCACCCGCCACCCCACGATCCCGGCCGGCGGCCGGGACGCGGGCCTGTCGCCGTACGGGATCGGCGAACCGTCCGGATTCGTGATCAGCGTGACCCCGCCGGCCGACCAACCGGAACCGGCGAAGCCGTCAGCGAACACGTACTCGATGTAGCCCTCGTGACGGCTGTCCTCGCTCTCCCAAGCCATCCACCCACTCCAATCGCCAGCGTAAGGGTTTCCTGACGTTCAGAATGTCAGGAAACCCTTACGTCGTCAACAGGTAGACGTGCGTTGCGTCGGGGTAGCCGATCGGCACCGGAGCGCGAGAGGGCCCGCCCGGGATACTTGGCCTGATCGAACAAATGTTCGATACTGCAGGAATGGGGAAGGCGATCGGCGACCGCTACGGCACCGAGGGTTTCGAGGACAATCGGCCGCCGTTCCAGCGGGTGCTGAACGAGTCCTGGCCGGCACCCGAGGTCGCCCGGGCGCTGAAGGACGTCGAGGTGTGGCGCCAGATCGAGGTCGACGTACGGGTGGTACTTGACCAGGCGGGGCCGGTCACGTTGCGCGGTACGGCGGTGCGGTGGACCCGGCTGCATGTCTGCGTGCTGCTGCTGGATCCGCGGCTCCTGGTCCCGTACGTCTGGCTCAACCCGAGCGACGTACGCCGTACCGAACCGGCACGAGGATCCCGGCCGGGATCCTGACGATCCGCTCCCGCCCGGCCCGCGAGCACCTGGCCGGGGGTCAGTTGGTGAGTGCGATCTTGTCGAGGGGCAACCACGTGAAGGTACCGGCGGCCGGGTGCTGGTCGACGGCCACGAGCACGACCTGGTCGACGGTGAACCTGACCGGAGCACGCCAGGTGTCTTTGACGGCACGGATCAGCGGGTCCGGGTCGCCTGCGGCCAGGCCGTAGCCGAGACCGATGTGCGGGACCGGTCGCGGCTGAGCACCGGCCGTGCCTGCTGGCAGTACGTCGCGCCCGAACACGTCGGTCGCGGCCTCGCGCACCCGGTACACGAGTTCGCCGTACCCGTCGCGGGCCTCGGGTGTGGGCGGCGGGATCCACAGCGTCACGCCGTGCACGCCGACCACCGCCGGGCCGGCGGTGAGCTCGAACGGGTCCAGGCCGGCGAGCCGGGACCGCAGCGCGCTGCCGATCGCGGCGAGCTGGCCGGGGCCGGTGTCGTCCAGGTGCTGGTGCAGCATCTGGACGGTCAGGTGCAGCCAGCGGCGCGGCTGGACGCTCACCAGGTCACCGAACGGCTCCATCACCGCGTGGAAGTCGTCGGCCAGCTGCAGCACCGGTTCCGGCGGCATCACGTACACGTGCAGCCGGCCGGACTGGTTCTCCCACCGTGCGGCCGGGACCGACGTGAAGAACGGCCTCACCGATCCCCCACCGGGCCCTGCTCGTGGCTGTGGCCGGTGGGCGTCCCGGCGGCGTCGTACCCGGTCAGCCCGTCCGCGAGCCATGTCGCTTCGGTATGCGACAGACCGAGATGAACGCCCAGCCCCAGCGCCAGCAGCTCGTGGGCACCCCACGACCGGCCGAGCCAGGTCGACACGTCCTCGGCCGCGATCTTCGGGTTGGACCTCAACCGGACCGCTTCGGCCTGCAGGCGCCGCGCAGCCCGCGCCATCGCCGTCAGTTCCGGACCCAGCCGGCCGACAACGTTCTCGGGTGCGATCCGGGCCTGGTCGAACATCGGCACCGGCGTCTGGGCGTACCGTTCCACGTCCTCGATCTCGTCTCGCCAGTCCAGCAGCCATGCCGCCTGACGCCGGTCGTACTCGACCTGATCCGCCGGCGAGAGCTCCCCGCTCATGACCGCTCCGCATCCGCAACAAGCACCGCGTCCGCAGCAGCTCCGGAGGGTGTGCTGGGTGGTGGGCCGATCTCGAAGGGATCTCCCTTGTCCCCCCACCAGTCCGGTGTGAGGCGCTGGGCCGGCGGGAAAGGCTCGGCGAATGGCGCCTGGGCGAACGCGATCTCGGCAACGTGGTCGTCGTCGCCGTTCAGGTACACGACCCGGATCCGGTCAGGGAGCCCGCCAAGGTCCGGGTAGTGCGTGTTCCAGGCATCCAGCACCGCCGGATACATCAGGATCCCCACCCGCCCCCGGTAGGTCTCGAGCCCGGGCTTCGGCTCACCCAGCGCCCGCATCCGGACCCGCTCGACACTGGCACCGCGACGCAGCACCGCCCACACCTCATGCCGACCCACCCAGGCCGCCAGCCGCCGCCACGCCCCAGAATCCACCAGGCCGCCGTCGAGAGGGCCAGGCCTGCCCCAGGTCTCCAGCCAGCGCAGATCATCGATCTCCGGCGACTCCTCCCAGTCCCGGAACCTCGCCACCGCGCCACCGCCCAGAAAGTTCAGCGACTGGTCGACGAAGATGTGCTGGACCCGGTGCCAGGTCGCCGGCGTCCGGGCATGCTCGCACGCACCCAACCTCCAGTCCGTTTCAGGAAGCCTCACCACCGTCGCGGACACCACGTCGTCGACCAGGTCGCGGCCCAGCGTCACGCTGAACCTCAACGGCACCTCCCGCCGCGCCGCGGCCCGGAGCTCCCACCGGGCACGCTCCTGACGCGCGGACGCATCCTCCCGCGACTCCTGCAGCCCCTCAGCACCACCGGTGGTATCCACCCGGCCAGCCTAGAGCGGCACTAGGTGACCAGCCAGACACACACAGCGGCAGCCCGGCCTCCAGGGCACCCTTCCACCACCCACGCCACCCATCCGACCCTCACCCCCGCTGCCAACACCCGGCACCACCCTCACCACCCCTCAACTCACTCATCCTTCACACCCCACCCCACTCTTCCTCCACCCGAACTCACCAACCTCTTCTGCCCACTCGCACCGACACCTCCCTCGTCGTGTCGTTGGAGGAGGGAGGTGTCGGTGCGAGTGGGCAGAAACCGCAGGTCAGACCAGGGCTGGGTGTGGGTGCCAGGAACATCCCAGGAACGCTCCCGGAACACCCCAGGAGCAGGCAGTCGCAGCACGACAGGAAGGGCAGCGGGTAAGCCGCCGGACCGCTGCTAGCGGGGCTCCCCCTTGTGGCGCTTGTCGTACCCGGAGTCGATCAGCGGGATCACGGGAACGGTCGCCATCAGCATCCCGGTCAGCAACCAGCGCAGCCGTTCAGTGTCCGGCAACTCCTGCCCGGTCAGCACGTCGTCCACTGCTTCCCACTCATCCTCGTCATCACCCTCGTCATCGTCTTCGACGCCGGCTGGGACCAGGTGGGGCAGCCGGCCTTCGCCGATCGCCTCGACCAGGTCGCTGATCCGCACGCACAACTCGAGGATCTGCCACTTCTGAGCCTCGGCTTCCGCGGGGACGATCCCGTCGGCGTTGGCGTGCTTGGCCAGCTGGTTGAGGTTGTTCGCCGCACCGGCCAGCGTGCGGTGCAAGGCGAACAGCTGGGTCAACGCGTTGCGGCGCTCGGTCGGCGTCTCCCCCGCCGGGGTCAGCGCAGCCTCCACCAGCAACCGCGGCAGCGAGATCCCGAGCTCCTCGGCACGCGGCACCAGGATCGCCGCCTCGTCCTCGGACAGCTTCACCTCGGTCCGAACCGCCACACGGCCACCGGACACGTTCGAACGCCGCCGCCGCCGAGCCGCCCGGCGCCCCGACCCACCACCACGCGAGGCACCTGAACCACCGCCGGAACCACTGCCGGCCGCCTGGCCCTCGCCGCCCTCAGCCACCCCTCCAGCCACGCCATCAGCCACGCGCAGCACCCCACCACACCGCCGTACCCGCCGGGGCGGTGGCCCCGGCCCCGCAGCACTTAGCCGGGTTAAAGCTATAGCTTGCTCGGGCTCCGTCGTGCACAAAGTGGACAGGCCGGTGCGCGTTCTGGACCGACCTACGGGGGGCACCCGCAGGCAACCCCGGCCACGGTGTTCATGGGCGGTCGTCCGGCGCTCTTCCGGACGATCGGCGACCACTCCCCGGGCTGTGGATAACTCCCGCGCCGGCACCACGGTTTGGGGCAGTCTGGAGGGGTGGGCCGGGAGCGAGACCACCCGGCGCCGGCACCCGTCGAGCGACCCCCAGATCACCGGATCCGGGGTGCCCGGTACGCAGTGCAGGTCACTCCCGGCCCACCGCAGTCCGGGCCTTCCACTGGCTAGTGCAAGAGGTGTGTGCGACTCGATCGCGGCATGGGGCAATGCGCGCTGTACGGCGATCTGCGGACCCGGTCCGGGTCGGGGGTCGGTGGCGTCGCGGGCGCTGTACGACGCTCAGGGGCGGGCATCGAGGCTGGAACGTGCCGACGTAGCGCGGTCCCCGTCCAGACCGAGCTGGG
>NZ_JBHWKR010000033.1:0-24438 GCF_042730855.1 Kribbella sp. NPDC059898
GGCCGGCACCGCCGGCGCGACCCGGGTCGAGGTGCAGACCGCTACCGGGCTGTCCAAGGCGATGACGAACAAGCACATCCGTGCACTGATCGAGGAGGCCCGGGCCGTCCGTGACGGCGAGCGTGTGCGCCTGGTCGACGTTGACGAGGTGGGCGCATGATCATGCACTCCCTCGGTGTGGCGTCCCCAATCCGGGAGCGCGCCGCTCTAACGTATACGCGATTCGAAGGTGCGTATACGCGCCTCGGAGCTGCCTTCAAGGAGGAAACACGATGGGCCGAAGGGGACCAAAGTCGCGCGGCGACGAAGTACTCGCCGTCGTACCGGTGCGCCTGCCACCAGCACAGCGCGAAGCTCTGCGACGCCTCGCGGCAGCTGACGGTGCGTCTGTGTCCGACCTTGCACGCGAAGCGTTCACTCGCTACCTCGCGACCCGCCAAGAGGACCTGGTGGCGTCGTGACCTAACAACGACGAAGCGGCCCGGTTTTGCCAACCGGGCCGCTGTCAATCCGTGGGATCGCACTCCTACGGGTGTTCCAGACCCTCGCGCGGTTTGCCGGCCGCGCTAGTTGAGGGCCCCTGCCCCAAACCCCTTCACGAGCTAAGGACGTCTTCAAATGTACGGGACTGACCCCCGTTCTGTCGTGTTGCACCCGTCACCGGACGAGCCGTGTCCACAAGGTGACCGAGCGGAACTGATCCGCCGGCTGGAAGCCGAGCGCGTCCCCAACGGCCGCGCGTTCTCCTGGCACCCCGGTCTCCCGCAGATCCCGGCCGACCCGCCACCGGACGTTGACGACTCGTTGGCCGCTGTAGTCGAGCGCCGCCGTGCCTTGGCGGCTGCGCTGGATGAGCCCGCCCCTGTTGAGTGGGACCGGCGTACCGCGCGGCTGCGGGGGGTCGCGTGACGGCTCTGACCGTGGCGTCCAGCCGTGCCCGGGCTGACGTCGAGGTCGTCCTGGCGTTCGCGGGGTCGACCCAGCTCAGCCAGCATGCCGACGTTCGTGTCGTCGGCCGCCAGCTGCGCGCCAAGGCGCACCGTGCGCTCGCCCGCGAGCGTGGACAGCGCCGGACGATCGAGCGCGAGGCCGCACCCGGCGCGTACGCGGCCCTCCCGGCATGGATGCACCGGGACCAGTGGCTTGCCCTGGTCGAGGCGGCGGCGGTCACCTGGTTTCCCGAGCAGATCCACCGTCGGGTCCGTGTGGCCACGTTGCTGAAGTTCGCCGCCCTGGTCGCCGCCCACGCCGACGACGCCACCGGCCGGAGCTGCTGGCGGCCTTACCCCGACCTGGCGCGCGGCATGGCCGTGACGGTCGAAACGGTCCGCAAGTGCTGGAGGGCCCTGGAACGGCTCGGGCTGGCGGTCCAGGTCGAGCCCTCGGTGTGCTTCACCTACGACCAGCGCCTGCAGCTGTGGCGGAAGGGCTCGAAGCAGCGCGGCCTGACCCCGGAGTACGCCCTCGTCGTACCGGCCGCGTTCGCCCGGGCGATCGAGACCGGCGAACACCCCGCCGACCTGCTCGCCCTGGAGCACGTCGACGACGCCGGCGAACCGGCCGGCCCGGCCGACCGGCTCTCAGCGGCCCTCAGAGCGCTCCGGACCGCCACCCCTGCACCGGTAGCCCCGGAGCCTGTCCCGACGTCTACAGCGGCTCCCCAGCCTGCCCCTGTGGCCCCGCAAATGGTTGCGTCCGAGCCTGCCGCCGCGACCCAGACGAGCCGTCCACAGGAGGCTGTGGACAACCACCGTCAACGACCGACCACACGCCTCCAAAATGTCGACATTTTGGGACTACCACGCAGTGGTACACGCCCCTCCTATACCTCGATGCTCGCTCTAGTCACCCTTGTTCCTCACGGGGTGAAGTCGACCGCTTCGCGGGCTCACAACCGAGGTGGCCGCACGGATTCGGTTCGTCCGGGGGGGACCCCCGCCAGGGGGACCACTCACAAGCGCCACGCGGGCCGTGGAAGCTGGTTCGGGCCACATCGAGACATCGCGGTCTACCTGACCGGCCGCGTGCTGTGGCTGCGGGGCGTACGGCCCGGCCGGATCGCGATGCAGCTTCGGCGGTTCACCGTGCCCGGGCTGCCGCTGGTGTGGCGGCCGGCCGACTTCGTGGCCGCATTCGACGCGGTCAACCGGCGGCAGGGCCGGTACTCCCCCGGTGCGAACCTGGCCGGATCGTCGACGGCGGACCAGGGGCACGCGGCCAGCGCGGCGGCCGGCGCGGTCACGAGCCCACCCGGCCTGCTGAAGTGGTACCTCGAGCAGATCGATCCGGTGAACGACCACCCGCGAGTCGTTCTGGAGTTCCAGAACGAGCGCATCGCCGCATCGGTCGCGGTACGTCGTACCGAGTCCGCCCGGGAACGGGCCGCCGCGAGTCCGCTGGGCACCAGCTCGGCTCGTGGCAGCTGGCAGGCGGCCCGGCAGGCGCTGACCGTGTCCGTGCACGGTGGCCAGGCATGAGGAGACCCCCGGCGCCGTCAGGACGCCCGGGGGTCCCGGGAGGAAGGTCGGCCGGCGACCGGGGAGTTCAGACCCGGTACAACTTCGTCTTGGTGCCGACCTTGACCGCGAGCTCGCACTCGCTGGCCTTCTTGCCGTGCTGGTGAGCCATCCGGCGCAGCAGATCCACGCACGCTTCCTCGTCGGTGCCGTCGATCGCGACGGTGGTCGTCTTGAGGTTGTGGGTACGGCCGGCCTTGCCCAGTTCCCGCAGCTCAACGCGCGCCATGTTCGGGTCTCCCCTCGTCGGTGGTCTCGGGTCCATTCCAGCCGATCGGCGGCAGGAATGCTCGCCGCGACGTGCCGGGTTTGACTTCGAGCCCTCGCGCGCGTACGCGCGCGGGCGCGCATGACGCGCGCGCACGCCTGCGCGCATTGGCCCGGGTTCGGGCGGCGGCGTACGAGCCGGTGAGCCGGTGGACGTTTCCGCAGGTCAGGGGCAGGTTTCGTGTGTGAGCCGTCCGTGTGAGCCGGTGTGTGAGCCGCCCGCCCGTACGAGCCGTCCGTGAGCCGGTCACCGGTGCCGCCGTGGGCCACCCGGCAGCACGTGATCGAGCGCGACCCGGACCAGCTCGGACCGGTTCGTGCTGTACCGCGCGGCGAGCCGGTCCAGGACCGCGATGTGCTGGTGACGGGCCCGAACGTTGACCTGGACCTGAGTCTCGGAGCCCCGCGGCGTCTGCCGCTCGAACAGCCCCGACGTGTCCGGCTCCTGGTGCTCGCGCACGAGCCGACCGAGGACGCCGGCCGACTCGGTCTTCTCGACCGCGTCGAGCATCACGTCCAGCTGCGTCGACCCCACCGCCGCGCGCCGAAGCCGCGCCCGCAGCTGCGCGGGCATGTACAAGATCACCGGCTTGGTCCGGCTCCCGCCGGCCGCATCCGGCACCGGCACGGCGTCGTCGACCATCCCGGCCGCCGTGCCCTCATCGACGACGTCGACCCGCTGACGGTCAGCGCCGGACTTCCGGCCGTCGCCGCCTTCCGCCGCTGGTTCGGCCGCCGGTTCCGGCTCGGAGTTCCGCCGTTCCGCCTGTTCCGTTCCGGCCGGCGCGACCGGTGCTTGCAGGATCGAGGCCAGACGCGCCCGCCGGTCAGCTCCACCGCCGACGTCGAACGCCTTGCCAAGATCCGCCGGCGGAAGACCGCCGGCCGGAAGCTGTCGTTCCCCGTTCACTGTTCCGCCCTTTCCGCCGCCTCGCGTTCCGCGATCCGGATCAAAGCCTCCTCGGTCAGCCCCGCCCAGTCGGCCGCGACCTTCTTTGCCGTCGACGACACCGCACGCTCCACCGTCGCCCCGGCCGCCCGCTGCCTCAGCCGCTCGAAGGTCTCAGCCCGGCTCGGAACGAAGGTCTCCAGTTCGTGCGCCAGCAGGCCCCGCTTCCGCGCGCTTTCCGCCGGCGATAGAGCGTGCCGGATCACGGTCCGGAACATCGGTTCCGCCGTTCCGAAGTCGGTCGCGATCGTGTTCCGCACGTCCTTCCGGATCGCCGTCGCCGACTCCCCCACCAAGACCAGGAGGATGCCGAGCAACTGCAGTTCCGGGTTCACGTGCCGCGCCTCGCCAAACTGCTGCGCGATCAGGCGCATGCCCTTCAGCGACGAAATGTCTGCCTGGGTCGGGATCAGCAGGTACCGAGCCGCCGCGAGCGCGATCCGCCGAAGCTCCTCCTCCCCCGGCGGAAGATCGAGCACCACCAGGCCGTACCGCGGCGCGATCGGCGCGATCGCCCGGGCAAGCGCCAGCTGGCCGCCGGGCTGACCCACATGAGCCCTGACCCACGCAATCAGAGCCTTCGTGTTGGCCGGATCGGCGCCGACCAGGTCGAGCCGCGGCCGGATCTGCGGATGCGACGGAACCAGCTCCCGGTTCCTGGCGATCGCGTCGAACAACGGCGCCCCGGCGTCATCACCCATTCCCGCCTGCGTGATCCCAAGATCCTCGCTCAGGTTCGCCTGCGGGTCGAGGTCGACCAGGAGCACGTTGTGCCCCGCGTCGGCCGCCTGGCCGGCCAGGTTGGCCGCGGTCGTGGTCTTCAGCACGCCGCCCTTGCCGTTGACGATCGCGACCACACGGCGGCATGCGCCGTGCAACTGCTCGGGCGTGAGGTCCATGAGGGGGTCTCCGTGGGCTGTCTGGGTGGTCTCAGAGCCCAGTGACTCACACTGACGCACTGCTTGACCAGTGGGGGTGTTGGGCGTGTCGTCCTCCATGCTGCCGGTTCACAGGCAGTGTGAACAGCATGAAAAAACGCAGGTCAGACGGTAGGTCAACAGCATGTATCACACTGCCGAAATAGCTGCCGTTAATGATGCTATACAAACGGCTATACGTTCAGTAGTGCAGTACTGCAGTAATCGGAGTATCGTCAGCGACATGACAACCACCACCGACACCCGAACCAAGCCCGTCCGGACCACCGTCGATCTGACGCCAGAGATGCACCTCGAGCTCCGCACCTGGTGCCTCCACGCCGGCGTACGCGCCACTCAGGCCGGCGTCTTGCGGGCGCTCGCCGCCCGACTGCTGCACGACCCCGAGCTGGCGGCCGCGATCAAGGTCGACCTGACCCCCGCCCAGACGTGAAGGGCCCGGCGCGCGCTGGAGAGAGCACGCCGGGCCCGTATCCCCGCAGGTTGAGACCACCCGATCGGAGACACCCCCATCATGACCCAGATCGCTGACGCGCCGGCCCGGGAGACCGCGCTGGCCTACTACGTCCAGGAGCTGACCGAGGGCCGCGACCCTTCCGCCCTCGAACTGGCGGAACGCTTCGGCCGGACCGACCGCTGGGCCCGGAACATCCGCGCGGAAGGCGCGGAACTCTTCGCGAGCACCCCGACCCATCAGGACCAGTCTCCGGAAACCGAGCCCGTTCCGGCCGACGCCGATCCCGTTCCGGCCGATGCTGCCGACGAGACGCCCGCAGTTGACGAGGCCACCCCGGAAATCTCGGCGGAAACCGGCCCGATTCCGGCCCCGGAGAACCCGGCCGCCGTCGAGCAGGCGACCGAAGTCGGGGGAGACCCCGAGAACCTGACCTCATTCGCCCAGAACCAGGGTCAGGACGCGATGACAGACCTCCCGCGTCCCTCTGGACACTCCAGCGAGCCGACCGCCACAGAGGCGCACACGGCTGCGCCGTCCTGGACCGTCCAGGACCCGACCATTACCGCCAGGCCGGAAACCGTGAGCACCGACGCCGGAACGGGCCTCGTTCCGTCCGCCGTACCGCCGGCGGCGCCGGTCGTCACCGCGGAACGTGACCCGGAACCGGTCGCCCCGGCCGGAACACTCGACGCTTCCGCCGACGCGGACCCGGAACCGGCGGAAGCCATGGTGGAACACGGGGCGGAACGCGGAAAGGTCCCGGGCCGGTTCGTGGCCTGGCTCGCGTTCGCCACGGGCATCGGCGCGTCGGTCGCGGCGAACATGCTGCACGCGGCCGAAGGAGGCGCGCAGGCTGCCGAACTGATCGGCGCCGCATTCTGGCCGCTCGCTCTGCTGCTGTCGATCGAACTGCTGACCCGCGTCACCTGGCCGACCGGCTGGCTGTGGGGAACCGGCCGGTTCGTCGGCGTCGGCCTGGTCGCCGTTGTCGCGTTCGTCCTGTCGTACCGGCACATGGCCGGCCTTCTGACGTCGTGGGGCGAGGACCCCCTCAACGCGTACCTCGGTCCGCTCGCGGTCGACGGGCTGATGCTCGTCGCCGCGACCGCCCTCCTCGCGATCACCCGCACCCGCAAGAACCGTCCGTAACAACAGGCGGCGGCCGGACCCCGAAGTGAGACCCGGGACCGGCCGCCAGACATCCCAACCCGCACAAGGCAAGGAGTCACCACCATCATGTCCCACCACACACCGGGGAACGTGCTCGCCTTCCCCGCACCCCGTCCCCAGCCGCGCGGCATTGACGCCGCCGAGGTGTTCGGTCACCGCGTCCGGCCTGGTCACCGCGGCTGGCTGTGGACCGTCGAAGTCGACGGCATCGAGTACCTGACCGACCGCTTGGTCGTCATCCGCACCGACCGCCTCGACGGCCTCGACGGCGAACGGTTCGACGCCCTCGAGTTCGCGCCGAAGAACGCCGCCCGCCTCCTCGAGGCACTGGCCGCGCCCCTGGCCGGGGTTCCGGCCACGACCCGGTTCGAGGTCGACGTCATCGCCGCCCTGTACGCCGTGGGCGCCGGCATCCTCCCGTTGGCCGGCGACCGGGTCCCCGACCTGCACGCCGTCATCTACGGCGGCGAGCGGATCGGGCTCGTCACGCCGCTGCCCTCGTTCCGCGCCGACTACGCCCTGGGCGCGATCCCGGGCGTGCCGCCGGGCCCGATCGCCGTCGACCAACTGGAGGCGGCCCGATGATCACGAAGATCAGCGACAGCCCGTGCTGGGTCGTCCGCCTCAACGACGAGGACGAACTCCACTTCCTCACCGCCGAGAAGGCCGCCGAGTTCGTCGACCGGTACGGCAGCCGGTATGGCGACCCGCACCAGCTGTCGGTGCCGTGCTGGACGGCGACATGCGACACGGAAGCCTGCGACGGCGTGGAGGGCAACGAGGACGGCGACCCGATCCACATTCCCGCGCTGAACAGCCGGCACGCCCTGGCCGATCTCGCGGACCTCGAGCGCGTCGGCCGCGATCTGCTGTGCTGGGAGTGCCGCGAGGTTGTGTTCCCGCCGGCCGACCCCACCGAGCCGCCGCTCATCGTCACCTACGACGACGTTGCCCGCCTGATTGGCATCGTCGCCGGCCTGTCCGACCAGATTCCGCAGTGGCGCGACCCCGCCACCCGCAAGTTCGTCACCCGGTTCAGCACCATGACCAGCCGGGTTGCGACCGGCCGGGACAGCTGGACCGTGAGCGTTCGCCCGTTCGCCATTCAGCCGCCGCTGCCGGACATGCCGGCCGTCGCCGCGACAACGGAGGTTGCCCGATGACCGCGCCGACCCTCCCGCAGCTGCTCCAGCAGTACGCCGCCGCACCGCCGGCCGACCCGTGGGCCGACAGCATCCCGGCCGACGTGTTCAACCAGTTGGCTCCCGACCTGCCGCCGCTGTACTGGCAGGTCTACTCCACCGGGGGAGTGCTCCCGCTGGAGATCCGGGGCCAGGTCGAGCCCGGCACCGACGACACCGACGCCGCGGCCACCCTGACCGCCTGGGCGGCGCGGCTCACGCTCGCCCTCGACACGGACTCGTCCGTGCCGGGCATGCGTGAGTACTACGACCTGCGCGACGGCTGCCTCCTGGTCGTGTGGGGCGTCGTCGACCAGGAGCGGTGGGCCGACGAGATCCGCCGCGCTCAGGACGGGCGGTGGTCCGCGTGACCCAGCGTCAGACCACTCCGACCGCCAGCGACCTCGAGCCCGGCACGGTGATCGAGACCGTCGACGGCTGGTCCCGGATCATGGCCGGTCCCGACCGGACCGGACTGTTCCGGATCAGGTACGACGACGGCACCGAAACGACGTTCAACCCCGACGTCGAACCGTTCATCATCGTCGACTGGCCCGGCCAGACGGTGACCACCGTCCGCCATGGCCCGTACCACCGTGACCGGCGCTTCACCCTCAACTTCAACGGCAACGGCTCTGCCGACCTCACCTACGTGCTGTTCGAGCACTTGCCCGGACGCCCCACCATCCGGGTCACCAACCACCCGCAATTCACCGTCGCGGAACTGAACCGCGACGACCTCAACCGGCTCGTCGGCCAGCTGACCGAGCTGCGCGACCAGCTCCCGGAAAGCGAGGCGTGACCATGGCCCGCCGTACCCGCGCCGAACGGACCCGCCTGTACACCCGGGTCGCCCTGCTGTTCCTGCTGGCAGCTGTCGCCGGCGTCCTCGCCATCACCGGCCACGGCCCCCGCACCGGCTGGACCGTGACCGCTGCCGCGTTCGCGTTCACAGCCGTCTGCGTCCTGATCGCCCACCTCACCGACAAGAACGAGGTCTGAACCATGCCCCTCCAGATGACCACCGACACCGCACAAATACCCGAGACTGAGGGCGCCGCCGTCGATTTCGGGCGCTGCTGGTCGGTGTACGACAACGAGTACTACAAGCACCACCTGTGGGCGTCGCACTTCCCGACGATGGACGAGGCTGTCGCAGCCGTGACGACCGACACCAAAGGAGTCGTTCAAATCGCATGCGACGCCCCGAAGTGTGTCGCGCGCCGACACACCGCGATCCAGGCCGCGAAGGTCCACCAGCGCGAAGCCGAGCTGGAGTCGGCGGCGAAGGACTGGACCTGGCGGTTGGTCGACGGCGCCCGGGACGAGATCGGGAAGGCCGACGCGAAGGCCGGCCTTGTGGCCACCCTCGAACTCGCGCTCGTCGGCGCGGCCAGCAGCGGCGCCCTGGGCATCGACGGTTTCCTGCGGTGGGTGGCGATCGCAGCCCTGCTCGTGGGAGTGCTCACCGCCGCCTGGGCGGTCCTTCCCCGGATGCCCCGCCGTACCCGCCAACCCGAATCGGGGGAGGAGCACGGCGTGCGGCAGAACTTCGGTGCCATCCGCAGCCTGGACGGACCCGGCCTCGTGGCACAGCTGCGCTCCGGCGACGAGCTGGGCGCGGCCAGTGCAGAGGCAATCACCCTGGCACAGATCACACACCGCAAGTACACGTTGATCCGGTGGGCGATGTTCGCCGGCGCGGCCGGCCTGGTCCTCGCCGTGATCGCCGCGGGGACGGGGGCCGCATGATGAGTGTCCAGCCCGAAGGAGGACCGGTGTACGAGCACACCGAACTGGAGAACCTGGACGGCCTGACCAGCGAGGTCCGCGACGTGCGGGCAGCTCTGGCTGACCTCACCGCCGCGCTGGACGAGGTGGCGAGCTGGTCGCAGACCCTGCCCGACCGCTGGGCGGGAGCAGACGGCACCACCGCCGGCCTCGACAACGCGGTCCGGGCGATCGCGGACATGGCCGCCGGCCTGAAGCTGCCGCCGGCCGTGCTCGAGCAACTCGCCGTCCTCGAGCACGAAGCGACCCACGCCCGCACGATCGGTGAGGCCGCCGCCGATGCCGGCGCCACCGGAGACCTCGCCGCATTCACCACCGCCACCGGTGCGGGCGGCATCGACCACGGCGGCGACCAAGCCCGGCACGAGCACGCCGTAGAACGCGCAGTACGCCAGGCGTACGACATGCTCGTGCTCAAGGGTGAGGAGGACGGCAGAGAGGTGCGCTGGGTCGGACTCGTCGCACTACGGGGCGAGCTGGAGGAGTCCGCGGTGCACGATGGCCGCCTGCCCTACGGTCGCGAAGCCGTCGACGCTGCCCTCCAACGCCTGTCGCGTCAGCCCGGGATTCACGTCCAGGCCGAAGCCAACCAGCAGGCCCTGACCGATGAGGACCAGGCGGCCGGCGTGCGATTCGCCGGGTCGACCCGGCACCTTCTGCTGATCGAGGACGGTGCCTGATGCGACCGACGATCGCTGCGCTCATAGCGAGCCGCCGGCGGCTTTGGATTCAGCTGGCCGTGGCCGGGGTGACGTCCGTGTACGCGTTCTGGCGCGTCACCCATGAGGGCGGCTGGCTGTGGGCGACCGCAGCCCTGCTCTCGGGGTGCGCCTTCCTCGGTACGTACGCCCAGCTCGAGGCCGAAGACCACGACGGCGACACCGCCGACGACCAGGAGACGAACCGATGAAGCCCGAGATCCCGATCGCGTAACCTGACGCCCCCTCGCGGCCCTCGCCCAGCTCGGTCTGGACGAGGGCCGCGCTACGTCTGCCCCCCACTGGGGGGGGGTGTCCCTATGGGTTTGGTCAAGCGGCGGTTGGGGTTGGGCGTTGGTAGAGGGTGCCGGTGCGGAGCATGGCGTGGAGGACGTCGATGCGGCGTCGGGCGAGGCAGATGAGGGCGGCGTTGTGTTTCTTGCCGGCGGCTCGTTTGCGGTCGTAGTAGGCCCGTGAGGTTGGATCGGATAGGGCGGCGAAGGCGGCGAGGAAGAAGGCCCGCTTGAGTTGCTTGTTGCCGCCGCGGTTGGGGTGTTCGCCGCGGATGGAGGTGCCGGAGCGGCGGGTGACGGGTGCGAGGCCGGCGTAGGCGGCGAGGTGCCCGCTGGTGGGGAACGTGCTGCCGTCGCCGACTTCGAGGAGGATGCGGGCTCCGGTCCTGACGCCGATGCCGGGGATCGAGGTCAGGACCTTGGAAAGAGGGTGTGCATCGAGCATCTCCTCGATCTGCCGGGCGGCGTCGGTGCGTTGGGTCAGCAGTCCGCTCAGAGTTGTTGCCAGCTGGGGCAGGACGAGTTCGGCGGCGCGGGTGCCGGGAACGGTGACGGTCTGCTCGGTCAGCGCCTGCTGGATGGCGTCGACGAGCTTGTCATAGGAGCGTGGGGCGCGGGTCTTTGTTGCGGTGACGAGCTGGCGTCGGGTGGCGCCTGCGAGTCCTTGCGGGCCGCCGTACCGAGTTAGCAGTTCGAGCACGGCCGGGTGCTGGACCTTGGGTCCCAGCACCCGTTCGAGGGCGGGGTGGACCTGGGTGAGCAGGCCGCGGATGCGGTTGCTGACTCGGGTGACCTCGCCGGCCAGGTCGTCGTCGTAGCCGACGATGACCTCCAGGTCGGCCAGCGCCTCGTCGCCGGTGTCGACGCGGCGCAGCGCGTGCGGCATCGACCGGGCGGCCTCGGCGATCACGTAGGCGTCACGGGCATCAGTCTTGGCGTTGCCTGGGTGCAGGTCGGCGATGCGCCGCATCGCCAGCCCGGGCAGGTAGGCGACGTCGATCCCGGCATCGCGTGCGACCGTGACCGCGAGGGCTCCGATTGAGGCCGGCTGGTCGACCACCACCAGCACCGGGCCGCGCGCCGACAGCGCCTCGAACACGGCGCGGATCTTCACCTCCGACTGCGGCAACGGCTTGTCGTGGACCCGTTCACCGTCGCCGTCCAGACCGCAGGCGTGGTGTTCTTCCTTGCCGACGTCCAGCCCCAGGAACACGGCGTACTCGCGACGACTCACAGACCGCCCCTTCCCTCATCGAACCCACTGGCCACCCAGATCAGGCGAAGGATGCCGGCACCCACGTTACGAAGAGACCTACCCACAGCCGGGGTGGCCCTGTCCCTATCAGCGGTCAACCAACGCCACCAGACCCGGCGACAACACCCCCCGGATCATGCCTACGACAGGGGCAGTAAGTCATACCGAGCCCGGCGACCAGAACCCCGCACCGCGGGATCACGAAGAAGGTAACGGGGGGGGGGGGGGGGCGTACACCTTGCTGACCAGGTTCTACACACCTCTTGCACTAGCAGTGTTCGGGATTGTGGTTCATTTCGTTACGTTTTCTAAAAACGATACGAAACGAAATAAAAAGTTGACGATACGAAACGAAACAGCTAGAGTGCCGTCCATGGCAGACGAGACGCAGCCGGCCGGACCGGCTCAGCAGCAGACAGCGCCGGTCGCGGCGAGCGGAGCACGATCCGGCGTACCGACGGCCGGTGACGGCGCGGGCGGCGGGGCGGGTGAGACGGGGGAGCGGTACGTGCTGTGCCAGTTCCCGGGGTGCGCCCGGCGGATCGCCTACTCCGGGAAGGGCCGGCCGCCGGCGTACTGCGGTCAGACGATCGGTGGCGTGAAGCACACCCGGCTGATGGCGCACCGGATCAACCAGGGCTACCAGCCACCGGCGGTCGTCGCCGGCGACGACCCGGCCGACACCCCGGCCGCCGTCGACGAGGTGGTCCGGCCGGTGTCGCAGGCGCGGGCAAGCCTGGAGGAGCTGCAGCAGCAGCTCGGGGACACCGTTGCCGTGCACGAGGCCCGGATGACGACGCTGGCCGCCCAGATCCGGGAGGCCGTCGCGACGGCATCGGACCCCGACGCGGCCGCGGCTGAGATCACCTACGCCCGCCGCGAGGCCCGTGGCCTGGTCGACGCCGCCGAAACCGAACGCGACGTTGCCGAGGCCGCCGCGCGGGCCGCCGAACAGGCCGCCGAGGTCGCAGCGACCGAACAGGCCGCCGCCGAGCAGGTCGCCGAGGAAGCCCTCGCAGCCGTCGAGGCCGCCGAAACCATGTACGCCGAGCAGGCCGCCCGGATCGAGGCCGTCCAAGCCGAGCTGGACACGATGACCGCTGCCCGCGACACGCTGCAGACCGAGTTCGCTGACGTCGCCGGCCAGCTCGAGCAGACAACCGCGGACCTGCAGCAGACCACCACCCAGCTGGACACGGCCCGCGAGCAGCTGGCAACCGTCACCGCGAGCCGCGATGACCTGGCGCTGCAGCTGGCCGCTGCCCGGCAGGAGGCCACCGACCTGCGCACCGACCGCGACCAGCTGGCCGAACGGCTCGACCAGCAGCAGGCCGCGACCGCTGAACAGCGTGAACGTGCCGAGACAGCGGAGAAGGCCGCCAGCCGCGCCGAAGGCCGCATCGAGCAGCTCACCGGCCAGGTGACCGAACAGCGCGAGCAGATCGCCACCGTCACCGCCGCCCGCGACGCGCTGCAGGCCGATCTCGCCGGCACCCGTGCCGACCTAGCCGCCGCCAGAGCCCAGGCCGACAGCGACCGCGCCGCCGCTTCCCAGCGCCTCGACGACCTGCGCGCCCAGCACGCCGACCAACTCGCCGAACTCCAGACCCAGCTCGGCACCCGAGGCACCAAGAAATAGCCAAACAGAGCTGTTCGCGGGACCGGCCAGGATGCCCGACGAGACCACCAACTAACGCGTAGCCTGATGGGTCCCCCCTTGCGGCCCTCGCCCAGCTCAGTCTGGCGAGGGCCGTGCAACGTCTCGGTGGGCCGGGAGTGACCTACGCCGGCACGGCTGCCCCGGACCCAGTTCGTCGGATGGACACACGACGGGCGCCGGCGCCGGGTGATCCCCGCTCCCGGCCCACACCCCAAGAATGCCCGATTCCGCAGGGCACGCGCTGCCGTTATCCACAACCCCAGAGCCGTTGCAGCAAGCTGCAAAACGGGGGTGTGCGGATCGCGGCCCGCGCTGGTTACCTCCAGATGAATGGGGCCAATAGCAACGACTTCCCGCTTCACTCCGCCGTACTGACCGGACCATCCGCCGGCCGTAGATCCGCGCCAGGGCACCACTCCACCCCGCCGGCCTCGTCGCGTACGCGACCGATCCACTGCGGAGGCTTCGAGTTTGTGTCGTACACCCAGACGTCGATGGTGCCGGCTGGAGCCCACGAGGCCCGCTGAACCCGCTTCGGTACGCCGTACCGCACCTCTTCGATTGGGTGCCCTGTCGCGGCTTCCCGGGCATTGAGATCGTCGGCGAACTCCACCGCGACCTGCTCGACCAAGGTCGCCGGCGTGCACCAGTCCCCCGAGACAGAGTCGTGCACACCGAACCCACCGCCGAAGCCCGGGCGAGCAGAGAACCTGACCTGATCCACCTCGCCAGTATCGAACAGATGTTCGATCGCGGTCCAGTTTGCGCACCAAGTGGTCCAGTTTGCGCAGCAACCCCCAAGCAACCGACTTGCCTTTTGACTCCTAGGTGTCAAAATCGCGTCATGGAAGCATCCCGGATGGTCGAGGCCCTGGAGCAGGTCTGGGCAGGGATTCAACGCCGACACCCGGACGTACCCGCGGTCGTGGTCACGCTGGGCGCCGGCAGCGTCGGAGTACCGGCCGGCTACCTCAAGCTCGGGCACTTCGCGGAACGGCGCTGGGTCGCGACTGATGACCCCGCCGGCATGTCGGAGCTGTTCGTCGGCGGCGAAGGCCTGGCCCGCGGCGCGGCCAGCGTCCTCGCGACGTTGCTGCACGAAGCCGCCCACGGGATCGCCCACGTCCGCCGGATCGACGACACCAGTCGCCAGGGCCGCTACCACAACGCCAAGTACAAGGCGCTGGGCGAGGAAGTCGGGCTGACGATCACCCAGACTCCCCCGATCGGCTGGTCCGGTACCGCGCTCGCGCCGGGTACGACGGACGAGTACGTCGACGAGTTGGAGACCCTGGATAGGGCGCTGGTCACGTACCGGCACTCCGAGCACGAGGTGCCGGCCGACCCCGCCGGCGGCGACGGAGACGAGGACGAGACCGGCGCGGCCGGCGTACCCGCCGCCGGCGGTGGTCGGCCGCCGAAGAACGGCTACTCCCTGACCTGTGGGTGCAAGCGGCGGATCAGGGCATCTGCGGCTGTCGCAGAGGCTGGCCCCATCCTGTGCGGGCTCTGCCAGACCGAGTTCACCCGGTAGCCGATGTCCTGGAAATGTCGAATTATTCGCATTTTCCGGAGTATCGTCCTGGCCATGGTGACCTACACGATGACCCAGGCGACCAAGCAGACCGCCGACGTGATGAACGAGGCCCGCTACACCAACCAGCCGGTCCTGATCACCGACCACGGCAAGCCCGCCGCCGTCGTCATCTCCCCCAGCCTGCTCGCGCACTACCAGGCGCTCGAGGACGCGGCCGACCTGGCGACGATCGAGGACAGGAAGGTCGCCGGCGGACAGCAGTGGGTTCCGAACGACGAAGCCCAGCACCTCATGGATCAGATCGAGGCCGAAGTTGATGGTGCGGACACCGGCCGGTGAACGAGCGAACGCTGATCTTCGACGGAGGCTGGTTCACCGGCTACCGCGACGTGTACACGTCCGATCGGCTTGCAGCCAAGCGCATCCGGGCCGCCGTCAACGCCCTTGCCCGTGACCCGGAACCACCCGACAGCGTGTCCCTGGGCGCCGGCCTCGTCCGCCGTCTGCACATCGGTGACTACCGCGTCCTGTACGAGGTCACCGACGACACGGTCCGCGTCTGGTCGCTCGGACGGACGCCCCGATGACCGCGGCCGGCGAACCGACGAAGGGCTGGGACTGCGACGCGTACGGCCCCGACCTCCCGCCCGAGCTGGGCGACCTGTGCTTCTACGACCAGATCGAGCGGTGCAACAGCGAAGCTCAATGCCGCCTACGGATGACCGGGGCGCGGCAGCAGGTGTTCCGCCGTATCAACGAGCTGGCCGCTGCCGGCGATCCCACCGGCGAGTACCTGTCCGGCGAGTTCACCAACCCGTCCCAACTCCTGGGTGCGGACGACGAGAGCGACCAGGGGTGATGGGCACCGTGGCAGCGGACGCACACGACGATGGGGTTCCGGCCCCGGTGCTGTACCTGACCCAGTCGGCCACGTTCACCTGGGAACAACACGCGCCCGGCGGGTGCCGCTGCGTGTGCCGGCTCTATCACGACGGCCAGGGAGCATGCCTGGAATCGGCTGAGCCGGGCTGCCTCTTGCGAGTCGTTACACCTGGCTCGGTGTGGGGGCCGGCCGATATCACCGAGCCCCTCCAGATCTGCGTGGCGTGCTACATCGCCATCACCCCACTGGCGAGTACTCAAGCTTCTGGGGACTAGTTGCCGGGCGGGCGGTCCGGTGTCCTGCTCTGTTCGGCAAACGGTCGGATGCCGAACACCGGCAGCGGGCCGTCTGCACGCGGATCTCGTACGCCTGCGTGGGTGTTCGTAAACCCGTTCGCAATCCGCTACCGTCGCGACGCCTGAACGAACACCTTTCCCGAACGGAGAATTGGCCTATGGCGCTCGTCGGCTTGGTCCGCGTCAGCACCAAGTCCCAGGAAACCGCCCGGCAGCATGACGTGCTCGACCCGATCTGCGTCAAGGTGTTCGAGGAGAAGGTGTCTGGCAAGTTGCGCGCCGTCGACCGGCCCGGGCTGACCGCCGCCCTGAACTACCTGCGCGATGACGACATGCTCACTGTCCAGGACGCGAAGCGGCTCGGGCGGAACCTGCTCGAAGGGCTGATCGTGCTCAACGACCTGTTCCAACGAGGCATCGCGGTCAAGATCCTGGAAGGCATCGCCGCCGGCGAACACACCGAACGCTCCCTGATCCTGGACCTGGCGCTCGCACTCGCTGAAGACCAGCGCCGCGACATCGTCCGGAACACCAAGGACGGCCTGGAAGCAGCTCGCCGGCGCGGCCGGGTCGGTGGCCGGCCAACTGTCGTCGACGACGACAGGCGGCGCGCGATCCTCGCCCGCCGCAACGAAGGCGAGTCCCTGCGCGTCATCGCCGCCGGTGTCGGGGTCTCTCTGGCCGTCGTCCACCGCATCGTCACCGAGCACGAAACTGCCGCCTGATCCATCCGCGCGGGTCAGTGCGTAGGCGGCTTGCTACCGCCGACTTGCAGCCGCTTCGTCGTATCGCGTCGTCGCCGCCGGCGAGCGCTCGTCGAGACCTGCGATGTACCGCAGCCGTTGCTGGACCTCAGCGAAGCACTGGCAGGTTCGGTCGTCGCAGAGCAGAGCTGATGGTGACGCCTCGATCAGATGGCGTGTCACGGTCAGTACCTCAGCAACTGGGGTGAGGGAGGCAGTGCAGGCGCCAATAGTGACTTGCCGCGTGGAGGAACGCAGGTGTGGCTCGATGGTGTCGAAGCGGTGGCTGGCGCCGGGGATGTTGGGGAGCTCCATCCAGACACCAGGTGCGGGCTTTGCGTATCGATAGAAGCGCCCTCGCCCCAGTTGCTGTTCGCCGAGGTGAATCGTCGTATTTGTAGCGTGGGAGACGCCTAGCTGAAGGACATGACCGCCACGTTGCCAAAGGGCTTCGATGGGTCCCAGAGGCCAGTCGAGGCGCTGGGCTGCGATGAGGTCATCTGCTCCAGCGCCGGTCGCGATGTAGGAGAAGTACGGGTGCGAACTTCGGACGTGTTGCCGGTCGCGGCGGACTGTCTCAGGGATCAGTCCGAGGTTCCGGTTGACAGGCAGATCCTGGTGGAAGTGAGCAGCCTTCGACAGAGCGGCGTCGAAGCTGGCCCAGTCGGGCGCGCAGGCGATGGCGTTGTTCTCGCGGACGACCTGGGGTGGTGCCGGCAGGCGCGTCGCGTGGGAGGTAGCGCCCGGGAAGAGAAGGGTTCCGCAAGTAGCCAGCAGAGCGTCGACGACCGCGTCGGCGCCGCCGTCGACGTGACCGAACGAGCTGAGCGACGAATGCACGATGACGGCCGACGTCCGCGTCAGGCCCAACTGCTCCAGACCTGCCCTGATGTCCCTGGCGGTGACAGCAGCTGAGTGCATCACATCACCAACCGGGTCTGATCGAGGCTGTCGGGCGCCCAGTAGGCCAAAGTGGCGTCGTCGTGTCGTTTCGTCCGGGGATACCGGGCGCCGTCAGGGTCCGATACCTCGATCTCGCGGACGTGGCTGAGGAGGCCGGCGGGTCCGAGCTTGTCGAGCAAGTCCATGTACTCCGACCACGGGTAGATCGCCATCTGATCGGCCGGCCGGGTCGCGCCGTCGGAGAAGATGGCGAGACGACGAAGGGCGTCTCGAGGGTAGGTGTTGACCACTGCGTGGTGGGCTGCTTCTGGATCAGCGGCTGCCACCCACCAGCCGTCATCCCGATTCCGGGTGCGTGTCTGGCGAGCCACCAGGCGGGCGAGCGCTTCGCGATGCTCGGGAGTGTTGAACAGCAGACCGGCGACCGCGTCGGGTTCAGTCCCGGAGATCTCTTCGATCCGCAGATCGCAGGTCACTTGTGGCCCGTCATCGGTTTCCACCAGCACAGTCACGTCGGAAAGCGCCAGCGTCTCGACGTGGTTGGTGCCGATTCGCACGATCCCGATCGCCGCGCACGGCGTACCCGGATCAGACAGGTCGCAGGTGGCTGAGTGGGAGGCAGCGACCGCGGCGAGGGCGTCGTACAGGCCATCGGTCAACGGCCGATCAGACTGTCCGGCCAGGGCAGCAAAGGTGCGCGCCGCTAGTTGTTGGGCGTACCAGGCAACGCCGTGAGAACAGCCGCCCATGGGGACGCCGGCGCCGTCGACGACGACAGCGAGATCGGGAGAAGCCACCACAAAGTCTTCGTTCGGGCGGCCGGGAGCTGCGTCTGTGGCAAGGGAGAACAACCTAGCTACCACCAATCTCTGGTTCGACCGCTGTGAGCATGGCACAGAACTGCTGGACTTCCGGATTGTTCGACCAACGCGCAAGTTCGGAGGGCAAGGTGTCGCGCAAGGTCGTGAGGGTTCGAGCTGATCCAGTTGCGATGGCTATGCCGTAGGCCTCCCGGGCGGCCGCGATGGCGGCCTCGGGCTGCTCTGCAAGAGTGTGCGCCCTGGCAAGGGAACTCAGGTACTGCCCTCGGTCGCGATGGAAGTCCGCCGGCAGGCTGCCGATGACGTCGGTGAAGGCGTCGACGGCAGCGCTGCCGCGACCAAGCTCTAGGGCACATTTGGCGGTGGCGATCTTGCTATACAGGCCCAGCTCGCAGTAGCGGTCAGCCGTGGGATCACCTTCGATGATCTCGCCGTCGTACCTTTCGAGGAGGCTCGCGGCCGTATCTAGTGCCCGGTCCGCTCCGCTCCCGTCTCCGGTGATGGCATGACCGTGCGCTTCGGTGACAGCGGCGATGATCCTTACGCGGCCTGTTTCCGCGGAGTCGAAGCGCTGGGCTCGTTGGGCGTACGCGACGGCGTGCCCGCCCTCCCCAGCCGTGAGTGCTGCAGCTGCTCGTCGCATCATGACGAAGGAGGTCATCCGATCGTCTCCGCCGCCTTCGGCCCACTCCAGCGCGCGTGATGCCCACAATTTCGCACGCTGGAGGTCGCCAGCGTCATGGTGCAGCCAGCCGGTGAACTCGGCGTACCCGGCACCGATTCGCAGCAGTCGTTCAAGCGCGGACCCACGTGCCCCCCGCTGCATCTCCTCAATGCTGGTGACGTATGAGTTCATCAGCGGCATAAGTACGCGAGGACCGAGCAGGTTGTCGGCGGTGTACTGGCTGCGAAGGTTCTGTTCGAGCCAGTCGAGGGTCTCGCTCGTGGGAGACGCAGCTCCACCGAGGGCGACCCTCGCTGGGGTGACCATCTTGTGAGCCGAGGCGGCGTCCATTGCGAAGACAGCCGGCGCCGCCGACCGCGACCGCTCTTCCTCCTGGAGTATTTCTGCGAAGCGGGCCTGCACCTGCGGGGATGCCGTCTCAAGGACATGATCGAGATCTCGCTGGCTAGCCAGAGCCAGCGTCTTGTCGAGAAGTTCTTTCTCCCACTTGGCCACCGTGCGAGCGGCGGTCCCAAGTCGTCCGGCGAACTCATCGCCGCTCATTCTGAGAGCGTGGCGAAGGGCGCGCGCTTTGGCGCCTGTCCACCTGCCTACTGTCACCATCAGTTACCCCAGAATCCTGAAATTTCACTCATTGTGACAGTCGGAGGCTTGGTGCAGATTGAGTGCAGGTTCGGTTCATGGTGGAGCAGCCCTCTAGTTGGTTGCCTAGAGCCATGATCGTCCGCGCCGAGTGCATCAAGCTGCTGCCCAGCAGTTCATCGTTGCGCGCTGCCTCGTCGCGGACGGCTGCTCTGCCAGTTCTGCACGGTGGCCGGCTTCCACGCCGGCGCCCGGCCGAACATCCGGTCCGCCTGAGGGGCCTGTCCCCGAGAGACGTACGCGTACCACGTGGCACTGGTGATGGAAGAGCCGGCCGACTCCAGGTAGCGCAGAACATCGGTGACGGACCACCAGTCTGTCGGCAGATCTGCTTCGTTCTCAGTCATCGAATACAAGCCTAACTAGATCCCGGCTATTGCTGAATACAAGCTCAGCATGTAAGCATGAATCGAATACAAGCTGAGCTTGTAAAGATCAGCCGCCCGGAGCTGGAGACCCGGCGGCGACCAACCGAAACCGGAAGGACTCGAACCGTGACTGTTCGACCCGTTCGTACGACTGACGCTCTTGCCCGCGCCCACATCGAGCTCAACGCGGCCGTGGAGCGTCTGAACGTCGTTCCCGAGTGCCGCCTGAGCTGGGAGTTCACCGAGGAAGTCCAGCCCGTGGGCCGGACGCTCGACCTGATCGGCAAGTGCCACGCCTGCCCGGTCCTGGAGCAGTGCGCCGCGCTTGCCCGGCAGTTGAAGCCGGCGGAGAAGGCTCACACCGTGACCGCCGCCGTTCGGTACGACGGCGCCGGCCGACCCGTTGACACGCGCCGGGTCGCTGCTCAAGTCGAGCGCGATCGCCGTCTCGCCGCTCTTGGCGGTGCTGCGTGAGTCGGCTTCAGCGCTGCCTGTGGTGCGGGGAGCGGCGGGAGTTCCGCCGTTCCCGAGCAGCTGCTCGAGCTGGACGCCGGCACCGCTGCATCGATCCCACACCCAACCCGCACACCAACCCCCGCGAAGGGAGCTACTGATGTCCTGGATCCTCATGACCGCGGTCGGATTCGCCGCGATGTTCTGCATGCGGTTCACCCCGCCGAAGGTCGACTTCGTCCTCGTCCGGATCGCCGGTTTCAGCTTTGTCGGCGCCGGTCTGATCGGCGCGGCTGGCTGGGTCGGCGCACTGATCAACGGCACGCTCGGCTGGCTGTTCCGCTTCATCAACCACATGTCGAGCGCGGCTGTCGGTACCGCCGTGGCGTGGATCATCGCCGCCGCGGTCGCCGGGCTGTGGGTCGGTGCGATGTTGCCGGACAAGATGTTCAGCTACGACCCGCCGGACTGGCTGGTCATTGGCGGGCTGATCGTCCCGTCCCTCGTCGCGATGGTCCCCGGTAAGGCCGGGGGCGCGTTCGACACCCTCATCACGGCCGCCGGCCAGGCCCTCATCAAGGGTGTCGGAGGGATCTTCTGATGGAGATCTTCGCGCTGTTCCTGGTGCTCTACCTGGTGGCTTCCCCTGACCGTCTCTCGCTCGCGCTCACCCGCGGTCTGAGCGGTGCTGCACGGGGCGCGGCCACCGGCAAGACCCCGAAGTCCCGCAAGTCCTCCCCCCGCCGCCGGGCAGCGCTCGCCGGCTGGCGCGAGGGGGTCACCGCCGCCCGTCAACGCCGCGAGGCCGGCCGCGACGTGTGGAGCCGCGGTTCCCGCGGCGCTGGTCGCGTCGCTGGCGGCACCGTCAGCCTCGCCCGTGGCATCCGCAACACGATCGCCGCCCGCCGGGCCCGTTCCGCTGACACGAGTTCGGACAACGCCCCGGACCTGGACGCCCCGGACGCGGCCTCGTCGCGCCGGGGCTGGACCGGCCCTCGGCTCGTACGCCGGCCCCGGACCGCGCCGACCAGCGAGGCGTCTGGCGCGGTGGTCGACCAGGACGGAAACGACATCACCCCACCCGCCGGCGAGGGCGCCAAACCCGAGCCTGCCAAGCCGGAAACGGTCCCTGCTGATCCGGAGAGCACGCCGGAGGCGGCGAAGGACACCCCTACCCCCAAGACCCCGGAGACGGCCCTTGAGCCCGCCCCGGAACCGGCGCCGGCTGGCGCCACCAATCCCAACCCGCACAGCAACACCACCACCGCACCGAACGGAGCAGAGCCCATGTCTCTCGGGACTACCGAACTGTCCAACATCGACGACTACGAGAAGGAGCTGAAGGCGGTTGAGGCCGCGGTCCAGCTCATGGCCGAAGCAATGACGTCGGTCCGCACCTGGGCCGTCAACCTGCCCGACCGCTGGACGGCGGCGAACTGGGGCACGGCCGGACTCGACCGGTCCGTAGCCAACATCGCGGAGACCGTCGGCGCACTGCGGATGCCGGCCGTCGCGGAGACGTTCTCCATCGCCAAGTCCGAAGTGACGAAGGCCCGCGGTCTGGGTGAGGCCGCCGCGTCCGTCCAGGCCCGCGGCAAGACCGAGGCGTTCCGCGGCCAGTAACCCCACCGTCCCGGCTTCCCGAGAGGGGGCGACGGCTCACGACCGGGCCGGGACACCACAAGCCCACTGAGACCACACGAGAAAGGCCCCTCCGATGGTGAAGAAGCACCGCCCCGCGACCCCGGCCGCCGCGCCCGTGGCCGCCTCTGGACGCCGTGACCGCCGGTCGTCGTGGATCACCTCCAAAGCGGGCACGCGCGCCCCTCAGACAGCCGCACAGCCCACCCATGCCTATGTGCCAGGGTCGCCCGAATGGCTGACCACACCCGGCACCTACACGACGTCGCGCCGGCGGAAGAAGGCCGGCCACGGTGCCGTCGTCCCGGTCGCTCCCCCGCAGCTCCCCCAGCTCGGGCCGGCCGCGACCGCCGTCCCCGGCCTGGTTCCCTCGCCGGGTACGGCCCTGGTGCCGGTCCAGCCCGCCGGCCTGCCCGCAAAGCGGCCCGGTGATCAGGCCGCGGAAGCGTTCACGGCCGCGGGTCGGCTCACGTGGCGGTACCGCTGGCAGCTCGCCCCGGCCGTTGTCAGCGCCGGAACGGCGATCGGTGCCGGCGCGGTGTCGCCGGTGCTCACGGTGCTTGGGCTGAGCGCGCTCGCCGGCGCCGGGTACCTGACGGCATCGAAGGGACCAGACGAGCTGGGCGGCCGTGTACGGCTGTCCCGCCTCGAACGGGCGATCGTGGGCCGCTGGGCAGCCGGCGCCGGGGTGTGGTCGGCCGGGCTCGGTGTCGCCAACGCCGCCGGCATGCACTGGACCGTTGCCGGTGTCCTGGTCGCGGCCGGCGCGTTGGGCGTGCTGACCGGTACGCCGGTCATCGCGTGGCTGAAGTCGCGGCAGATCCGTGATGCCGAGGTTGTCGACGGCGGGGTCAAGCCACGTTCGGACGCCGCGCTCCAGCTCATCGCCGCGTGGCCGACCGCCGTCGCGCTCAACGGACCCGACAAGCTCCAGGGGTCCGCAATCGTCGACCTGGACGAACCCGACCCCGGGACGATCGTTGCTCGTGTCCAGCTGCGTCCTGACGTGCACGCGGAAGACGTCGCCAACGCCGACACCCGCAAGTGGCTCGAGAGAGCCCTGCACATGGGTGTCGGAACGGCGAAGGTCGCCACCGTGCGGGACAACGCCGGCCAGGTCGAGCTGGTGCTGACCCCCTCGCGCCAGCTGGAGAAGGTGTCGAAGCGATGGGCCGGGCCGCGGCTGTACGACGACGGCCGCGCGCCGGTTGCCGTCAACACCGCGGGCCGTGAGGTCTGCATCCGGTTGTTCGACCAGTCCGGCGTCCGGCACGGCTTCCTGATCGGGTCCAGCAACGCCGGGAAGTCGAACGCGGCCAACGTGATCCTGCTGCCGCTGGTGCTGTCGGGCCGCTCCGTGATGCTGCACGCGGACGGCAAGCGCGGTACGTCCAGCCCGGAACTCGCCCAGGTGATGGACCTGGTCGGCCACGAGCCCGACGAGTGGCGCCGGGCGATCCGGGTCGCTCACCGGGTCCTGGTGGCACGCGAGAAGCGTTACGGCCGGATGGGGCTGTCGAAGTTCGACATGAACGGCGCCGACCCCGTGCTCGAGCTGGTGCTCGACGAGGGCCGCACGATCCAGGAAGTGATCGAAGGCAAGCCCGAGGAGCGGATGGTGGAGGCCATCTCCGAGCGTGGCCGGTCAAACGGCGTCTCGCTCAAGCTCGTGGCACAGAACGCCGAAGCCGGCCAGGTGCCGGGCGGGATGAACGTCAAGACCAACCTCATGGGTGCGAACGGATTCGTGATCGGCCTCCGTCCCGGTACGGCGTCCGGCGCCACCATGACCCTGTCCGCGACGTCGGAAGAGGTCGACCTTCGCAGCCTGCCCGAAGGCGGCGGCTGGGGCGCGATCCTGGACGCCGGCGTCGTGGCCACCGACCGAGCCCGGCTGGAGTTCATCGAGAACATCGATCAGATCGCGCCGTACCTCGAGGGGTTCACCCCGCGGACCCTGACCGGCTTGGACCTGGCCGCGGCCGATGGCCCCGGCGAGGACGGCGACACCGCGACCGGTCTGTACTCGGGACGGTTCACGGGCGCCAAGTGGCTCAAGGAGATGGAGCGGGCCCGGGCCGGCGTACCGGCGGCACAGGAGGTACCGACGCTGACGGTCGTGAAGGACCGTCAGCCCGTCCAAGCGTCAACACCGGCAACGGCCACCCCGATGAACGGGTTCGACGTCGCTGAACTCGCGAACCAGGCCGCCGCGAGCGTGCTGTCCATCACGGCCGCGAAGGTCGAGCAGGGCGAGCAGTCGCGGCAGGACGTCGTCGACGTACTCCGGA
>NZ_JBHWKR010000034.1:0-23768 GCF_042730855.1 Kribbella sp. NPDC059898
TGTTCGGAGTAGTTCTTGCGGGCCATGGTCAGGATCATCTCGCTTACTCCAGCAACTGCTGGATTCGGCGTGTCCAAGAACCAGGGTCAGGGCCCGATTGCCGAACCGGATCTCCTGTAGCGCATCAGATCAGCGAGAGCCGCCCCGGCCGGAAGCACGCTTCACACTTCAACATCCGCCGGCCTCCATGCCCGTCGCAGGTGATCCATAAGCTCTTGCGGATGGTCACGTCGGTTGTTCTCCTTTGACGCGTCCGGGGTTTGCGGTCGCCCAGTCCCGCACCGCTTCCTCGGCTTCCCTGCGGGACGTGCGTACGCCGAGTTCGGTGATGCGGCGGCCTTCGATGTCGCGCCGGTAGATGAGCGCACGGAACCCGTCCGGCTTAGGGGCAACGGCGCCGACCTCGATCCCGTCGGCGTACCAGCGCCAGTATGCAACTCTGCGGCGGTCGTTGAGATCCTTGACGGGCTGGCTGGTGAAGGTCAGCGTCGGGCCGTGGTCTCGCGGTGCGGAACTGGTTCGGCGCGGGATGCGGGTGGTCATCGGGGGCTGTCCTTTTGTGGCGCGTGTTCGTAGGCGGCCTGCTCCTGCAGGAGCCAGTTCTCACGGGCCTGCACTGTCTCCGGGCACGGCCAGTCGGCGTCGCATGCGTTGCAGACTCGCCGGGTGTAGCCGAGTTCGGTCCTTCCGGTCGGACGATGGGCGCCGAGGTCGTTGAGTAGCCATTCCGGGGGCCGCAGTCCGCGGTTGCCCTGGCGGCGCTGGTCCTGGACGGCGGAGCCAAGTTCGGTGGCCAGCCGAGACAGTTTCTCCCGTGCATCGGATCGGTTCCGCTCAAGCCGGGTGAGCCGGCGCTTGTGTCGGGTCGTGCGGATCTCTTCTGTGTAGACCGCGATCTCGTCCTCGGTCGCGCGGCATAGCTCAGTCAGGTATTCGACCGGGTTGGTCTCCTGCTGTTCCGCGCGCCAGCCCTCTGCGTACTCCCGCGCCGCGGCTGCTTGCGATCCGGAAGGGAGCGTCATCAAGGCCTGGCGACCAGTCTGGCTGTCGGCAGCCACGCGCGTTTCGCCGTTACGGTACGCTCGCCGGCCGATCTCGGTGAGGTTCACAGTGACTCCTGTGGCTGGTGCTCGGCCCGGTTGCTCGGCCCACGGCGCGCGGGTGTGCTGGAAAGTCGAGCCGTGGTCACGGTCTTCGTGTCCGAACGGCTTCGCGGCGTAGAGGTCAGGGAGTTGCTTGACGTTCCCGCGACCGTTACTGGTGGCGATCACAACCCGCTCGGTTTCCCGCATTGGCGCACCTCCTGAGGTGAGGTTCTGCTACCCGACGTGGCGACGAGCCGGGGTTGTGTCCCCTTGCGAGACACGCCCAACCTTGTCGTTTGACAAGGTTAGTGCGCATTCCGGCCTTGTCAAACGACAAGGGCCTGGTGTTGGTGGTTTCATCGATCGACGACGGTCACCCCTGAGGAGTTGAGGCAGGTGTGTCGCCGGCGATGAGGGCCCGTCGGATCGTGTACTCCCGGCCGACTTTGCCTGCCTTGATCGAGCCGGTGGCAATCTGTTGGTGGATCGCCTGCCGGCTTCGGCCGGCGGCCGTGGCCGCTTCGGATGCGGATATGAAGTCGGGCACCGCGGGCGGCCTGGAGCGTAGGGGCACCGTTGGGATGGCCCAGATTGCCATGGGTTTGCCGAACTGCCCGACGAGGCCGAAGCCGATCGTGATGGCCTGCTGCAGCGTGTCCGCGGGCACCCGGAGATACAGCACCATCGTGTGGTCTGGGCCCTCCCGACCACCCAGGGCAACGTCGCCCAGCAGGTCGCGAATGACTTCGAGGCTCGGCGCGCTGGCGCCTCGCTCGAGTTCGACCTCGACGTCGTATCGCAGTTGGGCGGACTCGCCGGCCATGACGTTTGATTCCTCTCGGTCGGATGATGACGTCTCAGAACCTAGCCGAGCAGCCGCCCGCGACTGACCAGCATGCGTCGACCATCTCGCCGATTCTGGGTGGCCCCGCTGACACCCGCCTACGTCGGGAGTGGGCCGCGCACGGTTGACGCTCCGGCACCGCCAGGCACCTCCTTGTCGGCCGTGACATGCTCAACGGTAGAAGCAACCTTGATAAACGACAAGGCGCGTGACACATTGACCTTGTCATTCGTCAAGGTTTGGAGGGTGGTTGCTATGGCACAGGACGGTCAGAATGTTGGGCTCTCGGAGAAGATCCCGTTGCCCGACATCAGCACCATCGCAGATCGCGCGACCTGGGTAGCCGACGCCGAGGATCCCTCTTGGCTCACCCATCCGGGCATTCCGGGGTGGGCTCTGGCCGAGCGCCCGGGAAAGGTCGGGGTCTACGGGGTGCTGGAAGGGATCCCCGAGGAACCGGTCGTCACCGTGCCGACGTTCGAGGCCGCCGTCGCCCTGATCGCCTACATGCACGGCCACTAGGCCGCACCGCACCCTGCACGGTCGCATCGCCTCGGCTCTCGAGAGCCATCGATAGTCCGGGGTCAGATTCCCGAAGAATCTCGGCGGACTCCTGTCACAGACACGGACGTCTTCGGGCCTTCTCCGTTCAGAAGGGGATTTCGAAGGAGGGACGAACACGATGGTCGACGTGGTGACTGCCGGGTGGATCGGGGCAAAGGGCCCCCATCCTGCTGATCTGACCGAAGCGGGAAGGTGCGCACGCTGCGGCGAGGCCGGGAACCTATCCAAGATCGGATCGGTGGTCTCGAAAAACTTCACCGCATTCGACAGTTGGCGCGATCCGGCCGGCCAAGGGCTTTGCTCCGCCTGCTCGTGGGGATACCGGACCACTGGCTTGCGGCAACACGCTCACCTCATCACGCACGCACCGTCCACTCTGCGGTGCTTGACCCTCCCTGAGCTTGGCCAGGTCCTCACGCGTCCTCTGAGCCGGCAAGCCGCCCTCGTGGTTCCGCTGCGCGCCGGCCGGCGGCATCTGGTGCCCGAGGCGACCTGGGGCCGGGTCACGCTCGAGGGAACATCTGTGCCATGGACGCCCGCCGACGTCGAACGGCTCGGCGTCATGCGCCGGCTGCGCACCTACGGATTCACGCGCCAGGCCTTCGCCGAGCAGGCCCCACCGTTCGCCGTCTTCCGGCGGTTGCCGAGCACCAGATGGCCCGACATCATCATCGGATGGGCCGAACTCCAGCCCTGGCGTGACCGCGATCTGTGGCTTCGCCTGGGCCTCCTGGCAACCGACGACACCGCGGCGGCCGCAGCATGACGGCCACAGTTCCCGGCACGCCAACCGGCCATTGGCTCGCCGCCGCGGATCTCCCGGCACTGCGCGGCACCAGCGGGATCGCCGACAGGCTCTTGCTGCTGCTCCACTATGGCATCGACTGGCACGACGGCTGGTTGTCCAGCACGCGTCACCGCACCACCTACTGGGACCCGATCCTTCCTGAACGGGTCATCAGCGCGACGTTCATGACCGACTCGCTGCGCGGCTGGTACACCCAGGCAGCGGGCGAGCTCGTCTCGGCTCCACGCAACCACCCCGAGCGCGCCGAACTCGAGCAGCTACTCCGCACCGACGACGAGGACGCCGCCGTGCTGTACAAGCTGCGGACCGAGACACCGGCCCTGATCCTGCGTACCCGGCTAACCGCCGACGCTGTCCGTTCCTCGCGTCGGAAGGGGAACTGACATGGCCACGACCGTGCGGTGGGCCGGAACCCTGACCGCTGTGTCATCAGTCGCGCACGGCGGTGTGACGTACGGAACCATGACGATGCTGCGCCACATGCAGGTGATCCAGCCCGACGGGCGGCCCGAGCTCGTCCCGGTCGTCTCCGGCAACGCGTTCCGCGGCCGGCTGCGCCGCATCGGGGAGGAACTGCTCCGTGACGCACTCGACTACACCGGCGACATCTCCTTGCCCGCGTTCCACGCATTGCGGTCCGGCGGCGCCTTGGCCAAGGTCAGCGGCCAGCCGCTGTCAGGGCAACGCCTGGCCGACCTCCGCCGCCTCGCCCCACAGGTCGGAGTCTTCGGCTGTGCCGGTGGGGGCCGGATCATCGACGGCTGCCTGCAGGTCGGCATGGTGGTCCCCATCGTCCGCGAAACCCTGCACCTTCTTCCGGCCGAAGTGCGACCCGCAGACACCTTCACGATCCCAGCGATGCGGGCAACCCAGATGGAAGCCGCAGTCCGCCTCGACAACACCGAACAGCATGGGATCCCCGACATCGCCGGTGAAGCAGCGGGCGACAACAGCACCGTCCTGATGAAGTACAGCACCCAGACCTTCACCGCCGGCACGAGATTCTCCACCTGGCTGCAGCTCACCCGGGCAACACCCGTCGAGGTGTCCTTCTTCACCGAGATCCTGCAGCACTTCGCGATCGACAGCAGGCTCGGCGGCCGTGCCGCGACCGGTCATGGACAGGTCGTCAGCGACCTCACCCGTACCGTTCTCACCGGCCCAGACGAACAGGCCGACTGGCGTGCACACGTCCACCGCCATCACGACGACGCGCTCCGCGCCCTCAAGGACCTCTCATGATCACCGACGTCACCGCCACCGGGGCACCGGCGGTTCCCCTCCAGATCCGCGCCCACCTCGCGTCCTCGACCGCCTCCGGGGCCCCCTGGGGGGTGGCGCTGGACGGCCTTCTGGCGAGCGAGCTCTGGCATGACCGCAAGGCACGTCGCTTCGCCCAGAACCTCCCCATCCCCCACCTGGTGGACACCGAGGTCCCCGAGGATCTCGCGCTGCCACTGGCTCGCTGCGCCGGCGCCGGTGGCGATAGTTGGCACTGGGCGGCAACCTGCGCCTTCCCCGAGGGCGCAGCCGAGGTCGAGGTCCACCACTGGACGAGCCGGTTCGACCACCGTGCGGCCGAATTGGCCGTCGACGCCCTGCCCACGATCATCTCGGACCGACAAGGCCGCTACCAGGCCCGCCGCATGCCGCTGATCACGACACCCGCACGGTCGCTGGTCTGGTGGGCTGTAGGAGACCTTGCACAGATCCGCGACCTCTTGGCCCCCATCGTTGCCATCGGCAAGAAGCGCAGCCACGGCGAGGGACATGTGCAGCGGTGGGAAGTCCAGCCAGTCGCCGACCTCGACCCCTGGTCCGCGGCACACCTGCACCCGAACAGCACGCTCGGCCGGCCAACACCAGAAACCTGCCTCAAGGGCCACACGATCGCCGGCGACGGCGGGCCCGGCACCGCGGGACTCCGCCCGCCCTACATGCATCCCCTACGCCAGCATGATCTACGTCTTCCCGCCTCCCTGGAGACCCTCCGATGACCACCAGGCCCACCACTCCAGGTCTCGACCGCAACCAGTTGCTCGCCCGGCTGCGTCCACCCGCCGGCACTGGTCATCTGCCCAGCCGCATCCGCGACCACCTCGACAACCACGACGGATACGTCGCCTTCAGCGGCGGAAAAGACTCGCTCGTCGTTCTCCACCTCACGCTGCAGGTCGAGCCCAACGTCCCGGTCGTCTTCTTCGACAGCGGCCTCGAATTCCCTGAGACCCACGCCTACCTCGACCAGCTCCAGGACCACCTGAACCTGCAGCTTCACGTCGTGCGAGCACAGCCAGGGCTTCTCGACATCCTTCAGACCTCGGGAGGCTGGGACCACAACGCCCCAGATCACGCCGTACCGAATCTCCACGACTGCCTCATCACCACCCCAGCTGCCACAGCCCACAAAAGCCTCGGCCCAGGCGAACTCTGGGGAGTCAGAGCCGAGGAGTCTCGCGGCCGCGCCGCGATGTACGCCACCGCGCTCCGCCGCGAGATCGCCCAGCAGGGCCACCCGGCCGGCCCGCCGCACAACGACCTGCGAACCCAATTCGGTGGCATCGTGCGACGTAAGGACGGCACAACCGCGTTCGGACCGGTCTGGAACTGGAAGACCCAGGACATCTGGGCCTACGTCGCCCGAAAGCAGCTGCCCATCAACCCGGTATACGACAGGCTGCGCGCGATCGGCGCGCCGGAATCGGCCCTGCGTCTGTCACACGTACTCGACGGGAACCACCTCGAGCGGGGCCGGGTCACCTGGCTTCGCCGAGGATGGCCGAACCTCTACGAGCAGCTGCGCAGCACGCTGCCGCGCATCGCGGAGTTCGTGTGACTGCCGCGGCGCGGCGGCCCGCCTGCGAGATCAGCGCCGGCGGCACGCCCACCGAGTATGCTGTATCTGATCGAATCTCGATCCCCAGGCCCCGCCGCCCTTGGTTGGTTCTAAGGCGGTATCAAGTGGCTCGGTCCTTGGCTCCAGGTGGGGTTGGCCCCCTACCTGGCCAAGGATCACGGGAAACACCATGAGCACCCGGTACAAGCCGCGGCCCGACGAAACCGTGCTCGACCCCGATCGCGGCACGTCGACGTCCTCACGCAAGCGCGCCAAGCTCATCCCGGTCGCCGAGCACAACGAGCGCGCCGAGACCCGCGCCGGCGCACGCGAACTCGACCAGGCCGTCGAGACGACTCCGGGCCTCACCCGGCGGCGGCGTGACCGCGAGCGGGCCATGCCGAGAGACGTGACTTCAGAACCGCCATATCCCGTCATGGACCGTGGGCTGCCCGAACCGGACGCAATCCGGACACCCCTCAGCTCCAGGCAGCGCAAGGCGCGATCGATCACCAAACGAGCCGCCCAGGACCGGCTGGCCAAGACCGAATACTCCGCGATCGCCCGTGCGATCACCGACAACAAGCAGTGGTCGAGGCTCAACGACGCGCTGTCCGACGTCGTGGGCGACGCGCAGGAACTCGACGACACCACGAAGCTCCAAGTGCAGCGGATCGACCGCGCAATCCAGAAGTACGAGGAAGAGGGAAACCGCGGTCACGTGGTCTACGCGAACGTCGAAATGCCACAGGCGATCAACTACACCAGCGTCGCGACCTTCGTCGCGAGCCGCCTCGACGCCGGACAGGAGGTGGAGCTCGACCGCTACACCGGTTCGGCACACACCCTGCACGAGATCGAAACGGACAACGACCGCGCCGGCCGAGTGGTCGCCTTCGAGATCGCGACCCGGCGCGGCATGTACCTCGGCAGATCTGACAGCGTCGACGACACCACCCACCTCCTTCCCCGCGGGCTGCAGCTACGCGTGGTCGGATCGCACCACGCCCGATACCGGCGCCCGGACGGCACGATCGGCACCCGGTACGTCGTACAACTGACCGACAAGGATTCCGCCGACTGACACCAACCGATCCGCAGCACGGAGCACGGAGCAACCCAGTAAATCAAACCCCAGGGGAAGTGAAATAGACATGGGATACACCGACGCTCACGGTCGGGCAGAGTTGATCGCCGGCGACTTCATCAAGAAGAGCACCGGGTCCGCAACGATTCACAGCAGCTCCGGCGACGCCGGCAACGACGGCAAAGCCGGCGGCGGCAACATGCGCGGGAAGGAATCGCGCAAGAGCGAGCGCAAGCGGGTAGCAGACCGATAGGATGTCGCTACTGAGATCATGCAGGGTGTGCCGGAGGTGTCCAACTCATGTTGGCGCCTCCGAGCCAGTTCATGCACGTTTGACACCGTAGGTTGCCGACATGCCCGGCAGGCTGAATGCACCGTCCTCAAATAGCCCCGACGGCGGCGACGCTCATCGAGCGACGACGGATCTTGGCATCGAGACATTGGCGCTTCAGGTGGTCGCCGGCCGCCATGCCGTGGGCGTGTAGTACATGTACATCGAGTTGTCCTCGAAGAACCACAGGCGTCCCTTGCGGACCAGGCGGGTAGCGCGATCGGAGGAGTCCCGTGTGTCGACGACTACGCCTTCGTCTGCCAACGCCTCGGTCGTCGACGTCCAGTCGAGTACATCGGCTCCTCCTGTCCGTGGTGACATCTCGGGAGTGTGTGGTCGGCTGCTACGAGCGCGCTCATCTGAAGCACGACCGCAGTGCGGCGGCCGGCGATCTGTCGCGCTGCTCGAGTTGGCGCGACGCTCTGGTGTGACCAGTCTGGATGCGTGAGGCAGAAGGTCAGCGATCCGATCCCTTCGTAGCTGGCGGCGCGTGTGTTGGGCCACCTTCGGCAGCGCGAGGCCCCCAGCAGGTGACACGCTGCTGGGGGCCTCGGATTGCCGCAGACGGCTGTCGCCGCAGGATGTGCCTACTGCGGGATCGCGATGGTGAAGACGAGGGGCTTGAAGGCGAAGCTGCCCTTCTTGGGGTTGACCTCGCTGGTGCCGAGGAAGTCGAACTGGGTCTTGGGCTGCTTCTGACCGTACTTGTTCGCGCTGAACGTACCGGTGGGTGCGTAGTTGACGCGGATCGACTTGGCTGAGTCTGGGATCTCGAGGGTCAGCGTTTGATCGGTCATGTACTCGTCCTGGATCGCGCAAGGCAGGTCCTTGCCGGTGTAGGGGATCTTGGCGCCCTTGTCGTCGGTGAAGGTGATGCTCTTGGCCGGGTCGATGACTGGGTCGTTGTACCGGTAGTCGGCGGTCTTGTCCATGTCGACGTTCGTGCAGCTCAGCTGGAGCCAGGACTTGCCGGGCTTTGCCCACCCGGACGTCGGAATGAAGGGCACGATGTCGGCCTTGGCGAAGGTGACGCCGTGCCGCACGCCGAAGTTCCCGTTGGTGATTTGAGTCGTCAGGAACTGCTTGTTCAGCGCGACGGTGGTGCTGGAGCGGTAGTAGCCGGCCGCGACCGTCGAGGTCCGGTCACCGGTACGCAGCGACACAGTCTGGTCGACGCCTGCGATGCCGACTACAAGCTGGGCGTCCTGTCCCTTGGGCACACCAGCCAGGATCGTAATCGGCCCGTCGGGGAGGGCACGGCCGCCGAAGGTCTCGTCGGTCAGGTCGATCGTCTTGCGGCCCTTTGGGGTCTGGATCGAGAACACCGGCGTTGTGTTGATGGTCGACGACGAGGTCGAACTCGTGCCGTCGCTCTTGACTGTCAGGACGATCGCACGTAGTTCTTCGCCGTCGGCCGGACCCATCATTCCTTGGCTTTCGCCGCCGACCGTGTCTACTCGCCCGACGTCGGTCACGGTGAGCTCGAGGTTCGGTCCGATGATCTTGCCATTCTTGGGAGCGGCGCGGTCCTTGAGCTCGATCGTGTTCTCGCTGCTGAGCCGCTTCACGTAACCGGACGGAAGGGGCGGCGCCTTCGGCGCGGCCAACTCGTCGGCGTTCTTCGGAAGGTCGCCGCCGCTGGGCCGGTACGCCTTCCGGTTGTCCGGGAACTTGGCGCCCATCTCCTTGAGACCGATGTTCTCGACGCTGAGGGATTTGTTGTCGGACACGGTCGCGTCGAAGCTGTAGGCATCCCAGACGCCGGCGTCAGGCTTCTCCAGGTGGCGGACGGGACCGCAGAAGGCGACCCTGTCGAACTCGCCGCTGTCGTCGCGGGCGAGCCAGCAGCCCGACTTCTCGCCGGTCGACGCGGTTCCCCGTCCGAGGTCGTTGCGCCACTGGTCATCGATCTGTTGTAGCCACGGCGCTTTCGAATCGACCTCGTGCCCCTCGAGCTTCAGCGACGGAGAGCACGCGGCCAATGTGACCACGGCGGCACTCATGAGCACCGCGGTCCCTACGCGTGCGGCGTACCGGCGTGCGTTCTGCACCGACAGGCTTCCGCTCCGCTGACTGGCCTTCGACATCTTCTGGTCCCTTCTCGGGTTCGTCGGCCCACTCGAATTCGGGCCTCTGATCACAGAAGGCCCAGGATCCGGAGGGTCTGTGACAAGCGAGTTGAGAAAACTTTGAGAGGCAGCCGCATCCGCACGACGTCCGCCAGCACCCACGTCCGCGCATTGGGAGGCCGAGCGTGCCCTGGTCCCCAGCGCTCGTCCCTGCACCGACCCCTGTCAGATTTCGTGAATCGACGGAGTCGCCCGCTGCACTGGTCACCGACCCGGTACGACCGACGTGTCCGGATGCCGGTCACCTGGAATTGGCGTGTCACAGACCGCAGTGATTGCGGGCCTTCTGTTCTTGATGGGGTCTTTCCCAAACGAGAGGACACAGGATGCAGCTCGCCTTATCAGACGACGTGCCCGAACCTGCGGCACTCCGAATCACCAGAGACTGGGTCAACCGATCGGGGCCCGAGCCGATGCGCGCGACCATCAAGCAGCTGGCCACCGCGATGGACATCGAGTCTGACGCAGTCCGAGAAGGGCTACGCGAACTCGTGGAGAGCGGCACGATCGTTGTGTGCCGGCGGGCGTGCTGCGATCCGGAGAGCCACTTGTGCCCGCCAGAGGCGCTGCAGGACAACGAGCACTTCGAGCTAACCCCCGGCTGGGCCTACCGACGCGACAGAACACCGAGGGCCCTTCCGGAACTCGCGCCTCCGCCGGCCTAAGCTCAGCCGCTACCTAAGGTGAGCGCGCTGGCAACCCCCAGGAACTGGGGTCCTGACGAGGTCCTAGCCTTCTCGGCCGCCTCGCTCGACACCGCCAGCGTTCTGGCGCGCTCCCCCGGCGTACAAGAGCCGCTCTCGCCTGCCAACACCCCCTCAGCCGGACATGCGTCTAGCTCCGAGCGCCCCGCCGGACTCCGGCATACTGGCCGGGCACACCGACGTGCGGTTTGCGGCACCTCGCCGCCGCAGTCTGCAGGTGACGCAGACGATGACAATTTGCTACCGCCAAGTCACTACATCCCCCACGCCTCTCCACGACGCGCAACTTGGGGGATCTTCTCTGTCCGGGCCAGATGTGCCGATCCGGGCTGGCAAGACGTCCGGGCCTCCGCGAGTTTCGATGTCAGTCCCCGAACTTCGGGGTCAGCTGAGGCGGGCGTTGTGCCAGGCCGCCGCTCGCTCGATCTGCTCGACGGTGAGCCCCGTTGCTATGGCAAGTTGGTCGGGCTGGAGCCGTCCGGTGGGTGACTGCTCGAGCGCGCGCCCGATCTTGCCGATCCAGAGTTCTTCGTCGACGAAGAGGCGGGCGGTGTACTGCTGGGTGAGCTGGTCAAGGTGCCGTTGGGTGCAGGCCACGATGAGGCGCTGGCCGTCCATCGTTGGGTTGGCTGCGTGGATGAAGCTGGAGTCCGGGACTAGCGTGTACAGCGCTGACTCGTCGGTGATCGCAGCCCCGCAGACGTCGCACAGCTCGTTGGCGTGCTCGTCCGATCCATCGGCGTCGTCGTGTTCGTGGTGGTCGCTCATCGCTTCCTCCCTCACCACATCTACCCTGCCACCACAACCCCCGAGGTGACGTCAAGATTCACCGACATTGTGGCGTCCCATCGAGGGGTGACGTTGGAATTCAAGAACAACTGACGTCATCAAACACGGTCAGAACCATGCATCGGTCTCAGCTCGCGCAGCTACCCAGTGGACCGCTCGTCACATTCTGTCGGTGGTCCAGTCCACACTGTCACCGACAGGCTCGGGCTGCGGTGCCCGACCACGGGAATGGACGGGCTGGAGGGGTAGATGGAGATGCCTCGCACCTCATCACACGGCACCGAAGGCCACGTGAGTCCTGGAGGCGCGGCCACCGCGGCGTCTACCGCGGAGCTGGAACGCGGGCTGAGCACGGCTGCACGGTCTGTGTGGGCCAAGTCGCCGGGCCGCTCGGGCGCCTGGTTGCCGTTGTGGCAGCACATGGACGATTCAGCTGCAGTCGCCCGTGCCCTGGTCGACGACTGGCTGGCCCCGGCCGTGGTCCGGCTGCTCGCAGAGGACTTCCACGGCGACGAGGCCGGGGCTCGGTCCACGGTGGTGTTCCTCGCCGGCGTCCATGACCTTGGGAAGGCCACGCCCGCTTTCGCGGTCCAGAACGAACCACTCGCGCAGCTGATGCGCGACCAAGGCCTCGCGATCCCGCGCGTCCTGCCGGACCGGGAACTCGCTCCGCATTCGGTTGCTGGTCAGCATCTCCTGACAAGCTGGCTGACCAGCCGCGGCTGGACTGTGCAAGCAGCGCGCACCTGGGGAGTTGTGATCGGCGGGCACCACGGCGTCCCTCCCGATGTGATGAGCGAGGACCGGGCCGCCTGCTGCAGAGTTCCTGACCTCTACGGCGGCTCCCCTTGGGACCAGGTCCGGGAGGATCTGTTGCACCGAGCGAGCGCTCAGGTCCGCCGCGCCCGGCTTCTCGATGGCCCCGGGCGACGGCTCTCGCAGCGGTTCCAGGTGATCGCGACCGGGATCGTGATCGTGTCGGATTGGATCGCCAGCAACAGTGCACTGTTCGGCTTTCCTGCCGGCCGGCTCCCCGAGACCGGCAGGTGCCCGCAGCGCGTCGCCGCGGCAATGGAGAAGCTCGGCCTGCCGAAACCCTGGTCGCCCGCACCTGCAGAGCTGTCAACGGACCGGATCTTCACGACCCGTTTCGCTCTACCGGTGGGCGCATCCGCCCGCCCCGTGCAGCGAGCCGCGTACGAGGTCGCGAACGTCATGTCGGAGCCTGGCATGTTGGTGATCGAGGCTGCGATGGGTGAAGGAAAGACCGAAGCCGCGTTGGCGGCGGCCGAGGTTCTGGCACGGCGGTTCGGGGCAGGGGGTCTCCTGGTTGCGTTGCCGACACAGGCAACCACCGATGCGATGTTCGGTCGCGTTGTCGATTGGCTTGACCGGCTCGGAAGTTCCGATCAGACAGTCAGTGGAGCAATCAGCCTGGTGCACGGGCGGTCGCGATTCAACCGGACGTATCAGGGCCTTCCTGTGGCGGGCCTGGCCGAAGTCGGGATCGACGAACAACCCGGCTGCGGCATGAACGGCGTGGTCGCGCACACGTGGTTGTCGGGCCGGAAGAAGGCGCAGCTGGCGAATTTCTCTATCGCAACCATCGATCAACTGCTGTTCGCCGGGCTCAAGGCCAGGCATCTGATGCTGCGGCACCTCGGGTTGGCGGGCAAGGTTGTGGTCATCGACGAGGTGCACGCCTACGACGCCTACATGAACAGCTACCTGACAACCGTGCTGCGTTGGTTGGGCGCGTATCGAGTGCCGGTGATCGCATTGTCTGCCACCCTCCCGGGTGAGAGACGGACCGAACTCATCGCCGCGTACGCCGAGGGACAGGCCGAGGGACAGGCAATGCCCGAGCAGGTCGGCGCGCGCGGCGCGACGCCGCGCTCGAGGTCTGTGCCGGCCGAGGTCGGCTATCCGGCTCTGACCTGGCTCGATGGACGGCGGCTGCGCCGCCGGGTCCCGGAGGGGTCTGGACGGTCGTCGAGTGTCGAGGTGCAGGCGCTGCCCGACGGCGGCGCGGCGCTTGTGAGGCTGTTGAAGGAAGCGCTCGTCGACGGCGGTACGGCGGTCGTCGTTCACAACACTGTCCGGCGGGTGCTGGCATCGGCAGCCGCTCTCGAAGCGGTATTTCCGGGTGAGGTGCTGGTGGCTCATGCGCGATTCACGGCTGCTGACCGGCTGCGGATAGACAGGGAGCTGCTCGACGCGTTCGGGTCGCCCGCGCGTGCGTTGGAGCGGCCGTTCCGCCGGATCGTGGTTGCGTCCCAGGTCGTCGAGCAGTCACTGGACGTCGATTTCGATCTCATGGTCACCGACCTTGCTCCGATCGATCTGGTACTGCAGCGGCTCGGCCGACTCCACCGACACGAACGCGGCACAGGGCAGACTGAGCGGCCGCAGCGGTTGCGCACGGCCCGCGTTTACATCACGGGCGCTGACTTCGAGCAGAACCCGCCGTGCCTCGATCGCGGCTCGGTCCTTGTCTACGAAGCCCATCCGCTGCTGCGCGCGGCCGCGGTCCTGCTGCCGCGGCTCGGCAGCACCATCGAACTGCCGGCCGACATCGCACCATTCGTCCAGGCCGCCTACGGCTCGAGCCAGGTCGGCCCGTTGTCCTGGCAGGAGGCCTTGGTCGAGGCCGAGGCGGCCGCGGCGCACCGCAGGCGTCGACGGGAGCGTGCCGCGGCAACGTTCCGGATCAGCCCTCCACAGGGGGCAAGGCCTATCGCCGGATGGGTGACGGCCGGTCTCGGTGAGGTCGACGACACTGCGCAGGGCAGGGGCCAGGTCCGTGACGGCGAGCCCAGTGTCGAGACCGTTCTGGTGCAGTCGGATGTCCGCGGTGCCTGGTCCACGCCGGCCTGGTTCGGTGACCCGATCGGCGGCGTGCCTGTTCCGCGCGACACACCCCCGACGGCCGAGGTTGCCGAGGCGATGGCAGCTAGTACGTTGCGGCTTCCGCTGAGCCTGAGCACTCCGGCCGCTGAGTCCGAGCTCCGCCAGGCAACCCCGGCAGCGTGGCGCCACTGCCCCGCAATCGCTCACCTGCCTGCACTCGTCGTCACCGCGGACGGCGAAGGACACCTTGCCGGCCGCCGGATCCGCTACACACCCGAGAAGGGATTGGAGGTGTTCGATGACCACCCCTGAGACGGGCTTCAGCCTTCTCGACGAGCCGTGGATCGTCGCACTCGAAGCGAGCGGACGTGAGATTGAACTGTCGATCCTCGACGTGCTCGATCAGGCTGACGATCTGGTGACGCTGGGAGGCGAGGTGCCGACCCAGGGATTCGCGATCACGCGGCTGTTGCTGGCGTTCCTGCATCGCGCCGTCGACGGCCCTGACGATGCCGATGACTGGGCTGGGCTCTGGAATGCGCCTGGACTGCCAACGGACGCGATCCGGTCGTACGCGGAGCGGTTCCGGCACCGTTTCGACCTGTTCGACAGCACGGCGCCGTTCTTCCAGGTTCCCGACCTGCGTAAAGCACGCGACGAGGTCTCGAGTCTGGCCAAGATCGTCGCAGACGTCCCGAACGGCGAGCTTCTGTTCACCACCCGCTCGGCACGGAGCCTGCAGAGCATGACGCCGGCTGAGGCCGCGCGCTGGCTGATCCACGCACACGCGTACGACACAGCTGGGATCAAGAGCGGTGTGGTGGGAGGCCCAAAGACCGGTGCCAGGAGTTTCGGCAGTGTTCCCGGCTGGTCCGGCCAGATCGGGGGCATCCTGGTGCAGGGACGAACCCTGCGCGAGACGCTCCTCCTCAACTTGGTCGCCCGCGATTTCGCCTCCATCGGCGGCCCGGACGACTTGCCGCCCTGGGAACGCGACATCGACAGCGCCCGCTACGACGAAGCCGGCCTGCCGACCGGCGCGATCGCGCTCTATACCTGGCAGACCCGCAGGATTCGACTTCACGGAGACCGCGACGGGGTCACCGGGGTCGTCCTGGCCAAGGGCGACATGATCGAGCCTCAGAACCTGCACGCGTTCGACCCGCATACGGCGTGGCGCCACGACGCGCCACAGTCCAAGAAGCTGGGTCAAGTAACGTATATGCCGCGGACGCACGCCCCGCAGCGATGTCTGTGGCAAGGACTTGCTGCACTCCTGCCTTCGCTCAGCGCCCGAGCAGGCGCCGCCCAGGGGCCGGCTCCGTACCTGGCTCCTGTCGTCTTGCAGTGGGTCGCTGACTTGGGCAGGCAGGGCCATCTCGTGGGCGATTTCGCGATCCGTACGCGCGGGATCGGGGTCTCCTACGGCTCCAAGAACGCCACGATCGCCGAGATCGTCGACGACACGTTGACCTTGGCGGTGGCGCTGCTCAGTATGGTCGATCCGGCGCTCGGCCAGCTGGCGATCGCGGCCGTCGAGGATGCTGAGCGGATCGCCGCGTCGGTTGCTCACTTGGCCGACGACATTGCCCAGGCAGCGGGGTCCGCCCCGCGGTCTGGTGCCGGTGATCGGTACCGGGAGCAGTTCTACTCCGATGTGGACGCCGCATACCGTCGATGGCTGGCCCAGCTCGGGCCGGCTACCGATCGGATGGCCGCCCGGACAGAGTGGCAGTCCACGATCCTGCGAGCGGTACGTCCGGTCGCTGCCGACATCGTCTCTTGCGCCGGGCCTGCCGCGTGGGTCGGCCGGCGGCTTCACGGGAAGTTCGTGAATGTCGCCTGCGCAGAGGCTCGCTTCGGGCGCCAGGTGCGCCAGCTCCTTCCGCTGGCCCTCCAGGCCCGGCCGCCCATCCAGCCCCCTCACGACAAGCTCGGCCAGGTTCAGGAGACCACTGCGTGAGCACAGATCAGGGCACAGCCGCCGGCCCACAAGAGGCTGCACGAACGTCCGGGGCGCAGGTCGCCAGGCGTCCTCGCCGGCTCGAAGCGCTCGGCAGAGCGATCGATCCCCGGCTCTGGAGTCTTCAGAAGGCCTTCCTGGCCGGCGCACCATGGGCTCGTGCCGATCTGGCGAGATTGCGGCGAGGGCTGGGAAAAGCTCCGGGTGCAGTTCCGGAGATCTGGGAGATGACCATCGGGTCCATCCCACCCGAGCTCGCCTGGAACGGTGACGAACCGAGTCGGGCCGAGGTCGCCGCGCACGCGGCTTTCACTCTGTACGCGCTACACCAGCAGGCGTTCAGCCGACCGGCGCACGTTGCCGGAGTCGGATTCGGGACCGCGGTACGTCGGCTAGCTACAGGTTCGGCCGAGGCCGCGGTGACACGGCGATTCATGGCCGTTTCCACGGCCGGGTCGATCGAGGAGCTGCTCACGCACGCACGCGGCCTGATCACGCAGCTCAGAGGCACCGGTCACGGACTCGACTATGCGATGCTCGCCGACGACATCCACGCACTCATCACGCCGAACCGTGAGAACAAGGTCAAGCTCGCGTGGGGCCGCGGCTTCTACCACGGCGCAGGCGACAGCCGCATCGACGGACCACCTGCCCCGACCGCCCTCAACCACCCCGACACCGAAACCGACGATCCCGAAGACGGAGAGCAAGCATGACCAGGCTGTTTGTGGACATCCACGTCCTGCAGACCGTGCCGCCCAGCAACATCAACCGCGACGACACCGGCAGCCCCAAGACGGCCGTCTACGGCGGCGTACGACGCGCCAGGGTCTCCAGCCAGGCCTGGAAGCGCGCAACGCGAGTGGCATTCGCCGACCAGTTCGACGCCGCAGACCTCGGAGTCCGGACCAAGAGGGCCGTTCAACTCCTGGCCGATGCGATCGCCGACCACTCCCCCGCCCTGACTGACCGCGCTGTTCAGCTCGCAACCGACGCCCTGGAAGCGGCCGGGCTCAAGATTGCCCCGGCCAAGAAGGCCAAGGAAGCACCCGGCGAAGTCGGCTACCTCGTCTTCCTGAGCCGGTCCCAGATCCAGAATCTCGCCGATGCAGCCATCAGCGCAGCGTCGGCGGACGACCCCCGCAAAGCAATGCGAGCCGCGAAGATCAAGCAGTTCGTCGACACGGATCACTCCGTCGACATCGCCCTGTTCGGTCGCATGGTCACCGACCAGAAGGACCTGAGCGTCGACGCCGCAGCGCAGGTCGCCCACGCCATCAGCGTTCACCCCGTCGAGACCGAATTCGACTACTTCACCGCCGTCGACGACCAGAACACCGCGGAAGAGAGTGGCGCCGGCATGCTCGGCACGGTCGAATTCAACTCCTCAACCCTGTACCGCTACGCGACCGTCAATGTCACACAGCTGTTGCAGAATCTCGGGAGTCCGTCAGCGACGACCAGGGCTGTCGAGGCCTTCGTGGACTGCTTCGTGCGCTCGATGCCGACCGGAAAGCAGAACGCCTTCGGCAACCGCACCCTGCCGGAGGCTGTCGTCGTGCTTGTCCGCGACACCCAACCGATCAACCTCGCCGGCGCGTTCGAGACTCCCGTGCGGGAGATGGCCGCCGAGGGCCGCGTCAAGCGAGCTGCCGAAGCGCTACGAAGCGAGGCGCTGGAAACCCAGCGCGCCTTCGGAGAGACACCTGTTGCCGGGTGGGTAACGCGAGTCGGTAGCGACACCGAGGCACTCGATGAGCTCGGCGGAAACGTCCCGTTGCCCCAACTTGTCCATGGCCTCGGTGAACTCGTCGCTTCGCGGATCTCGTCGTGACCGTTGTCGCGCTGCGGCTCACCGGGCCGCTGCAGTCGTGGGGGTCGGGAAGCAGGTTCGTCCGTCGAGCCACAGAGGCCGCCCCCACGAAGAGCGGCGTGATCGGCCTGGTTGCTGCGGCCTTGGGACTGCAGCGCACGGATCCACTGGACCAGCTGGTCGAGCTCCGATTCGGTGTTCGCGTCGATCAGCCCGGCCGGCTCTTGCAAGACTTCCAGACAGCGCAGAAGCCGCAGCGAGCGCGCGACGGGTCTGTGACGTGGAAGTCATCCCTGCCGGTGTCGCATCGCTACTACCGGACGGACGCGGCATACCTCGCGGTTCTTGAAGCCGATCGTGAGTTGCTGGAGGCAATCGATACCGCCCTGCGGCGGCCCGCGTTCCCGCTCTACCTCGGACGGCGCTCGTGCCCTCCGGCTGGGCCTGTCGCGCTAGGGATCCACGATCTGGATCTTGAGAGCGCACTGGCGTCGTTGCCGTGGCTAGCCCGCGAACACCACCGCCGCACGCTCCGGGAACGGGAGGTCCGCCTGGAGACACTGCGCGATGTCCGTCCTGGGGAGACCGCCACAGGTACAGCACGGGACCTGCCGATCAGTTTCGACCCACACCACCGGCGCTATGCGTGGCGCTCGCTCGTTCACGGCGTGGTTGTCGTCCACAACGACCACGGCACCGAAACAGCAGCGTCCGAGCACGACCCGATGACTCTCCTGGGAGATTGACGTGTTCCTCACCCGAATGGCCCTCAACGATGTCCGGCGCGGCACCAAGAAGCTACTGGCCTCCCCGCAGGCCATGCACGCCGCGGTCCTTGCCGGCTTCGCCGATCCGCGCCCTACTACTGAGGGCAGGGTGCTGTGGCGACTGGACACGACGGCCGGGCGGCGACCGGTCATGTACGTTGTCAGCCCGCACAAGCCAGACTTCACTCATCTTGTCGAACAGGCCGGATGGCCGACGACCGAGACCTGGCAAACGCGGCCTTATGACGCACTCCTGGAGCGCCTCGAGGTTGGGCAACGATGGCAATTCCGCCTGACCGCCAACCCGGTGCACAGCGTTCTCGACGAAGGCCGCAAGCGCGGGAAGCCGATGGCACATGTCACTGTCAAACAGCAGGAGCAGTGGCTGATCGATCGCACGGAAAGGCTCGGCTTCCGACTGGTTCCGTCGACAGCCTCAGGATCGCCCGAACCGGATCTCGCCGTGCTCGACCGCTCCGTTCGACGGTTCTCCCGTCAGCACTCGTCTGTAACTATCGCGATGACTACCTTCCAGGGCCATCTCGAGGTCGCCGAGCCATACCGGCTTCGCGAAGCGATGACCCACGGCATAGGGCGAGCGAAGGCCTACGGGTGCGGGTTACTCACGATTGGCGCCGCCAACGCCGCCAACGCCGTCGCTGTGGGCTGTGAGGCTGCGCGGGATGAATCTTCTGTCTCGCGAGTGGTTGCCGAGTAGTCTGCCCTCGCGGACCCTGGGTCTGTCGTGCCGTCGGGGCGATCCGGCGACCCCAGAGGCGTCACGAAATCTGATGCCAGCTGCCTGGAGCGAGATCGCGGGGGCGTTTCCACAGCGCCTGCGGAATGGTCCTGCGACCTGGCGGTTGCTGGCGTCGCAAGTGGACCCATTCCGCTCAAAGACACCAGCCCGGTCGGTCGCGCAGGCAAACCACTTGGCCGTCGTACTGTCTGAACGTCGACGCTGAGGATCGGATCCGCCACTTCCCGACTTAGCGAGCGGGTTCTTCGCCAGCCCCTGTGGGATCGCTGGGCTCGTCGCTGCGCCCAATGAGGCGACGGCCGAAGGCCGCGGCTGCTTCTCCCCTGAGCGCCGTTGCCGAGCGCATCGGCAGGTTCATCTCGTGCTCGGCCCACTCGGCTGCTTCGTGGTCCCGAACGGATGTCGTCACGGCTGTCTCCTCGCAAGTGAGCCCGGCGTACCGAAGTCTGCCATTGGTCCCGTCGGACGGACCTCGTCAACGAAAGGCAGCGCGATGGATCACGGTACGAATGCTAGGTCCGTGGAGGGTGATCGCGTCGCGAGTCCAGCCTCTGACGATCGGCTCGTCGGCGGCCAGGTGGTCGATCAAACCGCTGGTATCGATCTCGTAGAGCTGCACCCAGTTGCCAGTACGGCGCCGCGTTTCTTCGCCGAGATCACTGAGTTGCTCTTCCCAGGCTGCCTGGTGGTCGGCGGTCGGGTCGGGGTCGTACACGATCAGTAGGTCGATGTCGCTATCCAGGTTGCCGTCTCCGCGCGCTGTTGAGCCAAAGAGACTCGCGTGAGTAGGGCTGATCGGCCAAGCAGCGATCGTTCCGCGCAGGTGCTCGATCAACCGTTGGCGGAGCGAAACAAGCTCGAGCACGGCATTTGCTGCAAGGTGGTCGCGATTCAACGTGTACTGAATCGACCCGCCGACCACGGTCGCCGTGACCAGGCCGGTCCGGGCGAGCCTGTTCAGGGCGTCGCGGATTCCGCGCTCGCTGCCATGGCCGGCGAGCCGGTGCACTTGCCGGCCGGTCAGCGGGGCGGTGGTCCCGGCCAGCACTCCGAGCGCTGGTCCATCCATCGTCTGGATGACGGTGGTCAATGGGTTCCCCATGTCCATATCGGCAGTCTATTGCCGATATCGGCAATAGACTGCCGATATCATGCCCGCTGGTTCCGTGACCGGCCCCGTCGGGAACCTCATGCAGTGCGGACCGCCTCGCGGCGACGACGTCGTACTCCTGCCAGAGTTCCACCCGAAGCCGGACGGGTTGTGCAACCATTGACTTTGGTCAAGTCTTTATCTGCCACACCGCCGGCCCGCAACGTCGGCCGATTCGAAGCCTGCCACACGGAGAAGGGTGCGATCTTTGCGTTCGTGGGTCGTTGATCTTGACTGGGTTGATCTTGATTGGGATGCGCCGGCGGGTCTAGATCGCGTCGATGACCTCGCTGCAGCGCTCCAGCTGGACGACCGAGTGGATTCGGCCATTCGGGTAGCCACACCGGAAAGCTCGCCGAGGATCGCGCTGACTGTGTCCGCCCAGGACGGCCTGAGCGCTCTCACGTTGATCGCGGGGCTACTCGAGCAGTGCCGCAAGACGCATCCGGCAGTCGAGGACCTCACGGCCATCCGGGCTGCAGACCGCGACTCGGGCATGTCGGAGGCAAGGGCACAACTTCCGGACCTGATCTGGTCCTCGGGGATTACCAAGCTCCTGGGAGTCAGCCGACAGCGCGCCAACGAAATCCGCCGCCACCCCGACTACCCCTCCCCCTTCTTGGATACCGGGCGCGATCAGGCATGGCTGCTCAATGAGGTGCTTGAGTTCGAGGCAACGCACCCTCGAACGCCTGGGCGGCCGCCAGGCAGGGCAAAGGCTGATTGATCCGGTCACGGGACACTCGTGTCGGAGCAGGCGCGACGATCGAATCGAGTCTGGTGGCCGGTCCAAGAGAGGCGAAGCAACCATGTCGAATCGGCCATCTGGCAGCCAAAGCGTCCGGCCGCCGGCGCCACGGCCGTGTACGAGCTGCCCCTATCGCCGCGACGTACCGTCGGGTGTTTGGGCTCCAGAGGAGTACGAACGGCTGCGTGCATACGACCGGGACACAGCCGGCCAGCCCCATGCTGTTTTCCGTTGCCACCAAAGCGACAAGACCGATGCTGCCGGCAAGCTATGTTCGGGCTGGGTCGGGTGCCATCACACTGCAGAGTTGTTCGCGTTACGCCTGGCACTAGCCGAGGGGCGCATGGATGTCGCGACGTACCAGGCGATCAGGGCGTACGAGAGTCCTGTTCCACTGTTCGATTCAGGGCGCGCTGCTGCCGACCACGGTCAGGCAGGTGTCGAGCATCCTGATGCTAATGCGCGGAGGATGATCTCGAAGATCCGACGAGTCCGGTCAGACTTGATCGATGGTTTGACGGCTGGCGATCCGTCCGCCGAGCCGCAGGCCTCCCCCGACTGATCCGGGTGTCTGCGATTAGGACACTCTCGCTCGTGGCCAGGTAGTGCGTACGCAGGCGCTCAACGGGCACGATCAGACATGGTGTCCATCATCCGCGGCTCCAAGGCCATCCCGCGCGGCATGCGGGTCGACTTCGAGCGGCCACTGGCTGAGCAGCGGCACCGCAGGCACTGGTTCGCGACGACCTCCCCCATGGGGTGTCCTGGCTCGAGGTCGGTGCGCACGTCACATTCACCGGCAGCCCGCACCCCAAGCCGGGCAAGAAGTACCCGCAGGCCTACACGGTGCGCGCGGCCGGCGAGCAGACCGAGTTGGGCTGAAGTGGGCGCGGAGCGTGGGACTGCCCGGACCGGACGGTCGCCTAGTCGTTGTGCGACGGCAGGCCTCTGCGGGCAGCCCGTGCCGCGAGCGTGTTGCGGACCAGGACGACCTTGTCGTACCGGGCCCACCAGCCGTGTTGTCCGTGCTCGGCAGGCAGCCGGCCCTCCGCCACCATGCGGCGGGCGGTGCAGTACTGCACGCCAAGGAGCGCAGCGGCTTCTGCCAGCCCGATCCATCGGTCCGGCGCGTCGTCCACGAGCGTGGGAGTCAGCTCGACGGATTCGTCGGCTGGGATCGGCCAGGACGTGTCCGGCGGCTTGCGTCGGCGGCCGCACTGCAGGATCGCGTCGAGTCTGTGCAGGCGTCGACCAACGGGGAGCGCGACTCGGTCGGGCTTGCAGCCGATCAGCGCGGCGGCTTCAGTGAGGGTGATCGGCTGGGCGAGCTCGAGGACGTCGACCAGGCGGTAGTTCCGTTGCAGCTGGGTGTTCGCGTGCCGAGACAGCCAGCCCTGCCGTTCCAGGCGCGGCACCTGGCCCCGTTCCAGGCCGAGCACCCGCGCGGCTTGCCTGCCGGTGATCAGCGGATCGGGGACTGCGATCCGTTCGCCGAGCACGGCTCGCACGAGTTCCGCGACAGGCCAACGGCCGTGCGCAGAAGGTCGTCGATCACAGCCATGCGCGCAGCGTACGTCGTACTGCCATCCCGGCCTGACGTACCTTCGCGCACTGTTGCTCTGGACAACGTTCGCGGGCGTGATCGGTCAGCGACTGCTTGCGGCGCCGCCATTGATCTGGATGACCTGTGCGGTGATGTGCCCGGAGCTCTCCGATGCCAGCCAGTGCACGGCCTGTGCGACGTCGTTCGGTACGCCGACGCGGCCGGTGACGGTCTCGGCGGCCCGCAGCTGGATCCGCTCGTCGGAGAGCGGCGACCCGAAGAACGGCGTCTGGTCGATGAGGCCGGGCGCGACGGCGTTCACGGTGATCCCCCGCGGTCCGAGGTCGGCGGCCAGCGCGACGACGTACGGGTGCAGCGCGGCCTTGGAGGCGCCGTACTCGACACGGCCGGATCCGCGGAAGGCCGAGATCGAGGTGATGAACAGGACCCGCCCACCAGGCGACCGCAGGACGTCGCGCAGGGCTTCGGTGAGCAGTACGGCGGTGAGTACGTTGAGCCGGAAGGTGAGCGTCCAGTCGTGCGCAACGGCTTCCAGGGAGTCGGTGTGCTCGACCTGGGGTTCGAGGCCGCCGTTGCCCCCGGCACTGTGAACGACGACGTCGACGGCGTCGTACTGCTGCTTCACGAAGTCGGCGGCCCTGCCGGCGCCGCCAGGGTCGCTCAGATCGGCGGCGTAATAGCGGGCGCCGGGAAGCTTCTCAGCGGCCTCCGCGAGGACGTGTTCGCGGCGACCCAGCAGAACGACGTGGTCTCCGGCGGCCGCGAAGGCCTCCGCAGTCGCGAACCCGATTCCCGTGCCTCCACCGCTGATCACCACGACGCGTGCCACGCGCAAGATGTTACGAGCAGCTTCGTGCGCTGATCGTTCGTGACAAGGTGAACTGATGTCGAGATGCAGCCAAGATGAGCCGGAGTTCCACCGCGCAGTTGAGCCGGCGCCACGGGCTGCGGGCATCAACCAGCACCAACAAGGCCG
>NZ_JBHWKR010000035.1:0-2478 GCF_042730855.1 Kribbella sp. NPDC059898
TCATCGGTCACCACCAGCACAGCCTTCGGCCGACCCGTCCTCGCCATCCAGCAACCCTACAACTTAAAACACGAATTCCTGACTCAGGACACTAGGTTGTCGTGGACAATGACAGGTGCGGTGGGCAGGAACTGCATCGTGGGGCCGATTGAGCGAGTCGCAGCGCTGCGGCGCGCACCAGCGCGTCAGGTACGGGCTCGCCTTGTCGTTGCCCACAGCATTCGCCAGCTTCATTACGGATGACGTGAGATGCAGGTCGGCGAGGCCTTTCCAGCGAAGATCGGCTTCTGGCCTACAAGGCCCCAGCATGCGATCGCCGACGATAGGGGATCGTCGAGTGCTGGGCTGGTCCGGTCGTGGGCCACTGATCTGAGCGACGACTACTTGCGCCTCGACTGAGCGGGCGTAACGCTTTGCCGGGAATCGCGATATAGCCAAGCAGGGGGAAGTTATGAGCGACGCTCGGGAATCTCGAGGGGCCGCGGCGAAGAAAACGTCGTCCGGTCAACCTGCGGCCACGCCCGCGCCGGCCAGGCAGAAGAAGTCCCAGCAGCCGCCGATCAAGGTCAAGCGCCCGCCGCGAGTCGCAGCTGTTGTGAAGGTGTCCGCAGCCAAGAAGTCGGTCGCGAAGAAGGCTCCGGCGAAGCGGACCACCGGCGCGACGAAGGTCGCCGGCGCGAAGAGGGCCGCAGCGAAGCTGCCGATGGAGAAGAAGGGCACCAGTGTGAAGAGGGCGGCGAAGCAGCCGTCGGCGAAGAAGGCTCCTGTGAAGAAGCCTGCGCCCCCGAAGGCCGTGGAGCAGCCGCTGAAGGTGAAGCGTCCGCCGAAGATCGGAGCGGCGAAGAAGGCTCCAGCGACGACGTCCGCCAAGAAAACGGGGGTCAAGAAGGCTCCCGTCAAGAAGACGGTCGCCAAGAAGACGGTCGCCAAGAAGGCTCCCGTCAAGAAGGCGTCCGGGAAGAAGTCGAAGATGCGCTTCGTCTCTTCGGGTGGGTGATAGGTGTGTCACCCGTTCAGTCCGGTGACCCAAAGAGCGAACTGGCGGCCGCGCGGGATGCGGTTCGCAACGCGGCGAAGTGGTTCTTCACCGGCCTCGGGGCGATCGCCGCCATCCTGGTCGCCGGCAGCCAGCTTTCCAGCCTCGGGGCGCTCGATGCGGGCTCGACACGATTCCGACTGGCGGTCGTCGGTGTGGTCCTCGGTCTCCTCGCCGTGCTCTGGGCGATGTCACGCGTGGTGGATCTGCTCGCCGGATCGGGCTACACCTTCGAGCACATCGAGGCCGACTGGAGGGCGACAGAAAACCCTCCCACGGGACGATTTGCGCTCCGGCGCAACCGATCGACGCACGCCGTAGGGTGGTTTCTCCGGGAGAACAGCACGCTGCTGGCCAACTTCACGTCCCCGCTGGAGATCGGAACGGCGTATCGAGATTCGGGTCCCGAGCGCGAAGGACTCGGGGACTTATTGGATCTCATGGACCTGTTGGTCGACGAGTCCAACACAATCCATCTCCAGGCCAGGTTCCGAAGGCTGCGCAGACAGATCGCGGTCGGCGTAATGATCGGTGCCGTAGGCATCGTGCTGTTCGCCTGGGCCGCGAACCCGCCGGACCTCGATCAGCCCCCCGCCTCACTCCGGAACGCGAACCTGCGTGGCGCTGACCTGCACGGAACGTCGCTCCGGAACGCCGATATCAGCGGCGCCGACCTTACCCGGGCCAACCTCTTCGACGCGGATCTCCGCGGGGCGAAGATCAACAACGTCGTCTGGTCCGCGACGATCTGCCCTGACGGCGTCAACAGTGATTCCACCGCTTCGAGCGGCAGGAACGACGGAACCTGCGACGGCCATCTCACGCCAACACACGCTGGCAAGTGAATATGCCCAGCTGGGTGTCCGTGAAGCCGGATCCGGTGTGGCCGAACGCGGCCCGAAGAAGGCTACGATTCGACGAATCTCGAGCCTGAGGACGGCCACCTGGCCACCACGCTCGTACGACGGACTATAGTCGGCGTAAAGCGCGCGGACGTAACACCGAATCAATGACCGTGACCGCCTACAACACACCCATGTCCTGGTCCCTCGCCCACACGCCGCCGTCGAAAGGGTCGCCTACCTTGACGAGTCAGTCAACTGCGGGCGGCAGATTCTGCACTGGCTGGACCTAACGAGATCGCTCGCCTACCCGGCTTCAGTTCGTGATGAAATTCTAGAATCTCGTCACCGAGATTCACGCGAACCAGCCGGGTCAGCCAGCATGGCCGGCGACCGTCGGTGAAGCCACTGCGGCCTTCTCGTCGAGCGACTCGACCTGGCGCCCGGCGCCAGATCTCGCCCTCAAGGTCAGGTGACCAATCTCCATTCGACAAACTCCACCATCGGGCCATACCCCCGGTTCTTGGACACGGTGGTGGATTTATGCCGCTGACGGGAGCGTAGCGGTGTAGTTGGTCTCGTGGGTGTTCGGGGACTGGT
>NZ_JBHWKR010000036.1:0-2221 GCF_042730855.1 Kribbella sp. NPDC059898
GCAAACGCCTCGGCTACCACACCCCCCGCGAAATCTTCGCTACCCTCCTCATCGACGACCTACGAAACGTTGCGACGACCCCCTGATTTCGCCGCACGAAATCCTCCCCAACCTTGGTTTTAGGGGTGTTGGAGTTGGCCAAGGAGGCCATGGGATTCGCCGTCGGTGCCGGCGGAGAACCACAGGACGTCGGTGCCGCCCGTGGCTTGCGTGCCCTGCAGGAGTGCCCAGAGGCCGTCGATCGCCAGCGGTTTGCCGGTCGTGTCGCGGACCTGGCCGGCAGGTTCGAAGCGGTGCCGGGACTTGGGGACCAGGATGTTGATCCGGCCGTCGCCGAAGTTGCCGACCAGCAGCGTTCCGGCCGGAGCACCCCAGCCGGCCGGGGCCATCGCCATACCCCACGGCGCGTTCAGCGAGCCGCGGGTCGCGACGCGGGTGATCAACCGGCCGTCGGTGCTGAACTCGTCGACGAAGCCGCGCCCACGGCCGTCGATCTCGTCGCCGGTCTGCGCGTTGACCTTCGCGTACGAGACGAAGATCCGGCCGTCCAGCGCCTGCACGTTGAACGGGCCGTACGACGCCGGCACGTGCCGGTCGCGGAACGCCCACGCCGGCAACTTCACCGGCATGAACGAACTGTCGAACACGTCGATCCGGTGCTGCGTGAAGTTGGCGGCGTACAACTGGTTCTCGGCCAGCGCGAGGCCCTTGTACTTGGCGCCGGGCGTCGTGGCCTTGATCTCGGCCGGGCCGGTCGGCAGATCGACCAGCCGGCTCCAGGCCGCAATCTTGCCGTCTTCGCTGGCGAAGATGAAGTTGGCGGGGGCGCTGGTGGTGCCGTTGCTGAGCACGAACCCGGTGCCCGGGTTGTTCACCTGCCCGGTCGGCGACGGAATCGTCGGCTCGACCGGCAACTTCGCGATCGCGCCCGAGCCGGGCGCGGACGAGTACAGCGTCGACGTCGACGTACCGTTGTTGGACACCCACAACGGGGTGGTGGCGCCGAGCGAGAGACCCCACGGATTCACCAGGTCAGGGTCCTGGAGTACGGCTTTGCCGGCTTGGTCGGAGACGAGATTGACCTGCCGTACGGCGAGATGGTGCGACGGACCGGTTGCGTCGGCGGTCGTGGGCACAGCCAGTGCGAGGCTGCCGGCGAACGCGGTCGCAACTGCGAGTGCGCGCAAGGACATGACACTTCCCCCTAGATCGGGATGTGGACGCTCTCGATACGTGCCGCGGCGGCGCCCGGTTCAAGGCCACTCGTACTGGAAGTGGATATGGTCCGGTCCGGGCGTGGCTCGCTAGCGTCTGGGCATGAGGATCCGCGTGGTCGACGCCTTCGCCGAACGAGCTTTCACCGGAAACCCGGCCGGAGTCTGCGTACTCGAAGCCGGTGACTGGCCGGACGAGGCGTGGATGCAGAGCGTGGCCGCGGAGCTGAACCACGCCGAGACCGCGTTCGTCCGCCCGTCCGAGCGGGCGGACGCGGACTGGGACCTGCGCTGGTTCACGCCGACGCTCGAGGAGCGGCTCTGCGGCCACGCGACCCTCGCGACCACGCACGCGCTGGCCGCGGACGGCAAGGTGTCGGGCAAGGTGGCGTTCGCGACCCTCAGCGGGATCCTGACCGCGACGGTCTCGGCGGACGGGATCACGCTCGATTTCCCGGTCAACCGGCCTGTCGCCACACCCGCGCCCGACGGGCTGGCGGCCGCGATCCAGGCCGAGCCGCTCGAGACCTACGTGACCGGCGAACTGCGAGACCTCCTCGTCGTCGTACGGGACGAGGTGACCGTGCGGGCGGTGGTCCCGGACTACGACGTACTGGCCGGGATCATCGAGCGGGGACGGCTGCGCGGGGTGATCGTCACGGCCGCGGGGTCGGAGTACGACTTCGTGTCACGCTTCTTCGCGCCGGGGAGCGGGATCCCGGAGGACCCGGTGACGGGGAGCGCCCACACCAGCCTCGCGCCGTACTGGTCCGCACGCCTCGGCCGCGACAAACTCGTCGGCTACCAGGCCTCCGCCCGCGGCGGCGTCGTCCACGTCGTCCCGGCAGGCGACCGCGTCTACCTCAAGGGCCAAGCGATCACCGTCCTCGACGGCGAGTTGTACGTCTGACGTACTAGTGTCCTGAGTCAGGAATTCGTGTTTTAAGTTGTAGGGTTGCTGGATGGCGAGGACGGGTCGGCCGAAGGCTGTGCTGGTGGTGACCGAT
>NZ_JBHWKR010000037.1:0-1630 GCF_042730855.1 Kribbella sp. NPDC059898
GTACGGCGAGCCGACACCGGCGGCGGCCAGGTCCTGGGACGCGAGCGCCGGCTCGGCGGCGGACGCCGCGGTCTGTCCGGCGGTCACGGCACCCACGCTAAGCAGGGCGGCCGCCAAGAGCACGGCAAAACCACGGGGAATTGCGGGCTCTTGAACACCGCTCTCGCACACGCGGCCGCGGATCGCAGCTGTGCGACCCACGCCCAGGTCAAGACCCAGATCCAGGAATCGGCGCGTCGCCTGCCAACGCTGTGCTAGACCGGCGGCTCCGCAGCGCAGTCGTTCGTCAGAACGCCTACCGTGTCACGCGATCCAACCTCGCACACGCGCTGCTGGTACAGGCCAAGAGCATGTCAGTCGACAAGCTCTTGACGCACGACCGGCCCGTCAGCACTGACCACCGCCATCGCTCGTTCCCGATCGCTCACTATCCGGACGATCGAATGTCTACTGAATCAGTACACATACCGTTGGGTCCATGAGTGATCGACAGCTGAAGTACTTCGGGGCGGAGCCGGCGAACTGGGTGCGGGCGACGGCGTTCGATCACGATGTCGTGGTCGTCGGTGGCGGGCAGGCGGGGCTGGGGATCGGGTTCGCGCTGCGGCGGGCCGGGATCGGGCGGGCGACCGTGATCGACGCGGCGGCTCCCGGCGAGACGGGGGTGTTGGACCACGACGGCGCGGATGCGGACGTTGCGGACGCCGAAGGCCTGGCCGGAGCCGGAGTACGGGTTTCCGGAGCTGAGCTTCCGGGCTTGGTACGAGCGGCGGTACGGCGAGGCGGCGTACGACGACATCGACCGCATCTCGCGGACCGTGTGGGCCGAGTACGTCAGATGGTTCGGGCGAACGGTGAACGTTGCCGTCCGCAACCACACCCGGTTGATCGGCGTCACTCCGGCCGCAGACCATCTGGTCCTCCGGCTCGCGGTGACCCGGCCGGACGGCGGCGTGGACGACATCGTGGAGACCACCCGAAAGCTCGTGCTGGCAAACGGCGTCGAGGGCACCGGCGGCCCGTACCTGCCTCCACCGTTCGCCGGCCTGCCCAGGCACCTCGCCGCCCACACAGGTGACCGGATCGACTTCTCGGCACTCGCGGGCCAGGTCGTCGCTGTCCTCGGAGCCGGCGCATCCGCACTCGACGCGGCCGGTACGGCGCTCGAGGCCGGCGCGCGTGCGGTGCACCTGTTCACCCGGCGTCCCGAGCTGATCGTGCAAGGTTCGAGCGCCGGGCCCGCACAGAGTCTGGGTGCCAGAGAGAACTTCCACCGGCGCGCCGACGCCGATCGCTGGCGTATCAAGGCAATCGCGGCGCAGGCAGGGCGTAGTTGCACACTGGAGTCTGTCGAGCGTGCGGTCGCGTTCGGCGGCTTCCGGGTGCATCTGTCCGCTCCGTGGCACGATGCGCGGGTCGAGGCCGGCAAGGTTCGCGTCGATGCGGCCGACGGATCGCATCTGTTCGACTTCGTGATCGCCGGTACGGGCTATCAGTACAACCCGAGGACGCGCCCGGAGCTTGCCGGGATCGCTGACCACGTTGCGTTGTGGGCCGATCGCTACCAACCCCCGAGCGAGCTCTCCGACGAGTCGCTCGCACGCTTTCCGTACCTCGGCGGCGGCTACGA
>NZ_JBHWKR010000039.1:0-1419 GCF_042730855.1 Kribbella sp. NPDC059898
TAGCCTGAGAGCCGAGGCGGACCCGTTTAGGGGAAGTGGATGATCCCATGCTGCCGAGAAAAACTTCGCAGTGAGTGTTAGAGCCGCCCGTACCCCAAACCGACACAGGTGATCAGGTAGAGAATACCAAGGCGATCGAGTGAACCATGGTTAAGGAACTCGGCAAAATGCCCCCGTAACTTCGGGAGAAGGGGGACCGGATCCGTGACACCACTTGCTGGTGGAAGCGGTGATGGTCGCAGAGACCAGGCCCAAGCGACTGTTTACTAAAAACACAGGTCCGTGCGAAGAAGTAATTCGATGTATACGGACTGACGCCTGCCCGGTGCTGGAACGTTAAGGGGACAGGTTAGCTGGTTTTGGCCGGCGAAGCTTTGAACTTAAGCGCCAGTAAACGGCGGTGGTAACTATAACCATCCTAAGGTAGCGAAATTCCTTGTCGGGTAAGTTCCGACCTGCACGAATGGCGTAACGACTTGGGCGCTGTCTCAACCGTGGACTCGGCGAAATTGCATTACGAGTAAAGATGCTCGTTACGCGCAGCAGGACGGAAAGACCCCGGGACCTTTACTACAACTTGGTATTGGTGGTCGGTACAATTTGTGTAGGATAGGTGGGAGACTGTGAAGCTCGGACGCCAGTTCGGGTGGAGTCATCGTTGAAATACCACTCTGATTGTTCTGGCTGTCTAACTTTGGTCCGTTATCCGGATCAGGGACAGTGCCTGGTGGGTAGTTTGACTGGGGCGGTCGCCTCCTAAAAGGTAACGGAGGCGCTCAAAGGTTCCCTCAGCCTGGTTGGCAATCAGGTGTTGAGTGTAAGTGCACAAGGGAGCTTGACTGTGAGACAGACATGTCGAGCAGGGACGAAAGTCGGAACTAGTGATCCGGCGGTGGCATGTGGGAGCACCGTCGCTCAACGGATAAAAGGTACCCCGGGGATAACAGGCTGATCTTCCCCAAGAGTCCATATCGACGGGATGGTTTGGCACCTCGATGTCGGCTCGTCGCATCCTGGGGCTGGAGTAGGTCCCAAGGGTTGGGCTGTTCGCCCATTAAAGCGGCACGCGAGCTGGGTTTAGAACGTCGTGAGACAGTTCGGTCCCTATCCGCTGCGCGCGCAGGAGACTTGAGAAGGGCTGCCCCTAGTACGAGAGGACCGGGGTGGACGAACCTCTGGTGTGCCAGTTGTTCCGCCAGGAGCACGGCTGGTTGGCTACGTTCGGGAGTGATAACCGCTGAAAGCATCTAAGCGGGAAGCACGCTTCAAGATGAGGTCTCCCACCGGGTTAACCGGGTAAGGCCCCCAGTAGACCACTGGGTTGATAGGCCAGAGGTGGAAGCGCCGTGAGGTGTGGAGCTGACTGGTACTAATAGGCCGAGGGCTTGTCACTCACACAAACTTCAAGCTCAATGCGCT
>NZ_JBHWKR010000040.1:0-1352 GCF_042730855.1 Kribbella sp. NPDC059898
GGGCCATACCCCCGGTTCTTGGACACGGTGGTGGATTTATGCCGCTGACGGGAGCGTAGCGGTGTAGTTGGTCTCGTGGGTGTTCGGGGACTGGTAGTTGCACCAGGAGTGGCGGCGGCGGGTGTTGTAGCGGACCAGCCATCGGAAGACTTGGCGGTGGCAGGTGGTCTCGTCTGGCCAGGTGTTGTGGTCTTGGAGGACCTCGCGTTTCAGGGTGGCGTTGAACGATTCGGCGAGGCTGTTGTCGGCGCTCGTCCCGATGGCGCCCATGGACTGGGTGACGCCCAGTTCGTGGCAGAGGCGGGCGTAGTCTTTCGAGGTGTAGACCGATCCGTGATCGCTGTGGAAGACCGCTCCGGCGAGGTTGCCGCGGGTTGCTTGGGCTGCCTTGAGGGCGTCGGTGACGAGTTCGGTGCGCATGTGGTCGGCGACGGCCCAGCCGGCCAGGCGGCGTGAGTAGCAGTCGATCACCGTGGCCAGGTAGAGATTGTTGCCGTCGGCAAGTGGTAGGTAGGTGATGTCCCCGACGTACTTGAGGTTCGGGGCGTCGGCGGTGAAGTCGCGGTTCAGCAGGTCGGGCACTTTGCGGTCCGCCGGCTCGGGGATCGTGGTCTTCACCCGCCGCTTGCGCTGGTAGCCGCGGATGCCGTGCTCGCGCATGACGCGGGCGACCCGCTTATGGTTCACCCGCTGGCCTGCGGCAGCACCGTCGTTGAGCTCCGCGGTCACCCGCGGCGCACCGACGGTGTTGTCCTCGCCGTGGATCGACCGGATCCGGTCGGCGAGTTGAGCATCGGCCGCGGCCCGCGCGTGCCGGGCGGGAGCGGCCTTCAGCCAGGCGTAGTACGACGATCGCTCGATCTCGACGAGCCCGCACAGCCGCTTCACCTCGTAGGTGGTGGAGTGGTCGGCGACGAACTGGAAGCGGGTCACCAGCGCGTCTCCCCGGCGAAATACTTGGCTGCCTGGCGCAGGATCTCCCGCTCGGTGCTGAGCTTGGTCTTCTCCGCCCGCAGCGCGGCGTTCTCGGCCTCGAGGCGAGCGATCTTTTCCTCCGCCGACTCCGCGGGCACCGGGTCCGCGTGCGCGCCGCTACCCGTGCTTGTGGTCTTGCCGTCGGCAGTCGTGTGCTTGCCCGTGCCGTACTGGTCGACCCAGCGTTTCAGGGTCGCCCGTTCGACCCCGAGATCAGCCGCGATGCCTTTCAGCGTCGCGCCCGGGGTGGACTCGTACAAGTCGACGGCCTGCCGACGGAACTGTTCGGAGTAGTTCTTGCGGGCCATGGTCAGGATCATCTCGCTTACTCCAGCAACTGCTGGATTCGGCGTGTCCAAGAACCAGGGTCAGGGCCC
>NZ_JBHWKR010000041.1:0-1323 GCF_042730855.1 Kribbella sp. NPDC059898
CGGCGACAGTTGGCACATGGGTGCGCTGACCGGCCCGGGTACCGACGAGAACAAGTCCGTCGAGCTCGAGGACGGACGGCTGATGCTGAACAGCCGGGCGAGGCCGAACCGCCTGGTCGCCTACTCGTCCGACGGCGGCGAGAGCTGGCAGGGCCTGCACGCCGACCCGAACCTGATCGACCCCGGCGACAACGGCTCGATCCTGCGGTACAACGAGAATGCCGCGCCCGGAACGCAGCAGGCGAGCTGGTTGCTGTTCAGCAACAACGAGAGTACGTCGTCCCGGAGCAACCTGGTCGTCAAACGGTCCTGTGACAACGGGCAGACCTGGCCGATCCGCAAGGTCGTGGAGCCGGGCTTCGCGGCGTACTCGACGCTCACCCGGCTGCCCGACGGGAGCTTCGGCCTGCTGTGGGAGAGCAGGACTACACGCGGATCACGTTCTCGAAGTTCGACCGGAACTGGCTGAACGGCGTCTGCGCGCCGCTGACCGTCACCGCGCCGCAGGACGCGGCCGCCGGCAGGACGACCTCGGTCTCGGTGCAGGTGACGAGCCAGCAGGCCGGCGACCTCAGCGGCGCCGTCACGCTGTCCGACCTCCCGGCCGGGTGGACCGCCGGTACCGTCCCGGTCCCGCACCTGCGGCCTGACGAGAGCACGACTGTTTCCGTTCCATTGACAGTGCCCGCCGGTACAGCGACCAACGCCTATCCGGTGCGCGCGCTCTTCACCACAGCGCTGGGCCGGTCCACCACGCCCAACCCGACCCAGATCGTCGTACGCGGCGGGAACACGATCTGGGCGGACACCACATCGCGCACCTTCGACGGCTCCGCCTTGCATGACGTGTCGGACCAGTTCGGTGCGGTGAAGGACCTGACCGGCGGAGCGGTCACGATCAACTTCCGTACGACGGCGACCGCCGCCGCGGCGACGTTGCTGTCGAGTGCCGATCCGATCAGCCAGGTCCGCGATCTGGTGGTGTCGCTGAACTCCGGGCAGCCGTACGTCGAGTTCCGTACCGGGTCGTCGACGTACCCGCTCCGGATCCAGTCCTCGGTGAACGCCGCCGACGGCCGGGACCACGAACTGATCTTTGCCAGCAGCAACGGAATCAGCAGCCTGATCCTCGACGGCCAGGTCGTCGGCCAGACCGCCGGCCAGCGCTTCTTCCGCGACGTCGACGACATGACGACCGGCTTGCCCAACCTCACCATCGGCGGCAACCGCGCGTACGTCACACCCCCAGGCGCCCTGACGAACCGCTGGCTCTACACCGGCACCATCCAATCGATCCGCATCACCTCATGACCGGGACAACTG
>NZ_JBHWKR010000042.1:0-1248 GCF_042730855.1 Kribbella sp. NPDC059898
CGGCGAAATCAGGGGGTCGTCGCAACGTTTCGTAGGTCGTCGATGAGGAGGGTAGCGAAGATTTCGCGGGGGGTGTGGTAGCCGAGGCGTTTGCGGGGTCGGTTGTTGAGTTGGTCGGCGATGGCTTGGAGGTCGGTGGCGGTGTGGACCGACAGGTCGGTGCCTTTGGGTAGGTATTCGCGGATGAGGCCGTTGGTGTTCTCGTTGGTGCCGCGTTGCCAGGGGTGGTAGGGGTCGGCGAAGTAGACGGCGATGCCGGTCTGTTCGGTGATGTGTGCGTGTTTGGCCATCTCCGATCCGCGGTCCCAGGTGAGGGTTTTGGTGAACCAGTCCGGCAGTGCGCTCATCTGCTCGGTGACGGCGTCGGCGACCCGGTCGGCGGTGTAGCCGTGCGGGAGGTGGAGCAGGGTGAGGTAGCCGGTTTTGCGTTCGACGATGGTGCCGACCGCGGAGTTGGAGGCGGTCGATCCTTTGATCAGGTCGCCTTCGTGGTGGCCGGGGATCAGGCGGGTCTCGACGTCTTCGGGCCGGTCATGGATGGATACCGCGCCGGGGATCTTGCCGCGGGTCTGGGATTTGCTGCCGCGGCGCCGGCGGGTGACCTGGCCGCGGCGCAGGCTCGCCTTCAGCTCCCGGGTCAGCTCGCCGCGCGGGTAGACGTACAGGCTCTGGTAGATCGATTCGTGACTGATCCGCATCGCCTCATTGTCGGGGTGATCGCCGGGGTGCAGCAGCCGCAACCGACCGGCGATCTGGTCCGGTGAGTACCGTTCGTCCAGCATCTGCTGCACCACCGCCCGCAACACCGCGTTGCCGCCGAGCTTGGAGACTTTCGGGCGGCGTTGCCGCTGCCAGGCCATCGCGTGGGCCCGTTCGGGCTGATACGCACCCGTGCGCGGATCACGGTTACGGTCCAGCTCCCGGCTGATCGTCGACGCCGCCCGGCCCATCCGGCGGCCGATCTCACGCAACGAGTGACCGGCGTCGTTCAGCCGGGCCAGCTCGTACCGCTCGTCCCGATCCAGGTAGCGGTCGCTGTAGGCCAAATCGGCTGGTCGATACACGCCGCCAAGACTGTGATGCAGCCGATAGATGTAGCTCTTCGACACGCCGCTACGCCGCGCCACCTCCATCGGGTTGTGCCCGTCAGCCAGCAGATCCAGCACCACCCGCCGACATTCCTCCGACAGCTTCACCGCCACAACACCCTCCAACAATCAGGCGTTGCAACAATCACCTGAACCCGCC
>NZ_JBHWKR010000043.1:0-1140 GCF_042730855.1 Kribbella sp. NPDC059898
CTAGTGTCCTGAGTCAGGAATTCGTGTTTTAAGTTGTAGGGTTGCTGGATGGCGAGGACGGGTCGGCCGAAGGCTGTGCTGGTGGTGACCGATGATGAGCGTGAGCAGTTGTTGCGCTGGTCGCGGCGGGCGAAGTCGGCGCAGTCGCTGGCGATGCGGTCGAAGATCGTGCTGGCCTGTGCGCAGGGGCTGGACAATATCCAGGTCGCGGCCAAGCTCGGCGTGGTGCCGGCGACGGTGAGTAAGTGGCGGCGGCGGTTCGTGGACCGGCGCTTGGACGGGCTGGTGGATGAACCCCGTCCCGGTGGGCCGCGCAGTATCACCGACGAGCAGATCGAGGCCGTGATCCTGGCGACGCTGGAGCGCACACCGAAGGATGCGACGCACTGGTCGCGGGCCTCGATGGCGGCCGAGAGCGGGTTGTCCAGTTCCACGGTCGGGCGGATCTGGCGCGAGTTTCGCCTCAAGCCGCACCTGGTCGACACCTTCAAGCTCAGCACCGATCCACTGTTCATCGAGAAGGTCCGTGACGTGGTGGGTCTGTATCTCGACCCGCCCGAGCGGGCGCTGGTGCTGTGCGTGGACGAGAAGAGCGGCATTCAGGCCCTGGACCGGTCCGCGCCGGTGCTGCCGATGATGCCGGGCATGCCCGAGCGGCGAACCCACGACTATGCCCGCTCGGGCACGACCACCTTGTTCGCCGCGCTCGATGTCGCCAGCGGTCAGGTGATCGGCTCGCTGCACCGCCGTCACCGGGCGATCGAGTTCAAGAAGTTCCTCGCCAAGATCGACGCCGAAGTCCCCGCCGACCTCGAAGTCCACCTGATCTGCGACAACCTGGCCACCCACAAGACCCCGGCCATCATCAAGTGGCTCGACGCGCATCCGCGGTTCCATCTGCATTTCACCCCGACCAGTTCGTCATGGCTCAACCAGGTCGAACGCTGGTTCGGGCTGCTCACCGACAGACAACTCCGCCGCGGCGTCCACAAATCCCTGCAGGCACTGGAAAGAGACATCCGCGCCTGGGTCACCAACTGGAACGACAACCCGCGACCGTTCACCTGGACCAAGACCGCCGACCAGATCTTCGAACGACTCAACGCATATATTCAAAGGATTCCTGGCGGGGGACACTAG